>JBBACY010000009.1:0-88619 GCA_041656735.1 Bacteroidales bacterium | reverse complement strand
TTAATTAAGCAAAAAGAATTTGTTTTTGAAAGGGACTTATTTTCTGGATAATTTCTTGTTTTACAAGGTATCTAGGGCGATACAGAGTTATTTTTATCTATTTTTGAAAAGTTTCGGATGCTAGTGTATTAGGGTAAAATATACAGTATTGTTTTTTGTGTAATACTTTACTTTATCACAAAATGCATAATGCAAATAGGTTACTTTTTTGTTATTCAGGAAAAAATATTGCAAAAACAACCCATTAAATCAGGGATATTCAATGGCCTAACCCAAACAATCTGTTCTATCCAAATACTCGCAAATCCCCATCTTTTTATATCTTTGCATCTTCTTATTAAATTATACAACACCAACGCTTTATGGATTACAATTTCTCTGCAATAGATAGTAAATGGCAACAGTACTGGAAAGAAAACAGAACCTATAAGGTTGATATTGATACATCCAGACCAAAATTTTACGTTCTCGATATGTTCCCATACCCATCGGGTGCAGGGTTGCATGTTGGGCATCCACTTGGGTACATTGCTTCCGATATTTACTCGCGCTATAAGCGTTTGCAAGGATTTAACGTGCTTCACCCCATGGGCTACGATGCGTTTGGATTGCCAGCCGAACAGTACGCCATACAAACGGGTCAGCATCCGGCCATAACCACCGAAATAAATATAAAACGATACCGAGAGCAGCTCGATAAGATTGGTTTTAGCTACGATTGGGACCGCGAGGTACGCACCTGCAGTCCCGATTACTACCATTGGACCCAGTGGACTTTTGTGAAAATGTTTAAGCATTGGTACAACAATACCACACAAAAAGCTGAGCCCATTGAGGTTCTAATTGCTGAGTTCGAGAAGAATGGTAACGCTAAGGTTAATGCAGCTTGTAGCGAGGTTGAACCTTTCTCTGCTAATGAGTGGGGTAGCATGAACGAAAAGCAGCAGCAGGAAATATTGCTGGCCTATCGCCTTGCATACCTTGCCGATACTATGGTAAACTGGTGCCCTGCATTGGGAACGGTACTGGCCAACGATGAGGTAAAGGAGGGCTGCTCCGTGCGTGGTGGTCATCCAGTTGAACAGCGCAAAATGAGACAATGGTGCCTTCGCATTTCTGCCTATGCCGAGCGGTTGCTGAATGATTTGGATACGCTCGACTGGTCCGACTCGCTAAAAGAGATACAACGCAACTGGATTGGTCGCTCCGAGGGTGCTGAGGTTACTTTTAAGGTTGATGGTTCTGATAATGGTATTTTGGTATTTACCACTCGTCCCGATACAATTTATGGTGCAACCTTTATGGTGCTTGCACCCGAAAGTGAGCTGGTTAGCGAGCTAACCACCCCCGAGCATAAGCAGGCTGTTGAGGAGTATATTACTATGGCCAAGCGCAAAACAGAGCGTGAGCGTCAAACGGAGGTTAAAAAGGTCTCAGGTCAGTTCACTGGTAGCTACGCCATAAACCCATTTACAGATACGAAAATTCCCATCTGGATAAGCGAATATGTGTTAGGTGGCTATGGCACTGGAGCCATTATGGCGGTTCCTGCCCACGATAGTCGCGACTTTGTTTTTGCCAAAACCTTCGGATTGCCCATTGTGCAAACGGTTATTCAGCAGGGCGAAACCCCAACCGACCCCGAAACCTGGACCGAATCGTACGATGCCAAGGAGGGGATTGTAATTAATAGCGATACTTTTAATGGCCTTGAGGTTCAGGAGGCTATTAGCACCATAAACCAGAATATTGAGAAGCAGGGTCTTGGTCGATGCAAGGTCAACTATCGTCTGCGCGATGCTATTTTTAGTCGCCAGCGCTACTGGGGCGAGCCTTTCCCAGTTTACTACAAGGATGGTATGCCCTACACTATTGATGAGGATAAGCTACCCCTTGAACTGCCCGAGGTTGATGCTTACTTGCCCACCGAAAAGGGCGAGCCACCCTTAGGTCGTGCTAAGAATTGGCAAACGGCCGAAGGTTACCCCTACGAGCTAAGCACCATGCCTGGGTTTGCCGGTTCATCGGCATACTACCTTAGGTATATGGACCCTAAGAACGATAAGGAGTTGGTGTCGAAGGAAGCCAACGAATATTGGGAGAATGTGGATTTATATATTGGTGGTACCGAGCACGCAACGGGTCACTTGGTTTACTCGCGATTTTGGAATAAATTTCTTTTCGACCTTGGGTATGTTTGTAAAAATGAGCCATTTAAAAAGCTTGTTAACCAAGGAATGATTCAGGGACGCTCCAACTTTGTGTACCGAATAAATCCCGAGAAAATGGCCGAGTATGTTCTGTGGGAACATCTTAAGGATAAAAAATTGGGAGTTGAATTTGTTCGTAATTACCGAATTGGTAACAGTAAATTCGACTTCTTCAGTCCAGATGCCAAGCTGCTTATCGAGGTTAAGAAACAGCAGTCGCTCGAAAAAGTGGCAGAACCATACGAAGCGCTTGCAGCCGAAAAAGGGTACAAGCTGCTTCTTATCCCCATTCAAGATTTTATGGGTATACAGGAAGAGGTGCTACATCGCATAAAAGAGGCCATTGAGGGTAAGGATGTTCCCGCTTTTGTTGAAAAAGGGCATATCGAAAAATTCTCTGCCTTCGTATCAAAAAATATTCCCGGTCGCGAGCATTACTCCGATGAAATTCACGTAGACATTAGCCTTGTAGAGAACGATATACTTGATATTGATAAATTCCGCGAGTGGCAGCCTCATCTCTCAAATGCCCGTTTTCTTCTTGAAGATGATAAGTATGTTTGTGGATGGGCTGTTGAGAAGATGAGTAAGAGTATGTACAACGTGGTAAATCCCGATGATATTGTTGAGAAGTATGGAGCCGATACGCTTCGTATTTATGAAATGTTCCTTGGTCCGTTGGAGCAGTCGAAACCTTGGGATACCAATGGTATTGATGGGGTTCTCAAGTTCCTTCGCCGACTATGGCGCCTTGCGCATGATGCTAACAATGAACTTTGCATAAGCAATGAGCCAGCAACCAACAGCGAGCTAAAGGTTCTTCATAAAACCATTAAAAAGATATCCGATAATATTGAGAAATTTAGCTTTAACACGGGTGTTTCGGCGTTTATGATATGTGTAAACGAGCTTAACGACCTAAAATGTAATAAGCGCGAGGTGCTTGAGCCACTTACCATTATTATTGCGCCCTATGCGCCGCATACTGCCGAAGAGTTGTGGCATTTGCTTGGGCATAACGAGAGTGTTTTTAGTGCGCAGTGGCCAGAATTTAAAGAGGAATATCTTGTTGAGGATTCGTTCACTTGCCCCATTTCGTTTAACGGAAAAACTAGGTTTACGCTTGAAATTCCTTTAAATCTTCCAAAGGATGAGGTTGAAAAACTTGTTTTTGATAACGAGCAAACCGCACGCTTCCTCGAAGGTAAAACACCAAAAAAAGTTATTGTTGTGCCTAATAAAATTGTAAATATAGTGATGTAACAGCATAAAAAAACCTCGCTTACCAAAGCGAGGTTTTTTTATTATAAGTGTTTTTTACCATCCCATTCCACATCCCATTCCTCTTCCACCCATACCGCCACCTCGGCCGCCACGGGCACCTCTTCCGCCTCTGCCCATTACACCAGCACCTCTGCCTGCTCCAGTTCCTCTACGGGTGTTGTATACTGCTTTCTGTTCGTCGGTTAGGTTGCTTGCAACGCTAGCCCTGTGGGTAGCGCTACTTTTCTGAATTTTTGTTCTAATAACGCCCATTTCATCAATAATACTGTTTATCTCGTTTAGGTTAGGGTTATTAACAGCCTGTAAACTCCTTAGCTGTGCACGTTTCACGTTAAGCTCATTATGCAGCTGTGTCATATCTTGCAAATGGGTGGTTCTAAGCTGCGTTATTTTCTCGTTCTGCTCAGGGGTTAAGTTAAGGATGCATTGTCCACTGTAGTATGGCCTATCGGCATCATTAACCATTGTGCCCGTTCTGTTGGCGTAGAACCTGCCCTGACCAACGGCATTGTTTGCATACCCTCGACCCTGTCCGCGCTGTGCGAAAATGTCGGTTGTTGTGGTTAGCGCTGCGGCCACTATGGCTACAGTCACAAATAGTTTTAATTTTCTCATAGCAATATTTGTTTTTTTAGTTTATACATTTTGATTAATTACTGTTTATTACGCTAGTAAAATTTTTATTCGTTTACTCTTCTGTTCCGTCTATTGTTCGACCTGTTTTGGTGTAGGCGTCGTTGTTCTAATTCGAATTTTCGTTGCCCATTTTGCATTCCTCGTGTAAACATTCGCAGTAATTGGTCGTATTGCTCGGGCGAGCAAACCTCGCGAAGCGTAATAAAATGGGTAATGGTTGCTTGCTGTTGCTCAACGTGTAGTCTTCCTATTTCGTGAGCCAAGCTGTCTAGTAATTCTCGTTGAGGCTCATTACTTCTTAGTTCGCTCATTATCAAACTGTAATGGTCTTTTAGCGCAATCTTAATATTTCGGGTTTGCTCGGCATAGTCGGCTCTCATCTTTTCAAATAACTCTTCTTGCTCTGCGCTAAACTTTAGGTTGTTGGCTATCATTTGCGAATGATTTGCTCTGGTTCTTCTTATTTCGCTTTGCAATGGAGCATTTGGTGCTGGTTTAGGTTTGTAAAACCACATTGTGCCAACAATGGCAAGGTTTATGGCAACTGATAAAACCAGGGTTCCTATTATTAATCTATTTTTTGTTGTGGCGTTCATAGTTTTGGTTTTATTCGTTGGTATCTAAATTATCGTAGGGCGAAAATACTTCGTTGGGGAGGTACTCTTCTGCTATCTGTGTCCAGCTGTTAATCTGTTCGTAGCTGTTCCTTTCTGAAACCCACGTATTAAAAAGTGCTCCTAAGGTTATGCCTAGTACTATTCCTGCTGCTGCAATAGATGCTATTGTTGTTCTGCGCATAGTTATAATGGGCGTTGCAGAAGGAATATGCTCATCCTGTAATTTTGCCCAAACCTTCGAGGCTAGAAAAGGGTTCGCTTTAAACTCATCTTTTTCAGTTTCAATACTTGTGTATACCGATTTTAAATTTTCGAGTTTTTGCCTACAATCACTGCATTTGGCTAAGTGTTCTTTAGTAGCTTCTTGCGCTGATTCGCTAAGATTGCCATCTAAAAAATTTAGAAAATCAATATTTATCTTTTTGCAGTTCATTTTACTTCCCTTTAATTAGTTAGACACAGCTTTTTGTTAAAACTTGCGCCAAATTCAAATTATTTTTGCATTTCCTTTAGTAAGTGCTTCTGCAGATTCGTTTTTGCCCTAAATAGAAGCGACTCAACCGACGATAGGGTTAGTTCCATAACCTCAGCAATTTCTTTATACGCTAAATCTTGGTACTTGCTTAAAACGAAGGCTGTTCGTTGGTTCCTTGGTAGCTTGTTAATGGCATTGCTAAGCATTTTTTTATTCTCCTCCTGTTCAATTCTATCATCGGCTCTGGGGGTGTAGTGGTCTTCAATATCTCTGGGTTTCGTCAGTTCGTCTTTGGATGTAAAAAAATCTTCAATTCTTTGAAGTATTTTATGTTGTTGCTGTTTGCGTATATGGTTTAGCGATTTGTTTACAGCAATCCGATAAATCCAGGTTGATAGCTTCGCTTCGCTTCTAAAGGTACTTAACGACTGGTAAATCTCAATAAACACTTCTTGGGCAATATCTTCAGCATCGGCGTAGGAGTGTACAAACCCTCGGCACGTTTTTATAACCAGCGCCTGATACCTGTTCACAACCTCTTCAAAAGCCTTATGGCTATTGTGCTTCAGTATATCGTTTATGAGTTCATTGTCGGTCATTCGATGATATTGATTGTAAAACAGGAATTACAAACTTGTTACTGCTTTGACACGTTCAATTTACAAAACTTGCGCATAAAACTAAATTTGTACAACTTTTTTTGTGTATTTTCGATTATCATAATTTAACTTAATACATTTGTGGTAAATATATGGCTATGGGTATTCGAACAAAGATGATGCTTGGCTTTATTATACTGGCCTCAATGCTCTTTATTTCGGGGGCAATTTCGGTTTTTGAACTTACTAAGCTAGGTAAATCAATTAAAGGGCTTATACACGATAATTACAAAAGCATTGATTACTCTAGGAGTATGCTTGATGCGCTGGACGAGCAGGAGAATGCTTTGCTTTTTAAGATTTCTGGAGATTCTATTCATTCAAGGCAGCAGTTTAGCAGGGCCGACAAGATTTTGCGAACTAATTTAGATAGCGCCAGTAACAATTTGAACTTGGTTAGTGAGCATCAGCAGGTGGACTCGGTAAGGGTTTCATACGAGAAGTTTTATGCCTGTGCAGCAGCCAATTTCAACGATGTAAACTTCTCGATAAATAGCTACATTAGTGTTACTAACCCCTTGCTAATAGAGGTAAACGAGCACGTTAAAAACTTGATAACGATTAACCAGCAGGATTTGTCGAAATCAGCAGCATTTCTCGAAACCAGCGCACAGCGCGCATCACTGCCTGGCTTAATAGTTATTATTACCAGCCTAATTTTTACCTTAATATTTACGTATTTGGTTCATCACTATTTTGTGTCGCCAATTTTGCGATTAACAAAGGGTATTAACGATTTTATTAAGTTTCGCAAACCTTTTGAAGTGCCTCTTGAAACAAAGGATGAGTTTTATAAACTTAAAGAGTCAATCGTCAACCTAATTTCGCTCACTAAGACTTCTGGTCGGAAGTAAGTTTTTTATTATGCGCTCACATATCATTATACGCTATATAGGCCTTGTGCTTCTACTTAGCTCGGGCTTAATGTTCGTTTCGTTTTTAATTTCGGTTATTAATGCCGACAGTGGTCGTATTCCATTGTTGCTTAGTACTATACTTACTGCGCTTATCGGTATTTTCCCATTTATATTTGTGCCAGCATCAAATCAAATTTCGCATAAAGAGGGGTACGTTATTGTGGTATCCAGCTGGCTTCTAATCTGTTTCTTCGGAATGTTGCCCTATTTACTTTGGGGAGGCGAATTTTCGCTTGCTAATGCTTGGTTCGAGAGTGTTTCGGGGTTTACTACAACAGGCTCAACAATACTTAATGATGTTGAAGCGCTGCCAAAAGGATTACTTTTTTGGCGGTCGGCAACCCATTGGCTGGGAGGGATAGGTGTTATTCTGTTTATGCTAATAATTGTGCCAGCGCTTGGCAAGGCTCGAATGTCACTATCGAGGCTCGAAATGTCGCCATTGGCTAAAACAAATTTTCACTATAAAACCAATAAAACCCTTCGAATTGTGCTTATGGTTTACCTAGGGCTTACCCTGGCGCAAACCATATTGCTGTATGTTTTTGGTATGAATTTTTTCGACGCCATAACCCATTCGTTTGGAACGGTTGCAACCGGAGGGTTCTCGCCAAAGAATGCTAGCATAGGCTTTTATAACAGCATAAGCATTGAGATTGTAGTAATTGTATTTATGTTTTTGGCGGGTATGCATTTTGGAGTTCTGTACTCAATGTTTACGTTCAAAAATAACAAGTGGTACAAGTCCTCAATATTACAATTTTATGGATTGTCAATTTTAGTTGGTATTTTAGTCGTAACTTTTAATGCTTGGGGCTCAACATACGACACGTTTCTGCAGGCACTTAGGCAAAGTGCATTTCAGGTTGTTTCAATTGCTACCACAACAGGTTACGCCACATACAATACAACCTTATGGCCCTCGTTTTCAATTATGGTTCTTATTTATTTTACACTTCAGTGTGCTTGCGCCGGGTCAACCGCTGGTGGTATTAAAGTTGATAGGATAGTTATATTTTACCAATCGTTAAAACGACAAGTGCTTAAACTTCAGCATCCGCAAGCGGTTATACCTGTTAGGGTTGATGGGCAAGTTGTTGAAGATGATGTTGTTGATTCGGTTCTGGTGTTTATTGTGCTGTATATCGTAATCCTTTTTCTTAATGGCTTAGCCCTTACCGCTATGGGGGTTGATTTAACCACGGCTTTTTCGGCCTCGGCAGCAACCATTGGCACGGTTGGTCCAGGGTTTGGCGAGGTGGGGTCGGTCTCAAATTTTGCTTTAATTCCCGATTTAGGGAAAGTGCTTCTAACGCTAAATATGCTACTCGGGCGTCTGGAAATTTTTGGACTCGTGCTCATCGTTTTTATGAAATGGTGGCGTTAGCAGCTAATTTCACTCTTAATAGATACTTGTTACTATGATTCCATACCTTCAGGTTGAAGATATTAGCAAATCGTTTGGCGATTTGGTTCTTTTTAACAACTTAAAGTTTACCATTGGTAAAGACCAGCGCGTGGGGCTAATTGCTCGTAATGGAGCCGGTAAAACCACGTTGCTCAGAATTATTGCAGGGGTCGAGTCGAAGGACTCGGGTTCCATTGTTTGGCAAAATGATTTACGGTTAGGTTATCTCGACCAAAATCCTATTCTCGACCCTCAAAAGTCAATAATTGAGAACGTGTTTGCATCAAGTGAACACAAAGGCGAAGCAATTTTGGCATATCAAAAAGCAATGGCTTCGCATAGTAAGCACGATATGCAGGAGGCGCTGGACCTTATGGAGAAGTATAACGCTTGGGATATTGATGTTAAAGCACGCCAAATTCTTACCCAGCTTAAAATTACAGACCTCGACCAATCGGTTACCACGCTTTCGGGCGGTCAGCAAAAACGTGTGGCGCTTGCAGCGGCCCTTATAAACGAGCCCGATTTTTTAATGCTCGACGAGCCCACCAACCACCTTGACCTTGAGATGGTAGAGTGGCTCGAAGAATTTCTGAAAACTTGCCGAATTACCCTGCTGATGGTTACGCACGACCGATTTTTCTTAAATAGGGTGTGTACCGATATAATTGAATTTGACCACAAGGAGCTATACTGGTATAAAGGGAACTACGCATACTATATAGAGAAGCGACAGGAGCGTATTGAGGCCCGAAGTGCACAGGTTGATAAAGCATCAAACCTGCTAAAAAAGGAACTCGACTGGATGAGGCGTTCTCCGCCAGCCAGAACTACCAAAGCAAAATACCGAATAGATGCATTCTATGAGCTTAGAACGAAGGCCTCTCAACGTTTTGGTAGCAACGATGTTAGAATAAAAGTAGGTGCCGCTAGGTTAGGAAAAAAAATTCTTGAGGCAAAGGGCTTGCATAAATCCTTTGGCGATATTACCATTTTAAAAGATTTTTCGTACACCTTTAATCGTTACGAGCGCCTTGGTATTGTGGGCGATAATGGAACAGGAAAATCTACCTTTATTAATATTCTAACTCAATCAATACCGGCTGATAAGGGCGTAATTGAGGTTGGTGAAACCGTTGTGTTTGGGTACTACCGACAGGAGGGGATGGTTATTCGTGAGGATATGAAGGTAATTGACGTTGCCCGCGAGGTGGCCGAAGTGGTTACGCTTGGCGATGGGAAAACCCTTTCGGTATCGCAATTTCTGAATATGTTTCTGTTTGCCCCCGAGGTGCAAAATGCGTACGTAAATAAGCTTAGTGGGGGCGAAAAACGTAGGCTTTACCTGCTTACCATACTTATGCGTAGTCCAAATTTCCTAATTCTCGACGAGCCTACAAACGACCTTGACATAGAAACGCTTAACGTTTTAGAGAACTATCTCGAAAGCTTTCCGGGCGTGGTATTGGCCGTTTCGCACGATAGGCACTTCCTCGAAAAGGTGGTTGACGGGTTGCTTATTTTTGAAGGGGATGGCGAAATTAGCGGGTTTCCGGGTTCGTATACCGACTACTACGATTGGAAAAATGAGCAGCAGCGTATTCAGCAGCAGGAAGCTAAGGTTGAAGTTGCAAAACCAAAGCCCAAACCAGCCACCGATAAGCCTCGTAAGCTAACTTTTGCCGAGCGTAAGGAGATGGACACACTATCCGACGAGATTGAGAAGCTAGAGAACGAGAAGGCAGAACTTGAGCAGCTTATTAACAGCGGAACGCTACACCACGAGGAGCTAGCTATGCAAGCCAAGCGCATTGCCGATTTAATCAGCTTGCTCGATACCAAGGGCGAACGATGGCTCGAGTTGATGGAGATTGACGAGAATGCAGGGTGATGTGATGGGTTGATGAGGTTAAGGTTAAGGTTAAGGTTAAGGTTAAGGTTAAGGTTGAGGCTGAGGTTGAGGTTGAGGAGAAAGTAGTGGGCAGTGAGCAGGATGGTGACAGAGGCTCTCGAAGTCACCGATTAATCATCGAAATAAAACAATCTGCGCAAATTTACCTTCGGTGAATTCGCAAAGGGCGCTCAGTTGTGTAATCTGTGGACAATTAAATAATCTGTGCTAATCTGCGTAATTTGTGGACAAAACCCCAGTGAAAATCAGTTTAATCAGTTTCATCAGTGTTCCATATCTTTACGCCTTTGCGAGAAATAAATTCCATAGTTTGAGTTGATGGAAATCGATGAAAATGCAGGTCAACTCTTCGGTTAACTATCAACCCTACCCATTCCCTTTTTAAACATAAAGCCAATATAAACACTGAATACCAGCGTGGTAGCAGCCTGAATGTAGAAAGGCGTGGCCACAAGTACTTCGCTTGTTTTAAGAATAAGGGTTATGGCAATAAACTTTACGGCATAGTAAAGGGCCTTGCTCAAAATAATTGAGCTAAGTATTGATGCGAAGGCATTCTTGGTTCTCTTCAATAGAAAGTAAAATAGCCAAACATTTAAAACCAGCTCGCCCGAAATAAGTAGCATCTTATAAAACACAGGATGTGCCGAAACTAGAAAACTGAAAAGCGGAAGCGTGAGGGCGATAATATATGCATTTCGCTTTGTGGTGTGAACTAGTGCCAAAACTAGTGCAATTCGCATTGGCTCAATCAGGTACAGCGGAAAGCTGAGCATATGCGAAATGGTGGGTATAAGGTAAATAAAAGCCAGTGCAAAAATGTCGAATAAAACGTATGCTATGGTTTTTCTTGTGGTTATGGGCATAGTAGTCATAATAGTATCGTTTAGCGTTTAAGGTATTTTACCACTCTTTTTACTTGCAGTTTTGTAACGTATTAATGCAAATATATGAGTATTTACGTCTTTTTTGTATATTTAAGCCGAATTATCTTGTAAATCATAATAAGCAATTAAGGTATGAAGCGAAGAGATTTTCTGAAAAAAGGGCTAGGTGCAGGGTTGCTAGCCGGAGCATTCCTAAAGGTTAGCGGTGCTGCGTCCTTGTCAGGCGTTGGCAAATCAAACCCTAGCAAGCCATTCGACCTGGTTGCTGTTATGGGCGGCGAGCCCATTCCAATGTTCGATAAGGCCATTGCTGCATTGGGAGGCATTGGCAAGTTTGTAAAGAGTGGTCAAACGGTTGTTATTAAACCCAATATTGGCTGGGATACCGCTCCCGAATTGGGTGGCGACACAAATCCTGAGCTGGTTGGGCACCTAGTTAAACAGTGTTTAAAAGCGGGTGCCAAAGATGTGTTTGTTTTCGACAATACCTGCGATACGTGGAACCGGTGCTATGCCAACAGCGGCATTGAAGATGCGGTGAAAAATGCCGGAGGTAAAATTGTGCCAGGTAATACCGAGAATTACTACAAAACTGTTTCAATACCCAATGGCAAGCGTCTTAAAGAGGTCAAGGTACACGAGCTTATTTTAAACTCCGATGTGTTTATTAATGTTCCAATTCTTAAGCACCACAGCTCGGCTAAGATTACCGTATGCCTTAAAAACCTTATGGGCGTTGTGTGGGATAGGCGCTATTGGCATCGCAACGATTTGCATCAGTGTATAGCCGATTTTGGCACGTGGTGTAAACCCGACCTCAATATTGTAGATGCGTACAGGGTTATGACTCAGAATGGTCCTCGTGGGGTTAGTCAGGCCGATTTGGTTATGAAAAAGACCCTTATCATTTCAACCGATATGGTTGCCGCCGATTCCGCAGCCTCAAAAATATTCGGAGTTGAACCTTCGGAGGTGAATCATATTAAAATGGCTCACGAAATGGGTGTGGGTAATATGAATTTAGACGAGCTAAATATTGAACGTTTAAGGGTATAACATAGTATATTATGCAAAAGTTATTTTCGCTACGTTGGCTTCGCAGGCTGTTAGCTTTGGTGTATTTTTTATTTTTTGTATTCATATTTGTCGACTTTTCTCATACCTTTTCCGAAGGCTTTATACGTGGCTTTTTATATCCACAGTTCACCCCTTCATTACTTAAGTTTATTAAGGTTGGCGGCATTTTTGCCACGGGTTTTATAGCTGTTTCTCTACTCACTTTGTTATTTGGAAGAGTTTACTGTTCGGTTCTTTGCCCTCTGGGTATTTTTCAGGATTTTATTGCCAGATTTCGCATAAAGAAGCAGAGGTATAAATATTTAAAGCCTCTTAATATTCTTCGATACTCGGTGCTCTCCCTGGTTATTATTTTAGCATTGTCGGGTTCGGTATTTTTACTGTACACGCTGGACCCGTACAGCTTTGCAGGTAGAATTTTTTCGAACTTAGTTAGGCCAGTGTATTATAGTGCAAACAATGTGCTAGCTAGCATACTGGGTATTTTTAATAGCTATGCGCTTCATAAGGTCGATTTTGTAGGTGTGCCTTGGCAAGGAGTTGCCATAGTTGCTGGGTTAACTGCACCCCTTATTTTTGTTGCTTGGCGCTGGGGCCGACTTTTTTGTAATTCTCTTTGTCCGGTGGGTGCTTTTCTTAGCCTTATTTCGCGATACTCAATTTTTAAGTTAACAATCGACGAAAATGTGTGCACAGTTTGTAATAGGTGCTCTCGCAGCTGCAAGGCAAGCTGTATTGATATTAAGGAAAAAACGATTGACTTTTCCAGATGCGTTGCGTGCTATAATTGTGTTGATAGTTGCAAGGAGGGGGGTATTGGTTACAAATTTGCATATTCGGGCAGCAAAACGGTGTCGGTAACAAGTCCAAACCCCTCGCGCCGAAACTTTATTGCCAACTTTACTGGGTTAATGGTAGGGGCATCGTTGCTAGGTAAATCGTTAAAGTCTATTGCCCAAGGAAAAGGGAGAGGATTAGATGTTAGCAACCCCGAATTGGGTAAGTCAACAGCTGGGCATCGGCCTAACAGCCGCTTGGCGCCCATTACTCCGCCAGGGTCCGACAATCAAAAAGATTTTTTAAACGCATGCATCGCCTGCCACCTTTGCGTTACGGTTTGCCCTACCCATGTTATTCAACCATCAATTAGCCAGTATGGCTTGTTGGGCTTGCTACAGCCTCACATGGATTTCCATTCGGGTTTTTGTAATTTCGAGTGTACTCTTTGTGGTGATATTTGCCCCACGGGCGCAATTCGTCCGCTAGAGCTCGACACAAAAAAACGAACGCAACTTGGCAAAGCGAAATTTCATATGGGCAATTGTATTGTTCGCGTGGATAGAACCGATTGCGGAGCTTGCTCAGAGCATTGTCCAACCAAAGCCGTACATATGGTTCCGTGGGATGGTTTACTGCTACCCGAGGTTGATGAAGATATTTGTATAGGCTGTGGTGCTTGCGAGTATGCATGCCCTACCACACCATACAAAGCAATTTTTGTAAATGGAAATGTTAATCACCAGGTGGCACAAATGCCAAAGGAAACTAGCGACGACCCTCGAGAGTCCGATGTGGATGATTTTCCGTTCTAATTTCTCACAGAATATGAAAACATCAATATAAAACACTTTAAAATTAGGTAATATGAAAACCAGACAACTTTTTTATGCCTTAGCGCTCGGCTTATTTTTGTTTGTATCATGCAACCCAGCATCAAAAACAAAGGTTAACAATTGGGCAATTGCATTACACGGAGGGGCTGGCGCAATGACACCTGATAACTATACCGATGAGCAAATTCAGGAACTTGAAACCGAGCTAAAAAATGCTTTAGCAATTGGCGAGGATATTCTTAAAAATGGCGGGTCCAGTCTCGATGCAGTTGAAAAGGTGGTTAACTACCTTGAGGATTGCCCACTTTTTAATGCCGGTCGTGGTGCCGTATTTACCAACGACGGCAAGAATGAGCTCGATGCGGCCATAATGTTTGGTAAGGATTTAACAGCAGGCGCTGTTGCCGGTGTTGGCGATATTAAGAACCCTATTTCTGCTGCTCGAAGGGTTATGGAAAATTCCCCTCACGTGCTGATGGTAGGCAAGGGGGCGTCACTTTTCGCTTCGCAAAATGGAATCGAAATTGTTGATAGTTCCTACTTCTATACCGAAAAAAGTTACCAAGCATTGCAGCGTGCACTCGAGCGTGATAAAAAGATGGGTACGGTTGGTTGTGTTGCCCTCGATATTGAGGGTAATTTGGCTGCTGCAACATCAACTGGCGGAATGACCAATAAACGGTATGGTAGGGTGGGCGATGTGCCAATAATTGGGGCAGGAACCTATGCAAACAATAGCACATGTGCCATTTCGGCAACTGGGCACGGCGAGTTCTTTATCCGCTACACCGTTGCACATGATATTTCAGCCTTAATGCAGTACAAAGGACTTTCACTTGATATGGCTGCAGATGAAGTGGTTCAGAGAAAACTTGTGGCTGTAGGCGGTGAGGGTGGTATTATTGCAGTTGATAAATGGGGAAATGTGCATCTTTCTTTTAATTCCTTGGGAATGTTTAGGGCGTTTGCCACTGAAAATGGGGAAAGAGGGGTTGGCATTTTTTAGCCGCGTATTGTTTTTGTCCTATTATTTCTTTATTTTTAAAAGTTTAATCATTAAACCTAATTAATCTTAAAACTATGGAGAAAAAATTGGATTTTGGACAACTTCTTTCAAATGCAGTTTCACTCGGTTTGAAAAATTTCCCATCATTGATTGGATGTTTGGTTCTTTGGATTTTAACCATTTGGATTCCTTACGTGAATGTTGGAACAACTATCGCTATTGTAACCCTTCCGGCTGCAATAAGTAGAGGAAAGATAATTTCGCCTCTTGAAATTTTCGACAAGAAATACTATAAGTTTATGGGAGAGTTTTTTTTAGTTACAGGACTAAGGTCACTAATTATTTTTCCGGCTATGCTTTTTCTGCTCATCCCTGGTATGGTGCTTTCAATTGCCTATAGCTTATCAACATTGCTAGTTGTTGACAAAGGCATGGGTGCATCAGAGGCGCTTAAACTTAGTAATAACCTTACCTATGGTAATAAGTGGACTATGTTTTTAGCGGAATTGGTTGTAGGAATATGCATTTTGATAGTATTTTCATTGCTAAGTTTGTTGTCGAACTTTTTAGGTTACATTGTGGTAGTTTTAATAATGCCCATAGTTTTGGGTTTAACTGCGAGTATTTACGGACAGCTTGCAGGTGATGTACCTGAGGAGTAGATTTAAGAAACGTAAAATATTGAAGAAAAAAAGGTGCCTTTTCGGGGCACCTTTTTTTTATAATTACCCCTTACCACTAAAAAAATATTGCTTGTTTATATTGTCTATTCCGATTTTAATATCTACATTTGACCAATTGGTTTAACCATTTAGTCAAACATTGAAAATTAATTGCAAAGCGGAATAAAACCCTGTAAACAAGATGACTGAAAAGGATAAGCAAACGGAAGAGAAAATTTTTGAAGCAGCTACCGCTGTTTTCATTGAAAAGGGGATGGCCGGTACTCGGATGCAGGAAATTGCCGATCGTGCAGGAATAAATAAATCGTTATTGCATTACTACTTTCGAACAAAAGAGCGACTGTTTACTGCAGTGTACGAAGTGATTGTTAGACAGTTATTTCAAAAAATTGCTCCGATGTTTGAGAAAAAACTCACTTTGGAGAATAAAATAAGGCTTTTTGTGAGTGAGCATATGTCTTTTCTTCAACAAAACCCTAGGTTAGTGCCTTTTTTTCTAAATGAAATAAACCGCAATCCGAAAATTGTAAAGAGTTTTATTGAGAAACTGGAAATTGATAAATTTTGGGACTCACTTAATTTGTTACACAAAGAGGAATTAGTAAGGTATAGTATTACTAGAGAAAATATACCCCAACTAATTACTTCCATTTTTGCACTAAGTGGCTTTCCGTTTATGGCTAAGGAACTGATTGTATGTGTATTTGAGAAAACAGGATATGATTTTGATAATTATATAGAACAACGCAAAGAGTATGTTGCAGATTTTGTAATTAATGCAATTAAAAATAATACAATTGGTTAGCGTAATAACTACAGAAATGAATAGATATTTATTATTGGCTTTTATCCTTTTAGCAATGGGTTTGGGTAAACTAAACGCCCAAAATTCCATAACGCTTAAAGAGTGTTATGATAAAGCATATGCGTCGGCTCCAATATCGGCAGACAAGGAGATATACAATCAAATTTGGCAAGTAAAGGATAAGAATCTCTCAAAGGGTTGGCTCCCAACTCTCGATGCCAATGGCAGCTTTGTTTACAACTCATCTGTTATGGATTTATCGGAGGTTATGGGCTCCCTCCCCATACCGGGAATCTCTAATCTTATCAAGCCATTACCCAACGAGCAATATAAAATTACACTCGATATTAACCAAACCATTTACGATGGCGGCTCAGTAAAGAGTGCAAAAGCGGTTGAAAGAGCAGAGCATATTATCAACGAAAAGCAAACGGAGGTAGATTTATATAAGCTCCGAAGCCAAATTAATACCTACTATTTTAGCGTGCTGCTTATAGATAGGCAGAAGGGGCTACTGCAAAACCATCTCGAAATTATTGACAAGCGAATCGCTTCGCTTAGCTCGGCGCACGAAAGTGGTATGTTATTACAGTCGGATATTGATGTGCTAACCTGCGAAAAGATAAAGATTGAGCAGCAGGTTGCTGAAAATACGATGCAAAAAGATTTACTGCTAAAGTTACTTTCGAGCCTTATTGGAGTTGATATTGATAGTTCAACAGAAATTTTGATGCCCGAAACAGAGGCAGAGCTATCGGTTGAAATGTTACGCCCCGAACTGCAAGTTTTCGACCTCAGAAAGGAACAGCTAAATGCATCAATAAAACTATTAGAAAGTAAGAAAAGACCAAAGGCATTTGGATTTGCTACTGTTGGGTATGGCAATCCGCCGGGGAGTAATTTTTTTAAAGATGAGTTTGCACCCTTTTATATTGTTGGGGCTGGTGTTAAATGGAATATATTCGACTGGAACAAGGTAAGAAACGACAAGCAGATTGTTTTGCTTCAGCAGAAGATGATTGAGAGCAGAAAGACCGATTTAACCGATAATCTTGAAAGGCTTATTGACGCGAAAAGCACCGAAATTCTAAATCTAGAATCGTTGATTGTAGCCGATAGGCAGCTGATTGAGTTGCGAAGAAGAATTAGCTTAACGGCCGAATCGCAGTACAAAAATGGTGCAATAACTGCCACTGAGTACCTAAATGAGCTTAACTCGGAAAAGCAAACCTTAATAAATCATGAAATTCACAGTATTAACCTTGCGAAGTCAAAAATAGAGTTTTACAATATCTGTGGGAAAGAAATAATCTAATAAAAAGTAATAATATGAGAACTGGACTAATAGCCATTGCCGTAATTATCCTATTTACAGGGTGCTCTGGAAATGGCGACGAAGCCGATGCCTATGGAACTTTTGAAGCAACCGAGGTGATTGTATCCTCAGAAACAAGTGGGCGAATCCTGAAATTTGATGTTGCAAAGGGTTCGGAAATTTCAAAGGGTGCACAAATTGCGCTTATTGATACCACCATGTTTCATTTGCAAAAAGATGAAATAGATGCAGGAATCAAAAGTATTGGTACTCGTATAGGTTCAGTAAATGGGCAGAATGAGATTTTGAACCAGCAAATTGCCAACCTGAATGTTAACATTAGCCGAATTGAGAGCATGCTTAAAAATGAAGCGGCAACCCAAAAGCAATTCGATGATTTAGTTGGTCAGCGTGCCGTGCTGCAAAAACAAATAGTGGCCAATAATACCCAGAAGGTGTCAGTTGAGGCAGAAGTATCGGTTTATAAAACCAAGAGGGCTACGCTAAATGAGCAAATTAATAGGAGTTGCGTTAAAAGCCCACTTAATGGAACTATAATCGAAAAATATGCCGAGGAAGGTGAACTTACCGCAGCAGGCAGACCGTTAGCTAAAATTGCCGACCTGTCGGTAATAAGGCTAAAGGTTTATGTAAGCGGAGCACAGTTGGGAAGCATTAAAATTGGCGGGGAATGTACAGTTAGGGTAGATGATGGGGAAACGGGGTATAAAACTTTTCAAGGAACGATATCGCACATTGCCGAAAAGGCTGAGTTTACACCTAAAATAATTCAAACAAAAGAGGAGCGAGTAACGCTTGTATATGCCGTAACAATTGATGTGAGTAACGATGGCACAATGAAATCGGGGATGCCCGGAGAGGCAATTTTCTAACATTATGCATAAAGTAATTGAATCATCAGGAATTGAGAAACGCTTTGGAAGCGTACAGGCTTTAAGCGATATCAATTTTGATGTAAATGAGGGTGAGATATTCGGGTTTATTGGACCCGATGGTGCAGGGAAAACAACCCTATTCCGACTTATTACCACTTTGCTTGTGCCCGATGCTGGAAAAATGACTGTTCTTGGCCTTGATGTTGTTTCCGGTTATAAGGAATTGCGCAAGAAAATTGGTTATATGCCCGGTCGATTCAGCCTCTATGAGGACCTTTCAGTCGAGGAAAACCTTAATTTTTATGCAACTGTATTCGGTACCACCGTTAAGGCAAACTACAACCTAATTTCTGATATATATTCGCACATCGAACCTTTTAAACGGAGGCTGGCTGGAAATCTTTCAGGAGGAATGAAACAGAAATTGGCTCTTTCGTGTGCCCTAATCCATAAGCCCTCTTTGCTCGTTCTCGATGAGCCAACAACTGGTGTTGATGCGGTGTCGCGTGCTGAATTTTGGGAGATGTTGAAAAATTTAAGACAACACAATATAACGGTGATTGTATCTACACCCTATATGGACGAGGCCATGCGGTGTAATCGTGTGGCGCTTATACAGAACGGAAAAATAATGCTTGTTGATGAGCCTGAAAGGGTTAAGGATGGTTTTACAAAGATGCTTTTTAGCGTTAAAGCCACCGAAAAGTACCAACTCATCAAAGCGCTGAGGGTTTTCCCAGGAATTGATACAGCCTACCCTTTTGGCGATTCTGTGCACATAACCTTTACTGATAACATATTTGATAATTCACTGCCAGAGTATCTTAAAAGTTGTGGCATTGCTGATGCTACCATTAGCGAAACTAAAGCAGGAATTGAGGATAGGTTTTTAGAGTTGATGTAAGACGCTTAAAAAATACGAGTAATTAAGTTTATGACAAGCAGGAAAGTAATTTCAGTCAAAAATCTGGTTAAAAAATTTGGGCATTTTGTGGCCAATGATAATCTGAATTTTGATGTGTACGAAGGTGAGATTTTTGGTTTCTTAGGCGCAAATGGAGCAGGAAAAACCACTGCAATACGAATCCTGTCGGGTTTATTACAACCAACTTCGGGCGAGGTTACTGTGGCAGGTTTTGATGCTAAAAAATATCCAGAGAAAATTAAAAAGAGCATTGGCTATATGTGCCAAAAGTTTTCGTTGTACCAAGACCTAACTGTTAGTGAGAACATTATGCTTTATGGTGGAATTTACGGGATAAGAAAAAAGGTTATCAAGGAACGCACCAACGACCTTCTTAAAAGACTTCATTTTGAGGAGTACGGTAATAGGCTCATTTCTACTTTACCCCTAGGGTTAAAGCAGAAACTTGCCTTTTCTGTGGCCATTCTGCATGAGCCCAAAATTGTTTTTCTGGATGAACCCACAGGAGGTGTTGACCCCATAGCCCGACGACAGTTCTGGGAGCTAATTTACGAAGCAGCATCAGAGGGTATTACCGTTTTTGTTACCACTCACTATATGGATGAGGCCGAGTATTGCGACAGGGTATCCATTATGAACGATGGTAAAATTGTAGCACTCGATACGCCCACTGAGCTAAAAAACCAGTATAGCGCATCATCCATTGAAGAGGTTTTTGTGAAAATTGCCCGACCAAATAGGAACTAAAGTATGAAACGATTTATAGGATTTGTGAAAAAAGAGTTTCTGCATATCTTCAGAGATTTCCGCACGCTAATCATTCTGTTTGGTATTCCAACGGCGCAGATACTCATTTTTGGATTCGTGGTAAGTACCGAAATAAAAGAAGCAGATATTGCTTTTCTCGATTTATCAAAAGATGAGGTTACCCAAAAAATTTCAGAGAAATTTTGCTCTTCTGGCTTTTTTAGAAGAACCGATAACCTGTATAGTTACAACGATATTGATGAAGTTTTGAAGTCAGGCAAAGCCAAAGCGGTTGTAATCTTCGGTGAGAATTTTGGTCGTGATTTAACGAGCAATGGCAAGGCCAGCATAAGCATCGTTGCAGACGGGTCGGAGCCCAATACTGCAACCTTCATCACCAATTACGCGTCAGCCATTATAAACGATTTTAACAGAGAGTTTGTGCCCGATGGCAGTACAGACAAGTTTCTTGTTCAGTCGGAGGTAAGCATGTTTTACAACCCTGAGCTAAAGGGCCATTTTATGTTTGTACCTGGGGTTATAGCGTATATTTTAATTCTTATCTGCGCATTAATGACCTCGATTACCATAACGCGCGAAAAGGAATTTGGTACAATGGAAGTTCTACTGGTTTCGCCACTAAAACCAATACAAATTATTGTTGGTAAGGTAGTGCCTTACTTTATTCTCTCGTTTGTTAACGTAATAGTCATACTCTTGCTTTCGAGGTTAGTGTTTGACCTTCCGGTTAAAGGGAGCCTATTGCTTTTGCTTGCCGAAAGCATGCTCTACATTCTAATGAGCTTATCGTTGGGTTTATTCATCTCTACCGTTTCAAAAACTATGCAGCAGGCAATATTTATCTCATTAGTTGGCTTGCTGCTTCCTACTATAGTTCTGTCTGGGTTTATATTTCCCATTGAGAATATGCCCAAGATTTATAATATAGTTACACTGATATTACCTCCAAGGTATTTTATAGTAATTATTAAGAACATTATGATTAAGGGCACAGGCTTTTTATATATCTGGAAAGAAACGCTGATACTAATCGTAATGACTGCCATCTTTATAGGATTGAGTGTAAAAAAGTTTAAAATTAGGTTAGAGTAGAACCAGAAATGAGTGTAATAAATAGAGGATGAGGACAATACTATATTTTATTAGAAAGGAGTTTATCCAAATTTTTCGCGATAAGTTTATCTCCAAAGCAATTTTTGCGGTTCCATTGATTCAACTGCTCATACTGGTTCCTGCTGTAACCTTCGAGATAAAAAATGTAAATCTTTGTGTTATCGACAGGGATATGTCTGCCGATTCCAGAAAGTTGGTAAGCCAACTCCAAGCTTCCACATTTTTCAAAATTAAATATTCCACATTCTCCGAGAAGGAAGCCAATGCCCTGCTTCAGGAAGATAGATGTGATATGGTTTTGCAAATCCCGTTAAACTTTGGAGAAAACCTTGGGGTAGGGGAGCCTAGCAAAGTTATGGTTTCAATTAATGCTATTAATGCAACAACCGCACAACTCTCGTTGGCATACTTAAATGGGGTAATTCAGAATTTTAATATGAATATTGCTAGCCAGCACGCTGTTCCGCTTGTCAGTTTTAGTAAGCCGCAAATCAGCATTACAAGCAGGCATTGGTATAACGAAATGCTCAACTACAGCTATTTTATGCTTCCTGGTATTCTTGCAATTCTGGTTACGGTTATCGGATTTCTTTTGGCAGGTATAAATTTTGTAAAAGAAAAGGAATCAGGTACTATTGAACAGATAAATGTTACCCCAATAAAAAAGCATCAATTCATTATTGCAAAAATGTTTCCCTTCCTTATTATCAGCCTTTTCGACCTAGCCCTTGGTTTGCTAATTGGCCGGATAGTTTTTGGTGTTCCGTTTCAAGGGAGTATTGGTCTTCTATTCTTCTGCTCGGCTATTTTTCTTATAGCTGTGCTCGGATTGGCACTATTCATTTCAACCTACTCATCAACCCAGCAACAGTTTATGTTTGTAGCCTTTTTCTTTATGGTAGTATTTATACTGATGAGCGGAATTTTTACCCCACTTGAAAGTATGCCCCAATGGGCACAGAAAATAAATCTGGTTAACCCAATGGTTTACTTAATCAGGATAAATAGAATGGTGATGCTAAAGGGATCCTCCTTTCATAATATTAGCTCCGATTTATATGCTCTCGCTGCTATAGCAACTTCATTCACCTTTTTTGCGGTAAAATGGTATAGAAAAACGAGCTAAATGGGTCTTACTTTACCATTGTAGTTGTATATGCTAATCCGCCTTTCCTGCTAATTTTGCAGCCACACTACGATTTCAAAAAGGCATTACGGGAATTATTTGCTTCGCTTCCAGTTTTTTCCTACTTTTACTTCGCTATAGGGTAAAATAGTACAACAATACTTCCTTTATTTTAACCTTGTTTTTAATTTTTTGTCTCAGTTATTTAACTTTAAGCTAAAACAGGTACTCTAGATAGTTACAATATTTTTTAATCCATTTTTAAACAACTTAATTTTTAACCTAAACCAATCTGAAATGAAAAGACTGATTTTAATGTTGCTAATGCTTCCTTTGCTTGCCGGCATAATGTCGTCATGCGAGAAGTATAGTTACAAAACCGTTCCCAATGACCCTATGAATACGAGAATTTATACTCTCGATAACGGGCTTAAAGTTTACATGAGCGTTTACAAGGACGAGCCACGTGTACAGGCGTATGTTGCTGTAAAAGTGGGTAGTAAGAACGACCCCTCCGAAACTACTGGGCTTGCTCACTACTTTGAGCACCTTATGTTTAAAGGAACATCCACTTTTGGTACTCTCGATTGGGAAAAGGAGAAACCAATGCTCGATAGGATTGAGTCGCTTTTTGAGGAGTATCGTAATGAGACCGACCCAACCAAACGTGCCGAGATTTACAAAGTAATCGATAGCGTTTCATACGAAGCGTCAAAAGTTGCCATCCCTAATGAGTACGATAAGCTAATGAGCGCAATTGGTTCTCAAGGAACGAACGCCGGAACATCAAACGACTTTACGGTATACATGGAGGATGTGCCAAGCAATCAGCTTGAGAATTGGGCCATTATCCAGTCCGAGCGTTTTGCCGATGCAACCATTAGGCTTTTCCACACCGAGCTAGAAACTGTTTACGAGGAGAAGAATATGTCGCTTACAAACGACGGTCGCAAAGCAAGTGAGGCACTTTATGCCCTGCTTTATGCCAACCACCCATACGGTCAGCAAACTACTTTGGGAGAGGCTGAACATCTTAAAAACCCTTCAATTATAAATATAAAGAACTTTTTCGATACTTACTATGTGCCTAACAATATGGCTGTTATCCTTTCGGGCGATTTTAACCCCGATGAGGCTATTAAGATAGTTGATGCGCACTTTGGTAAATTGGAGAGAAAAGAGGTTCCAGAATTTACTTTCGAACCCGAGAAACCAATCGAAGAACCTCTTGTTGCTGAGGTTATTGGGCTTGAAGCAGAACGCGTTAGTGTAGGTTTCCGTTTTCCTGGCGCAGCTAGTCGCGAGGCTATGATGGCCGATATGGTGGGCATGATGCTTTCCAATAGGTCAACCGGACTTATCGACCTTAACGTAAACCTTCAGCAAAAAACGCTAAGTTCTGGTGCTTACGTGTCTAAACTATCCGATTATTCTATGCTTAACCTTTACGGAATGAACAAGGGCGGACAAACGCTTGAGGAGGTTAAGGATATTTTGTTGGAGCAGGTGGACCTTTTGAAAAAAGGAAATTTCCCCGACTGGATGATTGATGCCACAATCAATAACCTGAAATTGAACGAAATGCGTAGGCTTGAAAGCAATTCGGGTAGGGCTTGGACTATGTCGAGCAGTTTTATTAATGAAATTGATTGGAAAGACGTTGTTTCATATATTGATGAGCTTGGAAAAATTACAAAGGATGAATTAATTGCCTTTGCCAATGAGCATTTAAACACAAACTATGCTGTAGTTTACAAGCGTCAGGGAACTCCCGAAGCCGAACTTGTTGAGAAGCCTTCAATTACACCAATACACATTAACCGCGATGTGGAATCGGAATATCTAAAATCATTTAAAGAGCGTAAGGTTGCTGAAATTGAGCCTGCATTCCTCGATTTTGAGAAGGATTTGAATAAGCTAACAACCACAACTAATCTCGAAATTCTTCATAAGGAGAATGTTGAGAATAAAACGTTTTCGCTTTACTACTACTACCCATTTGGAACCGAAAACGATAACTGGCTTAACCTTGCTTCGGGATACCTTAAATACCTTGGTACCTCTGAGTTTACTGCTGAGCAAATTAAGCAAGAGTTTTACAAGCTAGCCTGTTCGTTTAACGTATTCTCATCAGGCAACGAAACGTATGTTTATGTTAGCGGATTAAGCGATAACCAGGAGGCTGCTATTAGGCTACTCGAATCGTTAATGACCGATTGCCAGCCTAACGAAGAGGCACTTGCCAGCTACATTCAAAACGAGCTTCGCTCGCGCATTAACTCAATGCAGAATCAGCGTGCAATATTCTCTGGATTGGTTGACTACGCAACCTATGGCCCCAAATCGCCATTTAATAGTATGCCAACAAACAACGAGTTGAAAGATATTAAATCGGAAACGTTAATAAGTAAGATTAAAAGTTTATCGACTTATCCTCACAAAATACTTTACTACGGACCATCATCTGTTCAGGGTCTTAAGTTACTTATTGAGAGCATTCATAGCGTACCCGCAGAGTTTGTCGAAGTTCCTACCGCTTACGATTTTAAGAAGTTAGAAACTTCTGAAAATAGGGTAGTATTTTCACACTACGATGCAAACCAATCGAATTTACAGCTTTTAAGTCGTGGCGTTGATTACGATTACGACCTGCTTCCCAAGATTAACTTGTTTAACAACTATTTTGGCTCAGGAATGAGCGCAATTGTTTTTCAGGAACTAAGGGAAAAAAGAGGTTTGGCATACACAGCATACTCATATTATCGTACACCTAACAAGCCCGATGAGCCTTTTATGAATATTGGTTTTATTGGTACCCAAAATGATAAGGCTGTTGATGCTTTTACCGCTTTCGACGATTTGTACAATAATATGCCTGTTTCCGATAAGGCATTCGGTTTGGCTAAAGAGTCAATCCTGAACGGTATTCGTAATGAGCGTATTACAAAACTGAGCGTTATTTTTAGCTATTTGAATGCTGATAGGATGGGGTATACAGGCGATATCCGAAAAATGTACTGGGAAACTACTCCAGCTATGACCATTGACGATGTGATTGCTTTTAACGAGAAGTATATTAAGAATCAGCCTAAAACATACGTTATTCTTGGTAACGAAAAGGTGTTTAATTTTAACGAGCTAAGCAAGAAGTTTGGCCCAGTTGAAAAGGTTAATCGCGATAACATTTTTAAGTATTAATTCTACTTACACTGTTTTTAGAACAAAGCGGGAGTACCACACTCCCGCTTTTTTTGTGCTTGGCAAAATTTTCAGCAAGCATTAATAATGCTATATTTGTATGTTGTTAAAACAAAAATTGGATGACCATTTCAAAAGTAGTTTGGCTAACAGGCTTGCCTTCATCGGGTAAAACCACCTTGGCCAATGCTCTGTATAATTACCTGGCACTAAAAGGAATTCCCGCTGTTACCATTGATGGCGATGAGTTTCGTAAATCCATAAGTTCCGATTTAGGTTTTTCGCTTGCCGATCGATCCGAAAATGTTCGAAGGGCAGCCCAAATGGCTCGCATTGTGGTAAATTCTAAAGTAATGGCCATCTGTTCTTTTGTTTCGCCAACCATAGCAATTCGTGAGCAGGCTAAAAGCATTATTGGGTCGGATAATTTTTTGGAGGTACATATCTGTACTCCTCTTTCGGTTTGTATGCAGCGTGATAGTAAGGGGTTGTATCATAAAGCCAAAACTGGGATTTTAGAAGATTTTACTGGCGTTTCGTCACCTTTCGAAGACCCATTGAACCCCAGCATCAGAATTGACGCGTCTGAGCAAACCGTAGATCAAATGGTTGACCTTCTTTTTGAGTCAACACTTAAACGTTTTTTATAATTTTGTTGTTTAATCCTAGAGTAAATAATCATTAGTTATATATAGTATTATTATGAAACAGTTTACAATCAATCATTTACGTGAGTTAGAGTCCGAGTCAATGTTTGTTCTTCGTGAGGTAACGGCTCAGTTTGAGAATCCTGTAATGCTTTTTAGTGGCGGAAAGGATTCAATTGTAATGTTTCATCTGGCCCGTAAGGCTTTTTACCCTGCAAGGGTACCGTTCCCTTTAATGCATATTGATACAGGTCATAACTTCCCCGAAACCATCGAGTTTCGAGATCAGCTCTCAACCGAATCGGGTGTACCCGTTATTGTGGCCTCGGTTCAGGAGTCAATTGATAGCGGTATGGCTGTTGAGGAGCAAGGTTTTAATGCCAGTCGCAACCGTATACAAACAGTCACCCTTTTAGATGCCATTGAAAAGCATAAGTTCGACTGTGCTATGGGGGGTGGTAGGCGCGATGAGGAGAAGGCTAGGGCTAAAGAGCGTTTCTTTTCACATCGAGATGAGTTTGGACAATGGGATCCCAAAAACCAGCGTCCCGAACTGTGGAATATTTTTAACGGACGAAAAAGTATGGGCGAGCATTTTAGGGTTTTCCCCATTAGCAACTGGACCGAAATGGATATTTGGCAATACATTCTGCTTGAGAATATTAGCATACCTAACCTCTATTTTTCACACCAGCGTGAGGTATTTTTGCGCGATGGGGTGCTGTATGCTAAAACTCCTTTTATGAAGATTAGGGATACCGAAAAAGTTGAGAGTAAGGTAGTGCGCTTTCGAACCATTGGCGATGCCACATGTACGGGTGCTGTTGAGTCAGCCGCGCACAGCCTAACCGATATTATTAGAGAGGTAGCCGCTGTTAGAACCACCGAGCGTGGTACCCGCTCCGATGATAAGCGCAGCGAGGCAGCAATGGAAGACCGAAAGATTGAGGGGTATTTCTAAACAATATTTTTTTGAAAGAAAATAATTTTTCACTTATGGATACAACAGGTAACGATTCAGCATATCTTGATATGGAGCTACTTAGGTTTACAACCGCAGGTAGCGTAGACGATGGTAAAAGTACACTTATTGGCCGCTTACTATACGACTCAAAAGCAATCTTTCAGGATCAAATGGAAGAGGTTGAGCGGGCAAGCTTAAAAAAAGGCGAGGATTACGTAAACCTGGCACTTTTAACCGATGGCCTTAGAGCCGAGCGCGAGCAGGGTATTACCATTGATGTGGCCTATCGCTATTTTCATACACCAAAGCGTAAATTTATTATTGCCGATACGCCTGGGCACATACAGTATACCCGCAATATGGTTACGGGAGCGTCAACAGCCAATGCCGCAGTAATACTTATCGATGCTAGGCATGGGGTAATTGAGCAAACCATTCGCCATGCCTACATAGCCTCGTTGCTTTGTATTCCGCATGTTATTGTTTGTGTTAATAAGATGGATTTGGTCGATTTTAGCGAGGAGGTTTTTACTCGAATTCAGAAACGTTTCCTTGAGTTCTCGTCTAACCTAGACCTTAAAGATGTTCGATTTTTACCCATATCGGCATTGTTGGGCGATAATGTGGTTAAGCGTTCACAAAATATGCCTTGGTATGATGGGCCAACCCTAATGTTTTTACTCGAAAATTTGTACATAAGCAACGACCAAAATCAGGTTGATGCCCGTTTACCTATTCAGTATGTTATTCGTCCGCAATTAGCCGAATTTCCCGACTTTAGAGGGTATGCAGGGCGTATGGCCAGCGGAACATTTAGGGTAGGCGATAAGGTTAAGGTTCTGCCCTCGGGTTTTACTTCAAATATTGAATCTATCGTTTTTCATGAAGAGAAACTCGAAACCGCTAGCGTGCCACAATCGGTTACCGTTACCCTTACCGACGATTTAGATGTTAGTCGCGGGTGTATGCTAGTGCCTGCTGAAAATGGCGTTAGCGTTGGTCAGGATATCGATTTGATGGTTTGCTGGCTTAGCGATAAACCGCTTAACCCATCGGCAAAATACGCATTAAAGCACACATCGAACGATGTTAGATGTATGGTGAAGGAGGTTAAATATAAAATTGATATTAATACGCTCGAAAAAGTTTACGACGACAAAACCATTGGGCTAAACGATATTGCTTGCATAAATATTCGTACCACAAAACCACTGTTTTTCGACTCGTACCGGCAGAACAGGGTAACGGGAAGCCTTATTATTATCGACGAGGCAACCAATATTACCGTTGGGGCTGGTATGGTTTTGTAATTTCTGACAGTTTTTTTTTGTTTTTGAGTGCTTGCGTTATTTCTTGTAGAATGGGGAAATCAATAACAAGTTGTTTTCATTTAATAACACATACTCTACTGTAAATGAGAAAACTAAAACTTTTATTACTCTGTAACTTAACTTTTCTATTTTCAGTTAATGTGTTTTCTCAAGTCAAAATCATTGTCGATACAGATATTGGTGGCGATGCAGACGACTTGGGAGCATTGGCTATGCTGCATCACTTTGTTGACAGGGGCGAGTGTGAATTGTTGGCAATTATGTGCTGGTCTACTGAAAAATATGCCGTTTCGGCCATTGACGCAATAAACCATTTTTACAATCACCCAAATATACCAATTGGTGCTCGAAGTGACGATACCTACTATGAAAGTTGGAACTATACTAAGCTAATTGCCGATAACTTTTACCATAAACTCGATTATGCAAGTGTTGCCAATGCCACAGTACTTTACCGAGAGATACTTAGTAAAAGCCCTGATAAAAGCATAACCCTTATCACCATTGGACCTCTTAAAAACGTCGAAAATTTAATTAAATCTCAAGGCGACACGATTTCGGACTTAAGCGGTAAAGAACTTATTAACAAAAAAATAAAAGAGTTTGTAGTAATGGGCGGTCAATTTCCCGGAGGAGAAAATGAGTGGAATTTTGATGGCGGTATGCCTGGGGTTACCCGGTATGTTATTCAAAATATTAGCACCCCTATTACTTTTATTGGGTTTGAACTAGGTTCGGCCATAAAAACGGGCGAGGTTTTTAATAATATAAATCATAAAACTCCGCTTTACGTTGGTTATAAGCATTTTAGCGAAAATGCACCGTGGGTAAAAGAATTCTACAGAGGAAAAATATTGAACAGCTCAACTTTCGACCAAACCGCAGTTCTTTATGCTGTAAGAAAAGGGATAGGAGTTTTTTGGGATAGAATTGAGAATGGCATTTGTTTGCTCGATGAAACTGGCGGAAATATTTGGGTTGAAAGAATCAGTTCCAATCACTCTTATCTCAAGCTGAAAATGAACAAAGATGACATAGCTGCTCAGATAGAAGCAATGATGCTTGGTGAGTTTTAGCACTATAAATATTTCTCCACTCCCCATAATCTTCGTTAAAAAAATAATATTTTTGTAAAAAAAAGATGATACTCCTTCTGCTTTGCATCCTTTTTTCGGCTGCTGTTCTGGTCACTTTCAAAATTGCCGAACATCTAAAAGTTAACCCGTTTAGCGCAATCCTTGTAAATTATGCTACAGCTTGCATTTTAGGACTCCTTGTGGCAAGGGGTAACATAAAACCCTTGTTTTCTCTAAATCTTGGGAATATAGTATTTATGCTAATGTTGGGCGCACTGTGCATCATCGTTTTTCGATTTTTAGCATTAAGTATTAAACGGGCAGGAGTTGCCGTTACTACTGTAGCATCAAAAATGTCGGTAATTATCCCCATCTTTTTTTCAATATATATTGATGCAAACGACTCTTTAAACGGCGTGAAAATTACGGGGATTGTGCTAGCGCTTATCGCCGTTCTATTAACTGTTTACAAAAAAGAAAATACCACAGCTAGCAAAGGTTTTTACTTACCCCTAATTATTTTTATAGGTATTGGCTTAGTAGATTCATCAATGAAGTATGCCCAAATTACGTTTGTTACCGATGATATGAACTCTATTTTTAACTCTTCCATATTTGCCGTTTCAGGAATTGTAGGCTTTGCACTGCTCCCTTTTAATAAGCCGGCAGTACTCGATTTAAAACGACAAAAAACTTGGATAATCGGTATTGTTCTAGGGTTGGTAAATTTTAGCTCTATGTATTTTATGATTGCGGCCCTAAACTACGTAAACCCCATTACGGGAGTATCGCTTCAGGGTTCAATTTTATTTGGAATAAATAATATTAGCGTTGTGCTTATTAACGTATTTATAGGGTTAATGCTCTTTAAAGAGCATCCTACCAGAACTAACTGGATTGGTATATCCCTTTCTATAGTAGCAATTGCAATACTTGCGTATGGGCATTAAAAATATTTAACGACTAATAAATTTGTAGAGTAATTTTAATTATTAGGAGGCTTTAAAATGGAGATACCTTCGAAAATGCTCGAAGTTCTTAAAAATGAAGGAGTAGTGTCCATTGTTACACAGGGAGTTGTAGAACCCCACGTGGTTAACACGTGGAATAGTTACATTCATATAACAACTGAGGGGAATTTACTTATCCCCGTAGGAGGAATGAGGGTAACAGGGGCGAATATTGCTAAAAATAAGAAAGTACAATTAACACTTGGAAGCCGGGGGGTTGAAGGATTTCATTCGATGGGTACAGGTTTTCTTATTAAGGCAACTGCAGAGTTTTTGTATGAAGGGGCCGAATTTGATAGTACGAAACAGAAGTTTTCTTGGTGTCGTGCTGTGTTGGTAATAAAGCCTTTATCAATAACCCAAACATTATAAATAGTTGGTCTACTATTTTTGTTGATTTAGTAAGCAAAAGCTACCCCTCAATTCGACTAAGCGCAAGTTCAATAATTTGCGTATGGTCAAAGGCTAGCTCAGGAAGTTTATCTACTGCAAACCATTCTGCTTCAGCAGCATCGTCACCAGCTTGTAATGTGCAATTTTTTGGAGAGGTAAACCCATAAAATGCTATCGCTATATTCCTATCGCGAGGGTCTCGACCTAGCGCATCGAATGCTGCGAGTTGCTTTAATTCAACCCCCATCAAGCCCGTTTCTTCTGCTAACTCACGCTTTGCAGCATCAATCAGCAGTTCATCCATTTCGGGGAACCCTCCCGGAAGTGCGTAGTAATCTTTATAGGGCTCATTGCCTCGTTTTACCAGTAGTATTTGTAGCGGTTGGCTGGGAGTTTCTAGCAGAATAATACAATCAACCGTTACTAGCATTCGGGGGTATTGGTAGGTATAGTTCATATTTCTTATCCTATTCGTTGGGCTTTTCATTATCTTCCGACGCCCCTTTTCTTCTAAACGCTATCCAAACTGCTATAACTGCAATGATTACAATTATTAATATTTGATGTTTAATCATAGGCTCGATGTTTGAATGCAAGTAGTAAGCATATTGCTTACTTAGTGCCAATGGTTTTGTATGCTCCTATCGTCCGTGTTTAGGGTTAAGCGCGTTAATGCTATGTTGCTAACTTAGTAATCTTTTTATTACTCTAAGCGTGTGGGTGTATCTCTTTTCACTTGCTGAATATATTCCCTGTTGGTCGAGCAAATCGATTTTCACGTAACCCGAACTGTGAACAATTTTATTCCCTTGCAAAATTATTCCAACGTGCACTATGTTCCCTTCAATATCATCAAAAAAAGCTAAATCGCCGGGTGCTGTCAGGTTAATAAAATCTATGGTATTGCCATATAGTACTTGTTGGCTAGCATCTCTCGGAATTTTGTAACCCATTATTTTGTATACTACCTGAACAAGCCCTGAGCAATCAACCCCGTATGGCGACCTGCCACCCCAAAGGTAGGGTGCGTTCATAAAGGGTTTTAGTGTATCTAAAAGAATGTCGACTTGACTATCATTCTCGTTGGCACAGGGGGTGCTATATGTTTTGTACGTTTCATTTACCAAACTGTGAGTCCCCAGAGTTTTATCGAAATTGTACAAAACCGACCCTGGGCAAAGTTTTATTGGGTATTCGCAACCTTTTTTGGTTGTAGAAAAAAGGCATGTAGCTAGCATCGAAGCACCTTCAAGTGTAAGTAGGTTCATCTGCTCCTCGTCTATCACCTCGCACAATTTTTTATCTATCCACCCCTCATAGTTGTCGTGTAAAACATTAACCCTAATCCACTCTTTATGCTTTTCTAGAATCGAGAATGTTTCGCCAAAAATAAGCTGGCTAGTCATTTCACTTCTTTCAAAAGGCTCTGCTCTGAGAGATGCTAAACTTTGATTTACAATTCCAAACATTTAAAACCGTCTTTTTTTGTAAATGTATTATTTTTTAACCAATTTTTTACGAAATATACCGAAAAACTGGTGTTTTTATGCTTGTTCATATCAGGGTATTTTAATAATTTGAATTACATAAATTGTTCTGGTCGTGTTGTGTTTTCTTTTTGTGTGTTCTTGTAGTAACCGAACTCCGCACGGTTCAGGCTGTCCCTGTGTCGGTCTATTAGTGGTAAGTTCTGTTTGTATTTGCGACCTAAACGATTCCAAATTCAAATTTATTAAAAAGGAGCGTTAGCCCTGCCATTATAATCTCAATCTTGTTGTTGCCCAGGGATAACAAAACGAAGCGCCTTTTGCGAGTTCACCGAAGGTAAATTTGAGCAGGTTGTTATTTTTGTCCACAGGTTCCACAGATTAGCACAGATTGTGTCCGTGTTTTATGTTCTACGTTTTGCGTTGATTATTCGGCTTCGCAAGCTCGTAATTCGTAACCCGCAACTTACTGCTCACTGTTCACTTCTCACCACTTTCACCTCAACCCCAACCCCAACCTCAACTCCAACCTCAACCTCAACCTCAACCTCAACCTCAATCTCAACCTCAACCTAATCTCACTTCTCTTCCAGTTTTTTCATAACCGCAGCCGATATCGAGTGTAGCAGGTTCACATCATCGTCGGTAATTTGCCCAAAGCGTTCAAGTATTCTGCCGTAAATTAAAGATGAGGAGGGTATCCCGATGGTGTTGAGAACTTTTATAACCCTATTTTTTAAAGGTTTATAGCCCTCGTTTTCTTTCCCATCGGCAGGTTTTTCGGGTATAGGTACTTGGAAATCCATCAGAGAGTAAGCAAAAACCATTACAGCTTGTGCTAGGTTTAGCGAGGGGTAGGGTTGGGGCAATGGAATGGCAGCCACCGCATCGCAAAGGGTCATATCGCTGTTCGATAGGCCCGATTCCTCGCCACCAAATACTATTGCCACCGATTTTACAGTATCTTTTCTCTTGCTAATAAACAATTTTAAATCGTGGCTCAACACCACATCCTTTTTTACCCAGCGTTGCTTTGCCGATGTGGCTACTGAAAAATCAATGTCGGCTAATGCCTCCGATAGGGAGTTGAATACTTTGGCTCCATCTAGAATATCGTGCGAACCGTGGGCAAGCATTTGCGCCTTAACGCATTTGTAGTTGCATGGGTTTACCAATCTGAAATCATTAAAACCCATGGTTTTAATGGCTCTGGCGGCTGCGCCTACATTTTCGGGAACGGCTGGTTTTACAAGTACGAATGTGAATTGCATTATGGTTCGCTTTTTATTGAAAAAGCTGAGCTGGTTGAGAGAGACTCAATCAGCTCAGCCTTGTTTTAAGGGTTATAACATCTAAAATGATATTAAGAGACTAGTTTTTAAAAGCCTCTAACGCTTTTTGTGCTGCGGTTAACGTGGGCTCAATTGATAGCGGCGAACCAACGGCTCCTTTCATCCAAATTTGAGGAATTAACCTACCTTGCTCAAATATTCTCTGAACTTCGTTGGCAAATTGTTTGTTGGCTATGTGTTGCTCTAGCTGAAACTCTATAAGATGGCCAATGGGGTATGCCGAAAGGTAAAGCGGGTTGCTTATCATATGACTGTAAACAGCCAAAATGGGCTCGTCTGTTGAGCCAAAAACATCGGCAAAATACTTGTTCCACACATCTTTGGCAATGGTAATTGTTGCTGCTTTAAGCTGTTCAGGAGTAGCATTTGGATTTTCGTACAGCCATCTCCATAAATTTATATCAACCAGTGAAACGCCCATAATTTCGTAGCACTGCCATATGTTATCCAGGGCCAATAGGTGTTCTTTTTCAGTATTGTTGTCCTTTATACCTAGTACATCAAGGTCGCGTTTCTGAAAAACGAAGGCTAGCGCTTCGGTAAATGCTGTGTTGGGTAGTCCGTGAAGCATATAGTGGTCAACATCATGTAGGGTAATGGTTTGCTCCACCGTGTGTCCAAACTCGTGCATTGCAATGTTAAAGCCTTTGTAATCCATGCCGTTTTCGCCAATGCGGGTTCTTAAAAGGGCAAAGTCGTTCCGACCCTCAGCGCCCCATGCATGCCCTGCGCCCCTGCTTGCTTCAATCCTAATTTTTGAGGCGAAAAAATCTGCTTTCTCTTTACTCCAACCCAACGATGTAAGTATGTTTGGAATTTCGGACTGGTAAGCCTCTGCTGATGCGAAACGTTTTTTTACAGCATTGTCAAGCACCTCAGCAGATATGCTGCTACGCGATTTAAATCCGTCGTACCATATATCGAATGGTTCGAGCGGCCTACCAAGTCTTTGGCTTATCAGTTTTCCTACCTGGCGAACCTCTTCGGATGAGGCAACCTTAATAAATAGGTCTTCCACATCCTCAACAGGTATTTCGTAGCTATCCTCAAACCTGCGCTGAATAAAGGTTGGCATATTTGGGTAAAAGGCATCCATTTGGTGTATCGCGCTAAAAAGATTAATGGTTTGCTTGTAGCGTGTGTTGGGCTCTGCCTTTGCGTTTACTTTCTCTCCGTCTTTTTCAACCTCATTTGAAATGGGTTTCCAAATATACTCGTTGCTGTTAATTACTAATTCAGGTATCGATTGGTCTACAATGCGTTGCATAACTTGGTAAACCATTTTTTGTTTCTCTAGCCCATCGGTAGTATTAGCGTACTGTGCTTTTATTTCGTCACGAAGTCCCCAGTGCGTAATAAGTTTCATATCGTTAGGGAAGAGTTGTTCATCGTTCTCGCTCCTCAAGTTTCCCATATACACATTGTAGTTATCAATGTACGCATCGGCGTCGGTGCTTACCTTTGAGTACTGTTGTTGTAGTTCGGCAGGCACTCGCGATGTAAACATATCGCCCATGCGGGCATATGCCCATTGCTTGCGTGTCCATTCTGGACCTAGCTCTGTTTTTTCGTTCAGACTATAAAAAGGGAAGTTTAGCGCAGTTACAAAAGCAATTTTGCTTGAGTATAAATCTTCAGATAAGTGCGCTGATACGTTAAACCCACCAAACATCATATCGATTGGGGTTATTGGTCCCATTTCAAGGTGTAACGGGCGCATAAGGTCTTTGCCAATTCGTAGTAAGTTGCCGTTAAGAACTTCGAAAGCATCGGATAGTTTGCCAAAAAGAATATCTAAATCGTTGGGGTTGGCAATAAATTTTTCTTCGCAAAATGTTGTAAAATCTTGGTTTGTTCCATCGCTTTCGCGCCAAAGGCTGGCCACCTGGTTAACTCCTCGTTCAATTCTAAAGGCTTGGTCTGCCCCATACTGGGTGGTAAGTGTCTCTATTGTTTGCTCAATTTCCTGTTTTGAAATTGGGCTACCCTCTGGAGCCTTGCCTTTTGGGGTGCAATTCGTCATGGCTAATAGAATAGGAATGGTTAGTAGAATAGCAAAATGTTTCATAACATAATAATATTTAAAGGTTATTGGTTGTACAAATATAGCAACTATTCGCTCTCGTTTTCCAAGTTGGTTTGTGTAAGCTCATTGTAAAACAGTAGTAACTGAGTAGTAATGTTAGGTATTGGATAAAGTTTGTGTTCCTCAATTTGCGTAATAGGCAAAACTTTTGGCGAGGTGCCCGTGATAAATGCACCGCTCATAAGGCTTATCTCGGTTGTATGTATTGGCCTTTCTTCAATTGGCAACTGGTTGTTTTTTGCTAGGCTAATAACCATTTTTCGTGTAATGCCCTCAAGCACATCGCCGGCTGGTGGGGTAATTATTTTGTCGTCGATAATTGCAAAAAAATTCGACCGGCTACCTTCCGTAATGTACCCTTTATCATTTACCAGAAGGGTTTCGTAAACATTCGAGCCGCCAATTATGCCATCGGCTGTTTTTCGAAGAGTTGGGTTTTCCAACTTTACGTTTGGGCGAAGCCTTTCAATTGTTAACAGTTTAACCGTTACACCATCTTTATATGCTTGCTCTGGTGGGTAATGGCTCGGAATAAAGAAAGCGTATACTTCAGGCTGCTGATTTGCAAAATATACAACAACTTTCAAGTTTTTCTCGCTCACGTAGTTCGCTTTTAGTAATTCTTTTATGCTCACCCTTAGATTTTTATCGTTAATTACGGGGAGGTTTGAGAGTGCAAGCGATTGGTGTAGCCTGTTAATATGCTGGTTAAAAAAAAGGGGCACGCCTTTGGTTATTCGAATAACCTCATACACAATTTTTGCATCCTTTGGTACCACAATAATCGTGCTTTGTACGTTCTCCAGCTTATCGTTATGTAGATAAAGCTGCTCTGTACCATCAATTTTCAATTCCATATAGATATTTGTTGTGTGGGGCAATTTAGGGAAATATTTCTATGCTTTGCCTTTTACACCTAGTTTCTTGTTCAAACTATTTACTATTTACTTGTTTGCTCAAGAAGTATGCGTTCGATTAGTGGAGAGTAGAACTCATTAAAAAACTTTACTCGAGCGTAGTTTTTTCGGCAATATAATATGTGGTTAATCCTTTGTCCGCCCCATAGTTTAGCCGTCCAAAGGCTCACTGGGTTTTCGGCAAAATCTCCACAGAAATAGTAAAAATTATTACCCTCCGAACCCTTAATAACCGCAGGAATAATAGGTTGCAATCCAAGGCTTTCGAGTTTCGCCAGCCCCTGTTCATTTACATCAATGCATAGGTTTGCAAGCGTAATGTTGTTTTCTGCCGAAATAAACTCGAACCATTGGTCAAACGGAACTTTTACGTTAACTCCCAAATGGTTGGCTATGTTTTGCTCCGTTTCTATTGTGGGCAGGTTTTTATTAAGATGCTGTTCCTCAATAAGTAGTTCAATGTGTCCATCATTGTTTATTAATACTATTCCTCCAGCATTGGTTGGCCATTCGTCAAGATGTTGTGTTTCATACAGGTTTTTCATCCATTCGGGCGGACCATCAGAACTGCTGGGGTTTAATTTTGAGAAGTGTTTGCCTGCCCAGCCTTGCCATATGATGTTTAGTAAACTTTCTGTTTTGCTTCTTACTAGTGCGTTGGTGGGGGCGTTAAACATATTGTATTCGCCAATCACGAGTTTCCCTTTTTCTAGCATATTCTTAATAAAGAGGTAATCGTTCTGGTTTAATCCTCCGTATACTTTCTGCGAAATAGTTGGTTGCGCCTTGCCTTTGTACCATTCAAAAGATTGTACTCCGTAGCAATCGGCTAGGTATGCTGCATCGAAAAAATTTGCGAAACTGTCAACCTCACTTATCCTTATACCCTTAAGCTCAAAGGTACTCTCCTTTATGTTTATTGGGTAAAAGCCAAAGTAGTCTTTGGTGTTCGAGTACATTTTTCCGTTGGGTTTAACTATTCGTTTATGGTTTAAAAGCCATACCAGCGATTTATGCGCAGGTCGGTCCATTGCTGTAACCGATTTATCCTGAATATAAAGGTTAAGCTTGTGTTTGGGTTTTAATAACCAAACGGCATACAGCAAACCCAATAGCAAAAGCAGTAATGCGAAGGCGTAGCCAATAAATTTCAGCGTTTTATTCATTTTACTAGTTCATAAAATCGATTTGATTATATGCCTAAAATTACAAATATTAATCCAAGAATCATAGTTCCAACATGGTAAACTATTAACTGATAAAAAGCTAGTTTACCCCATACCTTTTATGTTATGGCAATGGTTACATTAAATATAACGATGAATAACCTAATTCCCTAAAGGTCTTCGCAAAAAGCATTAGCAAAGTGAAAAGTATATAGAACTTGTTTTGTTAACCAGCCACAATCATTTACTTAATTTTACCTGCAACTAGTGGTTAAGTTTTAGTGTTTTGCTAGGCCAGTAGGGGTGAATTGTACTGTTGTTTCCCCAAAATGGGGATTAGGAATGCTCTTAAAAGGCACGAAAACTTTTTGCAAAAGATTGAAACTTACATAGTATTCAGATTATTAGGCTATTATCTTTTTCTGTTTTTTTTTGGCACACTTTTTATACTTTACAGTATTAAGTGTTCCCCAACAACACGATTTTAACATATAGTGATTGCAAACACCAGCAGTCGGGTTGCCCAGGTTCTCCAAATGTCAGCCAAGCATGTTTGTCCAACCAAATTTAGTCCCAGATTCAACTCGAATCTGGGCAACCTTTTTTTAGGGGGTTGCGTTAACGTTCCGTTGTTCCCGTAATATTCTTGTAAAAAACAATCGAATCCTTCTTTTCTCGGCGTAGGTGGGTACTATATCTAAGGCTTTATTTCCAAAGTAAACGCGGCAAGTTAGATGCCTTACATTTGAAATGGGTCGAATTGCTTCGTTGGGTAAAATAAATGATTGCCTAAACATTTCGTAGGTGTCCATATTGTTCGACGAAGTGTTTTGTGTAGTGGTTACGGTAGTTGTCTCCGGTTTATCCTCCTCGTTATTACTCGTTTTGGTGGCTTCGCTGGTTTCAGTTGTTAACGATGATTGTGACTGAATGTACTGCTTAACCAATTGTTTGCTAGCGGTAAGTTTAAAAATGGTGTTGTCAACATCCAAAAAAATTATGGAGTCGGGCGAGTCGAATTTCAGCCTGTAGTTGTAATCAATGTTAAGGTTTAGCATTGTACTCCCATCCTTTGCCATACGAACAAAAAACTCCATATTGACCCTTGAGAAAGATTTTCGAATTAAGCGGAGTCTTCTTTCGCTAGGGTAGGTTTTAACCCTTTCGTTTAGCAGCATAGTTTTCTCTTCCCTGTACCTATCATAGGTTAGCCTGTTTACCGATGAGCAACTTGAGAATAGGCTAATGGCTGCAATCAAAATTATGTATCTCATTTGTACAGGGTTAGTTGTAAAAAAAGCAATCGCTGGTGTTTAACGATTGCTTTATAATATTAGGTTCTTTTAACTCTTAATTAAAAGAGTTTAGGCATTCGTCAATATTGTCCCGAATATCAAAAACTGTTTGTAGTTGTAGTAAGTGAACCAACTCCATCACGTCCGGAGCAATGTTACAAAATTTGAGTTGGGCAAAGCTACTTTTCGATACTCGCAAAACAGAAAGTAACGCCCCAAATCCTGAGCTATCAATGTATTCAACACTCCCGAGGTCGATAACCATTTTTAGTCCTGGCTCCTCGAATAGTTTTGCTACTTCAGCCTTGAATTTTTGTGATATTGTAGCGTTTAGCTTGTTGTCGGTTGCTAATGAAACTATTAGCACATCGTTAACTTTTTCAATGTTAATCATATCATACTGTTTTTAAATTTCTATGTATTTTATTTAGTTCATCAATAGCCTCCATACTAACACGCATATACTCGCTTACAAGTTCTTGGGCGCTATTTTCAGTATTTTGGTTATCAGCTACTTGCTCTAGGGTTTTCATTCTTGCTGCCAACCCAACTATGCCCAAGGTTAATAGGCTGCCTTTTATCTTGTGAGCTAGTTTTGCCAGTAAGGCAAACTCATTGCTATCTAGGTGCTCTTGGAGCTGGTTGTGAAATTTCGGAGACTGATTTTCAAACATCCTCACTAGGCTGGCAAGTAAATCAGAACTTCCAGCGGTAACCTCTAAAAGTAAATCAACATCAATGTGCTTGTATGTTTGCATAAAAAAAGATAAAACAAACCCACCTTTATTACTAGGTTAGTAGTACAAATATAATGTAAAAAAATTGATAATTAGTACCATTATACAGTAAGAGTTTTAAAAGTATGCTGAATAACAATTTCAATTAACCATCAATTTATGGCGTGCTCAATTGGCAATTATCAAAATTTGATTTAGGTTTGTACAATTATATTATAACCATACTTTTCATAGATTAAATACTACACAGAAATGAAAAATACACCATTCACAAAGTTTCACATTGAGTTGGGCGCTAAAATGGCTGCCTTTGCTGGCTATGAAATGCCAATTGAGTACACAGGTATAAACGATGAACACGTTACCGTTCGTGAAAAGGTAGGTGTTTTTGATGTTTCACATATGGGCGAGGTTTGGGTTAAAGGACCTAACGCTTTGGCTTTTCTTCAGTATGTTACTTCAAACGATGTGTCAACACTATCTGACGGTAAAATTCAGTATTCTTACTTCCCAAATGGTAAAGGTGGCGTTGTCGACGACTTTCTAGTATACAGGGTTGATGCTGAAACCTACTTACTGGTACTTAATGCAGGAAATACAGATAAGGACTGGGAATGGCTTAAAAGCCACGCTTCCAAGTTTGGACTTACTCCAGGCAAGGAGCTTTACAATGCTTCTGCCGAGTTTGCTCAACTAGCTGTACAAGGACCTCTAGCATTAAAAGCAATGCAAAAGTTAACCAAGGAGCCAATAATGGATATGGAGTACTACACCTTTAAAAAGATTAACTTCGCAGGTGTAGATGATGTTATTTTCTCTATAAATGGTTACACAGGTGCTGGTGGTTGCGAAATATACTGTGCCAAGGAAGATGGCGTAAAAATTTGGAATGCCGTTTTTGAGGCTGGCAAAGAGTTTGGCATTAAGCCTGTTGGTCTTGGTGCGCGTGATACCCTTCGTCTTGAAATGGGTTTCTGCCTATACGGGCACGAAATTGATGAAAACACATCACCTCTTGAGGCAGGTTTAGGCTGGATTACGAAGTTTGTTGACCACAAAGATTTTATTGATAAGGAACATCTGCTTAAACAAAAAACCGAAGGACTTAAGCGTAAACTAATTGGTTTCGAAATGATTGATAGGGCTATTCCTCGTCAGCATTACGAAATTGTTAACGCCGAAGGTGAGATAATTGGAGAGGTTACATCGGGTACCATGTCACCAATGATGAAAGTTGGTATTGGAATGGGCTACGTTTTAACACCCCTTGCAAAGGTTGATACGGAAATTTTTATTAGAGTTCGTAACAAGGACCTTAAGGCTAAAATTGTTAAACTTCCAATTTACAAGAAGAAGTAAAATAGTTACATACTAGTTACACATTAAGGTGTAAAGATTGTTTTATCTTTACACCTTATTTATTTTTTATCTATGGAAAAACGTAAGATTGAGGTGTGCTTCACACCCGAAAATATACAGTATTTTGATATTCATCAGTCGCACGTTGTGGTTGTTGATATACTTAGGGCAACCTCTTCAATATGCACTGCATTTGCCAATGGAGTAAAATCTATCATACCGGTGGCAACCCCCGAGGAGGCTAAAAAAGCTAAGCAGCATGGGCTGGTTGTGGCTGCTGAGCGCGATGGGCAGAAGCTCGATTTTGCCGACTTTGGAAACTCGCCCTTTAACTTTACTGCAGAGCGGGTAGCAGGCAAAGAGGTGGCATACAGCACAACAAATGGAACCAGAGCAATTGTGAGCGCATCGGGCGCTCTTTCGGTTACCATTGCATCTTTTATAAACATTTCGGCTGTGGCCAAGTTTATTGCCGATAAAAACCAAGGCGATGTGCTTGTGCTTTGCGCCGGATGGAAGGGTAAGTTCTGTCTCGAAGATTCGGTTTTTGCAGGAGCCCTTACCGAGCTGCTTCTTGAAAATAAAATGTTTTATACCCAATGCGATAGCGCGCAGGCTGCAATCCAGCTTTGGAATGTGGCCAAGGTCGATTTACCCTCGTATTTAGAACTGTTAGGCCAAAGACATAGGCTAAAAAGGCTTGGGCTCGACGATGTTTTACACTATTGCTTCACCCCGAACACGGCAAATGTTGTACCCGTACTGGTAAACGGAAAATTGCATAATGCAAACGCTTAATTGGTGAGGGGGTGTAATTTTTTGTAAATTAGCAAAAATAATGGATGTATTAATTCATAACTGATATGCCTTATATCATTTATATTCATTTGGAATAATCAAAAATTAGTTAGAAATTTGTAGAATAATTAGTTAATTGTGTAACAGTTTAAAACTTAAAAAGTCATGAAACATAATTTTAATGCAGGTCCCTGTGTTCTCCCAAAACCAGCTATTGAGGCAACTATTGAAGCCATTCGTAATTTCGACAATACCGGCATAGGTATTTTGGAGATTTCGCACCGTACTCCCGGATGGGAAAGAACTATGGCCGAAGCGGAGCAGCTTTGGAGAGATTTGCTAGCAATTCCCGATAATTATGCTGTTATTTTCCTTGGCGGTGGAGCTTCTACACAATTTTACACCCTAGCAGCAAACTTTTTAAATAAAAAAGCAGCATATCTAGATACAGGTGTTTGGTCAAAAAAAGCCATTAAAGAGGCAAAAGCATATGGTACAGTTGAGGTGGTTGCTTCGTCGTCAGACAAAAACTACACTTACATTCCAAAAGGCTTCAAAATTCCAGCCGATGCTGACTATTTTCACATTACTACCAATAACACCATCTACGGTACTGAGCTAAAAGAGGATATCGACAGTCCTGTTAACCTTATAGCCGATATGAGCTCCGATATTATGAGCCGCCCGGTTGATGTTAAGAAGTATGCCATGATTTATGGTGGTGCTCAGAAAAATGTTGGCCCTGCTGGCTTAACCTTCGTAATTATTCGTAAGGATATTTTGGACACTGTTCAAAGAACCCTTCCTAGCATGGTAAACTACAAAACTCATATTGGTGATGAGCCTAAGAACAACTCAATGTTCAATACTCCTCCAGTACTTCCTATTTTTGTAATGCACGAAACTTTGAAGTGGGTTAAAGAGTTAGGTGGTGTTGAAGCTATGTACAAAATAAACAAGAACAAAGCCGACCTAATATACAATGAGATTGATCGTAATAAGATGTTTGTTGGTACTGCAGAAAAAGACAGCCGTTCGTTAATGAACGTGTGTTTTGTAATGGCAGAGCAGTACAAAGACAAAGAAGCAGCATTCATGGATTTTGCTAAGAAAGCCGGAATGGTTGGAATTAAAGGTCACCGTTCTGTTGGTGGTTTCCGCGCATCTATCTACAATGCTTGTCCAACCGAGAGCGTTCAGGCACTGGTTGACTGCATGAAAGAGTTCGAGAAACAAAACGCCTAGTTTTATAAAACATTCAAAAGGCTGAAAAATTACAATTTTCAGCCTTTTGCTTTTAAAATCGTAAATAATTATCTTCAATTTAAAAATAAATATTATGGCAAAAGTTCTTATTGCAACCGATAAACCCTTCGCAAAGGTAGCTGTTGAAGGAATTCGTAAAATTGTTGAGGGAGCTGGTTTTGAATTAGCCCTACTTGAAAAATATACCGATCAAGCAGATTTAGTTAAAGCTGTAGCAGATGTTGATGCTATGATTGTTCGTAGCGATAAAGTTACTGCTGAAGTGGTTGAAGCAGCCAAAAAATTAAAAGTTGTTGTTCGCGCTGGCGCTGGGTTTGATAACCTCGACCTAGCCGCTTGTACTGCTAAAAATGTAGTGGCAATGAACACACCTGGTCAAAACTCTAATGCAGTGGCCGAACTTGCCATTGGTATGATGATTTTTATGGCTAGAAACCAATTTACACCAGCAGCTGGTACCGAAATTCAAGGCAAACGCTTAGGTATTCATGCCTATGGAAACGTTGGTAAACTTGTTGCCTCACACGCAAAAGGGTTTGGAATGGAAATTTATGCATTTGACCCGTTTGTTAAGAAAGAGGACATTGAAAAGGATGGCGTAAAGGTTGTTAACTCTGTTGAGGAACTATACGCAGTTAGCGATTACCTATCACTACATATTCCTGCAAACGACAAAACTAAAAAATCGGTTAATTTCGATTTAATAACCAAAATGCCAAAAGGTGCAACCATTATCAACACCGCACGCAAAGAAGTTATTGACGAGGAAGGAATGATGAAGGCACTAGAGGAGCGTACCGACATTAAGTATGCTACTGATATTGCAGCCGATAACCAAGCAGCTCTAGCTGAGAAATTTGGAACTCGCGTGTTTGCAACTCCCAAAAAAATGGGTGCGCAAACCTCAGAAGCTAACGTTAACTCTGGTTTAGCTTCAGCTAACCAAATCGTTAATTTTATTAAAAATGGCGACCGCACGTTCCAAGTAAACAAGTAGTAAATATTATATAATTTTTTTCAGATGGTTAAAATTAAACCTTTTAAAGGAATTCGGCCACCAAAGGATATAGCGCACGAGGTGGCTTCTCGCCCATACGATGTGTTAAATTCTCAGGAAGCAAAGGCTGAGGCAGGAGAAAAATCGTTGCTCCATATTATTAAACCTGAGATTGATTTCGATCCAATTATCGATGAGCATTCCCAAGAGGCTTACAGTAAGGCTGTTGAGAACTTTAAGAAGTGGAAGGAAAAAGGATGGCTGGTTCAAGATAGTAAAGAGATGTACTACGTGTACGCTCAAACTATGGAAGGTAGAACACAGTACGGTTTGGCTGTTGCATGCCACTTTGAGGATTACATGGAGGGAAAGGTTAAAAAGCATGAACTTACTCGTGTTGACAAGGAAGAGGACAGAATGACCCATGTGCGTATGCAAAATGCCAATATTGAGCCCGTTTTCTTTGCTTACCCAGCAATTAAAGAGGTTGATGATATTGTTGCAAAAGTTGTTGGTAGTAAGGATCCCGAGTACGATTTCGTTGCCGATGATAGTTTTGGTCATCATCTTTGGACTATTGAAGATGAGGCTACTATAAACCGCATAACCGAAATTTTTGCTCAACAACCAGCATTTTACGTTGCCGATGGGCACCATCGTACCGCTGCAGCTGCAAGGGTAGGACAGGAGCAAAAGGAGAAAAATCCGAACCATACAGGAACTGAAGAGTACAACTACTTTTTAACCGTTATTTTCCCCGACAACCAGCTAAATATTATTGATTATAACCGTGTTGTTAAAGATTTGAACGGGCTAACTCCTGCTCAACTAATAGCTAAGCTTCAAGAGAATTTTGTGGTTGAGGAGAAGGGCGAGGAAATTTTTAAGCCAACTGCCTTACATAATTTTAGTATGTACCTAGAGGGTAAGTGGTATTCGCTTACTGCCAAGCCTGGTAGCTATAATGATAATGACCCCATTGGTGTTCTTGATGTTACCGTATTATCAAATATGGTTTTCGATAAAATTTTCGACATAAAAGACCTAAGAACATCAACTAAACTAGATTTTGTTGGAGGTATTCGTGGGTTAGGCGAATTGAAAAGGCGAGTTGATAGCGGCGAAATGGCCGTTGCTTTTGCACTCTACCCTGTTTCAATGAAACAACTTATTGACATTGCCGATACTGGTAATATCATGCCCCCAAAAACAACCTGGTTCGAACCTAAACTCCGAAGTGGTTTAGTGATACATAGTCTCGACTAGTTTATTTTAAGTTGAAATACTGAATCGGGTAGCTTGCTACCCGATTTTGTTTTTATAGTGAAATTCATTATATTCAACTATCGTTTTGCTAACTTTGCAAAAACCTATATTTATGAGCATTGCAGAAAATTTGAATTCAATTAAAGCAGATATTCCTGCCAACGCTAAGTTGGTGGCCATCTCAAAAACACATGCACCCGAGGTTGTTATGCAGGCCTATGACGCCGGACAAAGAGATTTTGGCGAGAATAAAGTACAAGAGCTTATCACGAAATATGAGGCACTCCCTAAGGATATTCAGTGGCACTTAGTAGGGCATTTGCAAAGAAATAAGGTTAAGTATATCGCACCATTCGTAAGCCTTATCCAATCGGTTGATAGCGCAAAATTGCTTAAAGAGATCGATAAGAATGCACAAAAAAATAGTAGGATAATCGATTGTTTACTACAGGTATACATTGCCGATGAGGATACAAAGTTCGGACTCTCGAACGAAGAGGTTATCGAGATTTTAGAGTCGGATGCATACGCAAATATGGAAAATATTAGAGTGGTGGGACTAATGGGTATGGCCACTTTTACCGATAATACGGAGCAGGTTCGAATGGAGTTTCGTAAACTTAACGAGTTTTTTGATCAAGTTAAGCAAAAATATTTTGCTGATAGTTCGAACTTTAATACGCTGTCAATGGGGATGTCGAGCGATTACAAAATTGCCATTGAGGAGGGTGCAACCCTAATTAGGGTGGGCAGTAGTATTTTTGGTGGACGAATTTATGATGCAAAATGAAAATAAATAGCTATTTTTCAAGCTTAATTACACTTTTAAAAGAGTAAGCAATGGCAAATTTACAATCGACCTATCTTGGGCTAAACCTTAAAAATCCTCTAATTGTTAGTAGTTCGGGGCTAACCTCAAACGTTGAGTCTATAGCTCAGCTTGAGGCTAATGGGGCAGCTGCAGTTGTTCTAAAATCGCTTTTCGAGGAGCAAATTCTACATGAAGCTGGTTCGCTATCGGTTCATAGCGATTATCCCGAGGCTGAGGATTACCTGAAAGCATATGTTACCGATAATAATGTTGAGAAATATTTGGGGCTTATTTCTGGAGCAAAAAAACAGGTAGAAATTCCTGTAATTGCAAGCATTAATTGTATTTCGGCCTCAAACTGGATTGATTTTGCTGCAAAAATAGAGGAAGCTGGCGCCGATGCCATTGAGATTAACGTATTCGTGCTGCCAACTAATAGTAAAAAGAAATCTGAGGATTACGAGGAACTTTACTTTACGCTTGCCGAAAAGTTGCGCAAGCTTGTGTCTATACCCATTGCTTTTAAACTTGGGCACCATTTTACTAACCCCTTGCGTATTGTTGAGCAGCTGTGGTATAGAAAAATCCAGGGAGTTGTTCTCTTTAATCGGTTTTTTGCACCTGATATCGATATAAAGAATCTGAAAGTTATTTCTGCCGAGGTTTTTAGTAAACCCTCAGATTTGCGCGATACACTTCGTTGGGTTGCCATGGCCGATCATGCTGTTCCTAAAATTGACATTTCAGCTTCAACCGGTGTGCATAACGGCGAGGCAATTATTAAACTGTTGCTGGCAGGTGCCGCTAGCGTTCAGGTATGTTCAACGTTGTACCAAAACGGTGCAGCCCATATTAAAACAATGCTAAACGTTGTTGAGCAATGGATGGATGCGAATAAATACGACACCATTTCTCAATTTAACGGCATTATGAACTACGGACAAATTGGTGACCCCGATGTTTACGAACGGAGCCAATTTATGAAGTATTTCTCTAGTCACGATTAAGAAAGCAAGAATCTATATGGAGAGCGGCTATTCTGCCGCTCTTTTTGTTTCGTCAAGTAGGCTAGCCATTTCTAGCAACAGTGGTTCTTTATCCTGATTAGCCTTGCTAATTCCCAGTTTTAATTGTGCGTCGTAGTATGACAACTCTTCGGTTGTTAACTCGCTAATATTGTTTTCAATAACCGTAAATGCCTCAAATGAGCAGCCATAATCCGACTCAATAAGAATATCGAAAAAAGGGTTCAGATGCTTACTAAAGTCAAGTATGGTTTGCCAACTTGCCGTTACCAGCGTAATAATATTATTGTTGGTTTTATTCTTTTGAATAAAGTTGGCTATAATTGGGGCGGCAGCATTAACCTTTACATTTGAAATAAATTCAACTATCGCTTTTTTTAGAATGTCACTCCTGTTCCCAATGACCATTTCCATTAATGTTTCTAGGTAAAAGGTTTCACCGTGCTCCTTTAAATCAATTAGCATTGATAAGATAACCTCATCCGAACCCTGTTCTATTGCCTTTATTAGTTTGGCTTGCCTGTCCTTATTGGGCAAATTGTTGTCACTTTCCATATTTTAATTATTTATTGCGCAAAAATACAAATCTATTGAGCAAATTGTAGTTTTTCGATGTTATAAATCGATATAAAGTCGATAGATTCTTTTTCTATGGAAAAAATATATTACTTTTACTAATTGATAAATCATTTTTTGAAAAAAAACACCAAAACACAGGAATATGATTATTCGCTTATTGAATAGGAACTACTTTACTTTTTTGGCTGTTTTGCTGGCAGGTTTTATGCTTAGCTGCGGATCCGATTCGTCAAAGCAGGATAGGGTAAAGGTTGATGTAGATGAAATTTCACAATCAGACGTAGCGAAGCAAGGCGTTCAAACTGCACGTCAGATTTTTTACTCATTACCTTCGCCCCTCGAAACAGCGTTAATTTTAAAAAGATCAGGAGCCGCATACAACGCTGAAATACTTAACCCTATTGAGAATTTGGGAAGGTATACCACAACCAAAAGTATGGCGTTAAATTTGGGAATATTTAGTACCGATTTAAGTTATGCTAGTCTGTTTGATCAAACCCCAGCGTCAATTAAATATATGAGTGCGTCAAAAAAATTGGCCGAAGGTTTAGGTATACTCAATGCAATTGATAATTCAATTATTGATCGACTGGAGGAAAACGTTAATAACAGGGATGTTATAATGGATATTATCTCCGAAACTTTTTTAAACACAAACTCCATACTCGAAGAGAATGATAGGGTAGCCATTGGAGCAATTATTTTGGTTGGGGGTTGGATTGAGGGAGTTTATATTGCCACCGCCCTGGTTGATGATGCTGGGAGTGCTGACTTTGAGCTTGTTGAACGAATAGTAGACCAGAAAGTATCACTTTTAACCATAGTTAAATTATTGGAACAGTATAGCGATAACCCCGATGTTCAATCAGTTTTAAGTGATGTTAGCGAACTTGGTGTGATTTATGATAAGATTCAGGTATCTATTTCGCATATTGAAGTGGTTAACGACGACACTTCGGGTGTAGCCACATTGCGAGGAAAAAATGTGGTGTCAGTTAGTCCTAAAGTTTTTCAAGAGCTTAAGGATAAAGTTAAAGAAGTTCGAACTAAATACATAATGTAATAAATTGCACACGATATGAGATCATTTATTATTATTCTTTTAACTAGTGCATTAGCCTTCTCTTCTTTTACCGGATCGGCACAATGTAAGAGTTTTGCTAAAAAGGTTTGCCGCTTAGAACTCAAACCATATATTCATGATGGTAACTATAACGCAGCTATTTTAAGTGAAGGCGAGGATGCTGAACTATTTAAAACATTTTACGCAGGACAACAGTATCGTATTGCAGTTTGTGGTTCAGAACCATTGTATAGTATCGAATTCCAGGTAATGGATGTTGACCGAACTGTGCTCTATTCAAATAAATCGAATGGGTATAAGCCCACATGGGACTTTAAGGTGGAGGGTACACAACAACTTATTATTATGGTTAAGGTGAATGAGAATGCTTCCACTTCGGCCGAGGAGGTTAAAAGCGGTTGTGTTGCAATTATGTTTGGACTTAAAACCGACTAACAAAACACTAGTTCCTTCATTGCTACATTAGGGCTTCGGCAACAATAAATGTACTACCCCCAATCAGTATTAAGTCGTTTTCAAGGGCATTCTCTTTAGCCTTACTAATGGCTTCTTTCACATTCGGATAGCTCTCCCCATGTAATCCAAAACATTTTGCTTTTTCTAACAATTCTTGTTCATTTAGCGAGCGAGGTGTTGATGCTCGGGTAAAGTAGTAGTGTCCATCCTTAGGGAGGACTTTAAGTGCTTCATCAATGTTTTTATCGTTTACCATTCCTATTACCATATGAAACGTATGGTGTGGGGTGCTCTTTATTTGGTTAACTACTAGTTTTAAGCCTTCGGTGTTGTGGCCAGTATCACAAATTACCGTTGGACTGGTGCTAAGCACCTGCCAGCGACCTAAAAGGCCAGTATTAGCTATTACGTTGGCGAGCCCTTTTAAAATACTTGCATCGTTGAGGTGGTAACCGTTCTCTTGTAATACTTCTATAGCTTGTAAAACACCAAGTATGTTTTTTTGCTGATAGCTACCCAATAGGTCGAGTTTGTATAAGCTTAACTTGCCCGAACTATGGTTCAAAACGCTAATTTCTTGCATACCATTGCTAAGAGTAGCCGTTTTAATGTTGCATTGTTGATCGGCAAATGCAATGGGTGCAGAGTTATGGTGGGCTTTTTCTATGAAGATATTTTTAACCTCAGGTTGCGTTTCGCAGATAACTACTGGGGTGTTGGGTTTTATAATCCCAGCCTTTTCGGCTGCAATAAGCTCGAGCGTGTTACCCAGCATGTCAGTATGGTCTAGTCCAATATTTGTAATAATTGATAGTTCGGGACTAATTATGTTTGTAGAATCGAGCCTACCGCCAAGACCAACCTCAATAATTGCAATATCTACCTGTTGTTCAGCAAAATATTTAAAGGCTAAAGCAACCGTCATTTCAAAAAATGAGGGCTTAATAGTTTCAAACGTAGTTTTGTTCTTTTCAACGAACTCTGCCACGGTATCCTTATCAATGGGTAATCCGTTAACCTTAATTCGCTCTCTAAAGTCAATTAAGTGGGGCGAGGTATAAAGGCCAACCTTATACCCAGCTTCCTGCAAAACGGAGGCAAGCATATGCGAGGTGCTTCCTTTACCATTGGTTCCAGCCACATGCACAGTTTTAAACTTGCGGTGTGGATGCGAAAAAAGTTTATCGAGCGTTATTGTATTGTCAAGGTTTGCCTTATAGGCAATTTTGCCTATTTGCTGGTACATGGCAAGTTGGGTAAACAAAAAGTCGAGAGTTTGCTGGTAATTCATCATAAAAATTTTAACAAAAGTATTCAATTTTTAACCAATATTTAAGACTAATGCCCCTGTTTATTTGTAGATTTATGCTTATTTTAATAAACTAAAGTTTTTGCATATGGCTACCGGAAAGAAAAAAGTATTTGTGCTCGACACGAACGTAATGCTACACGATTATTCCTGTATCTATAATTTTAAGGAGCACGATATAGTAATCCCAATAGTTGCTCTAGAGGAACTCGACAAGTTCAAGAAGGGTAATGAGATGATAAATTTTCATGCTCGTGAGTTTGCCCGTGAACTTGATAAAATTTCGGGCGATAACCTTTTTAATGGAGGCATTTCACTTGGCAAGGGGCACGGGAAATTACGAATTGAAACAGGAAAACCTTTTTCGGAAGAAATGGAGCAATCCTTTGCCGATAAAAGTCCTGATCATCGAATTTTAGCCATAGCAACCTACTTGCAAAACCACAACGATAAGCAATTGGTTATTCTGATTTCAAAGGATATTAACCTTCGGATGAAGGCCAAGTCGTTGGGATTGATAGCACAAGATTACCTGTCGGATAAAATACAGGATTTAGATACGCTTGAGCGAAAGGTGCAAGTAATAGACGGCCTTGATAATGCGAAGGTTCAACAATTTTATGCCAGTTTTGAAGGGGTTAATCCCAAGGAGTTTGATGTTAAACCATTTGCCAATCAATACTTTATAATTAAAGGAACAAGATCTAGCGCATTGGGCCATTATAGTCCGGTATCAAAAACCATAAATCGTATTGAAAAGATTAAGGCTTACGGTATCGAACCACGTAATTCCGAACAAACTTTTTCTGTTGATGCCCTTATTAGGCCAGAAATTCAGCTTGTGTCGTTAACAGGAAAAGCTGGTACAGGTAAAACGCTTCTGGCCTTGGCTGCTGCTTTGCACCAGGAGCAAAATTTTAATCAAATACTGCTTGCGCGCCCCATAGTGCCGCTAGCAAATCGTGATATTGGCTTCCTACCCGGCGATGTTAACGACAAGATTGGTCCTTATATGCAACCTCTGTTTGATAACCTTACTGTAATAAAAAATAAATTTAAATCGTCAAGTAAAGAGTATATCCACATTGAGGAGTTGCAACGAACCGAAAGGTTGGTGATAACACCGCTGGCGTATATCCGAGGGCGAAGTTTGTCTAACGTATTCTTTATTGTTGATGAGGCGCAAAACCTCACACCGCATGAGGTTAAAACTATTATTACCCGAGCTGGCGAAGGAACCAAGTTTGTTTTTACTGGCGATATACAACAAATAGACCACCCGTACCTCGATATGAAATCCAACGGGTTAACCTACCTATCCGATAAAATGCATGGTCAGGATATATTCGCACATATTAATCTAGTAAAAGGAGAACGAAGCTACCTGGCCGACTTGGCTAGCACTTTGTTGTGACCTATTTGTTGTTGTTATCAATACTAACTTTTTTAAAATGAACGGTGGAAAAAGATTATTCATAATGCGGCATGCAAAATCAGCCTGGCCAGACTTTGAAATGCCCGATTTTGATAGGCCCTTACTACCCAAAGGTATAGCCGATACAAAAAAAATTGGACAAGCAAATACAAATGATTTGAGTTTGCTTGAAATTATTATGTCAAGTTCAGCCGTTAGAACTATGCAAACAGCAACAATTCTTTGTGATGTTTTGGGACTTCCATTGCAACAGGTGGTTGCCAATAACAATTTATACTTGCCACTTGTTACAAGTATTTTAAAGGTTGTTAAAGAGTTGCCCAATAACATAGGCAATGCTATGATAATTAGCCACAATCCGGGTTTAACCGATTTTGTTAACGAATACTTGCCCAAGCCGCTCGCAAATATGCCTACGGCAACACTTGTTTGCCTACATTTTAATGTCGAGAGATGGGCTAGCATAAGACCTGACAACCTAGTTGATAGCTGGGTTGATTTTCCAGCCAATCATTAATTCGTTTTACTGTCGATATGGAGAAAGTGAAGGAATACATAAATAGAGAAGTAAGCTGGTTGTCATTTAACGAAAGGGTTTTACAAGAGGCAGAGAACAGTGAGGTGCCGCTTCTTGAAAGACTGAAGTTTTTGGGCATTTTTAGCAATAACCTCGACGAGTTTTTTAGGGTAAGGGTGGCAACTCAAGTAAGGCTAATGGAACTCGACAAAGGATTGAGACGTTTTGTTACTGGTAAGCCCAAAAAGGTTATCCAAAAAATTAAGAAGATAGTTAACGATCTACAGCAGCGTTTCGATTCAGCATTTTTGCTTATTGTTGACGAGTTAAAGCGGAATGATATTCATTTGGTGAACGAGAATGAACTATGCGAGGAGCACGCCCACTTTATTCGCGATTACTTTAGAAAGTATTTAGCGCCGCTAATTACCCCGCTAATGATAAGTAAAACGGATGAATTCCCATCGCTTAAGGATCGATGTATATATTTAGCCATTAAACTTAAACAGGATTCTGATCCTGAGACTAGCGAATTTTCTCTTATTGAGATACCCTCTAACGAGCACTCTCGCTTTATTCGGTTGCCCGATATTGATAGTGGTAAGTATATTATGCTGCTCGATGATGCCATTCGTTTCTGTTTAAACCTGGTTTTTAGCATCTTACCGTATACATCGTTTGAGGCTTACACCATAAAAATAACCCGTGATGCCGAGCTCGATGTGGATAATGATATTGCTGAGAGTTTGCTCGAAAAAATATCCAAAGGAGTTAAAAACAGGGTGAAAGGGCAGCCCGTTCGCTTTGTTTACGATTCACTTATCACACCCGATTTGCTTCAGTTTATTATTAAGAAGATGGGACTTAATGAGAATGACAACCTTTTGGCTGGTTCGAGATATCATAGTTTTGTTGACTTTATTTCGTTCCCCAACTTCGATAAACCCCATTTTTTAAATACAAAGTTAGCTCAAATACCGGTGCCTCGGCTCGATAATGCCAAAAGTATTCTGAATGAAATAGCAAAGAAAGATGTGTCGTTGCATTACCCTTACCATAGTTTTTCCTACTATATACGCATGCTTCACGAGGCAGCAATTGATCCCAATGTTACTAGCATAAAAATTACGCTATACCGTGTTGCTACCGAGTCAAAAGTGGTTCGTGCATTAATGAATGCTGCACAAAATGGTAAATCGGTAACGGTTGTAATTGAGCTTTTGGCAAGGTTTGACGAGGGTGCTAACATATACTGGAGTAAGCGAATGGAGGAGGTGGGCATAAAGGTTATTTTTGGCATTTACGGCTTAAAGGTGCACTGTAAGCAAACCCTAATTACCAGGGAAGAGAATGGTGAACTTATAAACTTTGCAACTATTAGCACGGGGAACTTTCACGAGGGGAATGCCGATTTATACACCGATTACAATGTGTTTACTGCCGATAAACGTATTACTGGTGAAATTGAAAAGGTCTTCACGTTTCTGGAGTATAATTATAAGGCTTTTAATTATAGGTACTTATGGGTGTCGCCGGTTAGTATGAGGCGAAAGTTGTACAAGCATATTGACAATGAAATTGCCAACGCTCAAAAAAACCTGCCGGCCTACATTCATTGTAAAACTAACAATATTGTAGACATCGATGTTATTAGAAAACTATACCAGGCGAGCAATGCGGGTGTTAAAATAAAATTAATGGTTAGGGGAATATGCTCATTGGTTCCAGGTGTGGCTGGGCTAAGTGAAAATATTGAGGTGGTGGGAATCCTCGACCGATTTTTAGAGCACTCCAGAACATTCGTTTTTTGTAATAATGAAACGCCGAATTACTTTATATCATCGGCCGATTGGATGACCAGAAATTTAGACCATAGGGTTGAGGTTACCGTACCCATATTCGACCCCGATTTGCAACGAGAGTTACGTTGGGTTCTCGATGCGGGTTTTAATGATAACGTTAAGGCTCGAATAGTTGATGTGAATCTTAACAATAGTTATAAAACTGATGGAAAGAAGAAGTTCCAGTCCCAGCTTGAAACCCATAAATACTATCTAACAAAATACAAGAAGAGCGTAAAAATATGAATGTACTCAAATTCGCCGCTATCGATATTGGCTCAAATGCCATACGCTTGCTTTTTATGAATGTTATTGAGGAGAACGGGAATGCTCTTTTCAAAAAATCGTCGCTGGTAAGGGTACCCATTAGGCTTGGCAACGACACGTTTGTTAAGGGCAAAATTTCGTCGGCAAAAATAGAAAAGCTGCAAAAAACGATGCTCGCTTTTAAATATTTAATGGAGGTGCACGAGGTGACAGCATATAGAGCGTGCGCAACCTCGGCTATGCGCGAGGCTTCTAATGGGCTCAATATAGTTTTGCAGGTAAAGGAGTTGTCGGGCATTAATATTGAAATTATTGATGGCAAGCAGGAGGCAGAGTTTATTAACTTAAATAAAATAGCAGAAAAGATGCGGGGTGACGCCCATTATCTGTATGTTGATGTAGGCGGAGGGAGTACAGAGGTTACAGTTTTTAACCATAAGGAACCGATTGGTTCAAAATCGTTTGATGTGGGCACTGTAAGGTTACTTAACAACAGGGTTAGCGAGAATGATTTTAAGGAGATTGAAGAATGGTTAACACCTATTAGATTAGATGATAAGGAGGTGGTTCTTATTGGGTCAGGGGGTAATATTAATAAAATCGTTAAACTGTCGGGTAAAAAAGCCAAGCAGCAGTTGTTGCTAAACGAGTTGGTTAAGGTTGATACGTTATTGCATAAATACAGTAGCGAGGATAGGATAAAAATTCTTGGTTTGAATACCGATAGAGCCGATGTGATTATTCACGCTTCAGATATTTTTTTAAAAATAATGCGATGGTCTGGTGCTAAGCGAATTATTATTCCAACAATCGGTGTGTCCGATGGTATTGTGCATCAGCTTTATGCCGACTATAAAAAGCAGCATATTGCAAAGTAGCGTCTTGGTTCATAAGGTTTACTCCTGTTTTCATTCAATTCATTACAGTTGTCCCGTGTACTGAATGGTATAGTTTCTCTTCAACTTGCCAAAAAGGAAGTCAATTCATCTTCGGGTTTTTATGGTAGCCTTGTTTTTATAAACATAATTTTGCATCTTAAAAATGATGCAGAATTAGAGTAAATCCATTAAACTTGCAGCATGGTGCGTAAAATTATACACATAGATATGGACGCCTTTTTTGCTTCCATAGAGCAGCGTGACAACCCTGAACTACTTGGCAAACCTGTTGCCGTTGGGCACGGTAGCGACCGTGGAGTAGTAGCGGCAGCAAGCTATGAGGCACGAAAATTTGGAGTGTATTCTGCCATGCCCTCCGTGGTTGCATCGAGAAAATGCCCTAATCTTATTTTTGTGCACCCCCGATTCGATGTTTACAAGGATGTTTCTGCCATTTTAATGAGTATTTTCCGTGAATATACCCCCTTAGTTGAACCCTTATCCATCGACGAAGCGTTTTTAGATGTTACCACCAACAAAAAAGGAATACTGTCGGCTACCCAAATTGCACGCGAAATTAAAAGTCGTATAGCTGAAACCACGGGCTTAACAGCCTCGGCGGGCATAAGCGTAAATAAGTTCTTGGCCAAAATAGCTTCAGATTATCGTAAACCCGATGGCCTGTTTGTTATTAAACCCAACGAGGTATTGCCATTTGTTGAAGCGCTCCCGGTGGAAAAGTTTTACGGGGTAGGGCCTCGTACTTCTGAAAAAATGCATGAATTGGGACTTTTTTGCGGTAAAGATTTACAGAAAGCCGAGTTGCAACTATTAATTCGGCACTTCGGAAAGGTGGGGAACTTTTTTTATCAGGTAGCACACGGAATTGACCATCGTCCGGTAATGCCTCATAGGGTTAGAAAATCGGTTGGTATTGAGAACACATTTTTGTACGACCTTGAGAATCAGAAGGAGATGCTAAATGCCCTTGCAGAGCTTGAAGAGGGTTTATGGCGACGAATTGTTAGCCATGGTCGTTTTGGTAAAACCATTACCCTGAAGGTTAAGTTTAGCGATTTTGAGCAAATTACTCGCTCTCAATCTTTTCTCCACCCCATAACGGAGCGTGCCTGCATAAGAGAAGTGGTTGCCGAATTGTTACAAATGGCAAATCCCTCAAAGAAAGTGAGGCTTCTGGGTATAACAATTTCAAATTTTGAAGACGAAGAAACTAACGGACCCGTGCAGCTAACCATTAATTTCGATTGAGATTACATTATGGTTTACAGCTTTTATGACGTCTATTTAATCCTATCCAAATTTTTTATTCGTTGCAATAGAAGTAGCCTATTAGGCCACTTCTAGATATTCAATTGCAACGTATGGGAAAAAACTGAACTTAGTTTTTTATAGAGTAATAAAAACTTTGCATGTGCATGCTGTATGATTTGAATAGCATAGCCAGCATTTCGTCCATTTGTGTAAAGGCTTCCTTGCCCTTTTCCTCTTTTGTAAGTGCCAGAATCTGCTCTAGCTCAGGTGAGCCAGGTGTTTCAAAAGAAGGGTCGGATACCAGGATTGCAGGCATCCATTTTTCAAGTATTTTATCAGTTTTTTTTGCCCTGCTAGCCGACTCTTTGGCCACAATATTTCGCGGAAAGTTATCGGTGTAATCTATTCGTTCAATAGGGCTTTTAAGGGCATTAATTAGTGGATGATCCATATTTCCATCATTGTATGCTGCCCTTAAAACTTGCCATTGGTATTCCTCTAAAACCGAGTGCCTGTTGCTTACAAGCTGAACAGCATTATCCTTACTTTTCGAAAACCCAAATATTGCTTTAATGTTTGTCCAAATCATTTTCAGCGCGCTAACTCCAGGAAGTGCCACTGCGTGGTATGGCATCGATAGGTCGCCTAGGTAGTGCATTCCCCAACCCATAAACCTATATCCCCAGTATGGGTTTTCGGACTTGAAAGCAAATTCGGCTAACGCTTTAAATTGGTTAAATCGCATTTCGGGGAGAGTCTTTTTTAGGAACGGACCAAAAAGGAACACGATTCGCGCTTCATGATAAAAGCCCATATGGAAAGGCGCTTGGCTTCCGTATTCAAGGTTTGGGTCGCCAAAGGGTTGTGCTCCAAATCCATACTCGTTTCCCTGTGGTGTGTTGTTGTCTTTAAATAGGCCCAAATCAAAACCGTAGTCGGGCTCATCGTTGGCCGATAGTAATACGGCCATTGGGCTTACTAAGTCGTTTTCAAAAAGTTCAACGTAATTGGTGTGTTGTAGAGCCGAAACATCGTTTAGAGTTGTGAGTAGTTTTGGATCAATTCTCGTTCTATCGCCAACCTGTTCATTGGGAAGCAGATGCTGGTATAGCCTCATTTTCACATTCGGGTTTAACCTAAGTGCTCTAAAAAACCGGTCGAGAATATCATCGGGGTTGCCTGTTGCTTTAAAGCGTAAATGCTCAGGAAGGGCAGGATAGTACGATAGGTTTTTGGTTAGCCAAATTTCCTGCTCATGAAAAAATATTTCCAACTCTTTTTCCTGCTCCATCAGGAAGGTTTTAAGGCTTTTAACCATTATAGGGTTTTCGTTTACGAGTTGCTGTATCGACGACAGTACAGGATGTGCCAATAGTGGATGCTCCGACCAAGCGGTTGCTCTTTGCGACAGGTTTGCCATTGCAAGAGCAAGTAGTAATATTCTAAAAATAAACCTTTTCATAAACAATCTGTTTTGGTTGTACGTAATGCAATACTACAAAAATATGCTCAAATAAGTTAATTATATCCCAGTAATTAATATCAAATTAACTCCGAGCATCCACCTATGGGGCGTGTTTTGTGCTATTGCAACTTACATTTTTTTACAGTAGGTTTGTATGTTGATATGGAAAATAACTTGAATTTTACAACTTAATATGATGCGTTTATCTGCACGTTTGACCCTAATTGCATTGATTTGTTTTACAGTCTCATGCAAGCAATCACCACATATTAATCCTGAAATAGTTAAGGATGACCTTTTTGAATATGTTGATTTTTTGGCATCAGATTCATTATTTGGTAGGCAGCCAGGTACGCCCTACGATAGGGTTGCGGCCAAGTATATTAAAGACTTTTTTGAATTAAATGGACTTGAATTGCTAAATAAAACCGGTTACCAGTTTTTCGAATTCATTGACTATCAGGATGTGGGGGAGGGTAATTCTTTTAGAGTAAACAACCAAGATTTTGTTTTAGGAGAGGATTATTCCGTTTTTCCTTTTTCTGCTTCCGACTCCGTATCGTCTACAGCCGTTTTTGTTGGCTATGGGTTAAGCATTTTTTCGGATACGCTTACTTGGGACGACTATGACTTGGCCAATGCTGCCGATAAGTGGGTTGTGGTTTTAAGGGGGCATCCTTTTGGTAATTCGCCAAATAATAACATAGAGCGGTTAAGTTCCGATAGGCATAAGGTTATGCTTGCTAAGGATAATGGCGCAGCGGGTGTTATTCTTGTTTCAGGAAAAAAGTATGCCAACGATGATAAACTAATCTCTACTAAACAGAAAAACTTTGATGCCGGAATACCTTCGATACACGTTAAGCGTAATGTGGCCGATATAATGCTAGAACCAACAGGTTGGAATATCGACAAGCTCGAAACTCGTTTTTCAGCATTAAAACAAACCAACTCATTTATTATTGGCGCTAATATTTATGCACGAACTAGCGTAGAAACAAAAAAGAAAAATACGCAAAATGTAGTAGGAATGATTGCCGGAACCGACCCGTTATTAAGGCATCAGTATGTAGTAGTAGGCGCTCATTATGACCATCTAGGCATGGGAGGGAAGGGGTCTTCGAGCCGAATGCCCGATACGTTAGCCGTTCACAATGGTGCCGATGATAATGCTTCGGGGGTGTCGTCAGTTTTAGAGATTGCTCAAAAACTTATGTTTAATAAACCTCGACGCAGCGTTGTGTTTGTGGCTTTTGCCGCCGAAGAAATGGGCTTACTTGGCTCTAAGTTCTTTATTGAAAACCCTCTAATCCCGCGCGATTCAATTGTGGCCATGGTTAATATTGATATGTTGGGCAGGCTCAATGATGAGAAAGAACTTCAGGTTGGCGGTGTTAAAACATCCGTTGAATTTGAAGAACTACTTAACACAGTTAACACATCATACGAATTTAAACTAGCTCTATCGTCTGAGGGGTATGGCCCATCGGATCATGCAAGTTTTTATGTATACGATATTCCTGTCCTATTCTTCTCAACGGGTGCACATACTGATTATCACACACCAAACGATAAGGTTAGCCTAATCAACTTTGATGGATTACAGGTGTCAACAAATTATATCTACGATGTAGTTACCGAAATTACGAATGGGAATTTTAAACCTACATTTACCGAATCGGGTCCTAAGTCTAGAACCTCTAGCCATGGAAATGAGCTTAAAGTTCGGTTTGGTATTATGCCCGATGTTAGCGGATCGGGTAACGGCGGACTAAGGGTTTTGGCTGCCACCGAGAACCTGCCTGCAGCGGTAGCCGGTATTTTAAAAAACGATGTAATTACCGCTATTAATGGGAATAAGATAAAGCATATTCAGGATTATATGTATAGGCTTCAGGAGTTAACCCCTGGTACGGTGGTTTCTGTTGAGGTTAAACGAAATGACACAACAAAGGTGTTTTTGTTGCAGTTGTAGTTTTAATTATTTAACGGGCTCCTTCTTAAAAGTGAATAGTTTTTAGAAATATTATCTAGGTTGTCCAAACCAGTTCTGTTCATAATGTGGCGTTTAGCTTATTGTTTCTTTAGCATTCATAAAGCACGGCACACTGGAGAATGACTACCATAGATACTTAATATATACCTTTAAAACAATAAAATAGACATATGAAAAGAGTTCTTTATTTGTGGATTGCAGCAGTGATAATTACTGGTTCAGCATTTGTTTTTCAGCGGTACACAGGCCCCACGTATCCCAAAAAGGTAAGTGTTCAAATTGATGATACAACCACTTTAGGTTTAACGCTTCCTCGAAGCGGGAATGTGAACGAGGAAGTTAGAATTGAAATGCCTCCCATTTCGTGGGATTGGTCAGCCAGGCTGTATCATCGTCCATACCCAACAGATACGGAATGGGTGTTAAACCCACCCTTTTGGCCAGAGGGAGACAAGTTTGTTTCGTACCTTCCAAAGGTAGCCCAAAAGGCAGCAAAACTTGAGTACTATATTGAGATAGAAAATTCTTTTGAAGGAAAAACGATAATTTTGCCTACCGATGAACCTGTTGTTATAAGGTATAAAGGTGCGGTTCCTGCTTGGGCGTTGCTGCCACATATTTTACTTATGTCTATAGCTTTATTACTTAGCAGTTTAACAGGCCTGCTTGGGGCAGTTGGTAAACCATCTTTCAGGTTATGGGGGGTAATTACAATTTCTACCATTCTTTTGGGCGGTTTGGTGTTTGGCCCAATTGTTCAAAAGTTTGCATTTGGCGAGTTTTGGACTGGTTTCCCGTTGGGGTTTGACCTAACCGACAATAAAACCCTTATAATGTTTGTAGTGTGGGCAATAGCCTGTATTGCTAATTTGAAAAAGGAGCGCCGTATGGTTACGGTTGCAGCCTCGGTTATTACGCTGGCTATTTATCTAATTCCTCATAGCCTAAGGGGGTCGGAGTTTAGCTACGAAACGGGCGAAATTGTAACAGGCGTAATTAGCCTTATTCCAAGTATTTTTTAATTATTAGAACACAACCATATAATTAATAAGGCCGAGCAATTGCTCGGCCTTATTAATATAATGCACTGAAATACTTTTAAAGTATCGACTTACTCTTCAGCTTGTTTTACAGCTGTTTGGCAAGTATCAGTTACAGTCTTGCAAGAGTCTGCTGCTGCAGTTTGACAAGAATCTTTTGCTACTTGTTCGCAATCATGAGCTTTAGCTTCTGCTGCTTTCTTTTCGGTGTTACCACCACAAGAAGCTAGAGTTATGGCAAATGCCACAAAAAGGCTAGCTACTAGGAATTTAGTTTTTTTCATTGTTTGGTTGGTTTTTGTTGAACAAAATTTTCGTGTCAAATTTATTCAAAACTATTGAATAGTTATGCATTTTATTAAAATATTTATTTGATATTTTAAACAGTGTTATGTTAATTGTTGTTTAGTAAACCGTTTACTTCATTAAGTACCTGAATCCTAGCGATAACCATCTGCCTGGCTGTTCAATATTCCCTATTTCAACATACTTTGTATTTATTAGGTTATTACAGTCGAGGTACACTGTAATCGATTTAAAGACAGAGTGTATACGGAGATTTACAATGGTAACATCATTATAGCCTAATTCTATACCGCTTGGGTATTCGGTGTAAGTACCCTCTCGACTTTGCCAATACCCGGACCAAGTTACTCCAATATTTCTGTAAACCTTAAGGTTTGCACTAAAGGTTACCCTATGCTTTAGGTAGTCGAGAGCGTAAAAAGAGTTAAATCCATTGCTGTTTTTATCAGAGGTTAAGTAATTGTAATTAACCGATAATTCATTTAAGAGCCGAAAACCGCTTATATTATAAAGTTTGCCATATGCTTCAAATCCTGTTGAGTTTATTTTTGTGTGGTTCATTGTTTCCCAAATCTCGTTTTCAGGTTTTTGTATCCAGTCTATAACATCCGTAGCTTTCCTATGAAATAATGATAGTTGGGCGACAAAGATACTACCTGAACTTTTTAGCCCAATTTCAACGGTATTCGCTTTCTCTGGTAGCAAGTTAATATTTCCTTTATTTGTAGGGCCATTATAGTAAAGATCCGTAAAAGTGGGGTAGCGCAACGTGTTTCCAGCCGAAATAAATAGTTTAGAGTACCTGTTGATGATAAAACTTGCATCAAGCCCAAAACTCCAGTTGTATCCGTATTTACTGCTGTAGGCCATATGGGCCCCGCTCGAAAGTACTATTCTTCTAAAATATACGGTATGGTCGCTAAAAGCGTTTAGTAAACCTCTGTTGTCGCCTTTTGTGTATGTGGTGTCAACCGTTTCCTTAATGGGTATAGGCTTTTTAAGGGTGCCTCCCAATACGTTACTTAGAATGTTTTCATTGCGGAACTCCAACCCAATTCGTGTTCTTCCGGCTTTGCTTGTTGCTGTTGCATCTATTTTTGCTCCGGCTGAGGTTGTATTATGATAGTTATGACCAGTATACCAAGTAGGTCTTTGCCTTCTGAAAAGTTCAAAACGGTCGGTATGATTCCGAACATAAACGCTTGGACTTATGGTAATACTTTTTATTACTTTTGAGTAGGTTGCCGAGGAAATAATTGTTTTGGTATGCTCAAACTGTTCGGGAAATTTTGGGGAGTAAAAACTTTGTGCTCCAAATGATTTATCCTGATAGCCACTTTGAATGCTTAACCTTCCCTTTAATATATTAAAATAGGCGTGTGTAAAAAAGTTGAAAATGGCAAAGTCCGTATTGCTTATATATCCGTCCGATTTTGCCGATGATGCGGAAAAGTAAAACCGATGCTCTTTTTGTTTTACACCCGCAGATGCACCCGACTTTATTAACCCATGCTCTCCTACACTAGCAATAACCTGTGTTTTGCCATCAACGCTAGGCGTTGTAATTATATTAATTGCCCCGCTAAATGAGCCGGGGCCGTATACGCGGGATCCTGGTCCCTGTAAAATTTCAATTTTTTCAATCGATTCTATATCGATGGGGATATTTAGGTTGTGGTGGCCTGTTTGGGGGTCGGTGATGTTAATGCCGTTTAAAAGAATTAGAACCTGATCAAACGACCCTCCCCGAATGGTAAGATCGGCTTGCACTCCGTGGCCACCCCTTTGGCGAAGGTCAACGCTTGAAATGCTCTTTAGTAAACCATGTAAATTGTTAATGGGTTGATGCTCAATTTCGTTGCGACGAATAACTGCAACGGCTCTCATCATCTCTGAGTATATGCTAGCTGCTTGTGCTGTGCTGATAACAACCTCGTCTATCTCAACGTTTTTAAATATAGTAATCGTGTCTGGCTGTGCAACGGCTACTGCGGGTGCAACCAAAAAGTTGTAACTTACCGATAATACGCTAATCTTTACCAAAACGCTTAGGGTATTGAAAATGCTGTACGATTTGTTACTCCATTTTCGAAAGCATACCCTTCGGGCTTTTGACTTAATACTAATACGTTTCATCGGTCTATTTAATTAAAAAGTAACATATGGAACATTTATAGTTTAGCCATATTGTTATAAGTTAGCTCTGTTAATATAAATGTTTCATCCGTGTAAAAACTATAGATAATTCAAATAAGCCAGTTGTCCCATTGCCTTTACGTTTTGATAATAAGCAGTTGCACATACTGTTTGTTTGTGTTTTTCGAGCTCAACTTACTTGTGCTATTCCCAATGTATTTCTCATTGTAAAAGCGAGTGCAAATATAGGCATATCATGCTAAATGCTATTTTTTATTATCGAAACTTTGGTGCGTTTCAATTAAGCAATCCCAGTTTTTTATGTTATTTTGCAAAGAAATAGCAAAACTAATGCAGCGTAATCACATCAATAGTCGTCATTATTGCAAAGTATGAAGAAAAAGGTTGACTATCCAAACATTCATCAGGGTTTAGTTGATCGCTGTATAGATGGCGACAGGAATGCGCAATTTGACATTTACAGGTTGTACAGTACGGCAATGTACAATACGTGCCTTAGAATTACGTCCCATAGCTCCGATGCCGAGGATGTTATGCAGGAAGCGTTCTTTAAAGCATTTGATAAGATTAAAACCTACGAAAATAAGGTGAGTTTTGGTGCGTGGCTCAAACGAATAATGGTTAATACCGCCATCGACTTTATGCGCAAAAGCAAACCCATCCTTATTCCTATAGAGGAAGTTCGTGAAGTGTGTGTTGAAACCGAATCGGAGGATAGTGTTATGCCCGAGGATGTGCCGCAACTAAAAAATGCAATGATCAAGTTGCCTAGAGGGTACCGACTGGTTATAGATCTTTTCTACTTTGAGGATTATACTCATGATGAGATAGCAGATTTTTTAGGAATTTCGGCATCAACCTCACGATCACAGCTGGCTAGAGCCAAAAAGCGTTTAGCCGAATTATTAACAGAATTGAAGTAAATATTGGCATTATGGACAAATTAAAAACCTTTATTAATGCGAATAGAGATCATTTTAATACGAACGATCTCCCTAAGCAACATTTCGAGAGATTTGAAGAAAAATGGGCGCTGCGGTATTCGCCAAAATCATTTAATAAATGGCTTGTTGCAAGCGCAGCAGCTATTGCAGGACTTATAATTACCGCTGGCCTAAGCCTGTTGCTAAGTAGTGTAGAGATGCCCTTTTCAGGTGATAAAACTATTGTAATGAGCGAACTACCACCTGAAATTTTTAAAATTGATGAGTATTACCAGGGTCAGGTTAGTGAAAAACAAATGCAAATTAATAGAATATTAACCAACACAAACTCTTTAGATATTGACGTTACTCAGGTTTTAGTTGATATGAATGAGGGGCATGCAGTTGTTTTAAAGGATATTGCGAATTCACCTCGCACCGAAAGAGCTACATTCGTGCTCATTCGATACTACCAAACTCAGCTTGATGTGCTCAATAATATTATTGAAAGAATGAGTGCTGTTTCATTGTTAAATAATCTGTAATACCTAAAATACAACGTTATGAAGACGAAATTTAATATCTTATGCTTAGCGATTATGGCTACTTTAGCCATATCAACCCTATCAGGCAATCTGATGGCTGCGAAGCTAAATAAAACCTACAGCAAGGAGTTTGCAGTTAGCAACAATACCCAGCTATATATAAGCAATCGGTTTGGCTTAGTGCAAATCGAAAATTGGGAGAAGAATGCGATTGCCATTGAGGTTGAGGTCCTTGTTGAGCATTCAAGCACCGAAAAGGCCGAGCGAATGCTTGAAGCAATTACTGTTAGTCTTGAACAGATAGGTAATCAGGTTAGAGGCATAACCGAAATAGATGAAAGGCTAATGAAGTTGGTAGGTAACTTCAACTTTGGCTCATCAACAAAAGATATGCAAATAAACTATAAAATTAGAATGCCTAAAAGCGTAAATTCAGTGCTTAGAAATAAGTATGGCGATATGTTTATTGACGAGCTAACGGGCCTTACCGACATTGATTTAAAATATGGCAACTTAAAAGCTAACCGAATTGTTTACGGTAAAAAGGATACCCTAAGTACGCTAAAGTTAGGTTACGGCAATGCCTCAATTGATGAGGTTGACTGGATGAGTTTTAGCATTAAGTATGCAAACTTAAGTATCGTAAAAGGGCAGGCGGTTGTTATAGTTAGTAAGTATTCAAAGTTAAATTTCGATTCTGTAAACTCGGCAGTTATCGAGTCTAAGTACGACAATGTATACTTGGGTACTATTGCTAACATAGTGGCTGAGAGCGGGTATACAAACTATAAAATCAAGGAACTTACTAAAAGCTTAAGCGTTGTAAGTCGCTATGGCGATGTGAAAATTGAAAACGTTGCCAACACCATTCAAACCCTTTCGTTTGAGGGAGCTTACTCCAGTATTTATGCTCCAATTCATGAGTCTGTTTCATACAATATTGATGGCGAGGTGTCGTATGGTGAGGTATACTATAATAATAATTATGCTAAGGTAAACCTGGTTGAGAGTAACAGGAAAGTTCAAGTAAACGGTGTGATTGGACAGGCTCCGAATCCCAGTGCAAAAGTAATATTTAGGGTTAGGTACGGGAGCGCTAGGCTGAAATAAATTCGTAGAAATAGAATCACTTGTGTCCAGTTAAAACGTATTATGCTAGATACGATCCGTTTTTCGAAGGGCATTGGCCGGTGAGCCGAAAAACAAGCAACCGAGCGCTTTTTGCGAGCTCGCCGAAGGCAAAGTGGGCGTTAAGAAAAATCTGCTGTTTGAAGCACCGACCGCAGGGAGGTGCAAGTTCAGATTTTTTAGCCCACAACGCGTAGTTTTTCGAGTGAGGCGGGCGTAGCCTTGATTTTCTTTGCTTACTTTCTGGTTTCAAGACAAGAAAGTAAGTGGGGTCTGGGGCAAAGCCCCAACAATTGAAAATAATGCAGAAAAATAATTGAGTGCATTATTTTTCTACTTAAATACAAAAACATAAAACTAAACCCCTAAAATGAAATATTCTTGGTTTTATAAGCAAAAACAGAGGGTTTGTAATGATTTTTGAATTTTTACCGGACACCAATGAAATAAAATATCTTAAAGCCGCTACTGTTTTTGTAGCGGCCTTTTTTTGGCTTCGTTAATTGGAATTTAAGTCTAATCTTACTTATATTTGTTAGGTAAAAACCAAAACCTACAACTATTATGATACTTCGATTAGCTAATCTAGCCCTTTTTATCCTAATGGTGGTTATGAACTACCTTGCTAATGCACTCCCAATAAATGGTCAAACAACAGGCGCACTTTCCGACGCCTACCCAAACCTGTTTGTGCCAACCGGGTTAACTTTCTCAATCTGGGGCGTTATCTACTTAATGCTTTTTGTTTTCGTTTTGGTTCAGTTTCGTGATTCGAATAAGGTGATAGTTGAGCAAATAGGCTGGTTTTTTGCCCTTTCATGCCTGCTTAACAGTTTATGGATTATTGCCTGGCATTACCAGTGGCTCCCGCTATCGCTTGCTATAATGCTAGGTATTTTGGTTGCGCTAGTGGCAATATGCATAAGTATTAAGACTCAACCAATGGGCATAATAAAGACAGCATTCGGCATTTACCTTGGGTGGATTTGCATAGCCACCATAGCTAACGTTACAGCACTTTTGGTTAACTATAACTGGGAAGGCTGGGGGCTATCCGAACAAACTTGGACTATAATTATGATTACCATTGGCGCTCTCATTGCTATGATGACAATTGTTAGACTTAAAAACCCGATGGTAGGAATTGCCGTAGTATGGGCATTTATTGGAATTGTTATAAAGCAGAAAGGGCTTCATCCCGCTATTGTTACTACGGCTGCAGTTGCTATTGGTGTAGTTGGTCTTATCACGATTTTAGCGCTATTTAGAGTAAAACTATTATATAAAGGATAATTATACCTAGCTATGCGCTCAATTCGTTTTTACGGTTAAAGGTTGAGGGAGTTTAGCTAGAGAATCGTTTAAATATGAATGTTTGTTGCCCCTGAATAAATTCGAAATTGAATATGATGCAAAATTCTTATTTGATTGGTATGTGTCAGGGCGTAGCCTTGTAATAAAACGAAAACCAATTTATAATCACTTACCCTTTATGTAACTTGTGGCAGAGCTATTATTACATCAGTATTTGGCACGTTTATTTACCAAAAGTTTAATGGTTTCTATTTCTTACTTAGGTATATCCTTATTCGCTTTTACTCTTATTTCATCAATAAGCGTTTTAAATTTATTGCTGTTTGTATGTATCAGGAATTTAATTTTTCGGTTTTCTTTATCTACATCAACATGGTAAAGAGCAAACTCATCCTGTTGCAATTTATGAAGGTTAAAACCAGTTTCCTCAATCTGAGATATAAACATACGTTCCACATCTCTGAATAATGAAGCACTTTCAAAATTCTGTCCTTTTATGTGGTTTAATTTTAAATGAGATGCTTCCATAGTTTGCTCAATTAGGTGTTCCAATTCACTGTATAGTCCGGTATTAGGCGGCAGTTTAGTAAGGTATTCAACCTCTAAAACAATAGCCTTGTCTACTAGCTCCTCGTAAAAGCCGTCAATAAACTCTTTATCTTCGGAGTTGTAAAGTAGGTCGTTTAGAATAAAGTTGTAGGTAGGTTTCATCTTTTTTTGTATTAAATATAACCTTTACTAGCGCCAAAGTATGTCGTTACACTAAATTTATAAGTATTTATTCTTGTAAATATTATTCCCGCGGATTTGTGTGCAATGCCCTTTTAAAATATTCTTACACCTAAATGTACATCAAATATGTGTGAATATGATAGGAGATAATCGATTAGTTGCCAACTTTTTTTGCAACTATTATATGTAGATCGTAATCTCAGCAGATGGGTGAGAGGGAGATAGGATTATTTTAATTTCTCTTAATTGCCTCGTTACAAATTGACTTTACTTTTCAATCGATAAAAAAAAACAGCCACCTACATTTTAATTGTAAGTGGCTGTTTCTAAGTGACTCCGACAGGATTCAAACCTGTAACCTCCTGATCCGTAGTCAGGTGCTCTATTCAGTTGAGCCACGGAGCCGTTTGCGGGTGCAAATATATTACTTTTTTTTCAATTGCCTAGGGCATTTCAAGGAAAAACCTCGAATATTCGAGGTTTTTCTTATTTTCTTTATTTGTCTCTGTTGATTTTAACAACTCTTTCTTTAATACGGGCTTTCTTACCAGTCAGATCGCGAAGATAGAAAATTCTGGCGCGGCGAACTTTACCTACTTTATTGATTTCAATCTTGTCAATAAAAGGTGAGTGGAAAGGTAAAATTCTTTCGATACCTATACCTCCTGAAATTTTTCGAATGGTAAATGTTTCAGAATTGCCAAATCCTTTGCGTTGTAAAACCACTCCGCGGAAAAGCTGAATTCTTTCCTTAACTCCCTCCTTAATTTTGTAGTGAACGGTAATCGTGTCGCCACTTTTAAAATCAGGATGCTGATGCTGCGCTTCAAACGCTTGCTCTGTAATTTTAATGAAGTCCATTGTATTGTTATTGTTTAATTTGTGCCACTGCACGCAATATTACTAGCATTTAAAATAACTGTGTAAGAGATTGCGTTGAAAAATGTGCCGCAAAAGTATGAAAAATATTTCAAACTACACTACTTAAAACAAAAAACTGCCTCGCGAGGCAGTTTTTTGTTGTATCTTTTTACTCTTCGGGTATTAAAAGGTTATCGCCGGTGGCCTCAATAAGTTGTTTTTTCCACCAATCTGGATATTGAGGATTTAGCATATTTGCTGGTGAGCCACCATATTCATTCCATTTAAATACCCCGTTTTCTTCCTGCTTAATATTGCCGTCAATATATTTAACAAGCAGAAATTCGAATAGACCTTGCCATGTATTAACTAGTGCATTGGCCGTGCTAACCGAGTATGTGGTAAGAAATTCAAGGGCTTTATCAGGACTATCGTTAAATAAATCGGTAGCTGCCTTATCAATTATCGGGGTCATTTGATCGTACTGATTCTCGAGTTTTTGTTGTAGCTTGTGAATGTCGGCACTCATTACATCGTAGCGTAAATATGCAAAATTAGATACCTTATTAAATACCCAGAATGCAGCATCGGCCGAGTAAGTTTGTGCGTCGCCATTACCCACCACAAATGATTTTGGGGTGCGGGTCGATCCACAGTAAATAGGTGTGTAAACGGTAGTAGCCGCATCGTCTACGCTAAACCAAAGAATTCCGCCTACGGGATCGGGGAGCCAGTTACGGCTTTGGGTAACAAAGGAGAAGCCCGTTTGCTGAGTTGCAGTTGCTCGCTCGTTTACATATGTTTTACCTTGGTATTTCCAGGTTAGCGGGCGCCAGCGGTAGGGTAGGCCATGAGGTCCTGCTCCAGGATCTTTACTCATATCAAGTTCAGTACCCTCTAGATGATCACGCATAAAATTCATCAAATCTTGAGCCGATATTTTTTTCTCAGGCTTAATCCAAAGAGGCATACGGTTCTTCATATCATGACCTTTTGCGTAGTCAAAATGTTTCCACATGCTCTTATCAATATCTTTAAAAAATGCCCATACCCTCATCTCGCAAAAACGAGCAGCACCAAAATCCAGTGGGGCATAGGTATCCGAAAAGCTAAAGTCCGACTCATTACCGCTATAATAACCCTTTTCGCGAGCAAAATCAATTACGTCGTGGGCATAAATTACTTCTACCTCCTTATTGAAAATTTTACCCATGTTCTTTGAACTAATTGACGATTTACCATCCTCTTTTGGGAATGTGGTTATTCGAGCATGGTTTGCGTGACCGCTAACATACCCATCGGGTATTAGCATAGCTACCCAAACGGCACCTTTATTGGCATTGTAAGTAGTTTTAGTTTTACGGTTGGTTTTAAGATCGGTTCCTTTACCAATAAGTTCCATAATCCAAACCTCGTTGGGGTCGGCAATTGAGAATGATTCACCGCTACTGTAGTAACCGTGCTCCTCAACTAGTTCGGCAATTACCTTAATGGCTTCGCGGGCATTTTTTGCTCTTTGTAAGGTGGTGTAAATTAAACTTCCGTAGTCAATAATACCAGTTGTATCAGCCAGCTCGTTACGACCGCCGTAAGTAGTTTCTCCAATGGCCAGCTGAAACTCGTTCATATTACCCACAACTCGGTATGTTTGCTCTGCCTGGGGGATTTCTCCAAGGAACTTGCCCGTATCCCATTCGTATATCTTTAGCATTGTGCCCGCTGCATATTTTGCGGCTGGCCAAAAGTATAGTTCACCGAATAGGTAATGCGAATCTGCAGCATAGGTTATCATAGTTGAGCCGTCTACAGATGCTTTTTTAGTTACAAGAAAGTTAGTGCAGGCTTGTGCTTTGGGCGTTAGCATAACAATGGCTAATGTTAACCCAAAGGCTATAAGTCTGAAAGATTTTTTCATAATTCCACAAATTATTGGTTTGTATTTTGTTCAAAAATATAAAAAATGTGTGACATTCAAAGTTGATAAAGAGTAGATAATCCTATAAACCAATCTTAGTCATAGCTATTCGATTGAAAATAGGCCTAAGAGTTTAGCTCGTATTACTTGGTTAAGAGAAATAACCTACATATACATACATCCACCAACCGAATTGCTTGTGGCTCCAGTTGCTGTGGCAATGGCTGAGGGTGTTTGGTGCATGTAAAGAACGGCTAAGAAACCAAATACAAGAGCTTCCTTAAAATCGATAAGTTCGGCATTTGGTATAACTATGTCGTTTTTGCATTTGCTGCTAATGAGGTTGGTAAGAAACAGGTTTTTTGCGCCACCACCGGTAACCAGCACTTTTCCGTGAGGTATTTCCGCAAATGATTCAGAAATATTTTTAGCAATATGCTCGTAAACAGTTCTTAGTAAATCTTCGGTAGGTAGTTCGACGTTACTAATAAGGGGTAAGAATTTTTGCTCGAACCATTCGCGACCAAGTGATTTCGGCCTTTTTAAACCATAGAAATCAAGCCTGTTTAGCTGCTCCAGAAGTTTAGCATTAACTTTTCCTTTCCGCCCAATCTCTCCGTTATGGTCGTATTCTTTATTTACGCAATGGGCTAAATGGTTTAATGCCATATTGGCCGGGCAAATATCGTAAGCAACCCTTTCTCCACTAGTACTGTTGAATGATAGGTTAGCAATGCCTCCAATGTTCAGGCATATGTCAAAATTGTTAAAAAGCAGCGTGTCGCCAATCGGAACTAGCGGGGCGCCCTGCCCACCGCGAGCAATATCGTTCATTCTAAAGTCGCACACACACGGAATACCTGTTATGGCTGCAATATGAGCTCCGCTACCAATCTGAACCGAGAATCCTTTACTGGGGTTATGAAAAACGGTGTGCCCGTGTGAGCCAATAATGTTAGTTGGGTGGTTTGATGTTTCTATAAACGTATTGATTTTTTCTGCAATCCATTTGCCGTACCAAGCGTTTAAGTATGAAAGTTCCAAGCCCGAGAGATTATGAGCATTTCCTAGGATTTCTTTTTCGCTTTTTGTGTACTCAAAGGTTTTCGCTTTCTCAATGCTGTATGTCCACTTTTGGTTACTTAACTTAAATTGGGCAAGGCATAAATCTACCCCATCAAGCGATGTGCCCGACATAACTCCTAACGCCCTAACTGTTTCGGTGTCTTTAGGGTTAAGCATAGTTTTTATCAGTATTACAGCCTATTAAACAGCTTTGTTATTGCAGCGTTAGTTAGGCCTAGCAGCGTGTTTGTTCTGTTGCGGTCGTACTCTTTTCTGTTGACTATACCTGTGAAAACTTCCTCAGACAAGTCCCATGCTTCTGAAGCAACAGCGGTTCCTATCTCTTTTCTAATGGGTAAAATTCCCTTATCGTTGTATAAGGTAAGTTCAATAGTAACGGAGGGTATGCATAGGTCGTTGTTTTTTAGGTCAAGAGCATTGGTTTCATTCTTCGAATTAGCTCCATATCCTGTCTCTTTTTTTGTTATACCAGAACTAACCATTATGTCTACTTTCATATAATTTCTTGACGTTCCTCTTTTTAACGCACTATTAATACTAAGGCTAGGAAAATTATAGACATCATACTTAAACTTATTTCCTTGAGAATTTATGGGTAAAATATACATCCCTGTCTCTTTTTCAAGCCTAGCTTTTAATAGGTACCATGTAATCTCTTTTGCCGGACCAATTATCCTGTCGGCTTTTCTGCTTTCTGTTTCGGGAAATAATTGTTCAAACTGGGTAAGTTTTGCCTTTAAGTCATTGCTAATTTGATAGTTAAATGATATTAGTGTAAACTGCTTGCTTTGATACCTCGTGGTTTGGGCAAAACTATTTGCTGCAGCGAAAAGTATAAGAAAACCAAAGATGAACTTTTTCATAAAAACACGATTTTAAATTTGACTGCTAATTTACGAATATTTGAGACTTTTGGAAGCATACTACCGTTACCAGTAGAATTTACATAAGAATTGGCTCCTATTCTCTTTCCTATCAACTGCAACTATTCTTAGGCTATGCTCCTTATTTTTATCTATTTTACTCTCGTCAAACTCATAAAAAATAAGATTGTTTTTTGGGTCGTACTCAAAAAGTGCCCAGTTGTTATCAATATATCCCGTAATTGATTCAATGCCACTTAGCGAATCAGTAACTAAGAGTTGAATTTGACTTTGGCTCTGCATATTTTTTCCAACGCCAATATTAAGCGGAGTAATTACAGGTCCTATAGAGTCAATGATTACAAAAAAGCTGCCAAAAGAATTTGTTTGTGTTTCAATAGCACCATTAATGTATGTGCCACCAACACCCTCAACCTCATTTTTGTTGTTGTAGGTTGCAATTAGGGCTTTGTTTTTGTGTTGTTCAGGAATTAAGTTGGCTTTTATTCGAAGGGTGTATTGCTTGTGAATAGGGGTTGTTTTTTCGTGAATCGTAATTATTGGAGAGTTAAACCCGGTAGCCGTGGTATCGTAATTACTGGTGAAAGTAATACTTTGGTAAAGTGAGTTTTTGGGCATATAAAGGCTAAACCAGTCCGATTCGTAATTATTGTCGTTGTAAAACAGCCATAGCGGAGCGTTTAGTTGGGCTTTAGGGAGTTCTTCGGTCAGCGGGTCGTTTTTATAGTTCTGTCCTTTAATTGTAAAAGTTAGGTGCTTGGTGTTTCCACTGGCATCGGCCACAGTAACATCCATACGGTATATGCTATCTGGTTTTACATCTATTCGGCCATTGTTAACAAGCGTTTTGTAGCCGCTAAACCTATTGTTAGGGTCTTTAAAAAGTTTGTGTACCCTTTTCTTTTCATTTTCCCTGAGCGCAAAGTCCATATGACTGTTGGCGTATCGAGTTTCAGAGTATAAAAATTCATCAACAGCAAATGAATAGTGTAGTTTATTGTTTACGCTCATTGCAATGCTGTAAATACCGCAGCGTAAGCTGTTACGGTTAATGTAATCGTAGGCTTTTATGCCAAAACCTATTAATCCGCTAGCGTAGATGGTGTCGGCAAGCTTGTAAACGCCGTTTATTTCACGAATATTTAGCTGGCTAAACGTTTTGCTGGCATTAACAGTGGAGGTGTTGCTTAAAGGGTAAGCCCATAACCCATTAATTACTGGGAGTGTATTGTCGATAATGGGCAGGTTGCTAAACGAAGGGTTTAATGGTTTTTGATTTTCGGTAAGCCTAAGTTCGAAGTGAAGGTGTGGACCACCCGAGCCGCCCGTATTACCACTTAAAGCGATTACTTCGCCGCGTTCAACCGGAAAAGTATTTGCACTAAGCCAAACATCTACCTCAAACAATTCATTTTTATACTGATACTCTTTGATAAATGCTTCAATTTTTGGTGAAAATTTATACAAATGCGCATAAACTGTGGTGAGCCCATTGGGGTGGTTCACGTACAGCGCTTTGCCAAAACCGTAGCCACCAACCCTAATGCGAGAAATAAATCCTTTTTCAGACGAATGAACTTTTTTTCCAATTTTTCCGTCAGTTCTAAAATCAATTCCAGCATGAAAACTGTTGGTTCTAAGCTCGCCAAAGGAGCCCGATAGGGTTAACTCGCCCGATAGAGGCGGGTATAAGTCATAGGGACTAGAAGTTGGTTGGCTATACGTGCAATAAAAATTAACGCTGAGGACAAGAGCCAAAGAGCATAAAAATTTCATCATAATTATCGAACTAAAAAAAGATTGTTCTGCAAAGCTAGTATTATTAAAAGTTTTTTCAGATATTAGACTAAAATTTAATAGCAATTTTTGATTATATCTTAAACTCGTTGTAACTTTGTACAAGTAAATTTGAGCAAAAAGTAAAGTGAAGCAGAACACAATTCATACAAGTATTAAACAAAAGGTTAAGGAATTAATTTCTGCTTACGAGAGGTTGAGTGAAGAGAACCTTAAACTGTCTGAGCAAAAGGCTAACCTGGAGAGTATTCTTCAGAAAAGAGAGTTAGCCTATCTTGAACTCGATCAAAAATACAACCAGCTACAACTGGCGAAAGTTTTTACAACATCGAGTGAGGATGCCCATGAAGCTAAGGCTAAGGTGAATACAATTGTGCGGGAAATTGATCAATGCATTGCTCTTTTAAACAGATAATATACTACGATAAAATACTATGGAGGATAAATTTACAATACGAGTAAATGTGGCAGATAGGTATTATCCTCTGAAAATTGATCGTAGCGATGAAGAGAAGATTCGGAAAGCCGCTAAGTTGATTAATGAGAAGGTGGCTCAGTATAAAGGTCGTTATACTGACAGAGATAAAGACTTTCAGGATTTTTTGGCCATGGCAGCCTTGCAATTTGTAATAAAGCTAATCGATAGTGAAAACCGCTTTGACGTGGCGCCCATAGTTGATGAACTTGGTGAATTGAATGAATGGCTTGATGAATATCTGGAGAAGAGTAATATACGTTCTTTAAAATAATACCGCCCGCACTGTTTTCTTAACATATTGCGAAACTCAACACTATTAACATTTGGAGACGGACTTAGGCTAACGTAGAACAGGCCTTATTTCAGCCTAGCTGAAATCTCATTAATTCGAGACATTGGAAGTTCAAATTTAGCGGCCACTCCACCCATGTCGTATTTGGGGTTTCATTATATCACTAAGGAATGCAGTGCGGGTTTTTTTTGTCTTTATTTTTAAATTTTGAAACGTTTTATCTTTATATATCAACCTGGTACTACCAGTATTTTATTACTTAATTAACAAAAATAATCATATGATAACTGAAATTATAATTGCCTTTTCTGCTCTAATAATTAGCGGTTTTATTACATACCTTCTTTGGAATAGTTTACTTTCCAAAAAGAAGGTCGCTATTATTCGAGAAGCAGAGTCAGAGGCAGAGGTTATACGAAAGGAGAAAATTCTTCAGGCAAAGGAGAAGTTTCTTCAACTTAAAACCGACCATGAGAAATTATTTAACGAGAAGAATAACAAACTTCTACAGGCTGAAAATAAGCTTAAGCAGCGAGAGACAACTTTCTCTCAAAAATTTGAAGAGGTTCAGCGAAAGCAACGTGAGGTTGACTCAATTCGCGATAATCTAAACAATCAGCTTGGTTTAGTTGATAAGCGTACCGAAGAATTAGATAAATTGCATCGTGCGCAGATTGATAAGCTCGAAACTATCTCTGGATTATCGGCCGACGAGGCAAAGCTACAGCTAACCGAATCACTCAAGGCCGAGGCTAAAACAGATGCCATGTCCTATATTAATGAGATAGTGGACGAGGCCAAAATGACTGCCCAAAAGGAGGCAAAACGTATTGTGGTTAATACTATTCAGCGTGTTGCAACCGAATCTGCTATTGAAAACTCTGTTACCGTTTTCCATATCGATTCGGATGAGATTAAAGGTCGAATTATTGGCCGCGAAGGACGTAATATCCGTGCTCTAGAAGCCGCAACAGGAGTTGAAATTATTGTTGACGATACCCCTGAGGCGATCATTCTATCTGCATTCGATCCAGTTAGACGTGAAATTGCGCGCCTAGCACTTCATCAACTTGTAACGGATGGTCGTATACACCCGGCTCGCATTGAGGAGGTTGTGCTTAAAACCCAGAAGCAAATTGAGGAAGAGATTATTGAAATTGGTAAGCGAACTACCATCGATTTGGGTATTCATGGTTTACATCCCGAAATTATTAGGTTGATCGGAAAGATGAAGTATCGTTCATCATATGGGCAAAACCTGCTTCAACACTCGCGCGAGGTGGCAAACCTTTGTGCAATTATGGCTACCGAATTAGGCTTAAACGCCAAGCTAGCCAAGCGTGCTGGATTACTGCATGATATAGGTAAGGTGCCCGACGATGAGCCCGAATTGCCACACGCAATTTTAGGTATGAAACTTGCCGAGAGGTATAAAGAGAAACCTGAAATTTGTAATGCCATCGGATCGCATCATGATGAGACCGAGATGACAACCCTAATTGCTCCTATTGTTCAAGTATGCGATGCTATATCGGGTGCTCGTCCGGGTGCTCGTCGTGAGGTGGTTGAGTCGTATATTAAGCGACTAAAAGAAATGGAAGACCTAGCTCTGAATTATCCTGGTGTAAGCAAAACTTTTGCCATACAGGCTGGTCGTGAGTTGAGGGTTATTGTTGGTAGCGAAAAAATTTCAGATGAGGAGGCAGCTAGCCTTTCATACGATATCGCCAAAAAAATTCAGGATGATATGATTTATCCTGGTCAGGTAAAAATTACCGTGATACGCGAAACGCGTGCCATTAGCTACGCTAAGTAAGCCCGCTATGGTTAAGGTAAAGTAATATTAGCCCCAATGAGGTTTTATCCTTTGCGGGGCTTTTTGCTTAATGAACAAACCTAATTTGCACTTTCTTCTATACCCAGTAAAATTTTCAAACCATGTTAAAATTTCAAAACCTTCAAATGGTCGACCTAAAAAGTCAGTACCAGAAAATTAAACCCGAAGTTGATGCTGCAATGAAGGAGGTGATTGACAGTGCTGCATTTATTAAGGGCAAGCATGTTGGAGAGTTCGAGCAGGAGTTGGCTCAGTTTGTTGGTGTAAAGCACGTAATAGGTTGTGCCAACGGAACCGATGCGCTACAAATTGCCCTTATGGCACTTGGACTAAAGCCTGGAGATGAGGTTATAACGCCAGATTTTACATTTATCGCTACCGTTGAGGTTGTTGCTTTACTGGGGCTTAAACCTGTTTTGGTTGATGTTGATATAGATGATTTTACAATTGATGTCGACAGCCTTAGGGCAGCTATAACGCCAAAAACAAAGGCTATAATTCCTGTTCATCTTTTTGGGCAGTGTGCAAATATGGAAGCAATAATGCAAATAGCCCACGAGAATAATATTTTTGTTGTTGAAGATACCGCTCAGGCGCTTGGGTCAACCTATACCTTTTCCGATGGCCGAAAGCAAGGTGCAGGAGCCATTGGCCACTTTGGTTGTACATCTTTCTTTCCATCTAAAAACTTAGGTTGCTTTGGCGATGGGGGAGCAATTTTTACCAACGATGATAAACTAGCCAATGAGGTTCGCTCACTTGCCAATCATGGTATGAAAGTACGATACCATCATGATAGTATAGGCGTTAACTCGAGGTTAGACACAATACAGGCTGCCATACTACAGGTTAAACTAAAGCACCTAACCCAATACAATGCTGCCAGGCAGCTAGCAGCTAACCGTTACGACGACCTTTTTAGCACGATTGTCCAGCTGCGAACTCCCAAAAGGGTGCTATGGTCCGATCATACTTTCCATCAGTATACCCTAAGGTTAATAGATGGAGACAGGCAAAAATTACTCGATACGCTTAAGCGATTAAATATACCCGCAATGGTTTATTACCCCATACCGCTGCATAGGCAGAAGGCCTTTAAACCATTCCTTGCGGAAAATGTAACGGCTAACTATCCAAATAGTGCGCTACTATCGGAGCAAGTGTTCTCATTGCCAATGCATACCGAACTTGATTTCCAAGTTCAACGATATATTGCTGAGAATGTGATAAAATCATTGTAATAATTTCGATGATATAATTACCTTTGTTAACCCTAATGATTAAGTGTATGACAGACAAGTATTTCGCTCATGAAACGGCCGTGGTTGATGATGGTTGCATAATTGGTGAGGGAACAAAGATTTGGCATTTTAGCCATATAATGACAGGCTGCACCATTGGTAAAGCCTGCAACATTGGTCAGAATGTGGTAATATCGCCTGAGGTGGTGCTGGGTAATAATGTTAAGGTTCAAAATAACGTTTCAATCTACACAGGCGTTATTTGCGAAGACGATGTATTCCTTGGCCCGTCAATGGTTTTTACTAACGTAGTTAACCCCCGAAGTGCGGTTAACCGTAAAAGTGAGTATGCTAAAACGCTGGTAAAAAAAGGCGCAACCATTGGTGCAAATTCAACCATAGTATGTGGTATTACCCTAGGCGAATTTTGCTTTATAGGTGCGGGCGCAGTTGTAATTCGCAGCGTTAAACCTTACGCCTTGGTTGTGGGTAACCCGTCAAAACAAATTGGGTGGATGAGCGAGTTTGGCCATAGGCTAAAATTTAATGAGCAAGGAATTGCCATTTGTCCCGAAAGTAAAGAGGAGTTCAGATTGAGTAACGATATAGTAACAAAAATATAGTGTAACACTTGAAATAATTAAGATATGTCAAAAAACTTTAGTCTTATTGGAGCAGCTGGGTATATTGTTCCACGCCATCTAAAGGCTATAAAGGATACTGGAAACAATCTTTTAGCTAGTCTCGACAAGCACGATTGTGTTGGTATACTTGATAGCTACTTCCCAAATTCCGACTTTTTCACTGAGTACGAACGATTCGATAGGCATATAGATAAGCTTAAACGACAGGGTACACAGATGGATTATGTTACCATTTGTACTCCAAACTACCTTCACGACTCGCATATTCGGTTTGCTCTTCGCCATGGTGCCGATACCATTTGCGAAAAGCCCATTGTGCTAAACCCGTGGAATGTGGATGCGCTTGAGGAGATTGAGCGCGAAACAGGTCGTAAAGTAAATACCATTCTTCAGCTAAGGCATCATCCTGCAATATTAGAGTTAAAACGTAGGGTTGATCAAGCGCCCAAGGATAAAATTTTTGATGTCGATTTAACCTACATCACTAGCCGTGGCCGCTGGTACTTTATTTCGTGGAAGGGCGATATTCAGAAATCGGGTGGGGTAGCAACTAATATTGGCGTTCATTTTTTCGATATGCTTACTTGGATTTTTGGAGACGTGAAGGAGAATGTTGTACATGTTTCGAAACCCGATAAGGCCGCAGGCTTTCTTGGACTCGAAAGGGCCAGGGTGCGATGGTTTTTAAGCGTAGATTATGACGATTTGACCAACGAAATTAAAAGTAAGGGGCAAAGAACCTTTCGCTCCATATCTATTGAAGGGGAGGAGCTAGAGTTTAGCGATGGCTTTACAGATTTGCATACTGTTAGCTATCAGGAAATTTTAAAGGGTAAAGGGTACGGTTTAGCTGATGCTCGTTCTTCAATTCAAACCGTACATCATATTCGTAATTCAAAGCCAATGGGCTTAACAGGCGATTATCATCCATATTGTAAAAACCTAAAGTTGTAAAACCTATGAGCCTTTACCAAAATCTTGTAAGTAAAAAAGGAAAGTTGGCAGTAATAGGGTTAGGCTATGTTGGCCTGCCCATAGCAATTGAGTTTGCAAAGAAAATAAAGGTTATTGGTTTCGACATTAGTTCCGAGCGTATTGAGCTTATGAAGAAGGGTGTAGACCCTAGCCGTGAGCTCGATTCCGAAGCATTTAAAGGGTGCGATATTCATTACACAGCCAATGCCGACGAGTTGAAAGATGCTCAATTCTATATAATAGCCGTTCCTACACCAATTGATAGTCATAATTTGCCCGACCTAAAGCCAGTATTTGCTGCTACAACTTCTGTGGCAAAAGTTCTTAAAAAAGGCGATTACGTGGTTTACGAATCTACTGTTTACCCTGGTTGTACAGAGGATGAATGCGTGCCTTTGCTCGAAAAGATATCGGGTTTAAAATATATTGATGACTTTAAGGTGGGATTCTCTCCCGAGCGTATAAACCCAGGCGACAAGGAGCACACCCTCACCAAAATTGTGAAAGTTACCAGTGGGTGTGATAGCGAATCGGCAGAGATGATAGCTAATACATACGAACTTATCATTGAAGCGGGTGTGCATAGGGCCACCTCAATTAAAGTAGCAGAAGCCGCCAAAATTATTGAGAATACGCAGCGCGATATTAACATTGCATTTATGAACGAGCTTTCGTTAATATTCGACCGAATGGGAATAAATACATATGAGGTGCTTGAGGCTGCCGGAACTAAATGGAATTTCCTTAAGTTTTTCCCAGGATTGGTTGGAGGTCATTGTATTGGCGTTGATCCTTACTATTTGGTATATAAAGCCAAGCAGCTCGGTTACCACCCTCAGATTATTAGTGCAGGACGTTATATTAACGATTCTATGGGCGCTTACGTGGCCAAGCAGGTTGTTAAAAAAATTATAGCATGTGATAAAAACGTGAGGGAGGCAAGTGTACTACTTATGGGCGTTACCTTTAAAGAGAACGTTAGTGATATTAGAAACTCTAAAGTGGTTGATATTATTAATGAACTAAAGTCCTACGGTATTTCAAAAATAGACGCCCTTGACCCCTTTGCCAGCAGCCAAGAAGTTGAAAAAGAGTATGGTTATAGATTGGTAGAGGAACCATCGGGTAAGTACGATGCCATTATTGTTGCCGTAAATCATAGGCAATATATCGCGATGGATAATGAATTCTTTATTCAGCATGCTGCTGATAAGTGCATTTTTGTTGACGTAAAGGGTGCATTTGTTAATCGTAAGCCCAAAGGCTTATCTTATTGGAGTTTATAGTTTATCCTTAAGTCGATTTATGCTTACAAACTAGGTTCAAAATACTATTATAAATAGTTTTACCCTTTATTATATGAAAATTTTAGTTACCGGAACTGCTGGATTTATAGGTTTCCACTTGGCTCAAAAACTAATTGCCCGTGGCGATGAGGTTGTTGGGATAGATAGTATTAATGATTATTACGATGTAAATCTAAAGTACTCCCGCCTTCAAGTTTCAGGTATTGGTAGGGAGTGTAATGGTTATGGTAAGCCAGTTGTTAGCAGCAAGCATTCAAATTATACTTTTATTAATCTTAAATTAGAAGATAGAGAGGGTATAAACAGACTGTTTGCCAACTATAAGTTCGATAGGGTTTGTAATTTGGCCGCACAAGCAGGGGTAAGGTATAGCCTTGAAAATCCAATTGCATACGCCGATAGCAACATAGTTGGGTTTATTAATGTTCTGGAGGCGTGTAGGTACAATCGTATTGAGCATTTGGTTTATGCAAGCAGCTCAAGTGTTTACGGGCTAAACGAAACGATGCCTTTTTCAACTCATCATAATGTTGACCATCCCATTAGTTTGTACGCAGCTAGTAAAAAGAGTAATGAGCTAATGGCTCACACTTACAGCTATCTTTTTGGGTTGCCTACTACTGGACTTCGGTTTTTTACGGTTTATGGTCCTTGGGGGCGTCCTGATATGGCTTTATTCCTTTTTACAAAGGCAATACTTGAGGGCAAACGCATAGACGTATATAATAATGGCGATATGCAGCGTGACTTTACCTATGTTGATGATATTGTTGAGGGGGTGATGCGTGTTATTGATAGCCCTTCAAAACCTGACCCAAGCTGGACAGGCGAAAAACCAAACCCTTCTTCATCGGTTGCACCCTATAAAATATACAATATTGGCAACAGCAACCCAGTAAAACTAATGGATTTTATTAATGCAATTGAAGCAGCCCTAAGCCTAAAAGCAGAAATAAATTTCTTGCCATTGCAGCCAGGCGACGTTCCCTCAACCTGGGCTAATGTTGATGATTTATGGAAAAACTTAGATTTTAAACCGGCAACATCCATAACAACTGGCATTGCTAACTTCGTTGCTTGGTATAAAGAGTACTATAAAAAATAGGTTGTTTAATACCCATGTGCAGCGAGCCAGCTAATAACTTCGGTTGTTTTCTCAGCTAGGTTATGCGAGGCCAATTTTAGGTTTAAAATAAACTCTTCCTCAGTAGGTGTACTGCCATCAACAATATCGGTTATTGTTTTAATGCCCACGTACGGAATGCCAAATTGATTAGCCACCCATGCAATACTTGCGGCTTCCATATCTTTTACAACGCCCTGGTTGTGCTTAATAAGTTCCATATCCTTTTCTGTAAAATCAAGCGAGTTTCCTGTTGTTATTATACCTAAGCGTAAACCCAATTCACTTACCATAGCACGGCAATCGAAAGTGGGGTAGCAGCCAAAGCCGTATTCTTTAAACCCGGGTAAATTTATACGCCGGTCGTGGTAGTATACATTTGGATACCCTAGGTAAGTGTCCCCAATTTTTGCGTTATCCGATAAGAAACCACCTGCTGTTCCTGCATTTATAATTATGGTAGGCTTAAACATTTCTGCTCCAAGGTAAGTGCTTAGGGTTGAAACTTGTGTTCCAATTTGATCAATGCCGTGAACATTACATTTGCCGTTTACCAAAAGGTTAACCCGAGTATTATGAATTTTACCCAAGTAATGCTCAAGCGTAAATGGTTCTTTCAGCTTACCCATATGTTGAAAACTATGCTCTTTTATTATTGGCGATGCCTCGTCAAGCATGGCCATTACTAGTAAAATATTTTTAGACATATTCATTTGAGTTTGCTTGTTTTGTGTGAAATGGATTATGGTACTAAGAGAACTTATAAAAATACAAATTTCTAATCAGTATTCAATGTCGTTTAGTTAAGGGTGCCGAAGAGGGCGTTTATAATTGAATAGTAATTTATATGTTAACAAAACAACATTAAATTACGAATGTCGAATTTTGAATAATGAATTACGAAGTAAGTAAATACGAGAAGTCATTGCGCCGAAGCAAAAGACCCTCGCTATCCAACCTTCAATGTTCGGTGTTTGGTATTCGGTATTCAGTAATCGTAGGGCGTATTATCTAGTTGACTCTTAAGTATTTGTTTGGATTAATAATAACCCCAAAGGGGTTATATGTTTATAGCATTTATCGTTTCGCTATGCTATACGACCTCGTTGAGGTCGAATTCCTTCCGCTAATTCGTCTTTCTATAAACATTTGAATCCTTCGGATTCGTTTGTTCGCTCAGGGTGACGGTCACCCTGTATGAATTCGAAGGGTGGTCAAAGGGTAGTCGAAGCCCACAGTCATAACTAAATAACATTAAATTACGAATGTCGAATTTTGAATAATGAATTACGAAGTAAGGCAATACGAGAAGTCATTGCGTCGAAACAAAAGACCCTCGCTATCCAACCTTCAATGTTTGATATTCATTATTCGGTATTCTCTATTCAATAATCGTAGGGCGTATTATCTGCCTGATTGTTACGTGTTTGTTTAACCCCAAAGGGGTTATATGCTTATAGCATTTATCGTTTCGCTATGCTATACGACCTCGTTGAGGTCGAATTCCTTCCGCTAATTAGTCTTTCTATAAACATTTGTATCCTACGGATTCGTTTGTTCGCTCAGTGTAACAGTCACCCTGAGTGAAGTCGAAGGGTGGTCAAAGGGTAATCGAAGCCCACAGTCATAACTAAATAACATTAAATTACGAATGTCGAATTTTGAATAATGAATTACGAAGTAAGGCAATACGAGAAGTCATTGCACCGAAACAAAAGACCCTCGCTATCCAACCTTCAATATTCGCTATTCAGTAATCGTAGGGCGTATTATCTGCCTGACTGTTAAGTATTTGTTTAACCCCAAAGGGGTTATATGTTTATAGCATTTATCGTTTCGCTATGCTATACGACCTCGTTGAGGTCGAATTCCTTCCGCTAATTCGTCTTTCTATAAACATTTGAATCCTACGGATTCGTTTGTTCGCTCATTGTAACAGTCACCCTGTATGAATTCGAAGGGTGGTCAAAGGGTAGTCGAAGCCCACAGTCAAAACTAAATAACATTAAATTACGAATGTCGAATTTTGAATAATGAATTACGAAGTAAGTAAATACGAGAAGTCATTGCGCCGGAGCAAAAGACCCTCGCTATCCAACCTTCAATATTCGCTATTCAGTAATCGTAGGGCGTATTATCTGCCTGACTGTTATGTATTTGTTTAACCCCAAAGGGGTTATATGTTTATAGCATTTATTGTTTCGCTATGCTATACGACCTCGTTGAGTTCGAATTCCTTCCGCTAATTAGTCTTTCTATAAACATTTGAATCCTACGGATTCGTTTGTTCGCTCAGTGTAACAGTCACCCTGTATGAATTCGAAGGGTGGTCAAAGGGTAGTCGAAGCCCACAGTCAAAACTAAATAACATTAAATTACGAATGTCGAATTTTGAATAATGAATTACGAAGTAAGGCAATACGAGAAGTCATTGCACCGAAACAAAAGACCCTCGCTATCCAACCTTCAATATTCGGTGTTTGGTATTCGGTATTCGGTATTCAGTAATCGTAGGGCGTATTATCTGCCTGACTGTTATGTATTTGTTTAACCCCAAAGGGGTTATATGTTTATAGCATTTATTGTTTCGCTATGCTATACGACCTCGTTGAGTTCGAATTCCTTCCGCTAATTAGTCTTTCTATAAACATTTGAATCCTACGGATTCGTTTGTTCGCTCATTGTAACGGTCACCCTGAGTGAATTCGAAGGGTGGTCAAAGGGTAGTCGAAGCCCACAGTCAAAACTAAATAACATTAAATTACGAATGTCGAATTTTGAATAATGAATTACGAAGTAAGTAAATACGAGAAGTCATTGCGTCGAAACAAAAGACCCTCGCTATCCAACCTTCAATATTCGGTGTTTGGTATTCGGTATTCGGTATTCAGTAATCGTAGGGCGTATTATCTGCCTGACTGTTAAGTATTTGTTTAACCCCAAAGGGGTTATATGTTTATAGCATTTATCGTTTCGCTATGCTATACGACCTCGTTGAGGTCGAATTCCTTCCGCTAATTAGTCTTTCTATAAACATTTGTATCCTACGGATTCGTTTGTTCGCTCAGTGTAACGGTCACCCTGTATGAATTCGAAGGGTGGTCAAAGGGTAATCGAAGCCCACAGCCTACACTAATATTGAAATAAAAATGCTTATTCGGGCTGAAAGCCCAACTTATTGCAGCCCGAGGCAACGCCTCGGGTTCGTTGTATTATAGCGGTATTTCGCCCTGTAAGGGCAGATTAAAAAACGAAATTGTAGGTAATGTAGTTATTTTGTGTAGCCAGCTGGTTATCGCGAGCGTTCTTTGTGAAATGTAAAACGGTGAACGATAAACGAAACAGCCTTTCATTACCCCAGCCTATTATCACACGGAGAAACGGGGCATCTTAACCTGCCCTTACAGGGCGGCATTTATACTACTATATTATTACCCAAGGCGTTGCTTTGGGCTTAATTAAGTTGCCACTTCGTGGCGAAAGACTATGATAGAAATCAATGTTGTTTAGTTAAGGGTGTCGAAGAGGGTGTTTTTAATTGAATAGTAATTTTATTTTAACTAAACAACATTGTATCAGTGTTCTGCTTTTTTAATTACAAAGTCAATACAAGAAGTTATGCTTTACGACACGATAATATTTTGCAAAAGGGAGTTTAAAAACTTTTTATATTTCTGTAGAATGTCGTATATTGTAATTTATTTATGTTATTAATTTGATATAATTAATTTAGTTTTACTGCTGCAATGGATTTACCCCAAGGTTCGGTCGATTATAGAGGTAACGAGTTTTTTTCATTTCGTTATTCAACACGATTTCAAAAGAATGATATCGTTGAGCTTCGTGTTGGACAAGATCTAGAAGCAGCCCGATTCCAGGCACGTAAAAGTTTCCCCGATGTTTTGAATGAATATTGGTGGTTAAAGCCTTCGGATATTGCTGCCTTTAGAGAGTTGCCCCTTAAAGTTGAGGATATTTATTTTTACCATGGGGGAGTACCAGTAGTAGTATTTTATACAGCAAATGGAAACCTAGCTAGGAAGGCACAAGTTTTTTTAAAGAAACGCGACGATTCTAAATATGTGCTTACAGATAAACTAAAATCGCAAATGCTAGTTGCTCATGCTAGCGAGTTGGATGAGTTAATATTAAGTCAAGATTTATTAGTAAGAAAAGAGGTAGCCAAAATTTTTGCCGAAAGATTTCCAGGCTATGTGCCACTTTGCACCGAATCGGAAATTGTTCTGGCAATACATCAAGATAATTTCAGCTCGCTCGTTAGTTTTGGTTCGCAGGCTGTTGGACCACTTGTTGAAAGGTTTTTTGTTACTACAAGTGCCAAAGAAACTGAAAAAATTGTTGATACACTTATTGAAATAGGCTTACCCGCATTACCTTTTCTCGAAGATATGGTTGAGTACTTATCGCTTATGGCCAGCCCCTACTATGCAAAACGTATTAATTGGGCGGTAACGCAGATCAAAAAACAAAAGGCTTAAACTAATTGATTTAAGCCTTTTCGTTCCATTAATTTACAAACCCTATAATTTCTGTATTAGAAATCAAGGCCAAACGATATATATATGTTTGCCGAATTTGGTTTATATGAACTGCCATACATTTGATGATTTATGCCTAATCCAATATAGGGGATATTTCCAAAATACGTTCTGAAAGAAACATCATAAAAAATCGATTCTTGCTCTTTATGTTCTGGCGATATTCCAATGCCAAGTTTACCTACCAAATTTGAACTTATGTTTTTTAAAAACGAATCATTTTTACCATTAAATATATTTACGCTCGTACCTAGAGATAGATTTACAAGTCTACCAGAAAAATAAATACCCGATGTGTTGGGAGAGGTATAATAATTTTCGAATTGATTCAAGATATCGGCGTTAAATCTAATATCTGCCTTTTTTCCAATTTGGTACCCCAAGGAAAAGTTATAGGTTGATATTTTAGAATTGCCTTCAATTGGCACACTAAATGGAGTGGCACCTATATCTAAAACAAGTTTTTGGAATATCTTTGGATATTCGGTTTCATTATATCTTTGGGCACTCAAATTTAGCATCATAGATGCTGCAATAGCTGTTAAAAACAGTCTTTTCATTGTGATTAATTTTTTGGGATAAAAGTTTATTTACTAAAAGTTGACTTAATTCGTAACGAAATTTGTTGAAAACCAAATGGTTTATCAAATCTATATATTTCCAGCTATTTATTTTAACTCTAGTGTTTTTTTAACGCTATTTTAGCTCTATTTTAACTTCTTTTAAACCCTTTGTAGTAAATGATATTAACGCTTTTCAATTTTATCTCAGCATCATCAATAATAACCCCAATTATTCATCCGAATAATTGGGGCTGAAAACACAAATTAGGATTTCTGGTAATTGTTTTGTGTCAATAGTCT
>JBBACY010000008.1:0-91678 GCA_041656735.1 Bacteroidales bacterium | reverse complement strand
TTGATAGCATCATGCCCTCGGGGTAAGCTGGATTAAACACCCTAACCAGCACGGCTAGTATACCTATTAAGAAACCATATATCCATTTCCCTTTCTCGGTTTGTGAGCCGGTTACGGGGTCGGTAGCCATAAATACGGCTCCAAAGGCAAAACCACCCATTATTAAGTGATACCATGGAGGAATATTCATAATAGGATTCACGGAAAATATATTGAATATATAGCCCATTACTAAGCCGCCGGCTACTGTTGAAACCATAATTTTCCAACTACCTATTCCGGATGCGATAAGAATAATGGCCCCAATAAGAATTGCCAGGGTGGATGTTTCACCGATTGAACCAGGGATAAACCCTAGAAACATATCGAGAGCCGATGGTAAATTCTCAGTACCCGTTAAAGCAGCATTTGCCAAAGGGGTTGCACCTGAAAAGCCATCGATAATTCCCTCGCCTTTTGTTAAACCCGAAACCCACACATAATCGCCACTCATATGTGATGGGTATGCAAAAAAGAGGAATGCTCTAGCCAGTAACGCGGGGTTGAAAATATTCATACCCGACCCGCCGAACACCTCCTTACCTATCACTACCGCAAAAGCAGTGGCAAGCCCAATCATCCAAAGCGGAGTGTCGATAGGAACAATTAGAGGGATAAGCATACCAGACACCAAAAAGCCTTCGCTTACCTCGTGTTTTCGAATTTGGGCAAAAGCAAACTCAATACCCAAACCTACCAAATACGATACAACAATTATGGGCAATACCTTTGTCAAACCATAAAGCACCAATGGCCAAAAAAGCATATCACCGCCAGTGGCCAAAGCATTCTGGTAGCCAACGTTCCAAATTCCGAATAGTAACGCAGGGGTTAAAGCCATAACCACAATAATCATAGTTCGCTTCATATCAATGAAGTCTCGAATATGACTCCCCTTTTGGGTAACCTTGTTAGGCACAAAAAGGAGCGTTTCAAAGGCATCAAAAGTGGAGTGAAATGCACCCAACTTACCTCCTCGCTCAAAATTTGGCTTAATCTTATCAATTATATTTCGTAATGCTTTCATTATTTATTGTTTATTTTATGCTTAGTAAAAGGCTAACGGATTAAGCGTAACGTTAACCCAACTCTTTAATCATTAAAGTTATACCATCACGAATAATTGACTGTACATTGGTTTTTGATGTACAAACGTACTCGCAAAGAGCAAAATCTTCCTCGGCCACCTCGTAAATGCCAAGGTTTTCCATCTTATCGATATCATTAGCCAGTATGGCCTTAATAAGATGAACTGGGTAAAGTTTCATAGGTAAAACTTTTTCGTACTGTCCCGTAACCACGTAGGCACGCTCGCCTCCGTGAAGGTTAGTATCGAAACTATGCTTTTTTTGTGGTAGTAACTTGGAGAGGAAGCTTGAAGAAAAGCTATACTTTTTAAACCCTGGCGTCATCCAACCCATAAATTCATAGTAATTCCCTTCGGGAATGACCGATACCATATTATCGTAAAAGCCTAAAAATCCATCGCAATCAATTTTCTCACCAGTGAGAACATTACCGCTAATAAACCTAAGGTCTTCGGCTTTAGTAACAAGATTATTGTCAACAATACTGGATATTGAAGTCCCAGTTTTAACAATAAAATATCGAGGTTTAAGTACTTCGGAGCCTGCCAAAGCTATAACTTTAGTGGCATCGTAAAGTCCTCTGAGGAACAAACGCCCAATAATTATAACGTCTAAGGGGTTAACCACCCATACAACATCGCCCTTATTAATTGGGTTAACGTGGTGTATTTGAATGCCCACATTGCCAACGGGATGAGGCCCCGAGAAATAGTTGTGCTTAACGCCTTTAACCTTAGTAAACACGCTACTAGGCGGATAATCGGCATTGAGACCAATGTTTACATCGCCCTCGGTAAGCTTTTTTAACGCCTCCACACCCGCTTTAAACGACTCCTCCTCCTCCTTTACAGCAAAATCCATATCGGGTGCTAGCGGTGATGTATCGAAACCAGAAATAAATATGGCTTTTGGCTTTTGCTCTGGATTGGCTATAATTGAGTAGGGACGTTGCCTAATTGTGGGCCAAAGGCCTGCTTTAAGCAATTTGTCGATAATTTGGTTGGGTAGCATTTCGGCAGGGTTACCTCGACCGAAATCTTCAAAATCTTGCGAATTGTCAGTTTTTACTATTACCTCCAAAATTCTTCGTCGTTCGCCCCGTTTAATAAGATGAACTTCTCCGCTAACAGGTGATGTAAAAACAACCTCGGGTCTAAATTTATCGAAAAACAGGGGAGTTCCAACCTTAACCCTGTCGCCCTCGGCTACGCTAAGTTTGGGGGTTAGCCCTGGAAAATCAGTTGGTTTAACCGCGTAAAACTCTGCCAATTCGGCTCGGGTAAAAACCTTCTCGGCTTCACCCTTCATCGGAATATTTAAACCTCTGCGTATTTTAAATACCTTTGGCATATCTTGTAATTATTATTGATTTGAACAACAAAAGTAAAAAAAACATTACTCTTAATGAGTAAAAAAACACAAATATAGCAATGAACACGTATTAATGTGCAAACTTCTGCAAAAAGCTGCAAGTTTTTAAGTTTTTTGCTGGGTAATAAACTATAATTCAATAACAAAGAAATAATAAAAATGTTAGCAAAAAAAACTGAGTATCGGTTTTTGTAGTAAAAAAGATTTCTTTGCCGTTCGCTGTGCTCATTAGAATGCTACTGTGGAAAGCGAATTTTAACATTTACTCTGTGTGCTGATTTTTTCAGCCACTTCGAGAATCTCAGTCATTGTGCAACATAGTGTTTGTAGACTCTCGAAAACACAAAAAGAAAAAACACAAAAACCTAAAGAATCAACCTCAACAGTAATTTATATTGCCTATTTTCGTTACTGTAAAAAACACGATAAGTCCTATGCATATTTTCAAACTAGTGAGGAACCAGACCAGAAGCATTTTCTGGCCTCTAACAGTAACCATTTTGGTGTATGGTATTTTCTCTACCCATAACGCTAGCGCCTTTACCATAGGGGTAAATGATAATAACACACACGAATTTTGCAACTCATCAACAATAAAATCAATAAAACTACACAAGCTAGGATGGGAGCTATCGGACCCAATAATTGAGCTAAATAGCCCCGATAAAGTGGTTCTACTTTTTGATGACTTGGCGGAAACACCTGGCAACTACTCGTATTCAATTTCTCATTGTGATGCGGATTGGAATCCATCTTCGCTTTTTTTAAATGATTACATTGAGGGGTTTGAAGTGAACGAAATTCGCAACTACTCCTACTCCACCGGAACGGTAAACAGCTATTTGCACTGCAAATTGGAGCTACCAAACGATGATGTGAAGCTGAAAATATCGGGTAACTACCTAATTAAAATTTTTGACACGTACGAGCCCGAGAACATAATTTTGCAACGCAGATTTTTTGTGTACGAGCCGTTGGTTGTAATTTCAGCCAGCATAAAGCAGCCATCGGGTGGAGAAAAACGATTAACTAGTCAGCAGCTAAACCTGAAAGTTCAAACAAAGGGCGTCAGGGTAATAAACCCGCATAGCGAGCTAAAAACGGTAGTTTGTCAAAACCAGCTCTCGCAGGGTTGCCATACCAAAATAGACCCTGTGCATTTTAGCGGGAATGAAATTGACTACTCTAAACCCGACGGGCTAATTTTTGATGGTGGAAATGAGTTTAGACTTTTTGACACCAAAAACTTACGCTATTTTGGGCAGGGCATTCGCACTATCGACTATGCTACTGGCGAGTTTCACGTGCAGCTTAATGCTGACAATAGTCGAAGCCGGTATCGTTACAGCTACTACCCCGATTTTAACGGAAAATACATAATAAACCTCGAACGAAGCACCCAAAGCCACATTGAAGCCGACTACGCCTGGGTTTACTTTACGCTGCGACCCGCAATGGAGCTGGATGAAGGGAAAAGCGTTTACCTATTTGGCGAATTTACTGGATGCCAACTAAGCCCACAATACAAAATGAACTTTAACCCCGAACGAAACACCTACGAGCTAAGGCTGCTACTTAAGCAGGGTGCCTACAACTACCGGTACCTAGTAGCTAATGAAGCAAGCGCCAAGGTTGATATTTCGTATTTTGAGGGAAATTACTTTGAAACGGAAAACGCTTACACCATTTTGGTGTACTACAAACCGCTAGGTTCAAGGTTCGACAGGATAGTGGGTTTTCAAAAAATTAGCAGTAACAAGTAAAACATTACTACTATAGCTTATCTAACTCCTTTTTTGACCCTTTATGGTAAGGATTAACGCTTAAAGCATACTTAAAATGTGCATTGGCTTGCTGGGTATTCTCCTTCTTCTTCTCTATTAAACCCAGATAGTAGTATGCGTCGGCCAATGCAAAATCGGGCTTGCTTTTACTTGAGTCTATAAACGATTTCAAAACCTTCACCCCTTTGTCATTGTCCTTTACATCGGATATTGCATAAAATCGGCCAATTTGCAAAAGCAGCTCCCTGCTATTTGGGTGGCTTTGTAACGCTTGCTCAACAACGGCTAGCGCCTTTTGAGTTTGAGATTGTGAAAGGTAAAACTGAGCAAGTGAGTATTTATACCTAAGGCTGTCGGGCGATGCTTCTATTGATTTTTTATAGCATTGTATTGCCTTATCTACATCCTTATCCATTTGAGCAATAATGGCTTGTGCTAAATACCCTTCGGCTTTGCTTCTGTTAAATATGCTTTTAGCCAGCTCATCTGCTTTGCTTACGCCACCTCCCATAATCGATGGTGCTTGCTTGTAAAACCCCACAAGCATAAGTGATGAATTCATATCATTGGGGTTTAGCCTAACGGCCTCCTCCATATGCGTTTTAAGTTTAGAGGCTAAAGACATCTGTTTAAGCATACTGGCGCCCGCCATTTGCTGTAGGTAAACATTTACCAAAGTACTATGGTACTTAGCAACTTCTTTATTGCTACTAATTGCCTGCTGCAAATACTCTTGAGCCTTTCCATAATTCTGCTTGCCCATCTCTATTTGTCCCAAATAGTATCTGCTCTCAGCATACTGGCTTTGATTCTCTGCTACTTTAGAAAAGATTTTGGTAGCCTCATCGTACTCTAAATTCTTGAATAGGCTAATGGCTTGCGATAAATTTTGCGAAAGGGAAATGGTGCTTATAAATAGACCTAAAACTAGGGGAATAAACTTACAAAACTTCATACGTTACCTGTTAACAATTAGTAATTTAATCCGCTTATCACACAAAAAATGTGCTACAATTGAATGTAAAAGCCAAGGGCTGTTTTTAATTTTTTTTTTAAAAATAAAGATGCCGAAACACCCCTAATTCAACTATTTAAAGATAACGAAAAAACTAAAGCCTCATTGCGTTTTAACAAACTTTACCTTATTTCGTTTTGAAAGGTATGCAAAAAGCAAGCCTCAATATAAGATTAAACACAACCTCTAGCTGCGCAATGCCTAAGTAAATATGTAGTTACCAATTGCTACAACAGCAAGTAATATCAACAAAAAACCCGCTACAAACACTTAGTTTACAGCGGGTTAAATTTTTTTTGTGCCCAGAACAAGGCTTGAGCATCGTAACTGGGTGCATATGTTCATAAAAATGGTGTTACAATTAATAACTATCGTATTTATTTGTTTTACTGTTTGTTAAACACCCTTTTATATCACTTTTTATTTATAGTGACGTTACAAATATAGTTATATTGTTGCGTAAATGTTTGCATTTGTGGTGCAAATATATTTTATTTGCACCACACTACTATTCAAACATTATGGCAACCGTTACCGCTTTTATTCGTACTTCCAAAAAAACCGACAGGGCCAATGTTCGATTTAGGCTGAGGGATGGGCGCGAAACACAACTATTCTACAAAAGCTCTTTGGAGGTAAACCCCACCGTTTGGGATGCGAAAAAACAGGAGATCAAGGCGAAAATTGTTTACGATACAGCCAAGCGCGCCGAGTTCAACCAGAACGTAGCAAACTACAAAAAGTTGCTACTGGATGTTTACCACTCCATGCCTCAAAGGGGGTCAATCACTTCAGATCAGTTTAAAATCGAAGTGGACAAAGCCCTACACCCCGAGAAGTATGACTTAAGCCTTACCCCCCAAACCTTCTTTGAGGTGTGGAATGAGTTTCTAAAGACAAAAAAACTGGCTGAATCCCGAAAGCGTGCCTTCATGGTAATTTACCGGGCCTTACAGCGTTTTGAGTTGTACGAAAAAATTAGAGGCGAATTTGAGTTGACCCTCGACGGGATCACGGCCAATACCTTACAAAAATTTGAAGACTTCCTAGTGAATGAGCACAAAATCTTTGAGCGATACCCAAAAATATACGAGGCAGTTCCAGAGACCCGCACCCCTAAACCGAGGGGGCAAAATACGATTAACGGCATCTTTGTGAAGTTCCGGACTTTCTACATTTGGGCTGTTGACAATGGCAAAACAACCAATAACCCCTTCCGAAAGTACAGGGTTGAGGAGTCGGTCTATGGAACGCCCTACTACATATCAGTTGATGAACGGAACACTCTATACAACGCTGATTTTTCCCACAACCCCCAGCTAGCAACCCAGCGCGACATATTCGTTTTCCAGTGCCTGATCGGCTGCCGGGTAGGTGACCTCTTGCTGATGACCAAGGCCAATGTAATAAACGGAGCCATTGAGTATGTTGCCAGAAAAACCAAAAACGGCAACCCTATAACGGTTCGTGTGCCCCTCAACTCCATAGCCAAAGAGATACTAGAGCGCTACAAGGATTATGAGGGGCGTGGGTTACTGCCTTTCATCACCTCGCAGCGCTACAACGATTACATCAAGGATATGTTTGAGGCCGCTGGGATTACTCGCATTATCACCTGGTTGAACCCCACCACCCGCGAGCCTGAGCAACGCCCCATTAACGAGGTGGCCAGCTCACACCTTGCCCGGCGGTGCTTTGTTGGGAACCTGTACCGCCAAGTAAAAGACCCAAACCTAGTGGGCGCGCTCAGTGGACATAAGTACGGGAGCAAGGCCTTTGCCCGGTACCGTGAGATTGATGAGAATATGAAAGCCGAACTTGTTAAAATGCTAGAGAGATGACAGGAGAAATGATATACAATGATTACAAAAAGATAGGAAGCGATTTCGCGCGTATTATCGAAATAGCCATTGGCCTTGTCGGTAAAGAAACGGTTTTTGAACTGCTAGAGGAGTGTGAGAGAGATGAAAAAGTGTTACACTTCATTGACCCATCTTCAGAATATTTTTTAGATAAACTTTCACTTCTCAAACTAGAAAAACTTACCCAGCAAGAAAAAAAGGAGTTTAGGCTTGTAGCCAAAAGCGCAGAAGCTGCAATCTTTATCATTCCTCTGAGTTGGCAATGTGAAACAAAAATAAAGGAATCTACCCCTTGGGATTCGGATTTAAAGGGTAAATCCTTGGATTGGGCACCCGCGCCCGTCAAAGAAGAGAAAAACGATAACATTACAGGCATTGTGGCAGCAGCCTGGGAACTAAGGCTAATTCTTGGAGTAGATGAAAACAAAGAGAGTTACACACTATTGATCCAAAACTTAGAACATAAGCAAGAACTTTCCCAACTTTTTCAAAAAAGATGGAAGGAAGCATATACAAAAAATAGGTTTTCTCAAGAGACCTTTGCAGAAATTGAAATTAGAGAAATTAGCCGAAGACTTGAACTAATTGAATCTTTGCAAGATAAAAAGTATTACGACTCAATACATATCGAAAGGTCGTGGGCTAAGGGGTATATCGATTTTCTTGAAAAGAATGAATGGTTAAAACCCACCTCGGGAATGAACTACGAGGAACTGCTCAGTGAGTTAAAAAAATGGCTAGATATGCCTCTATCAGGTTTTAAGAGCCTAATTGAGGAGGGATACTGCACACCTCAAGACAAAGGCAAGTGGTTAGGCGGGCCATCAGATGCTTATAGGTTTGCGGTATGGCTCACCCCCGATAGTGACGATGAAATAAGTAAATTTAACAAGAATATTGAACTAAACGCCAAGGGTAAAACCAAAAAACTGGCTTACACCTACAGAAAAGATACAATTGTAAGCCCCATTAATGGAGGAGATATATGCAAAATCTTAAATAAGTACAGAGAGGTGCCAATCCGCAAACGCCTCAGAAGAGTAAAAGTAAATAATTATGAAAAACCTTGACTTGCTACCTCTATCAGGTGAGACCAAGGAACGGCTTGCCAAGTTCGCCCAGCAGTACCTCCAGCTGGCTCAAATCGCAATCGAGGTCGTTTCCTTTAAAGATAATTGGCTGATCGAAGGCAACCCAGAACTCACCAAATGGCAAAAGATTGCTTTTTACTACTACTTCAAATACCATAGGGTAAGGCAGTTCTAAATCTACTAAGAAAAGCCAAAATCTATCCTACAACCCTAAAGACCTATAAAAAAAGGCTTTAGGGTTTTTTGCTGTTTAAAATCCTACAAAAACCTACACTTTTCCTACATTTTATGTAGGGCTAAAACTCTGTTTATCATTTGCTTAGCGGTTTTTTTTGCTAACTTTGCTTTCGTATTCAAAAATATACAAAAAATGAAAATAGCAGAATTATTAACCCTACCAGAAACCGCAAACCTGACCGTACAGGTTAGCATTGGGGACTTGAGACTCTTCCACGAAGAGATAGTACAGAAGCAGCTTTGCCAGCAAAAGGAGCTAACCAAAACCGAAGACGAACTACTCACGGTTACAGAGGCTATGAGTTTTCTCAAGGTGAGTCGAACCTCCCTATTCCGTTGGCAAAAGAAAGGCTACCTGGTGCCAATTAAAGCAGGTGGCCGCTGTCGGTACCGCAAGAGCGATATAGAGGCACTTCTCGAAAAAAAATAAGAAAATGAAACCCACATCCACATACCAGGCCAATTATTTCGCAACGTCCGCAACCGTTGCAGGCCTGGGTACACCCTTAATAAAGTTGCGGAAATGGAAACCACTGTAAAAGAAAAGTTCGGCATAATAGCCGATATGGACACCGGGTATGCTTACCCAGTTGACCTCAGCAAGCCCATAAGCAAAGTGAATTTTGCTGGGTGCCTGCTATCATTTAGAGGGAGCAAAGCCGAAGCCCTACAACTAATCGAGAAGATAGAAAAAATGCCGTGTCTGATCGAAAGGCACACTAAAATTTACGCGTAATGCAAGGTTGGATAAGTTTACATAGGCAAATAGTTGAGTGGGAGTGGTACAATGAACCCAACACGTTTCGCTTGTTTATCCACTTGCTACTAAAGGCTAATCACAAGCCTAAGAAGTGGCAAGGCAAAACCATAGAGGCTGGGGAACTAGTTACCGGGCGTAAGCAACTTGCGCAAGAACTCAAGCTGTCAGAACAGAAAATAAGGACTTCGCTAAAACGGCTAAAATCAACCAACGAAATAACCATCAAATCAACCAGCAAATTTAGTGTAATAACTATCTGTAAATGGGGGACTTATCAACCACAAAAGGGCATAGAGCAACCAACAGAACAACCAACAGAACAACCAACAAATAACCAACAAATAACCACAAACAATAATGTTAATAATGAAAAGAAGAAAGAGAGAGTGGTTTTCACCCCTCCCACCCTCCCAGAAATTCAATCCTATTTTGCCATTAAGATTGCAGAAAAACAGCTTTCGCTAAACGCAGGCATTGAGGCCGAGAAGTTCTTTAGCCACTACTCAAGCAACGGCTGGCAAGTTGGTAAAAACAAGATGAAGGACTGGAAAGCAGCAGTCAACGGCTGGGTTGCACGGGAAAAAGGCAAACTGAACGGCACTGCAACCACTAAAGAAGTAACCTATCAGAAACTTACCTAAAATGACTGAGTTTAACAAAATACCGCCCCAGGCTATCGAGATTGAAGAGGCAATCCTTGGAGCACTAATGATCGAGGCAAACACCTTCGAGCGGGTGCAGGGCATACTTCGCCCTGAGAGTTTCTACAAGGCCGAGAACAGAGCTATATATGAAATAATCGCAAACCTTGCAAAACAGAGTAAACCCATTGACCTGCTAGTAGTGGTTCAAGAGCTCCAAAGTCGAGATAAACTGGAAGAGATTGGCGGCCCTGCCTATATAGCAGACCTTACCTCACGGGTTGGATCAGCAGCCCATTTGGAGTATCATGCAAAAGTAGTGGCACAAAAAGCCATGCTTCGCGAGCTGATCAGAATTAGTTCAGAACTGCAAGCCAAGGCGTTTGATGAGAGCAACGATGTTGATGAGCTGATAACCGATGCTAGCAAGGCCATTGATGAAATTACCAGCAGCGTTGGTGGGCATAGTGGCCGCACCCAGTACGAGGTGATCAAATCAGCCCTAAGTGAGATTGAGCAGGACTGCATACAGGCTCAGAAGGGGCAAGCCCCAGGGATAACAACTGGATTTGCCACGGTCGATAAGTACACAGGAGGCTGGAGGCCTACCAACCTGATCATACTAGCAGCCCGTCCGGGCGTGGGCAAAACCTCCCTTGCGCTACACTTCGCCAAGGTGGCCGCCTCGCAGGGTAAGTGGGTGAACTTTTACGGCCTTGAAATGACAAGCGAGGACCTCACTCGAATAATGATCGCAGGAGAAAGCGGCGTGAACCGCTCCAGCCTGAGGGATGGAAAAGTAGATAGTGAATGGAACAGCATTCACAAGGCTACAGGCAACCTATACGATTTGCCTATACTGTGGTACGATCAGGCCGGGATAACTGCCGATCAAATCGCAGCCAACACCCGCAAAAATGCCAAGAGGGGTCAGTGCGATATGGTGATAGTGGATTACCTCCAACTGCTCACCCCAACCGACAAGAAGGCTATTCGTGAGCAGCAGGTTTCTCTAATGACCCGAACGCTCAAGAAGGCAGGGCTTGAGAGCAAGGTGCCTATCATTCTGCTATCGCAGCTCAACCGTGAGGCCTCGGAATCACAGCCTAAGCTGCACCACCTTAGAGAATCGGGAGCCATTGAGCAGGATGCTGATATTGTGGTGTTCCCTTGGATTGACCTCGAAAATAACTACCAGCTCATTATCGCTAAGAACAGGCGAGGGATCACTGGAATGATCGAGATCAAGCCCCAGCATGATATGACCCGGTTTAGCGAGGCGGGTTTCTCCTCACAGTGGCCCGAGTACAACCCTGACGAATTTGTTGAATCACTTAAATAATACCGCAAAATGAAAATCGATCCAACTGTATTGAAATACTGTTGCACTATCCACAGCGTGAAGTGCCAACTGAACGGCAAAACCATCACAATTTCTGGCACCCAGCTAACCTTAGGCAAGCCCGAATACCTACGCCCTGGCCAAGGAAAGGACGCGCTGGAGGCAAGTATGACCAAACCTTTAGAGGCTGTGATTCCAAAACGAAAAATAGATGCCGTTTTAGCCTCTTACCGAAAGGTTATGAAGGTAAAGCTCGATTACAGAGGCTTAAGCCTCTCAGAGGTGAAAATTTAGCCCGTTTTGAGCCAAAAAATGAGTTTATGACAATCTAACGAACCAGAAATTATGCCAAACAGGTCGAAATATAGCCCAAAACTCGCCAAACAGATTTGCACCCTAGTAGAGACAGGTAAACATAGCATAACCGAAGTGTGCTCATTAGTAGACATTTCGAGAAGAGTCTTCTATAAGTGGCAAAAAGAACGTGCGCAATTCGCAGTTTCCCTCGCGCGCGCGCGCGTGCGAGCAATGGAGAAAGAAAATGAGCAAATGAAGGTATTATCGCTTAGAGGGTTGAGAATTCTTCTTCAGGGTGGTTTTCTAAAGCAAGTTGAGACTAAGACGGTTTATGGAAAAAACGGCGAAGTTACCCACAAGGAGATCACTACAACGCTGAAATATTTCGGACCCTGTTTTAAGACTATCATGATAGTTTTAAATAACAAAGATACCGCCAACTGGTCCACACGGCTCAAGAGGCACGTTAACTACCATACTAAACGCCTAAATACAGAGGCAAACAGAGTGGGTGCGCGGGTTATCACCATAGCCGAGGCAGCAAGCTTAGGAATGGATTCGATAACGTTCGAGTCCAACGTAGAACACAAGCCCTAACGTATTTACGGGCATTACAGAGGGATTAGAAACAGCCTTGCACCACCGATGCACCAATGATCTGAATAACATTGCACCAACTTGAATTAAAACGATAAAAAGGACAACCTAAAACAACGAAGGAGACATGAAAACTGACGATGGAGCGCTACACTTTGAATCGAGCTTGAATAATGACGGTCTAAACAAGGCCGTTGAGGAGACCAAGCGACGAATACAAGGTTTTTCTGATGCTACGGTAAGGGGTAGTGAGAAAGTAGATAATGCATTTAGGATAACTGCTGAGAATGTCAAAATACAAAAGAATGTTATTGCTCAGCTGGAGGGTGAGCTCAAGAATCTGAACGCCCAGATTGATAAGATGGCCCCCGGTAAGGCGCAAGCTGAGCTGAAGAGCCAAGCCGCTGAGGTAGCCGCTGAGCTGGACGCCGAACGCAAAGCGCTCACTATGCTGGAAGCTGAGGTGAAAAAAAACGAGAAGGCTCAAATTTCGTTCCGCACCCAGCTACGCAACGCCCGTGAGGAGCTCATAGCGATGGAGCAGGCGGGGCTTCGCGGCTCAGAAGCCTACAGATCATTACAGCAGGAGGTAGGGCGGTTACAAGATGCCTACGACGATGCCACCCAGCAGGCGAGGGTAATGGGAGACGATCAAGGCGTTTTCAGGGGAATCATATCTGCTGTTTCAGGGGTTGCAGGGGCATTCTCTGCTGCTCAGGGGGCTATAGGGCTTTTTGCTGGGGAAAACGAAAACCTGCAAAAAATTATGGTGAAGGTTCAATCGTTAATGGCCATTACCATAGGGCTACAGCAGGTATCGGAAACCCTCAACAAGGATAGCTACTTCAACTTAAAAATACTAAAAAAGGGCAAGGAGCTTCTGGCTTTAGCCGAAATGAAGGTAGCCACCGCGATGGGCGTTTCAACGGTAGCCGCGAGGGCTTTAATGGCCACCCTTACGCTGGGGCTATCGGTAGCCATAACGGGGGCAATAATCCTTATTAACAAGCTGGTGAGCCGACAGGCCGAGGCGCGCAAGAAGCAGGAAGAGTTCAACAAGGCGGTAGCTGAGGCGGCTTACAAGCCAGTAATGGCTATAAACAAGCTATCGAGCGAGTGGCAGGCGTTGGGTGATAACATGGAGGCCAAGGAAAAGTTTGTCAGGAACAACCAGAAAGCCTTTGAGGAGCTGGGGGTTTCCATAACTGGAGTAAATGACGCTGAAAACCTTCTCGTAAAGAATAAGGAGAAATTCCTTGAGGCCATGATGTACCGGGCTAAGGCAGCAGCAGCAGCCGAGTTGGCAAAGGATAAGTACAAGCAGATGCTTGAAAAAGAAGCTAACCTAAAGGATCGAGGTATTAAGGCGAGTGCCTGGGAAACCTACACCAGCCCAACTAGAGCTATGGTTAAGCTGTTAGGCGGTGTTGATATCCCCAGCAGGCAGGCGATGAATATGTCCTCAGAAATTTCGAAACTGAGAGATAGCACCAAGCAACTAAGCAAGTTTGAACAGGACTTCAAATCGAAGGAAACTGAAATACTCAAGGAGCTGGGGCTAAAAACAGAGGAGACAATCGAAGACAGCATTCGCGCCGTGGAGGAGCTGGTGAACCAGCTAAAGGATCAGTACAAGAAGGCCACCACTGATCAGGACCGCGCGAACCTGCTCAAGCAGATTGAGGAGCAGGAGAAGCTACTCGACAAGTTAGACCCCACTCGCGCCAAGAAGACCAGCGGCGACGACCCCACCAAGAAGGCGATGCAGGAGTACGAGAAATCGATCAAAAGACAATTAGACCTTGCTGAGGGGGTGCTGGATAAGTTCGCCCTGATTGAGGAGGAGAAGAAGAAGCTGGAGGGTGATAAAAGCGAGCTGGGCACGGCCAAAATGGGGCTACTCGATGAGCTGAACCAGAATACCGCCGACGAGGCCGAGAAGCAAACCCGGCAGCTGCTCGCCACCTACGCCACCTACCTATCGCGCAAACTGAGGCTACAGGAGGAGTACACCAACGATATGACCCTGCTGAGGCAGAAGCTGGAGCAGGCCACCGACCCCGAGGAGCAGGCCGCCATACAGGGGGCTATGACCAACCGCACCACGAAGTTCAATCAGGACGTGTCCGCGGCTGGTGATACGGAGTACGAGCAGCTGCTGGCTCAGTACCGCAGCTACGAGCAGAAGAAGGATGCCATAATAGCCGAGTTTGACCAGAAGCGGCTCAAGGCCACCGAGAACAATAACGAGGAGCTGGTTCAACGGCTCAACGAGGCGCAGGCGCGCGCCCTGTCGTCGCTGGCCACCGAGAACCTGATGCAGTCGGCTGACTGGACGGCGCTATTCAGCGACCTCGACAAGGTGACCACCGCCGAGCTGATCAAGCTCAGGGATAAGATTGAGGAGCAGTTCGCCACCCTCGACCTCGCCCCTGAGGATATGGACGTGCTGCGCAAGAAGATCAACGAGGTGACCGACCAGATACAGCGGCGCAACCCGTTCCTAGCCCTGATTGACGCTTTAAGGAAGTACAAGCAGGAGGAGTCGAGCGCCAACCTTAAGGACTTGGCCAAGAGCCTATCGGCCTCCATCGATATGATTAAGGGCACGTTTGATCAGGTGGTGGGATCGTTGGACAAGCTGGGCATCAAGGGCGATGAGCAGACCCAGGAGGTGTTGGCCAGCGTGTCCGGGATGCTGGGCGGGGCTTCCAACCTCGCCATGGGCATAGCCTCGGGCAACCCCTTGCAGATCATTCAGGGGTCAATCGATCTAATCATCAACGGCATAAACCTCATTGGCGGGGCGAAGGGTAGGCAGCTGGATAGAACCATTAAGGAGCACGAGGCCAACGTGCGCAGGCTCGAAAAGGCCTATCAGGACTTGGAGCGCGCCGTGGATAAGGCGCTGGGCAACGCCCGGTACGACTCGCAGAAGCAGCTCATTGACAACCTCAAGAAGCAGCGCGAGGAGTATGCGAATATGTACCAAGCTGAGAATAGTAAGAAGAAGGCTGACGAGGGCAAGTTGGACGAGTACCGGGACGCGATGAAGGACAACCAGCGGGAGATTGAGGACATTGTGAAGGGGATCAGGGAGGAGATACTGGGGATGAGCACCGAATCGGCCGCCAACGAGCTGGGCAACGCCCTGATTGACGCCTTCGCCGCGGGCGAGAATGCCGCCGAGGCGTGGGGCAAGAAGGTGGACGACATTGTGGGTAATGTGATTCGAAAAATGCTGATCCAGAAGCTGGTTGAGGAGCCCGTGGGCAACATCATCAACAAGTATATGGCCAAGTGGGTGGACAAGGATGGGAACTTCCTGGGCTTCGATGGGATTATGAACTCAGCCGCCGCTATGGGTAACGAGCTATCGGGGCTAGGCGCCGGGCTATCGGAGGCACTGAATATGCTGCCGGATGAGATTAAGAAGTACTTCACGGGGGGCGACGACCCTGCCTCTCCCCTCACGGGCGCGCTTAAGGGTATGAGCGAGGACACGGCCAGCCTGATGAGCGGCTACATCAATGCGATTCGAATTAACCAGATCGAGGGCATCAGCATGATGCGTAGCCAGCTGTTGGCCCTACAGCAGATTTCGAGTAACACCTCACACAACGTCAACTTAACCAAAATTCCCGAAATGCTTAGTGTGCTAAAGACTATGGCTAACTCGGACTCGCTTAGGTCGACAGGACTGTCGACCCAGAGGTCGTCGGGATTGTAAACTACACTAATAATCTAGCTATGAAAAGACTCAGAATAGAGCTTGCCAAACAAGCCAAAGCTAAAGGGATATGCCCGGAATGGTATGAAACCCTAAGGAAAACCCGAAGCATCAAAGAGCTTGCGAGTATGTACCTTCGAGGTATTGACTTCTGCACAGAAAACGATTACCCCTCCATTGACTTTATAAGGGCGAATTTCAAGGGCAAGGTTGAGGAGTACGGAATACACCTCGACGAATCCGTTAGGCTAACCAACCCTAGAAAAACGGTATTGTTGGGTAAAAGTGAGGGCATAATTGAGCTGGACGACTTCACTGTGGCCGAGGTGTTCCTAAAGCACGACTCAACCCTAGAGCTAAAGGCCTCAGGAAACTCATTCGTAATGGTTAGCCTCTTTGAAAAAACATCCCTGACCGTTACCGCCTCAGATCATGCACGGGTTCGCATTCGAAAGCATGGGGGTAGTGTGACCTACTCAACCTCAGGAGACGGATCGGTAAAAGTCTTGAGTGAGCAAAAGATTGAGTCTGTACGTGACTCAAACCAAACACTGAATACCAATGAATTAACAGCAAAACAGCAGTAAAATGTACCATAATTGCACCACAACCAATTTTTTAACCCTTAACAAACAAAAACGATGAACACAGAAGAAATTCAAAAACTGGTAAGCGACAGCGTGGCAGCAGCCATTCAACCGCTTAGAGAAGAGTTGCAAACCCTGAAAACAGAGAAAAAGCCCGAAAGCATCCAGCAACAGGAGGGAGAACTTTCACCCGCCGTGGACGCGTGGGTAAAGGATAAGACCGAAAATCCACTGGCAGGTAAAACCATTTAACAACATTTGACCGATGACGACAACAGCAACCAAGGCTAAAGCCCCTCAAGCAGAGGAGACAGCCAAAATAAGAACGGTAATCCGTCAGAATAGGGATCAAGCTGAGCAGTTCCTTACCGATTATCAGAATAAGTATATCCCAGCCCTTGAAAAGGCGTGCCGAAGCATCAAAGAGATTGGAGTTACACCGACCAAGGCCATAGTAGTACAGGCGATAACGGGCGACTTCGAACCCCTAAAGGAAGCTTATAGTGAAGTAATGGAGGCTGATATGTTGCTTTTCAAAAGCCCTGCCGGGCGCGCTGCCATGGAAGACATATTCAAGGAGAATATCCACCGCATCAAATCCCAGTTCGAGCAGCTATTCACTGGGATTGTGGGCAACAATTGGGCTGGTGGTAATACTTACGGCACGTTTGAGGAATTGACTTATACCCGCGATAAGGATGGAAATGTGCCATTAGACTCGATCAGCCTGGCTCAGTTCTTTGACGTATCGGATGAGGGCGCGCCTTATATGCCTGAGAGCGCAATCGAGGCCGTTCTGGACGCTTTCAGGGATTACGCCAACCCCAAAGCCGAGAAACTGCTGGAGGCTCAAAAAAAGGCTGCAAACGCCCTTACGGCATTTGCCAAAGCCCTACAGGATGCAAACCTCTCTATCCCGTTGGATGTACCAGCCTTTTTTTCCGTCGCTACTTTACCCCGGAACAGTCTGAGGAAAGCCGTGAGTGGATCATAAGGGAAAACCCCGAGGGCATCCTTTAGCAGGTAAGGGAACCGATCAAGTTTTGGATCGGTTCCCATTGTTAAACATTCAAAGATTATAGCAATGGCACTAAAACCAAACTTTAACCGGGATGACATCAACAGGCATTGCGACCGTTTCCTTGAGTCGGTTGAGAATAGGCAGGTAAAAGCATTTGCCCACATGGGCGAAAGGTGCGTATTGAAGGCTGTTCTTGCTGGTACCTATGTAGACAGGACGGGCAACCTACGCGCCTCGATAGGCTATTCCGTCTTCAAGGATGGGCAAGCCGTGCTGAGCCAGTACCAAGAGACAGGAGAGCCCAACGCAGCAACTAAAGCCCGGCAGCTGGCCGAAAACGTCGCCAAACAATACCCCAATGGCATTCTGCTGGTGGTGGTGGCGGGCATGAACTACGCCGTTTACGTGGAGGCCAAAGGGCTCGACGTGCTAACCTCGGCCGAGCAGCTGGCGCAGCAGGAGCTACCCCGGATGCTATCCGATTTAACCGAAAATATCAACCAAATATTTAACTAATGGCAACCGAGCAGGACAAGGAAAAGCAGCCAAAGCAGGGCTTTTCCCTTGAGGGCTTCGATATGAAGTCCTACAAGATGACTGAGCTATACGTGCAGCAAATAGAGTGGCTTTACTTTCAGGCCGTGCAGGAGCTAGCCAAGCTCACCACAAGGGTAAACCCCACCCTCAACCCGGATAAGATATTCTCATTCGATGATTACCCACAAACCAAGGCACAGGTACAGCGTATGCTCACGGAGCTAGCCAGCAAAATGCAGGCAACCCTACTGCAAGGCAGCCAAAACCAGTGGCTTTTCGCCTGTGATAAGAATGATGCGTTTGTGGATCGGGTGCTAAAAACCTCTCAGCTACCAAAGCAAACGCTGGTGAAGTACCAGGATCGAAACCTACAGGCTTTAAAATCATTCCAGCTACGCAGCGTTAACGGGCTTGACCTATCGCGTCGTATATGGAACTACACCGGGCAAATGAAGGTGCAAATGGAGCTGGCCATTGACGTAGCCCTCGAAAAGGGGCAATCAGCGCAAGAGTTATCGAGGGAGCTGAGAAAGTACCTTGTTGATTCCGATAAGCTCTTCCGTAGAGTAGCAGACAAACACGGTAACCTCAAGCTATCCAAGGCCGCTCAGGAATATAAGCCCGGGCAAGGTAAGTACCGCAGCAGCTATAAGAATGCGATGCGGTTAGCCCGTTCCGAGATCAACATGGCCTACAGCAAGGCGGACCAACTACGATGGGACCAGCTCGACTTTGTGGTGGGGTACGAGATTATGCTATCGAACAACCACACCCTGAACGGTGAACCCTTCGTCGACATTTGCGACGAGCTTGTCGGGCTGTACCCCAAATGGTTCGACTGGAGCGCGAAGTGGCACCCCCAGTGTAGGTGTAGACGTGTTCCCGTGCTGATGAGCCCTGAGGAGTTCAAAACGGATGAGCGGAATGAGCTCAGGGCTGCCGTGCGGGGTTCGGAGTACAACAAGATGAGCTCCAGCAGAACCGTTAGGGACGTGCCCCCAGCCTTCAAAAAGTGGATAGCAAACAACGCTGAACGCTCTAAGGGTTGGAAATCCCAGCCCTACTTCATTCGCGACAACTTTAAAAACGGTACAATTGACGGCGGGCTTAATGCTAAATACTAACCTAAATTCAAAAGAAATACAATGGAAACTAATATCAGTTATTTGAAGTCTAAAGCCCATAGGGATATTTCAAAAGGTTTGAAAATTGTTTGGTGCTTGGAAAACTTTGACCTTACTAAACTCTACGATTTTCCAATTGAATTCATAAATGAAAAGACAAGGGTAGAATACCATCAAATTGACCAAATAGCAGAATGGATAACGAGCGATCAGCCCTTGTTTTATGGTGATGATGATGACAATAGAATGCTAAACCTAAGTGAGCCAAGAGGGTAGGTATAACGATAATCTAAAATCAACACCAAGTGTTAAGATAATTATACTACTAATTTAAACTAATGAACAATGATTACCTTAAAAACAGTTACAAAGAACATCATTTTTAGCAGTGATGCAAGTACGCTAAAGGAAGCTTTAGAGCAAGCTGTAAATGCAAGTAAAAGCTTAGATAATATAGATTTGAGCAATCAAGACCTAGAGGGCATTCAAATGGCAGGAGCATCCCTGCAGGGTGCCAACTTGGAGGGTGCCAACTTTGCTTTTTCAAATTTGGTGGGGTGCAATCTAAGCGAAGCTAACTTAAGGAAGGCAACCTTTAACGGGGCAAACCTACAAGGGGCTTACATTAGGGATGCTGATCTGTACGGATCAAATTTTTCAAACTCAAACCTTAGCAACGCTTATTTTAGGCATAAATCAATAAATAATTCATTGCTAAAGGTTAAAGGAGCATCATTTGCTAATGCCATAATGGTAGATAACTTAATTGATAGCATTGAATTTACTGAATGCTCATTTAGCCATGCAAGCCTTAAATTTGCTACCTTAAAACACATTTGGTTTATTAGTTGTGATATGGGCAAAACCAATTTTAAAGGAGCTGCATTGTACGATACCCACATCGATAAAACAGATTTACACGGGGCAAACTTTGAAGCAGTTGATTTGGCGAAAGTCGAAATGTCTAATAGCGATATAAGTGATGCTTACATTGGTCACAGCACTTTTTCCGTTGTTTGTGGTAATAGTCGTTTAAAAACATCACAATCACAAAGAATCATTCTGGCAAACTTTTTACTTAACTGGTTAGAGCTAACAATCGATAAAAGTGATATTGAAACCAAATTACAGGAACTACTCAAGGAATATGCCCCTGCAAACAAGTACAGTGAAGCTCTGACCAAAACGGGTGAACCGCATAATACGTAGATTTACATTTGAGGATAAGAATCTGAGACCATAGGAGGGCTGTACGCTATGGCCCTGCAATAGCACTCCACCCATAATCTAAACCTTAACCAACGGAAATTTCCGTCCGTTGCTGTATGGCTAACCAGCCGAGTATTCGACCCGTTACCACTGAGCCGAAAACTCGGCTTAGCCCATCACCCTTGCTTGGTTTCCAGCATGGGGCTGTGATCAACGTATAAACCCCCGTCCATAATTTCGCCAAGGTACTTCATAGTTGGCGTTGGCTCATCACCTTGCCCGGGGTAAATGGCTACTAGCTTCGCACCACAGATAACCACCATCTCAAGCAGCTTTAAAGCGTACTGAAAATCACCAACAGCATTAGGCAACAATGCCACAACGCTTGCATACTCCTTGTCGGGGTGATCCTGAGTAAAGTAGGTGAAAAGGTCATCACCTTTTAGTACCTTATAGTCAATTTCCTTGGCCATCAGTTTGAATTTTTGATTTATACGCTAATCCAGCTCGGAGGTTGGCGCGTCAACCACTTTATTGTGCTTTTTGCTAGCCTCCCATACAGGGATCAGCTCTTCTTTTGTTCCGTCTGGGTTTATAACGCTTACCCTTGTGCTGGTTTTAATGCCTTGCCTTTGCCTTGCTTTGCCTTGGTTCTGTGTTCTCATAACATTGATTTTTTGAAGGTTACATTTTAATTGTATCGGTTAAAAAAGGGGGTCGGGCTAACCGACTCCCTTAGAAATTCCTATGTATTCAACGAGGGAAAATTTTCCCCCGTTAACATTCTCCCATGCTTTGAAATTCCTATGTATTGTTGAGTTATTACCCCTGCCCAAATTTGGACAGGGGTGGGGTGGTTTCAACCCAACCCATTACGCTTTACGCTCCTCAGCGGTTAGGTAGGTAGCCCGGTTGGCTGTTCTAGCTACAGTCAGCAACTCCAGTCTGTCGATCCTTACGCTGGCATTTCGTGTGCCGTCCTTAATCACCCTTACCAGCCCCTCCCTGATCCATCGGTTGACTATGGCCTCACCGTATAGTCTTTGAGCCTCTCTGAGCTTTAGGTAGGGTTTTAGCAGCCCCACATCCATAAGGGCCTTGGTTGCCCCCGCCTCGGCTGCATCTATCAAAGCATTGCGGTATTCTAGCTCTGTTTGTGGCATCCTTAGCATGGCTTACCCTCTTTTTTTTCGGTTTCCCTTACGCTAAAAACGTAAGTAACCCGGTTCAGCATTTCGAACATTTCGGCCAAGTCTTTGCCCTCCATACCGTCGGCCATTTGGAGCGTTTGCTGGAACATAAACTCAAATTTCTGCTTAATATCAGCAGCCGAGAAGTCACTCAGCACGTCGTCGACGGCTACCAGAGTGCGTTCACCTGTTCTGTTGTCGGTTTCTATTGCCATTGTGATAGTAATTTTAAATTATTTGGCAAAGTTTGGTCAAACTTTCTAAAAAAACAACGTTGTTTTTTAATTATTTTTATACTTTTGTACTGATAGACAACTAGTTACTGTATCACTGTGATACAGTAAACCCTTATTGTTCACCAAAAATCAAAGGTTTATGAAAGCAATCGAATGGGTAACAGCCGAGCTGAAGAAAAAGGATGCAGCTCTTGGATCGTACCTCGCAAGGTTTAAAAAGGAGAATGAGCAGCTTGATGAAGCGGCGTTGGCCGAAAAGCTAAGCAATGATCCTATGTTTTCGCTAATGGTCAAAAATGCCAGCCTATCCCACAGCCAAAAAACGGCCAGCTGGGTTATGTTTATTGGGGTTGTGGTACTGATTTCGTGTGTGGGGGCGCTAATTATCGCAGTGGCCACCCTGAGCTAGCCAAAAAAGAAGTGGTGCAAACGTGGTGCATTTATTAAAAAGAAAAAGCGCAACCACTTATTTTACAAATGATTGCGCTTTAACCAAGTGCCCAGAACAAGACTCGAACCTGCACGCTCTAAAACGAGCACCAGCCCCTCAAGCTGGCGTGTCTACCAATTCCACCACCTGGGCAATAAATCAGGCGCAAAGTTAATAAAATTAATGTTTGCTTACCCATTAATCTGCCATAAAAAATTCAGGATAAATTTCTTTTTGCAATAATCCTCTAAACTAAGCTATACTCCATCATTCCATCCTGGGTTTCGGTAAAGCCAATTCGTCTAAGGTACTTATTGTGCCTGTTTTCTAATTTTCTTGTTACAAGCTTTGTGTAGCCCATTTCAATGAACCGTGGCGCAAGGTTGGCATACATAAATTTACCGCTCTTAAAATCTCTCATTTCAGGAATTGCGTAGTCGAGCTCAATGCGAAGCACGCCATTATCAATATGTGTTGCCAAAAACACTCCTGCTAGGGTCATATTCCTAAGCACAAAGAAATTCACATCGCACCCGTTGGGAACATCATTAAAACTGGGGAAAAGTTTCTGAATATCCTTTCTGTATAAAGTTAAAAATTTCAACAGGAACCTCCCATCTTTATCTGCTTCAATGGCTTCAAAAACTTCCTTCTTCGAAAGGAAATCAAGGAGGTAGTAAATATCTACAATAACTATCAGGCCATTCATTAGTCCAACGGGTATTGAGCCGATTAAAAACCCATAAACAGAAAAAAGGGCAGCTCCCACCAGGTTTATTACCCTAAACCTTACCAGCGAATTCATAGCCATTGATATGGCTATAATAACCGAGGCTAAGTAGCCAATCCATTCAAGCAATATTGTGTAATCCATACCTAATATATTTTAACAACAAAGATAAAAAAACTTGTATATTTGTGTTGAATAGTAAAGAATTAATCAAATATATGCTATTTTTTTTACCCTTCCACTAATCCTTCGTATGGTATAAAGGTCAAACGTAAAATAATACTACTAACAAAAATTTATTTGTAATATGGTTAAAACATTCCGACTACTAGTGGCAATAGGATTCTCAATGCTACTAAGTTCCACAACAAGTGCGCAAGATGCCGAACAATGGATTCGCTACTCGGCAATATCGCCCGATGGCAGTAAAATAGCATTTACTTTTAAAGGTAATATATACACTGTTGATGCTAACGGAGGCAATGCCAAGCAAATTACATACCATCAGGAGCACGATTTTATGCCCATTTGGAATAACGACGGCACCAAAATTAGCTTCGCTTCAAACCGTTTTGGCGATTTTGATGTTTTCATAATCGATGCCGAAGGGGGCGTGCCCAAAAGGTTAACCTATCACTCGGCCAACGAGTACCCTTACGCATTTAGCCACGATAATACACGGGTAATATTTGGCGGACAGCGCCTCGATGACGCAAACCACAGGCAATACCCCACAGGCTCACAACCCGAGGTGTACACTGTGCCAGCTAGTGGAGGTCGAGTTGACCAGCTTTGGACAATTCCTGCAGAATTGGTTAGCGTTAGCAGCGATGGCAAAACTATGGTTTATCAGGATAAAAAAGGGGGCGAGAATGAATGGCGCAAGCATCATACATCGGCAATTACGCGTGATATTTGGGCTTACGATGTTGTGAGTAATCAGCATAAAATGATTACTTCGTATGAAGGAGAAGATAGAAACCCCGTTTTTTCAAGCGACAACAAGAGCATTTTCTACCTTAGCGAGCAAAACGGTACCTTTAATGTGCATAAGCTAAGCCTTAACAACCCAAGCAAAGTTGAACAAGTAACAAGTTTCGAGTTTCATCCCGTACGGTTTCTCTCCATCAGCAATAACGAAACCCTATGCTATACGCACCACGGAGACCTATACACACAAAAACAGGGAGCCGAACCTCAAAAAATTGATGTAAAAATTCAAAGCGGGTCGCTTATCAACAACGAACAGATTCTCCCAATAACCGGAAACATTAGCGAAATGGCCGTATCGCCCAATGGCAAAGAGGTTGCCTTTATTGCCAGAGGCGAAGTTTTCGTATCATCAGTTGAAGGGAAATTCACAAAACGCATTACCAATACAACCGAGCAAGAAAGATTTATAAGCTTTTCGCCCGATGGCAAATCGATAATATATGCTAGTCAGCGAAACTGCGTTTGGGGAATTTATAAAACGTCTAAGGCTACAAACGAAGAGCCATTCTTTTTCGCCTCTACCCTTTTAACTGAGGAAAAAATAATTAACAACAACAACGACAATTACCAACCTAAAATATCTCCAGACGGTAAAGAGATTGCTTTTATTGAGAACCGACGCTCGCTAAAAATATATAATATTGAAAGCAAGCAAATACGCGAAATTCTTGGCTCTGATGAGCTATTTTATATGAGCGATGGTGGCCAGCAGTTTGATTGGAGTCCCGATAGCCAATGGTTACTTACAGGATATTCGCCCAACCTTGGGGTAAGCGAGGTTGTTTTAATTGATGTGAACGGCAAGAAGGAGATGGTAAATCTAACCGAAAGTGGCTTTGGCGACTACTCGGCTAAATGGGTTAACGGAGGGAAACAAATTTTATGGTTTAGCGATAGGCACGGACTACGTGGACTGGCTACCAGCAGCTCACGGCAGCTCGATGTGTACTCTCTCTTCTTTACCCGCGACGGTTGGGATAAATTTAGTATGACCGAAGATGATTATAATCTTTGGAAAGAGATAGAGAAACTCGACAAAGAGAAAAACAAGGAGAAAGACAAAGATTCAGACAAGAAATCGAAGAAGAAAAAGAATGATAAAGAGGATAAGGATAAAGTTGACTCAACTCAGGTAAAAATTGATTGGGACGGTCTTAAGGACAGAAAGAAGCGCCTAACAATTCACTCTTCGAGCCTCTCGGATGCGGTACTCTCAAAAGATGGAGAAACCCTATACTACCTTGCCCGATTCGAAAAAGGATTAAACCTTTGGAGCACCAACCTTCGCACCAATGAAACCAAAATGATTATTCCGCTCAATGAAAGATCGGCGAGTCTTGAGTGGAGCAAAGATATGAGTACCCTTTTTATGCTATCAAACGGCGCAATATCTACCATCGACCTCAAGGCGAAATCTACCAAGCCCGTTAGTATAAGCGGTGAAGTTACAATAAATCTTGACGAGGAACGCCAGCTAATGTTTGATCATGTTTGGAAGCGTAACAAGGCAATGTTCTATATATCAGACTACCACGGTGCACCTTGGGACAAACTTCGCGAGGAGTATGAACCAAAACTACCGCTTTTAGGTAACGATTTTGAACTTACCGAATTGCTATCGGAAATGCTTGGCGAACTTAACGTTTCACATAGCGGAGCACGCTATCGCGGTAGCATTCCAAATGGTACAGAAACAGCATCGTTAGGTATTTTTATCGACTATACCTACCAAGGTGCAGGTATTAAAATTGCTGAAGTAATGAAGTTTGGTCCGCTTGATAAAGAACATATTAAGGTAAAACCAAATATGATTATTAAATCAATTGATGGCGAAGCAATTACCCATGATGTAGATTTTGCGAAATTTTTAGACAAGAAAGCCAATAAATTTACATCGCTTGAAATTACTGACCCAAAACAAGGGTCAACATTTAGCATAACAGTGAAGCCCATAAGCCAAGGTCAAGAAAATTCGCTACTTTACAACAGATGGGTAAAACAAAACGAGGAGCTAGTGGATAGTCTAAGCAAAGGACAGCTTGGTTATGTTCATATTCCTGGAATGAGCGATGAACCATACCGTAACACCTACGAAAAAGCTATGGGTAAATATGCCCAAACTAAAGGACTGATTATTGATACTCGTTTTAATGGTGGAGGCGATTTGGTTAGCGATTTAGCTATGTTCCTAACTGGTCAAAATTTTATTGAGTATGCCATTGAAACTCGCTCACTGGGTACCGAACCCCTTGCCCGCTGGACAAGACCCTCGGTTGCGCTAGTAAACGAGTCAAACTACAGCGATGGGCATTGTTTTAGCTGTGGATACCAAGATTTAGGAATAGGAACTCTAATTGGTATGCCCGTGCCAGGCACTTGTAGCTTTGCCGGCTGGGAAATGCTTCAGAATGGTAAAATAATGTGGGGTTCAATTCCGGTTAGCGCAAAAAATATGAAGGGCGAATGGTTGGAAAACAATCAATCGGTGCCCGACATTATAGTAAAAAATATGCCAGGCGAAATAGATAAAGGTCGTGATGAGCAGCTCGAAGTAGCTATTAAGGAACTACTTAAAAACATTTAAACACTTTGTAAAGATGAGAGAGGGTGCTAGCTAGCACCCTCTCTCTTTGTATGTATTAATAGTGTTTAAAAATCTATATCTGCGGCATTTTTTCGACGTAATACTTCCCATCCTTCAACTTCTGCGCTCACTCAGCAAAAAAATTAATCGTGATTTCAACATCCTCGAGGGTGTGTACAGCGGTTGGTATAAGGCGCAATAGCTTTTGAGGCTTTAAAACAATTGGGTGAATAAAGGCTACAATATAATTAGTTTCTTGCTTTTAGGCAGTCCGCTAGATTTTTTAGCAAACCCTAAAATGTACCCACCACCACCCGCACCGCATAGTTTAAGGTAAAAGCCATCGGTATTAAGCCCCTTTTTCCATAGAAAGCGATAATCGACTGGGATAAATTCTTGCAGATGCTGAAATTGTAAAGCGGATAGCTCCCTTAGGTTAGAAAAGAAATCGTCAAAATCTGCATTCAGAATTGCTTTAATGCATCCGTTTGTACTTTTTACGATAGCTGGTATTACCAAATTTTCAAAATCAGAAACTCCTGCTTTAGCTTTAAAATCATTTACCAGATTTTGCGTAGAACGGGAGATATCCGTGTCAACTATAAATGCATTGAATGGAGAAAGTTCAATATCCACCTGATTTACATTATTGCTTTTATGTAATGGTTTATTCAGATAGCTAACCAATGGGTCGAGGCCTGAGCTGGTCCCGTGGAAATAGGATTCAAGCTCAGCAAGTATCCTTCGTACCTCTTCAATTTCCCTCTCTTCCTTCTCAATTTTAAATTTGCGATAAAATGCGGCTACCATCGCACCCGAACTCCCTACACCATAACCTATGGGGATATTAGAGTTAAAGTAAAGTCCCTTGCTGAGTTCCGAAGCAATCTGCGAACTATTAAAAAGATTTGCAAAATCTGATTTCTCAACGAATTCTGAAAATGCAACTAGTATTTTGTGTGATACCAACTTGTCGTCGTTGCACTGATTATTTGAAATAAAATCGAACTTACCCGAAAAACCTGAAAATGGCATTAGCAATGCATCGGAACCATAGAGAACCGTATGCTCGCCAAATAGCAATATTTTAGAATTGAAGTATTTCACAAATTTGTATGGTTATAGTTTATTGGGTCCTGTAGAAATTTCATCATCAATCCAAAGTCCATTCTCACATAGTTCTGTTAGGTTACTTGTAATAAAATCAACCATTTGTGTCCTAATTGAGGCTTTATAAAGTATGTGGATATTGGCACCTGCATCGAGCGTAAAGGTGAAATTAAGTTGACTACTCGTTCTAAAAGCCTTTAACCTCTCGAGAGCCACTAGCGTGTTTGGCTTAAGTAGCGAGACCGATGGAACCGATGACAGAAGTAGGGCGTGCAGCGTAATTGCCTCGTTCTCAACAATCTGAGCAAAATTCCGCTCGTCGCCCATCTTTAGACTTTCTAAAATTTTATCTAAATTTTGCCTAGCCTGCTCGTACCGAGCAGTAGCAAATGGATGGTTTTGCATTAAACCGTGCCCGAGGGTGCTGGAAAGCTCCTTTTTGCCCGAGTCGATTATGAGAATTGCATCAAAATAGTTTTTGAAAACAGAATTTACTTCGCTTCTCAATTCAATGGCAGACTCATTACTCGAACCTTTTACACTCTTGGTTTCGCCCCAGAGAACCAACTCGCCATAGGTTGAACGACAAGCGCTACCCGACCCCAACCGTGCCAAAAACGATGCTTTTTGGAGAAACTTACGGGTATCATTGAGCTTGCCAAATAACTCATTCTCAATACTGCATAAACATAGCGCCAATGCGCTATATGCCGATGCCGAAGAGGCAATACCTGCCGAATGCGGAAACGTATTTTGGCTGTATATAAGTAAATCAAGTCTCTTTATAAAAGGAATGTAAATTGAAATTCTGTCAAGGTATTTTCGAACCTTATCTTCAAATTCAATATTTTGCTTCTGCTCAAAATAGTATTCAAGCAATGGCAATTCTTTCTGCTTCTTTTGATATTCAATTCGGGTAATGGTTTTAGAATGCTTAAGCGTGAAACTTAACGAAGGATTCTGAGGCAGCTGCTCGCCATACTTGCCCCAATACTTTACCAATGCAATATTCGATGGGCTTTCCCAACCTACACTTTTAGGACTGGAAAGCTCAAAAAACGTAAGGCTTTCGGCATCCTTTAAATACTTTTTGCTTTGTGGCAAATGGCTCATAGCACAATATCATTATATTTGAGTATTACGCTGTAACCCTTTTGTTTAAAGTAGTTAACAACATCATCGACTGTCCCACGATGAGTGGCTAAAACAAAGTCGCCACCCCAAGCACCCAACGATTTTACAGTTCCTGTAAAATCATTAAACAGCTCTGACTTAACCGTTGGCAAACCTATTGCCCTCGACACAATTTCCTCGTGCTCATTTAAATAGCCATTAAACTCATCAAGACTTTTGGAGTTTATCACAAGTTTGGCAAGCTCTGTAATTCTTTTTGCCTCATCCTTTTGCTCAAAAATTTTAGAACCTACCAAATTGATGCTTATTGCTGTATCCTGCTTTCTTTCCAAATAAACAAAGTAAAGGTTCTCGCCGAAACTGGGATTGAAACACGCCTTTTCTACCGTAGGTTTAACCAAATTACTATATAGTATTGGCCCTTTTGCGGTGGCGCAAGCAATATCGTAACCCGACCCTTTGGAAACGGCAAACAGCATACTGTATGGGTCTATGCCCGCCCAATTTGCCAAGTTTGATATTAGCGTTGAGCTGCTACCCAAGCCCCAATCCATTGGAAAATCAACATTAGCCGCAAGTATTAACTGTCTTTTTAAGTTTCTGAAGACCAAACTTTTTTGATTAATATAGATTAATAAAAGTTGAATGTACTCTGCTGATTTTATTCTGTTTGTGTTGATAATCGAAAAATCATCAAGTTTAAACTCCGCAGAAAACCAGCTACTACCCTGTACGGTGGTTTGCCATTTTATAATCCTACTATCGCCCTCTACCTCCGCAACCTGCAAACTTTGGCCAAGTTTAAGGGGCAGTGCAAATGCTTTGGCACCTGCAAGTACAAAGTACTCACCCGTGATAAGAAGCTTTCCGTGGGCGTAGAATTTAGCGTACATTGAATGAAACTATTAGTTATGCAAAACAGAAAGAATAGATTTAACTTCCTAGAAATTCTTGTACAGATTTATGCGAAACCTTCCTGTTTTTAAAGTACTCCTCTGCCCGCTCTTTCTGATCATTGGTTGCGTTTAGCAAACTTAAAATATTATTTAGATGAAATCGCATATGTCCCTTCTGAATTCCGGAGGTAGTAAGCGCCCGAACTGCCGAAAATGTATTTGCAAGTCCTGCTGCTGCAACTATTGCCATTAGCTCTTTAGCCGATGGCTTACCCAAAATATCGAGCGAGAGTTTTGCCAAGGGGTGAAGATTGGTTAATCCCCCCACCGTTCCCAGTGCCATAGGAATACGAAGCGTATATCGAAATTTGCCCTTATCGATATCTACAGTTGTTAAACTTTTGTAGTACCCATTTCGGGCAGCGTAAGAGTGACCACAAGCCTCAACCGCACGAAAATCGTTTCCGGTAGCCAGTACAACGGCATCAACCCCATTGTAGATTCCTTTATTGTGGGTTGTAGCCCTGTAAATATCGACGTTTGCAATATCAACGGCCAGCTTAAATTTTTGAGCATATTCCATTGGCGATAGCTCGCCTGAAATTTCCGCCAAATCATCAATATCACACTCAACATAGCACTCAACAATGCTCTCGGGGGTATGGTTTGATAGAATTGCCATTACAATGTCGCATTCGGATTCAGCATCGCTAAAATGCTCAAAAAAATATTGTTTTAACGCCTGCGCCATCTCTTCAAGAACCGAATTGATAATGTTGGCTCCCATTGCATCGGCAGTTTCAAACTTAACCCTTACCTGGTAGTAGTTCTCAAGTTTATTGGTAAAATCAATCAATTCAATATCAACAATACCCCCATTGCGCCTTCGCATATTCTCGAGCAAATGCGAGGAACTTGCTATCAATCGCTCTTTAATGTTTTCAAATTCTGATTTCAATTGCTTTGAATTGTCCAGCCACCTAAAATGCACCTGCCCTACCTTTATGGTAGAAATTACCTTGGCAACAAACCCACCCCGATTGAACCAAAATTTTGCCGCAGCCGATGCAGCAGCAACTACAGAACTTTCCTCAATAACCATTGGCACAAAGTAAGCCTTGCCATTCACCATAAAGTTAGGAGCTATGCTAAAAGGCAGCATATAGTTGGATACTACGTTTTCGCTAATCTCATTTAGCTGCTTCTGTATTTCAGTATTTTGTAGTTTAAATTGGTTCAGCACATTAAACTGTTCAATAGCAATGTTAGTACGCGAAACAATAATCGAGATTTTTTCGCTGTTGCTTAGCTTTGAAAATCCGTTAATATATTGTGAATTACTCATAGTTAACAACTCTGTAAATTATGTTTTTACCCCGAAAGCCTGAGTTTCTTCTTTGAAAAAGTTATATACTCCTGGCAATCACCAATTTCAAAATTTCTGTAGTTCCTTCTCCAATACCCAGAATACGCTGGTCGCGGTAAAAACGCTCAATATCATTATTTTTAAACAGTCCGTAACCGCCAAAAATCTGAACGGCTTCGTCGGCTATCTGCTTAGCAATTTCGGATGTATATAGTTTCGAGATGGCAGCCTGCTTTTTAAAAGGCAGGTTATTATCCTTTAGCCAACAGCTGTAGTAAAGGTAGTTTCTTGCCAATTCGAGCTTAATATCCATTTCGGCTAACTTATCGGAAATAGCGTGAATTTTCGATAGTGACTTGCCAAACTGATGCCTTTTTTTAGCATACGCATTCGCCATTTCGAATGCTCCTTGCGCCAAACCAAGTCCAACTGCAGCAATTGAAAGTCTACCAGAATCTAAGGTTTCCAACATATAATGCATCCCTCTTCCACGCTCGCCAAGCAAATTTTGTTCTGGAACAATGGTATTATTAAATGTTAACAGCCCCGTATCGGCAGCCCGCCAAACCATCTTATTATGAATTGGTTCTGCTTTGTATTCTGATACCTCCCTCTCGACAATAATGGCTGAGAATTCCTTTTGACCCTCCTTATCGCTTGTGTTGGCCAATAGAGTTACTCCCTTGGATAACTCTGATGCCGAGTTGGTTATAAATATCTTTTGACCATTTACAACCCATTGATTGGTTTTAAGAAGCGCTGTAGTTTCAATGGCTCGGGCATCAGAACCAGCATTGGGCTCGGTTAAACCAAATGCCCAAACGCCTTCGCCTGAGGTTAAACTAGGCAGCAAACGTTTTTGCTGCTCACTATTGCCGTACTTGTAAATTGGAGTAATTCCCAACGAATTATGGGCAGCCATAGTAGCCGCCTGGGAACTATCAACCCGCGCCAACTCCTCAACGGCGATGATGTATGAAAGGGTGTCGAGATTTCGACCGCCAAACTCCACAGGTAGGTTCATTCCGAAGAGTCCAATTTTACCCATCGCTTTGGTTAGTTCAACCGAAAACTCGCTTCGTTCATCGAGCCCTTGAGCCAATGGCTTTATCTCCTTTTCAGCAAAAATACGAACTTGTTCACGAAGGTCATTATGCTGTTTGTTTATTAATGGATGATGCATATTCTTATCTTTCAGATTATCTTATTCGTTTTCATTTTCAACTAGCCAGTAAGGCTTCCGTTTTTCAATAAATGCGCTAATGCCCTCCTGAGCCTCTGTAGATGTTTTTAAAGTGGCAATGGAGTTGGCCGTTAGGTTGTTTACCTCATCAATGTTAGAGCAATGTCCAAGTTCCCTTATCAATCGTTTAATTTCCTTAATCCCGCTGGGAGAAGCTTTACGTAAATCGGCGATGATTGAGTTCAATAATGCTTCAATCTTTTCGGAGGGTGTTAAAAAATCAACAAGACCATAGTCGTACCCTTCGGCTGCGCTAAATCTTTTGCCTGTAAGCATTAGGTACTTAGCCTTTTGCTGGTTAACACGAGTTAACACATAAGGTAATATTGTTGAGGGGGCAAGACCTAGTTTCACCTCTGAGAACGAAAATATTGCATTCTCATCGGCAATCACCATATCGGCAGCTGCCAGAAGCCCATTCCCTCCGCCAAATACGTTGCCCGTTGCAATGGCAATAGTTGGCTTACTTGAACTTGCAATTGAACTTAAACAACTAGTCCACTTGTACCCATCGTCAAGGTTTTGCTCGTAACCTGACTTGCTAACTGCAAGCATATTAACAAGATTGGCACCAGCACTAAACGACTTACCCTTACCTCTTAAAACGATGACCCTAACGTTATCCATTTGCTCAATGGAGTGAAAGCAATCGGTCAACTCTTCTAGCATCTGAATACTTACAGCATTATGCAAATCTGGTTTATTAAGCCAAATTGTGGTTACACCACCTTTAGTATCAATGCATATCTCGTTGTAACTATCCATACTTTTTACATTCTATAAATACCGGGCTTGTAATGCGGAACTTCTTTGTTAGCAGCAATAGATAAACCCAAGGCAATTGCTTTTCGTGTATCCACAGGATCGATAATACCATCGTCCCAAAGGCGCGCAGTGCCAAAGTAAGCCGATGCTTCATCTTCGTAACGCTTTATGATTTCTTTTTTAAACTCATCAATATCTTCAACGCCTTTCTGCTTTACGCTACCGAGAACCTCAGCTGCCTGACGACCTCCCATAACTGAAATTTTGGAGTTAGGCCATGCAAAAAGTAGTGTAGGTTTATAGGCACGGCCTGCCATTGCATAGTTGCCCGCACCGTGCGAGCGGCCAAAGACGATGGTGATTTTTGGAACATTTGCATTGGCAACCGCATGCACCATTTTGGCTCCGTCTTTTGCAATACCTTTTTGTTCGGCACTTTTACCAACCATAAAACCCGTTATATTATGCAAAAAAACGAGTGGTATTTTTCGAATACTACACATCTCAATAAAATGCGTAGCCTTAAGCGCCGACTCGGAAAAAAGCACACCGTTATTGGCAATAACCCCAATGGTTTGCCCCATAATTTTAGCAAAGCCTGTAACTATGGTTTTTCCATAGCTGGGTTTAAACTCCTGAAATTTACTACCATCAACAACCCGAGCAATAATTTCGTATGGGTCTATCCAGCGAGAAGTTTGAGAGTGTATTACCCCATAAAGCTCATCCATAGAGTATAGTGGCTTCTCAAAACTTTCGGATTTGTTACTATGCTTGCGAGGCTTTGGGAGGTACTCAAAAATATTTCGGCACGTTTGAATGGCATCAGCCTCTGTTTTTGCAAAATGATCGGCTACACCCGAAATGTGGGTATGCACATAGGCTCCGCCGAGATCCTCGGCAGTTACTTCTTCTCCAATAGCGGCTTTAACAAGCGGTGGCCCCGCAAGGAATATGGTTCCTTGCTTATCAACAATTATCGATTCGTCGCTCATGGCAGGAATGTACGCACCACCAGCAGTACAAGAACCCATAACCATTGCAATTTGAGGAATACCCGCAGCAGATAACTTGGATTGGTTGTAAAATATTTTGCCAAAGTGGTCATGATCAGCAAAAACATTAGCCTGTTCGGGTAGAAATATTCCACCCGACTCAACAATATAAACACAGGGTAAATGGTTATTAAGTGCAACCTCCTGAGCCCTAAGATGTTTCTTAATCGTTTCTTTTACGTAGGTTCCTCCTTTTACTGTTGGGTCGTTTGCAATAATAATGGACTCAATACCCTGAATTACACCAATGCCAGTAATAATTCCGGCACTATGAAATTTATTATCGTAAAGTCCATTTGCAGCTAAGGTTGAGAATTCGAAAAATGTAGTATTCTTATCAATTAAACTATCAACACGCTCGCGGGCAGTCATCTTACCCTTTGCCCTGTGCTTAACCACATAGCTATCGTTGTTTCTGTTGAGAACTGCAGATGTTGCTGTTTTAAACTCTTCCATAATTATCTGAGTTTCCTTATAGTTCTCAACAAATGAGTCAGACCTCCTTTTTATGTTGGTTTTGATTACTGTTGTGGCTGCGTTTATCATAAATAAGAATATTAAAGGGCACTAAAAAACCTCTATATACATAAACAATAAACCGTTTTTGTATTTATAAAGGCAATGAGCTTCACACTATACGTCAGTTATAACTTAAGCGGTTGAATTATCACTAGAAAAATTTCAGAATAATAACATCGGCAATTAAACCCAACAGGAACAGCATTCCAAACGATCGGTTAAACACGAATGCTCTACTAACCAAATACAATGGCCAGCCTATCCCCTCTTTGCCCTCAGGTTGCACTTCTGGTCGTTTTTGGAGCATAACCTTGGTCATTTGAATAAACTTTGGTATTGATAGTAAAACCAATAGTACTGCTGGCCCCAGCTGACCCGTTATAACAAAAAAGGCTACTAAGGCATACTGAATTACCCAAAGTACAATGATTGAGTAGCGCGAAGCTTTTTGGCCAATTAAAACCGGAATAGTATGGATGTTTTTAGCCTTATCGGCCTCTAGTTTATCGGCGTGCTTGCCCAACAGCACCGTTGTTGGACCAAAGGCATACACTAGGCTAACCAATGCCACCCAGTTACTCCATTCTCCACCCGATACAACAAAATAGCTTCCGCCAATCATTAATGGCCCCCAAACAAGAACTACCGAAATTTCGCCCAGTCCATAGTATTTTAGTGGCCAGGTGTAAAAAAGCAAGAAAAAAAGTCCAGGAACAAGCAGCCACAGTGTTTGCAAACCAACCAAATAGGTAATGGCAAGCCCTGCCACTAAAGCAAGTAACCCGGTTACAACAATATAGGTTATAAAACGATTCTTGGTGAGAAAACCATTTTCGAGTGGGTGTGGGCCGTAGAGAGCACGAAAATAATTATCCTTATCAACACCCTTTGTAAAGTCAACATAATCGTTTAATAGATTATTGGTGGCATGGGCAAAGATTAAGCCGAAGAATGTGAGTAAAAAGATGGGCCAAGAAAAACTCCCCGATCGATATGCCAGCAAACCACCAATGGCTGCGGCAAGTCCAGTCATAATAAAAACGGCGGCACGGGTTGAAATAAGCCACCTTGAAACGATATCGTAACTATCCCATTCTTGTTTTGAAACTTTTGGGATAACCCTAAGCGCTTTAAGCCAAACACGAATCATACCTAGTAATTTAAGGGTAAAACAAATCCTGTTATTTAAAATGTGTTAACAACAGAACCCTTAAATTGTTAAGTTGATAAAATTTATGCTTACGCCTAAATGGTAATAAATTATCCAAATGAGGTTGGAACTTAACACAATAAAGGCTGTCTAAAAAGACAGCCTCCTCTTTATATGTATCATTAGTATATTAACAAGTCAATACTTCTAAATCACCTTCGCTCAAGGCAGGTAACTCAGTCTTACCGTTAGCCTGATTAAATATAATGAACGAAGCCAAACGTAAGTAGAAATGGCAGTTATAATTGGCTAGTAAATTACATCTTATTAACTAAACAAAATCATTTTACAACTCTATATCTGCGACATTTTTTCGGCGTAATACTTCCCATCCTTCAACTTCTGCGCACACTCAGCAAAAGCTTTAATCGTAATTTCAACATCCTCGAGGGTGTGAACAGCGGTTGGTATAAGGCGTAATAGCATTTGTCCCTTTGGAACAACTGGGTAAACCACAATTGAACAGAAAATATTGTAGTTCTCACGCAAATCAAAAACCATATTGGTGGCTTCGGGCACATTACCCTTCATATAAACTGGTGTAACAGGCGACTCGGTTACTCCAATATCCAAACCAACCTTCTTAAGTCCGCTCTGTAAAGCATCCACAATTTTCCAAAGGTTCTCCTTTAGCTCGGGTTGCGATTGCATTACCTCTAGTCGTTTTAAAGCACCAACAACCATAGGCATGGGTAGTGATTTTGCGAATATCTGCGAACGTAAATTATAAGCTAAATACCTAATAATATCCTCGTCGGCCGCCACAAAAGCACCAATGCCCGCACCGCTCTTCGCGAATGTTGCAAAATGAAGATCCACCTCATCTTGAACTCCGAAATGCTCTGGTACTCCAGATCCTGTTTTACCCATTGTGCCAAAGCCATGCGCATCATCAACTAGCAATCGGAAGCTAAACTCCTTTTTAAAAGCAACTATATCCTTCAAATTACCTAAGTCGCCAGCCATTCCAAAAACGCCTTCGGTAATTACAAGTATTCCTCCTCCTGTTTTTTCGGCAAGGCGAGTTGCGTGCGTAAGTTGCTTACGCAGGTTATCCATATCATTATGTGCGTATACAAAGCGTTTGCCGGGAAATAACCTTAGCCCATCAATAATACAAGCATGCGACTCCGAATCGTAAACCACCACATCATTACGCGATACCAACGAATCAATAATCGAAACCATCCCCTGGTAACCATAGTTTAATAAGTATGCTGCTGGTTTACCAACAAAAGCGGCAAGCTTTACTTCAAGTTCCTCGTGGAGTTTGGTTTGCCCACTCATCATTCGTGCCCCCATTGGATAGGCCATACCATACTTAGCAGCCCCTTCGGCATCGGCCTTACGCACTTCAGGGTGATTTGCCAAACCGAGGTAATTATTTAAACTCCAGGTTAAAACCTCTTTACCTCTAAAGGTCATCCACGGTTTAATTTCGCCTTCTAGTTTTGGAAACGCAAAGTAGCCATGCCCTTCTTTATGATACTGACCAATGGGCCCCATACCTTGTCTAAGTTTATCAAATATATCCACGATAATAACGTTTTAGTGAAACATAGTCGGAATTATGGACAAAAGTAATTTTTTTTAAACAGAAAAGTAAATAATTCATCTTTTGTTGGGCTAACAAAAAATGTATCACTTGAATTATTAAAACTTTTTAACCTCCTAAGAGGTAATTTACTAAACTATTGCATCGCATCTTACAATTATCTTACTAACTTTGCTCGCTTAAATACTGGACACAATAACCGTGTAATAATTGTGTTTATACATTGAATTGATTAGTTACTAGTTATGAAAAGGATAAACCTCATTGCAATTATTATTCTGGTTTTAGTTGGTGCATCGTGCAGCAAAATTGATAAACTACTAAAAACCAAGGACTACCCGCTTATGTACAAAGAAGGGCTCGAGTTCTACAAGAACAAAGACCACTACAAGTACACAACGCTATTTGAGCATATTAGTCCTGTTTACAAAGGCACAATGCAGGCCGATACGATAGACTTTTACCTATCAAATGGGTACTTTTACCAGGGTGACTATCTTTTGGCGGCACACTATTTTGACCAGTATCGAAAGAACTACCCTCGCAGCGAATTTAAAGAACAGGCAGAATTTATGTATGCTTACTGCTTTTATAAATCGTCGCCTAGGCCTTTGTTAGATCAGCAAACAACACAACAAGCTATTTCGGCTTTTAGTGAGTTTATTACTCGATACCCTAACACAACCCGAAAGGCAGAGGTAAACACTATCCTTAACGAGTTGCGTAATAAACTTGTCGAAAAATCATACATAAGCGCAAAACTTTACTATGATATGGATGACTACAAATCGGCTATTACTGCCCTTAAAAATAGTTTAATAGAGTTCCCCACTACCGAGTATCGTGAAGATATGCTTTTTATGGTACTACAGGCCTCATACAGTTTAGCCAGCAACAGCGTAGTTGAGAAACGAAAAGAACGTTTTCAGAACACACTTGATGAGTACTATAATCTTATGGGAGAGTACCCCGAAACAAAACACAAGCGCGAAGCTGAAAGAATTTATGCCAGCACCATTAAAGTTACAGAAAACAAATAAATCAAAATAGCTATGGATTTCAAAAAATTGACGGCACCCTTAACAACAACAACTCAGAATTTCAGCGAACTCGATTCGGAAACAGGAAATATTTACGAATCTGTTCGTATTATTGGTAAACGCGCCAATAAAATAAGCCAGGAAATGAAGTATGAGCTAAACCGAAAACTAGAAGAGTTTGCCTACTACACTGACAATCTGGAGGAAGTTTTTGAAAATCGTGAGCAAATAGAAATTAGCAAGTTTTACGAACGTCTTCCAAAGCCTGCTCTTATTGCGCTACAAGAATTTTTAGATTCAAAATTATACCACCGTAAAGGTTTTGAGGGACAAGAACAGGGAAGCTAATGATTAAGGGGAAAAACATACTGCTTGGCATAACCGGTAGCATAGCAGCCTACAAAGCAGCTACGTTAGTTCGTCTTTTGGTTAAGCAAGGGGCTAATGTTAAAGTTGTTATGACCCCACTTGCAAAAGAGTTTATTACCCCTTTAACGCTTGCAACCCTCTCGAAAAGTCCAATACTTGTCGATTTTTTTGACCCCGAAAATGGAAGTTGGAATAGCCATGTCGATTTAGGTATATGGGCTGATTTATACCTTATTGCCCCTGCATCGGCAAACACCATTGCCAAAATGGCTAATGGCATTGCCGACAACCTGCTACTCACATCTTATCTATCGGCAAAATGCCCCGTTATGGTGGCACCTGCCATGGATTTAGATATGTTCAAGCACCCAGCTACACAAGAGAACATAGAAAAACTTTGCCACCGAGGCAACATAATTATTGAAGCCACCACGGGTGAACTTGCTAGCGGATTAATGGGGAAAGGCAGAATGGAGGAACCCGAGGCTATTGCAAAAAATGTTGCACAGTTCTTCTCAAACAGCCAATTACTTCACAATAAAACCATTCTCGTTACCTCGGGCCCAACATTCGAACCAATTGATCCTGTTCGGTTTATAGGAAACCGCTCGTCTGGAAAAATGGGCGCCGCCTTAGCTTTAGCTCTTGCCGAAAAAGGGGCTAAGGTTATTATGATTACGGGGCCATCAAAAGAAATCCCCAACCACCCAAACATTGAGATACAAAAGGTAACCAGCGCCGAACAAATGTTTGAAGCGGCAACAAGCCAATTTGGTATCTGTGATGCTGCTATTTTAGCTGCTGCCGTAAGCGACTTTACCCCAAAACAAGTTGTTAATCAGAAAATTAAGAGCAAAGATAAATCGCTCACTCTTGAGCTTGAACCCACAAAAGATATTGCTAAACACTTAGGAGCAAACAAAAAGGATGGCCAAATACTAGTTGGTTTTGCACTCGAAACACAGAACGAGATAGAAAACGCTAAGCAAAAATTAGTATCGAAAAACTTCGATTTTATTGTACTCAACTCAACCAACGATGAGGGGGCTGGTTTTGATGTTAGTACAAATAAGGTTACCATAATTCACAGCAACAACACTATAAATAAATTCGAAACCAAACAAAAAAAGGAAGTTGCTACCGATATTATTGAACAGCTGGTGAAATTAATGGGTATTGCCTAACCCAATACGCTCAAAAACACTTTGGCCATGAAAATCTCCAGATTAACGCTCTTTACTCTTTTCCTGCTCATACCCTTACTCTCGTTCCAGCAAGAGTTAAGGTGTAACGTGCAAATTAACTCACAAAAAATCCAGGGCACAAATAGGCAATTGTTTCAAACTCTTCAAACTGCAGTTTACGAGTTTATGAATAATACGCCGTGGACAAACCATATTTATGGCCAAGACGAACGCATAGAGTGTAACGTTACGCTAACCCTTAACGAGCAAATTGGATCCGACGAATTCCGAGGCTCACTTCAAGTTCAGGCTCGTCGCCCCATTTTTGGCACATCATACAATACAACAATGCTAAACATTGTTGACAATAACCTTCAATTTCGTTATATTGAGTTCGACCAGCTCGAATTTTCTGAAACACGCCATTCAAATAATCTTACATCCATACTTGCATACTATGCCTATATCATCCTGGGTTTCGATTACGACTCGTTCTCGTACCTTGGGGGAACCGAATACTTCCAAAAGGCCAACAATATAGTTAATAACGCCCAAAACGGCGCCGATGGCGAAAGGGGATGGAAGGCATACGATGGCAATAGAAAAAACAGGTATTGGCTTTCTGAAAACCTTCAAAACCCAAAGTATAGGCCAATTAGGGAGGTGATTTATAAATACCACCGGCTTGGGCTCGATCGCATGAGCGATAAGTTGGTCGAGGGTCGTGCTGAAATTGCCGATTTGCTTACTAGCATCCAAAAGGTTTTCAGAGAAAAACCCGACCCTTATATGTACTTACTCCAGGTGTTTTTCGATGCAAAAAGCGAGGAATTCGTGAATATATTCTCCGAATCGTTCCCTGCTGAGAAAACGCGGGTTGTTAACATACTAAGTGAGATTGACAACTCCAACGTTACGAAATATAATCGTATCAACTCTAGCGACACCATGGGGCGCTAAGATTTTGGTAAACTAACCCACTAAAACCATGCTTAAAACCCTTCTTGTTAAAAATTATGCGCTTATCGACGCCCTTGAAATAAATTTTCATGAGGGGCTAAACATAATTACTGGCGAAACGGGTGCGGGTAAATCAATTTTATTGGGAGCTCTTAGCCTAATTTTAGGTCACCGAGCCGATGTTAATACCCTAAAAGATAAATCAGCACCTTGCGTGGTTGAGGGAACATTCAGTCTAGATGGTCATAATCTCGAAAAATTCTTTGATCTTAACGATCTTGAATATTCAAACGTAACAACAATACGAAGGCACATAAACCCCGCAGGTAAATCGAGAGCTTTTGTAAACGAGTTGCCAGTTACGCTTACCATACTAAAGGAGTTAGTAGGTCAAATTATCGACATTCATTCACAGCACGAGAATCTTTTGCTTGCCGATGGAAGTTTTCAGCTATCGGTACTTGATTCGTTTGCAGCCAATGCGGGAGACCTGATTGCATACAGCAAAGTTTTTGAGGAATATAAAACCCTCAATAATGAGGTTAACGAGTTAAAACAGAAAGCGCAACAGGCTAAAGCAGATCTCGATTACTTGCAGTTTCAACTAAACCAACTTACCGAGGCAAAACTGGTGCCAGGAGAAGACCTTGAACTTGAAACGCTTCAAAAACAACTAGCCCATGCCGAAGATATTAAAACAGCGCTCAACACTACATCTTTACTGCTCAACTCCGAAGAAACGTCAACTCTAATATGGCTAAAGGAGGCTGAAACAACCATTTCAAAAATTATTGGTTTCCATCCTCTGGCCGAAATATTGGCGCAACGAATTGAAAGTGCTAGGATTGAACTAAATGATATAGCACACGAAATTGAGATACAAAACGAAAAAGTTGACCTCGACCCTAATGAACTGCAGGTTGTAAACCAAAGGCTCGATTTAATTTTTACGCTCCAACAAAAGCACCATGTTTCGTCGGTTAACGAGCTAATTGCATTAAGAGACAAGCTAGCTAATCAGGTAAACGAAATTACTAGTTACGACCAAACTATTATCGAAAAAAGCACGAAGTTAGAAAGCGTGCACAACGCTGCACTTAAACAAGCTAAAAGCATAAGCCAGAAAAGAGTTTCAGCAAGCCAAGAGTTTGAGCAGAGTATAAAAGGCCTACTTGAACAACTAGGTATGCCCCATGCCGAATTTAAGGTAAAGTTCGAAATGCTTCCCATTCTCAAAAACTGGGGTATAGACAAAGTATCATTCCTCTTTTCGGCAAATAAACAGGTGTCGCTAAACGAGCTTGCCAAGGTGGCCTCGGGAGGAGAACTGTCAAGGCTTATGCTTAGTCTAAAATCATTAATGGTTAAAACTACGGGCCTACCAACTATCATTCTCGATGAGATAGACACAGGCGTTTCGGGTGGAATAGCCGATAAGGTAGGAAACATTATAAACGATATGGCACAGGGCATGCAGGTAATTAACATTACGCACTTGCCCCAAATTGCAAGCAAAGGGGATCATCATTTTTTAGTGTACAAAGAGCACAGTAACAATACAACAAAAACCCTGATAAGAAGATTAACCCCTCAGGAAAGGATAACAGAAGTAGCCAAAATGCTTAGCGGCGAAGAGATTTCTGACGCTGCTATTATAAACGCTAAACATCTACTAGACACAGAGTAATACACTCACAACACAAGCATTCAGCAATTAATTTTAACTTAACTAACGAACATAGCCGGCAATGGTTTGTTTACATTTTTATTAGTCGAAATAAACGTAACATCAATTTATATTACATTTGTTATTAATTAACTTAAGAATACATGACTAACAACTTACTAAAAGGTAAAAAAGGGATAATTTTTGGCGCGCTGAACGAGAGTTCTATTGCTTGGCATGTTGCTGAAATGGCTCATGCCGCAGGTGCCGAAATAGTTTTAACAAACACCCCCGTGGCCTTACGAATGGGCTCGGTAAATGACCTAGCAAAAAAATGCAATGCGCTACTAATCCCTGCTGATGCCACAAAGGTTGAAGATTTAGAAACCCTATTCGATGAAGCCACTAAACACTTTGGAGGTAAGGTCGATTTTGTACTTCATTCCATTGGCATGTCGCCCAATGTTAGGAAAGGACGAACATACGACGATTTAGATTACAACAACTTCCTGAAAACACTCGACATTTCTGCCATTTCGTTTCATAAAATGCTACAGGTAGCTTGGAAAAAGGATGCTATAAACGAATGGGGTTCAGTTCTTGCCCTCTCCTATATAGCCGCCCAACGTACGCTTTATGGCTATAATGATATGGCCGATGCCAAGGCGCTGCTTGAGTCAATAGCCCGAAGCTTTGGATATATTTTTGGTCGCGAACGCAAGGTTCGAATCAACACCATTTCGCAATCGCCAACCCTTACCACCGCCGGTAGCGGGGTTATGGGCTTTGAAGGTTTAATGGATTTTACCGACCGTATGTCACCCCTTGGTAATGCCGATGCTCACGAATGCGCTGGTTTTTGTATAACGCTGTTTAGCGATTTGACCCGCAAAATTACGATGCAAAACATTTACCACGATGGCGGATTCTCGAGTATGGGAATGAGCCAAAAGGCAATGGCTGTTTACAATAAAAACCTCGACGAGTGCCGAGATTGTGATTAGCATACTTAATTGATATATAAATAAAAACCCCGCTATTGCGGGGTTTTTATTTATATAGTATTGTAAAAACTATCCTAAGTATGCTTTCAACAACTTACTCCTCGACGTATGTCTTAATCGTCTAATGGCCTTTTCTTTTATTTGACGCACACGCTCGCGTGTTAATCCAAACCTTTCGCCAATCTCTTCAAGCGTCATCTCCTGACAGCTAATTCCAAAAAAAAGTTTAATAATATCACGCTCGCGCTCAGTTAGAGTGGCTAGCGAACGATCAATCTCACGACATAACGATTCGTTAAGCAGTGCACGGTCGGCGTTAGGCGAATCACTATTAACCAACACATCGAGTAAACTATTCTCTTCCCCATCAACAAAAGGAGCATCAACTGATACGTGCCTACCAGACACACGCAACGTATCAGCAACTTTCTCTTTTGGTAATTCAAGTATCTCGGCCAATTCCTCCGGCGAGGGAGTTCTTTCGAATTGCTGCTCGAATTTAGAGAATGCCTTATTTATTTTATTAAGTGAACCAACCTGATTAAGAGGAAGCCTTACAATACGTGATTGCTCCGCAAGTGCCTGCAGTATCGATTGTCTAATCCACCAAACGGCATACGAAATAAACTTAAAACCACGAGTTTCATCAAACTTTTCGGCGGCTTTTATTAACCCAAGGTTACCCTCATTAATAAGGTCGGGCAAACTAAGTCCCTGGTTCTGATACTGCTTAGCAACAGAAACCACAAACCTTAAATTAGCACGGGTCAACTTTTCTAGTGCTTCCTGATCGCCCTTCTTAATACGCTGCGCCAGCTCTACCTCTTCCTCAACGGTAATAAGTTCCTCCTTACCTATCTCCTGCAGATATTTATCAAGAGAAGCGCTCTCCCTATTAGTAATCGATTTTGTGATTTTCAGTTGTCTCATCTCAAATTTTTCACGAAGTTATGGCAAAATGCAAATAATGTCAAGTATAAAACGTTGGCTACAAGGAATTGTTGGCCAAATCGGGTGTTTTGTGCCTAAAAAAATACTTTTTTAGTCAAAATGTTCGCAAAGTTAGCAAATATTGTGATTAGAAAAAAACTAACCATTATGTTTAATAGCGAGTATGGTAAGCAATTATTTACAAGCCTATTGCATAGTACGCTACTACTCCATTTGGGTAAACTCCTTCTATCAGTACTCCTCCCGATAGGTTTGTAAACATTTGGTGCAGGTCCTTAACAGTTGAAACCCTAGTTCTGTTTACTCGAGTCACAATAAACCCTTTCTTCACGCCCTGTTCTTGAAGTTTACCTTTTTTAATGCTAGTAATTTGGATACCATCCCGAATACCCAGTTTACGCTTTAAATCAGGATCTATCTCTTCAAACTCGGCTCCGAGCACCTCAAGCACCTGATCGGCCTTTACCACCTCGAAACCACCTTTTGTATTACGAAGCACGGCCTCATAATGTTTCTTTTTATTGTTCCTATTTACTAATAGTTCAACTTTATCTTTTGGCCTATACTTGCTAATTTGCTCTTGTAGCTGATTTGGAGTATTCACTTCAACTCCATTTACCTGCAAAATAACGTCTCCTCCCTTGAGCCCGATTTCTTCAGCAGCTCCACCCTCAACAACATCTACAATAAAAACTCCTTTAAGCTCTTTAATACCAGCCTCCTTGGCTTTATCAGATGTTACATCGTCAATACTAATACCAAGTATGGCACGTTGCACTTCTCCATATTCAATAATATCGAGTGCAACCTTTCGTGCTATCGAAGTTGGAATAGCGAATGAATATCCTGCAAAATTTCCTGTTTGTGAGGCTATGGCTGTATTGATTCCAACCAGTTCGCCCTTTAAATTAACTAAAGCACCTCCACTGTTACCAGGGTTAACGGCGGCGTCGGTTTGTATAAACGACTCGATGGCATACTGATTAGAAGGAATATTAATGTTACGAGCTTTAGCACTTACAATACCAGCCGTTACCGTTGAGTTTAGGTTGAAAGGATTACCTACGGCAAGAACCCACTCACCAACCCTCAAATCTTCCGAATTTCCAAATGGAATATATGGTAAATCCTTCGAATCAATCTTTATTATGGCCAAATCGGAATTTGGGTCTCGTCCAACCACCGTGGCATCAAAAGCGCGCTTATCGTTTAGTACAACCTCAATATTTTCGGCATTGTCAACAACATGGTTGTTAGTTACAATATAACCATCGTCGCTAATAATTACCCCAGAACCCGATCCTATTACTGGTTGTGACTCACGCTGACCAGGGCCGAAAAAGAAATCGTAAAAAGGGTTGCCAAATGAGTAATTTGGCTGCACTCTCACTGATTTTGTTTTAACGTGCACCACACTGTGTATGGTTCTATCGGCAGCAAAGGTAAAATCGGTAATTTCACCTGTACTGGTCGCAAATGATGCGAGCCTAACGGGCGCTGTGTCTGTAGTTAAAACACTTGAAGGTGCTCCCTGTGGCTGTTTTGGTTGGATAAAATGAGTGAATGCAAAAAACACTGCCCCCCCAATAACTGCATAAATTATTGGCGCAACTATTCTATTTGTTTTCATATCAACTATTTTTAAAGGTTTACTCAAATAAACGAACAAACCTTATGCCGTATGATATACAGAGGGTTATACTTAACACACCTTAACACACCTGACATTTTTTCTGAGCTATGCTAAAAAAACGTTAAACAGTGTGAGTAAACGTTGTCAATATGGTGTTAATTTGAAAGGGATAGGTACTAGTTCGGAAAATGTTTCACCTGACTCACGCATATCGTCATCATCGGATCTGTAATACCAGTGAATTAGAATCACTTTTTTTTGACGATGAATTTCATTGAGAACATAGAATATGTCGAGCAGTTTTTTTGATGTGGAAGAGTTGAAGTAGTCAAGTTTAAACAGCACAACAGTTTCGCGATTGGGAGAAACAACATACTCCTTAAGCCAGCTAATAATTGGGCTGTAAAATTCATTAGAGTCTTCGGGGAGTGATTTACCATAAAACTCCAACCTGTTTTGCTCCTTGTCGAGAATTATCTCTGGAGAGGTTGGTGTATCTGGGATCCTTAATGGTGGTAAATTACTCATTATATTCTCATTTCAAATTGCTGTAAAGATAGTGAAAACGGTTGTAATGACAATATTTTATTTATGAAATCTGGTATTACTATATTTATTAAAGAGCAAAAAAAAGCAGAGTTGCATGCAACTCTGCTTTCCTGCAATTGTCTTTATATCTATTTCAATGAATCAACAACAGCTTTAAAAGCCTCGGGATGGTTCATTGCCATATCGGCTAAAACTTTGCGGTTAAGTGCAATTCCCTTTTCGTTAACTTTACCCATAAACTCGGAGTAAGACATTCCGTGTAGGCGAGCGGCTGCATTAATACGTTGAATCCAAAGTGATCTAAAATCTCCTTTTTTCTTCTTGCGGTCGCGGTAAGCGTACAGCAAACCCTTTTCGAGGGTGTTTTTAGCAACGGTATAAACATTGCTTCTGGCTAAGAAGTTACCTTTTGTTTGCTTAAGGATTTTTTTCCTTCTAGCCCTTGACGCTACTGCGTTGACTGAACGTGGCATAATTTTTGCTTTTACGAATGGTTAGCGTTTCGACTATTTCGAAATCTTTTAAGCTAATGCACTCTGAAATTAATAAATAATAAATTTAAGTAAAGCACTAACGCCTTACTTAAGCGCTAACAGTTTCTTAATGTTATTAGAGTCGGCCTTGCTAACTAAACCAGTTTGCGTAAGGTTTCGCTTTTGCTTGGTGGTTTTTTTAGTAAGGATATGGCTCTTATAAGCGTGTTTGCGCTTAATTTTCCCTGTTCCGGTTAGTGCAAAACGCTTTTTTGCTCCGGAATTTGTTTTTACTTTAGGCATTCTCCTTATTTATGATTAGTTAAAAAATCTAATTTTTCTTCTTCGCAACCTTCGGTGCTAAAAACATTATCATTCGCTTTCCTTCTAGCTTTGGAAGTTGCTCAACCTTGCCAACGTCCTCTAGATCTTGTGCAAATTTAAGTAGTAATATTTCACCTTTTTCTTTAAATAGGATAGTACGACCTTTAAAGAACACAAAGGCCTTTACTTTTGATCCTTCCTCCAGAAATTTTTCAGCATGCTTTAACTTAAAATTGTAATCATGCTCATCGGTGTTAGGGCCGAATCGAATTTCCTTAACTACAACCTTTTGGGCGTTAGAGCGAATTTCTTTTTGCTTCTTTTTCTGTATATATAAAAATTTCTTAAAATCGATTATCCGACAAACGGGGGGATCGGCTTTTTCAGAAATTAGTACTAAATCCAGTTCCATATCATCAGCAAGTTTACGTGCTTCTTCAATGGACATAATGCCTGAATTTTCAATATTATCTCCAGCAACGCGTACTACTCTGGCGCGAATCTGTTCGTTTTTAAGGTATTTGCTTTCCTGCTCTTTACCTTTTCTGATTCTTGGTGCTGCTATGCTTAAATCCTCCTTTGATTAGTTAGTACTATGTTTTCTAGTTAAACTGTTTGTTTACCTCTTCGGTAATATAATTGGCAAAATCATTGGTACTCATCTGCCCTTTATCTCCTTCGCCCTGCTGGCGAACGGATACTAGATTATCATTTGCTTCCTTTTCTCCGACAATTAACAGGTAAGGTATTCTCTTTAACTCGTTATCCCTTATCTTCTTACCTACTTTCTCGTTCCTGTCGTCTACTAGGGTGCGAATATCGGAATTATTTAGGAAATCAGCAACTTTTTTTGCGTAATCGTTAAATTTTTCGCTAATGGGTAACACAACCACCTGGTCGGGAGCAAGCCATAGGGGAAACTTGCCGCTCGAATGCTCAATTAGAACGGCAACAAAGCGCTCCATTGATCCGAAGGGTGCGCGGTGAATCATAATGGGACGATGGCGCTTATCGTCGGCACCAATATACTCTAACTCAAACCGCTCGGGCAGGTTGTAATCAACCTGTATGGTGCCCAACTGCCATTTTCGTCCAATGGCATCCTTAACCATAAAGTCGAGCTTTGGACCATAAAATGCGGCCTCACCAAGTACGGTTGTGGTGGTTAACCCTTTAAGTTTAACTGCTGAAAGGATAGCATGCTCGGCCTTATCCCAGTTCTCATCGCTTCCTATATACTTTTCCTTATCGTTCGGGTCGCGCAACGAAATTTGTGCTGTAAACTCTTTAAAATCTAACGTTTTAAAGATGTAAAGTACAATATCGATAACCTTAATAAATTCTTCTTCGAGCTGGTCGGGACGACAAAAAATATGGGCATCGTCCTGAGTAAAACCACGTACCCTAGTAAGACCGTGTAGCTCTCCACTCTGCTCGTAACGATACACAGTGCCAAACTCGGCCATACGAACGGGTAAATCCTTATACGAACGGGGTTTAAACTTGTATATCTCGCAGTGATGCGGACAGTTCATCGGTTTCAGTAAAAACTCCTCGCCTTCGGCTGGTGTGTGAATTGGTTGAAACGAATCCTCCCCATATTTTGCATAATGCCCCGATGTTACGTAAAGTTCCTTTTGACCAATATGAGGCGTTATAACCTGTTCGTAACCATATTTTTTTTGAACTTTTTTCAGGAACATCTCAAGACGCTCGCGAAGCTGTGCACCCTTAGGCAGCCAGAGGGGTAACCCCTGTCCTACTTTCTGCGAGAAGGTGAAAAGTTCGAGTTCTTTACCAATTTTTCGGTGGTCGCGTTTTTTGGCTTCTTCAAGCATAACCAAATACTCATCGAGCATCGATTTTTTGGGGAATGATATGCCGTATAGACGGGTTAACTGCTTATTATTCTCATTTCCACGCCAGTATGCTCCAGCTATTGATAGAAGTTTAAAGGCTTTTATATAGCTGGTATCGGGCAAGTGAGGGCCCCGACACAAGTCGGTAAAGTTTCCTTGAGTATAAAAGGTTATGGTTCCGTCGTCTAACGAATTTATCAGTTCAACCTTATAGGGATCACCTTTTTCTGTATATGTTTTCAGAGCCTCTGCCTTCGTCACATCTTTACGAGTGATAGCCTCCTTCGCCTTAGTTAACTCAAGCATCTTCGCCTCAATCTTTGTCAAATCGGACTCGGAAATTGAATAGTCGCCAAAGTCGATATCGTAGTAAAACCCATTTTCGATACTAGGCCCAATACCCAGTTTAACCCCTGGGTACAATGCCTCAACGGCCTCGGCCATAAGGTGTGCTGAAGAGTGCCAGTAGGCGTGCTTCGCCTCCTCATCGTCCCATTTATGCAGTTTTATTGAAGCATCGGTATTAATTGAACGCGTCAAATCCCATACCTCACCATTCACTGTAATTGAGAGCACTTCTTTTGCCAAGCGCTCCGATATATTTTTTGCAATGTCGAGCCCAGTTACACCACTGTCAAACTCACGTACACTGCCATCTGGAAAAGTAATATTTATCATAGTAGGTATTTTTCATTAAAAAAACGCTTGCAAAGATAGCTAATATTGATTTAATATCTGGCAATGAAACGCATAACAATAATGTTTTACCGGGAAATTTTAATTCTTCAGCCTGACTAATAGCAAAAACATCAAACTAAAATAAATCGGTTTAACAATACTAAAGTGTGAAATTATTGGACAGGAGAACTCTGCTGTAAAGAAACAAAAAATACAATCGTTGGTGATCGGAACAATTCATTAAAACTGTGAAAGATTGTTCAATTGTATTCCATTAAAATTTAATTAGCGATGGATTTTGTTACGCTCTAACCCATATTATGTTTCTAACAAAATCGTATCATCGCGACAATAGTCTGGTAAACGGACAATTACACAACAACTAAAAACACCATTAAAAGCGGTGTCCAATTCTACCCAATCAATTATTCAATAAAAAACATCGCCCTAACAAACTGAAAATGATTTTTTTTAATACAAAATAAATTAGCTAAAACTTTGAACCTAATTGTATTTTTATTTTACCTTTGCTAAGGAATAGGAAAAATAAAAAAAATATCGAGCCTATTTTTGATTACATATTCTGTTGTTTAATGTTTAACCTTAAAAACTTAACTTAATGTTTAACTAATTTAAAATCTAAAATTTATGAGGAAAAAAATCTTACTATTGCTAACCACAATACTTCTACTTGCCAACTTGAGTGTATTCTCACAGGAACAAGGCGGAGGAGTTACCGCTGAATTAAACGGTAACATCTTTGTCCAAGATGAGGTTTTTATAACACCCACGTTCGTTAAGTTTAGGTATTTCATTTCTGATGCGATAGCAATTCGGCTATCAGGCTGGGCCGATTTTGCAAGCGAGCAGCAAGTGCCTGAATCAACCTTCAATTACCTCTACTTTTCGGCTAGGCCAGGAGTTGAATACCACCTCGCTTCCGAAGCTGGTGCTTTCTCAGCATACGTTGGAGCAGAGCTAATATTCGACTATGCTGACCGAAATTTCGACACCAAAGCAGGTGTACCCATAACGGGCACATGGGATATTCACAATATCCAAAACTACACCAACCGGAGTTACATGTCGTATGGTGGAAGCATTGTAGGTGGTGCTGATATATACATCGGTGGCAGCTTATACCTTGGTACCGAATTTGGCTTGGCATACACCTATACAAACCACGCCGAAGTACTCTACGGAAACGACCTTTACCTCGGAGCATCCAAGGGATCGGCATTTAAAATTGACTTAAGTAGGGTTTTTCGCGTTGGCTTTAGATTTTAATCCGTTAAATTATTACATAAACTAAAACTGTGTTTAATATGAAAAATAATACACGAAATATTTTCGGCAGGCTCAGCACATGGATAATGGTTATACTGTTTATAGCACCAGCACCATTCGCCAATGCTCAGAGCTTAACGCTAGACGACCCTACAAGTGGTGCCACCTACGAGATAGAGGAAGAGTTTAACATTACCTACTCGGCCACAGGCACATGGCCTTCAACGGTGAAGTTTGCAGCAGTAGTTAAGGCAACTGTAGATACTGATGGTACCGTAAGGCACAAAATACTTAAAGAATCAACTATCGTGGGGATAAGCGAGCTTATTGAAAATGCTAAAATGATTAGCAACCCCTGGTGGTTCGAAGATTTAACAAACCCCACTTCAAGCCACTTTATTAGCAATTACGAACTGGGCATTGTTGCCTACAAAGGCAATGAGCTTGTACTTAACAACAAGGTTTATGGCCCACTAGAAGATGAAGACTTTTTAGTTATACAAGGGCAGGAAAACGAACATGCTGTTGATTACTGGATTGACCAAGAGGGTAACCGTAAGCTAGTAACTAAGGCTTTCGACCTAGCTGGTCCAAATAAATCATTCCTTTCGTTTAATTACTATGCCGATAACATCCTGATTTCGGAGAGCACTTTACCCCAGCTACTAGTTTCAATTGATGGTGGCGTAACCTTTACCCCACTGGCTGTTGCCGACGGCGATTTTAAAGAGAAAGGTTTTTTAGCCGACAACGCATGGTCAAAACCCTATATCGTTGAAATTCCTCAGGATTATGCTACCAGCGCCACCCATTTTATGTGGAGGCAGCAGGCAAATGGAGGGAAATATAAAGACAGGTGGATGATAGAGGATGTTGTGGTATTAGCAGGTAACTCAACCGTTCACGAAGGTTTTCAAGACTTTATAGATATTAACCTAACCTGGCCAACACTAAGTAACTACACATGGACACTTAAAAAGGAAGAGGGTTTAGAGCCCACTCTTTTTAATGGCAGCATCTTTACGTACACCTGGGCACTTATACCTGCACAAGATCCACTCCCTGCGGGTACTAAGGTGGAATTCTTCTTGTGGGACTTTAGTGAGGGTGATTTTGCTATCGACCCATCAACTGGCAATACCATTTCATTCGGTTCTGTAAACTCAGCAGACGATTATGAGGCTACAATACCATTCCTTACAAGACGAGACGAATATGGTATTAGAGCCATTGCTACCCTTAACGGGGAGGTTTACAATGAGGGTCTTGTTAACGTTATCAATGTTTTCAACGATGCTCTCAGAATTACTCCAGTTGATCCCAACCCAGTAGTTTTTGCTGGTCAACAGGTTGAGTTTACAGCAGCTCTTGAAAACACCATTGACATTTCAAACTACGACAACACCTGGTTTTACCTAGTGATGGATGATGGTTCAAACACTTGGGTGCTTGATGAAAAGCAAGGTCTTAACGAAAACTTTGTTGCCAATTTACATCCTAGTATTTCCGGTAATGTTGAATATATGGTTAACGCTACCTTTGAACAGGTGTTAGTTGAAATTGGTGAGCCATTAACTAACTTTGGTAATATGAGTCTGTATGAAGCAGACATGGATGGGGTTTATTATGATTATTGGGGTGGCTTTGAACTTGATAGCTGGGGCGAAATACAGCAGATATACACCAACGGTAACGATAACAACCTAGACCTAACCAACTTTTCAGCCATAGAATTTAAGGTTAGGTTTGAGAACAAGCTGGAGGATTTAACTGACGACCAAAAACTTGTACTAGGGTACTCGGTTGATGGGGGTGTTACTTTTACTGATATTGCTACATACCCCGATGCTCGTTTTACCAACCCTATTTTCTTTGACGGTGAAGATTTAGACAGCTGGTTTAATGAGTACATACTGCTTCCGGAAGAAGCCCAAACCGAGGAAACTATCCTTCGTTGGAGGGTTGAAGAGTCAAACGGTTTAGTTGAAATTAGGAATATTGAGTTAATATGGGCACTCAATCCGATTGGGGTTCCGATACGACCAATTGTATACGAACAGAACATTTCACCACAGCGTATCGACTTAACTGCCAACAACTTAACGGTTTGCCCTAATAGCACTATAGATTTTACCTACAACATTAGGGGTCGTTTTGGCGAGAAAAATGTAGCGTGGATAGATTACACTGATGACGATGGTGGAACTTATTACGATTGTGAAATTGGAGGAAAAAAATTAGTGTTCCCTGGAATTACTGAGGGTACTGGTACAGTTAGCCTGCCCTTAGGGCAACTCGACGAATTAATATCGGGCTCCAATATTAAATTCAACTTAAATATTGAGGATTTCGAATTTGATGAAGAGACTACATTCTCTATATACAGTGATGACGCGTCGACCTTGGGCGTTGAGATTATTGCACCCATTGAGAGTGCTAAACCTGTGGTATCAGCTCAAAGTTATGGTGACGAAGAGCACTACTCTTGCACCGACGAAGAACGTATAGTTGTTATTAGTAATATTAGGGAGTACTTTACATACCAGCTTCGCAACGTAATTACTGGCGACCTAATTGGCGAGCCCGTATTTGTTGATAGTAAAGACAAAAACCTATTGAACAGTAACACCTACCCTGTGTGGTATCCGACTGCAGGAGATGATGCGGAAGGAATTCTTGAAATAAACATAGGTACAATTACCGAACGTACTCTTGTTGAGGTTATAGTAACTTCGCACAACAACGATAATAGCCTAACCTGCCAAACCTATTTGGCTAACGATCAGGCTGTATTCAATACCCGCGATATAACTATCCAATACAGCTGGGCTAGCAGCGAAATAGGCCCTGGCTACTGGAAGGATGTTACTGGAAACGAAGACTTTACCGTTTGTGAAGGCTCTAACGATCTTTCTCTCCGCTTGTACGACAACACAAAGGAGGGACCAGTTACTGGTGAAATAAACTGGTATCGTAATAATACCAAAGCGCCAATTAACTATTTTGCTGCCACTGGAGAGTACTATGCGATTTACAAGCACGGTAATTGCACTGATTACACTTCTGATATGGTACAAATAACGGTTGTTGAAAAACCAACAAAACCGGTTATTACGTTTGAAGGCTCACAGGAAATTTGCGAAGGCGATTTTGCTACCCTTACTACATCTGATGAATATGAATACTACAAATGGTATAAAAACGGAACAACCGTCGAAGGTGCAAATTCAAATACCCTTGAGATATATGAAAACGGAACTTATTGGGTAGAAGTATCGAACCAAGCATTTGACCTAAATGTAGGCGTGTGCTCTGAAATATCTGATCCTTTCACAGCAAATTTCACCATTCACAAGAGGCCAAATTCTCCTAACTTCAACTTAATAGATGGAGTACTTTGTGAGCCCGGAGCTGCACAGGTAAACTTAGGCATTCTTGAAAATGATGTTAGGTATCAACTTTACAATTGGCAAACTAAGAAACCAACAGGTAAGGCCGTTCTTGCTGGAAACCAAAGTTCAGTAATCTTAACCTCCGATGTACTAACTAAAAATACCAAGCTGGGCGTTATAGCAACACGCAACAACGAACAGATGTGCGGTTCGGTATATTCTACATCATTTAAAGAGGTCTCCGTTCACGATTTATACATTGATGTGAATGGCAACACGCTTATCGCTTCAATTAAGGAGGCTGACGCAAGTACTTACCAGTGGTACCGTAACGATAAGATTATTAACTACGGTGGCGATTCACGCACACTCAACATTTACGACGACGCCAAGTATAAAGTGGTTGTAGAAACCTATGATGGTTGTACAATAGAATCATCTATTGGAAATGGTCCTGCCGAAAAGGAACCTGAAAAGGTTACAGCCACCACGCTATCGTTATTCCCCAACCCTGCAAGTGATATAATTACCATAAACTTTGCTAACGCAGACGATGAGACCGTAAGAATCAGAATACTGAACATAAGCGGAGAGGTGGTTTTTGACAAAGAGGTTGTGAAAGCTGACTCTGAACTAAGGTATGCGATTCCAATCAGCAAGTTTAATAATGGAGCCTACATTGTTCATGTAATTGGCAAGCAGGAAGTAAAAGTTCAACAGTTTATTAAATTTTAAACAGCACACACTATGAATAAACTAAAGTATATTATTGCATTCTTTGGGCTTGCTATTCTTATGAATGGTTGTATGGAACCCGAAGAACCAACAAACGTACAGATTTTAACAGGAGAATGGGAAGTAGTTAGCGTTATTGCCGACAGACAGGTAAACTTTCCTCCCAACGTTTTTCTTGCACAATCTGTACTGCATCTCGACAGAAACGAAACGTTCCTGTTTGTTAATGTTGATGGCAGAGCGAAAGCTGGCACTTGGACAGCTTCTGAAACAGAATTAACGCTAAGCGATGCTGAAGAGGGAGATGTAACCTTTACCATTGTATACTCCGACTATAACAAAATGCATGTTTACTACACTATTACAAATACGCTAACCGGAGATATTGAACTTCGGTACCTATTTGAAAGAATTAAGTAAGCTATTTAGCATTATATTTAAAAGAAGGCTGCCCAATTGAGCAGCCTTCTTTTTTTTGAGGTATGGCCAAAATAAATATCTTTGCATTAAAGCAGTTAATCCATTTTAACATTTCCACATCTAAAAGGTTGAATATAGAATTTAATCAAAGGAATGGTTCGTAAATATGAAAATTCCTTGAGACTAATAAATTAACTAAACAATTCACTCATGAAAAAAATCACCCTCTTTTTAGTGTCAGCTGTTATTGCCATACAAAGCATTGCACAGGTCGAAGGGCAAAAGATTACCCTAGAAAACATACAACGCGATGGAACTTTTTATGCCCGTTCGGTAAGAGGAATTACATCGATGAACGATGGGGAGCATTATACCGTTGTTGAATCGAAAGGTAAAATTGCCAAGTACAGCTATGCAAAGGGCAAGCTGGTTGACATACTTTTCGATGCAGCTAATTTCGACATACCTTCACTTAAAAGCTTCTCAAGCTATACACTAAGTTCCGATGAGAGTAAAATACTCCTATCAACCAATGTAATGCCAATTTACCGTCGCTCTTTTACCGCAGATTATTACATCTTTGACATTGAAAAAAAGTCCGTAACTCCCCTATCTAATAATGGAGCACAAAGGTTAGCAACTTTCTCACCAAATGGACAAAAAGTTGCGTTCGTTCGCGAAAACAATATCTTCATTGTTCAGTTAGACTCGGGCAAGGAAACACAGATTACGTTTGATGGCAAGTTTAACCACATAATTAACGGAGCCGCCGACTGGGTGTATGAGGAGGAGTTCGCGCTTGCAACAGGTATGCAATGGAGTCCCGACAGCAAGCATCTGGCATTCTATAAGTTTGACGAAAGCGCTGTAAAGGTTTTCTCTATGACTATGTTTCAAGACCAACTTTACCCAGAAAATTACTCGTTTAAATACCCCAAGGCTGGTGAAGATAACTCAATTGTTTCGATACATGTTTATAACCTCGAAACAGAAGAGACTAAAACCATGGATACTGGTAATGAAACCAACCAATATATAGCCCGCATAAAGTGGACAGTAAACCCCAACCAGCTAAGTATGGTTAGGTTAAATAGGTTACAAAACAAAATTGAGATTCTTTTAGCAAATGCTAAAAACGGAAGTTCTAAAGTACTTTACACCGAAACCAACCAGCACTATATAGAAGAGCCCGACGACGACTATCCAATATTTACTTCCGATGGCAAGTACTTTATTATACCTAGCGAATTGGATGGGTACAACCACATTTACCTTTACAATATGAATGGCAACCTTGAAAGCCAGCTAACCAGTGGCGAGAACGAGGTTAGAAATGTTTATGGGTACGACGCAAAGAGTAGTCGTGTGTACTATGGCTCCTTCGATGGATCGCCAATGCGAACCGCTGTTAATTGGGTATCGTTAGATGGCAAAAAACACGCAAAACTATCGCAACATAGCGGCACAAACTCTGCCGATTTTAGTAAAACCTTTAAATACTATATCCACTTCCACTCATCGGTTACCACACCTACCCTTGTAACCCTCCATAACGCCAAGGGTAAAGAGCTTAGGGTTATTGAAGACAATGCCAAACTAAAAGAAACGCTTGCAACGTTCGATATACCGAAAAAAGAATTTTTTGCCTTCACAACCTCCGAAGGGGTTGAACTAAACGGATATATGATTAAGCCCCTAAACTTTAACGAGAATACCAAGTATCCAGTACTAATGAACCAGTACAGCGGCCCAGGCTCGGTATCTGTTACCGACAGGTTTGGAATTGGTTGGGACGAGTACCTTGCTTCGGAGGGTGTTTTAGTTGTATCGGTTGATGGACGAGGCACTGGCGGTAGAGGCGAAGAGTTTAAGAAGATGACCTATGGCAAGCTGGGATACTATGAAAGCACAGACCAAATTGAGGCTGGCAAATATTTACAATCGCTCCCCTTTGTTGATGCTAAGCGAATTGCCATTTGGGGATGGAGCTATGGTGGGTATATGTCGTCGTTGTGCCTTTTTAAAGCACCCGAAGTTTTTAGTGCGGCCATTGCCGTTGCCCCTGTTACAAACTGGCGATACTACGATTCTGTTTACACTGAAAGGTATATGGGCTTACCACAGGATAACCCTGATGGGTACGACGATAACTCTCCTATTAATCACGTAAACGGTTTACAAGGAAAGTTACTATTAGTTCATGGAACGGCAGATGACAACGTACATGTTCAAAACGCTATTGAACTATCTGAAAGGTTAATACAAGCCGAAAAGCAGTTTGATATGATGCTGTACCCCGACAAAAACCATAGTATATATGGAGGGAATACCAGAATGCATTTGTACACATTGCTAACAAACTACATTAAGAACAACTTGTAGAGATTACAATCAAAGCACTCTGTATCGAAATAGATGCAGGGTGCTTTGTGTATTGTTTTAACCTGTGCCTACTGAGCGACAAATTATTGTTAATATCAACAAACCAAGGCATTACCTTGGGACAATGTTTTATAGTCACTTTGCAATAAAAAAGTGGGTGCAAAATATACCTATTAACTATCCTATGGGAGAGTTAACCACACGAGAGGATTAGCTTCGCTAAGTCCCGTCCTTCCTGCTTGGTTCGTGCAGCAGCCTATGAGATAGCTACCGGTAAATGCGCTCCTTATTTAACTTTCCTTGGTATTCCCTCGCATTACGATTATGCTCTGTTAGTGTTCGGGAGAAAATATGGTAGCCAGAAAAATCGGGGTTAGCCGAAAAGAAGTAGTAACTATGTTTTTCGTAATTAAGCACAGCATTAATAGATGAAATACTTGCTGCATTTATTGGCCCTGGTGGCAATCCCCTATGTTTATATGTATTGTATGGAGACTCAACCGCCAAGTGTTTAGTAAGCACCCGCTTTATAGTAAAATCGCCAAGAGCAAACTTTACGGTGGGGCAAGCCTGCAGCGGGGTTCCACGGTTTAGCCTATTAATAAAAACACCTGCTATTTTAGGTCGCTCATCAGTCTTAATCGTTTCCTCCTCAACAATGGAAGCAATAGTTGAAACCCCTACCCTATCAAGCCCTATTTGCTTCGCCTTCTGGTCACGCTCATCGGTCCAAAAATTTTCGTACTCTCGTTTCATTCTATCAAAAAAACCGGTAGCATCTGTATTCCAAAAAAGTTCGTAGGTATTCGGTATAAACATTGCTATAAAGGTTTCGGGCGTAAAACCATAGCTGGCAGTAATATCTTTTGAGAAGAAGGCCTCAACTATGGCAGCCGAATCGGCTTCAATTTGTTTTGATATCCGCCCAGCCAACTGCGAAGGGATTCTAAAACCTGTAAAGGTTACCCTTACTGGGGTTTGCAAACCGGCCCTTAACACGGCAACTAGCTCACGATTGGTTTGTTTATCTTGTAACTTATACATTCCTGGTCGGATACTGTGCGGATAACCCATACGCGAGCTAGTCCATTTAAACGATTCCATATCATTAATAAAACCCGATTCACTAAAAATTACAAGCACATCGGCGTAAGTTGCACCAGTAGGAATACGCACAAAAGCCTGAGTATTATCACCAACACTTACATTAGGTTTTAGCATCCTACTGTAAGTTTTGTAACCATAAAACCCACCTAGTATTATGCCACCCAGTATAAGAGTTAACAAGAAAAAGAGGGATATCCTGACTATTTTTTTCGACATTATCCGCAATGTAAATTTGAGTACAAAGATAAATAACCCACAGCTAAAAAGGTGTGGGTTATTGTTAACAATTGCAAAAAGAATATGTTTACTTCATTTCACGAACGGCTTTATCAATCCTGTTGAGAGCCTCAACAAGTTGCTCCTCTGATGCTGCATAGGAAAAACGAATGTATTCGGGCGCGCCAAAAGCGCTACCCGGAACGGTAGCCACATGAGCATGATTTAGTAGGTACATACACAAATCGGCAGAGGTGGCAATAACCTGTTCTCCAAATTTTTTACCTAATAGTTCAGACACTTCAGCAAAAATATAGAAGGCACCCTGAGGCACATTAGCCTTAAACCCTGGTATTTTTTTAAGTCTCTCGGTAACCAAATCGCGCCGTTTTTTAAATGCTTTGCACATCATCTGTGGGTACGATGCATCGGAAGAAATTGCAGCAACAGCCGCTTTCTGGGCAATTGAGCAGGTGCCAGACGTCATTTGACCTTGCAATTTCTGACACGCTTTCGCTATCCATTTGGGAGCAGCACAATAACCAATACGCCATCCTGTCATTGCATACCCTTTCGATACGCCATTCACAACAATTACCCTATCAAATATTTCGTTAAACTGCGCAATGCTCTCGTGCTTGCCCTCGTAGTTAATATGCTCGTATATTTCATCGGAAAGTACTAGTATATTTGGATGCTTAACAAGCACCTCAACTAGGGCTGCCAACTCGCTTCGCGAGTATACACTGCCCGTGGGGTTAGATGGTGAGCAAAGCATCAAAATTCTTGTGCGAGGCGTAATTGCCTCGGTAAGCTGTTTGGGTGTTATCTTAAAATCACTCTCGAGCGATGTGGGTATAACCACGCTCTTTCCCTCGGCCAACTTAACTAACTCAACGTAACTAACCCAGTAAGGGGCAGGCACAATAACCTCATCGTCAGGGTTAACCGTAGCCATAAGTACATTTGTGAGCGTATGCTTTGCACCACCAGAAACTACAATCTGATCGGTACCATACACAAGCCCGTTTTCGCGCTTAAGTTTATCGGAAATGGCCTGCAATAAATCGGCATAACCAGGTACAGGCGAATAGTGGGTAAAATTGTTGTCGATGGCTTTTTTAGCGGCATCCTTAACAAAGTCAGGGGTAGTGAAATCGGGTTCGCCAACGCTTAGGTTGATAACATTAAAACCTTGAGCTTGTAACTCTCTGCTTTTTTGCGACATAGCCAGCGTTTCTGAGGCGGCTAGCTGCTCAACTCTGTTTGAAACATTTTCCATATCTAACGGTTAATTAAAAATTTGTACGCTTAGATTAAAAAGATTTTCGTAATTTTAAGGTTTTAAAGTTAAAACTAAAATTATCTGTAAGCAACTTGTTTAACAATATAAAATAATATGGTTATTGATTTACTGAAAATTATAATACCCTCCCTACTAGTCTTTCTGGCTGGGTACCTTGCTATTGAAAGGCTTCTGAGGGAAGAAACCAATAGGCGACGCGCTGAACTTAATGCCAACAGCAGGAAAATAACAACCCCCATTCGGCTACAAGCCTACGAACGGATCGTGTTGTATCTGGAACGCATCTCGCCCGAATCGATTTTGGTTAGGGTAAACCAACCGAATATATCTTGCCAAAAATACCAAAGTATTTTGCTAAGCACCATTCGCAGTGAGTGGGAACACAACCTTTCGCAACAAATTTACCTGAGTGCTAAGGCTTGGGGACTAGTAAAAAACGCAAAGGACAATGTGATAAAACTAATTAATAACAGCGCAGGCAAAGTTGATCCCAAGGCACCTGCAATGGTACTTGGTAAGCAAATTCTAGACGGGCTGGTTGATTTGGAATTTCATCCAACCGCGCGTGCAATTACCCACCTAAAGAAAGAAGTTAACGAAATGTTTTAGCTCGTAAGGTTTATAAACACAACAAAGGGGGCAATAATGCCCCCTTTGCTATGTTTACACCAAAAAAACTAGGTGGTACTATGTGAGGTTACTCCTTAATAAGCTCAACACTACGCTTAACAAACTTGCTAAGTTCTTCCCCTTTTAACATATTATTGGCAAGCAAAGCCAAATCAATAAGTTGCTTAGTAAGTTTATTATCCTTTCCGAATGATTTAAGAGCATCGGTTTTCGACTTATCAATCTTCTCAATCTTCTTATTTAACTCGTCTATGGCATCCTTATCAGCCTGAGGAATTTCTTCATCTTTCTTGCCCTCGGAAGATTTTTTCAAATCGGCTAATTTGGTGTTAAGTGGCTCAAGTTGAGTATTAAACTTGCCCACCTTGTCGCCTAGCGATTTCTCCTTTTGGTCAATCACGGCTTTAACAAGCGGGTGCGCTACGTTTACAACTAAGTTTACGGTTTCGGGCATATCACCATAAAAACCGCTAGCCCCACTCATTGCAGACATATCCTTCATGCGTCGAACAAATTCATTTCGTGTAATAACCACTGGCGAAGCATTTTCACCCAAATCATCGAACTGAACCCAGTATTGCGACGAGCCAATAGTTGCCCCCTCAAAAACGTTTCGCAGCTCGGTTTGCGCCTCAAAAGGCAGGTCAATCTCTTTCTTATCCTCCTTAGCAATCAAGCTATCAATCACGTCACTATCAACCCTAACAAAACGTGAATCTTTAAATTTCGATTCAAGGCTATTAATTACGTGAGGGTCAAACTGGCCATCCATTACCAACACATCGTAACCACGGTTTTTTGCCTGATCAATATACGAGTACTGCTCGTCTTTATCAGTGGTATACAGATAAATAAGCGTTTTATTTTTATCGGTTTGGTTCTCCTTTATAAGCTTCTCGTACTCGTCGAAGGTGAAATATTTACCATCCACATTCTTGAAAAGAGCAAACTTATCGGCACGTTCATAAAACTTCTCATCGGTAATCATACCAAAGTTAATAAACAGCTTTAGGTCATCCCATTTCTTCTCAAACTGCTCGCGGTTATCCTTGAAAATCTCATTTAGCCTGTCGGCCACTTTTTTGGTAATATGCGATGATATTTTCTTAACATTCGAGTCGCTCTGTAAATAGCTACGCGATACGTTTAGCGGAATATCGGGTGAATCGATAACCCCGTGAAGTAGAGTTAAAAATTCGGGTACAATCCCCTCAACCGAGTCGGTAACAAAAACTTGGTTAGAGTATAGTTGAATTTTATTTTTCTGTATATCAAAATTCGATTTAATACGAGGGAAATACAGTACTCCGGTCAGATTAAACGGATAATCAACATTAAGATGAATGTTGAATAAAGGATCTTGTGCCGCAGGGTACAAGTCTTTATAGAACTTTGCATAATCCTCATCTTTCAATTCGGTGGGCTTACGAGTCCAAAGCGGATTGGTATCATTCACAATCTTATCCTTACCTGTATCTACTTCCTTGCCGTCTTTCCACTCTTTAATAGTAGAAAAAGCGATTGGTATAGGCAGATAACGGCAATACTTTGTGAGCAATTCATTAATTTTGCTATCCTCTAGGAACTCAGCATTCTCATCGCTAATGTGCAATACAATATCGGTTCCCCTTCCCACTCGTTCGGCATCTTCAATGGTAAATTCTGGCGAACCATCGCACGACCATTTTATTGCCTTGGTATCATCCTGATGTGATTTTGTTATAATATCAACCCTATCACTTACCATAAACGATGAGTAAAAACCTAGCCCAAAATGTCCAATAATGGCTTCGGTTTTGTCCTTATACTTGGCCAAAAAATCTTCGGCACCCGAAAAAGCAATCTGGTTAATATATTTTTCAACCTCTTCAGCAGTCATACCAACGCCGCTATCGCTAACGGTAATGGTTTTCTTCTTTTTGTCGACTTTAACCCTAATGGTTAAATCGCCAAGTTCGCCTTTAAACTCGCCAACCGATGCTAAAGTTTTTAATTTCTGTGAAGCATCAACCGCATTCGAAACTAGCTCACGAAGGAATATTTCGTGGTCGGAGTAAAGAAACTTCTTAATTATTGGAAAGATATTCTCACTACTAACATTTATTTTGCCTTTTTGCATGGCCTATATTTTTTAAGTTAAACATTCAGTTTCTCGGGCTTACAAGTCAAAAGTGGTGCCATTACAAAAAGTATGACAATAAGTCAGCGAGAACTGCTAAACAGACAAGAATTGAAAGTTAGGAAAGTAATTGGTAGAGTAATATAGCTACCGCCAGAATGATTGAGTAGGTTATGAAAATTTTAATCGCTATAACGAAACCCCCACGTTTGTGTTGTAACTTTTTTTGGCTTATTAAACGCATAATAATATTGTTTATGCGTAAAAATATTGTGTCGTTTTTTGGCACAAAAGCATATGCCCCGCTTTTACGTGCATATGCACCAAAGGTGGCCTCATTGGGGCCGTAAAGCATTATAACTTCAACATTAGAGTTTATTACTTTAACTGCCTCAAGTATTTCAATGCCATTCATAAGAGTATGCTCATGCTCGTCGATAAATTGATAACCGAGAAAAACGATATGAATATCACGCTTTGTAAATGTGAGGGAAGCTAAATGTGCAATAAATTTTTCGCCATTACCAAATGTCTCGATATTGTATTTTGATGGCTTTTTAATAGCTTTCCTTAAGGATGTAGTATGCACAAAATCGTGGTTAACTATGTAAATATTTGCCACGGGCCTTGTTGTTGATTTCATCCTAATTGGGGTGTTTTTGGTAATACGCTACTAAGATATTAATTTTTTAGTGAAACTGAGCAACAATGTTGCTACGCATTTTTTTGTATATTTGACCATTACTTGCTTTGTGAAACTAAAATTCGCATTCGTAATAATCTAATGCAATGATAATACATTGCTTAAACTATTTAGTAATTAAACACTCATATATAAGTAACGATTATTATTTTTCTCGAACATAAAGATCAATTGAATATTTAATTAACAAAAAACCAGTAGTATGAAGAAACTATTTTTACTGTTAATCCCAGCAAGTATGATGCTAAGTTGCAATCAGAAAGAGGCTACAAACCCATTTTTTGAGGAGTGGACTACGCCATTTGGCACCCCACCATTCCATTTAATTCAGGACGAGCATTACGTACCTGCATACACAGAGGCTATTAAACAGCACAATGCAGAGATTGAAGCGATTACAAGCAACCAAGATGAACCAACTTTTGAAAACACTATTGTAGCATACGACAAAGCCGGCGAACTACTTAGCAAGGTTGGCGCCGTATTCGGTGGGCTTAACGGAGCAAACGCATCCGACCGTATGCAACAAATTGCAAAGGAAACCACGCCAATGCTTTCTGCTCACAGCAACTCTATTAGGTTCAATCAGGATTTGTTTAGCAGAATTAAAACTGTTTACGACAAGCGCGAGAGCCTTGATCTTGACGTTGAAAAGATGAGGGTTGTTGAGAAAATTTACAATGATTTTGCTAGAAACGGTGCTGCACTTCCCGAAGAGCAACGCAATGAACTTAAAAAACTCAACGAGCGTAGCTCAATGGTTTCGCTAAAATTAAACCAAAACCTTTTGGCCGAGAACAACGGCTTTACCCTTATACTTGAAGATGAGGCCGATTTAGCCGGACTGCCCGAAGACGTAATTGCAGGTGCAGCTGAAATGGCTGAAAAAGCAGGCGAAGCGGGTAAATGGATGTTCAACCTTTCAAAACCAAGTTGGATCCCATTCCTACAGTTCTCAGAAAATCGTAATTTAAGAGAAAAAATTTATCGTGAGTACTTTATGCGCGGTAATAACAACAATGAGTTTGATAATAAAGAACCCTTTATTGAGCTGATGATGCTTCGTAAGCAAATGTCTCAAATATTGGGACACGATAACTACGCAGAGTACTTTACTGCTGAACAGATGGCGCAAAACCCTGAGACCGTTTTTAACTTCTTAAAAGAAGTTTGGAACCCTGCCCTTGAACGTGCTAAGGCAGAACGCAACGATATGCAAAAAATTATTGACCGCGAGGGTGGCAATTTCAAACTTCAAACATGGGATTGGTGGTACTATGCCGAAAAAGTGCGCAAAGAAAAGTACGACCTTGACGAGGAAGAGATTAAGCCTTACCTTACTCTCGACAATGTTCGCGAAGGTATTTTTTATGTAACAAATAAACTTTATGGCTTAACTTACAAAAAGAGACCCGACATTCCTGTATATCACGAAGAGGTTCAGGCATTTGAGGTGTTTGACAACGATGGTTCACATTTAGCCGTTCTGCTTTACGATCCACATCCAAGGGCTACAAAAAAATCGGGAGCATGGTGTGGAACCTACCGCAGCGGAAGCTATAAAAATGGTGAGAAAATTACCCCTGTAGTTACTATCGTTACCAACTTCTCGCGCCCCGTTGGAAATAAACCAGCAATGCTTAGCTGGGACGAGGCCGAAACGTTCTTCCATGAATTTGGACATGCTTTACATAACTTCTTTGCCGACGGTCACTACAACCGCACCAGCCGCAGCGTACCTCGCGACTATGTTGAGCTCCCCTCGCAAATTATGGAGAACTGGGCTGGCGAACCCGAAGTACTTAAAGTATACGCCAAGCATTACCAAACTGGAGAATCTATTCCCGACGCGCTTATCGAAAAGATGCAACGTAGCAGTAAATTTAACCAAGGATTTACCAACGTTGAATATGTTGCAGCCTCGTATCTGGATATGTCATGGCACACAGCTAACATAACTCAAGAGACAGATGTAATTGAATTTGAGAAAAACACAATGGATGAGCTAGGGCTGATTAATGAAATTCTCCCACGCTATCGTACCACCAACTTCGGACATATATTTAGCGGAGGGTACGCTGCAGGATATTACGTATACCTATGGGCTGGCCAGCTTGATGCCGATGCTTTTGAAGCATTTAAAGAAACCGGCGACCTGTTTAACCAAGAACTAGCCGCTAAATTCCGAAAGCATTGCCTATCGGATAATGCAATGGGTGAAGGTATGGAGCAGTACGTTAAATTCCGCGGAAGCGCCCCATCAATTGATCCATTACTTAGACAAAGAGGTTTGAAATAGTTCTCGCGAACTAAGATATAATAAGAAAAGGGGCCGAAAGCCCCTTTTTTTTATTCTTGTACCATTTAATATTAACACACCCAAAGTTAACAAAAAGTTGCAACTTACAATTGTGGTCCCGCTTTAATAAGGTTTTTACCGGCTTCGTTATCGGTAAAGTTTTCGAAATTCGCAATAAACCTCTTGGCAAGTTCTTTTGCTGCCTCATCCCAGCCAGCAGGGTTAGGCCAGCTATTTCTTGGGTTCAAAAACTTGGTATCGACCCCCTTAATGGCCTTAGGTATTTGCAGATTAAATATAGGCATGGTCTCGAACTCCGCATTCTCTATACTTCCATCAAGAATTGAGTTGATAATTGCACGCGTTGCAGGCAAATCAATTCTGTTACCTACTCCGTAAGCTCCGCCAATCCAACCAGTGTTAACCAGATAGGCTTTTGAACCATTCTTTACCATTTTTTTAACCAACTCGCGCGAGTATGCTGTTGGGTGAAGCAACAAGAATGCCTGACCAAAACAGCTGCTAAATGTTGGCTGAGGCTCTTTTACACCCACTTCTGTTCCGGCTAATTTAGAGGTAAAACCACTTAAGAAATGATACTGTGTTTGGTCCTCGGTAAGTTTAGCAACTGGAGGTAACACTCCAAAGGCATCGGCGGTAAGGAATATAACCTTTTGTGCATGCCCAGCTTTTGAAACAGGTTTTACAATGTTATTAATATGATATATTGGATATGATACCCTAGTGTTCTCTGTTTTTTCTTTTGAGGCAAAATCGATATTACCTTTCTCATCAACCACTAAATTCTCCAAAAGCGCATCGCGCTTTATGGCTGCATAAATATCGGGCTCTTTCTCTGGGTCAAGATCAATACATTTGGCATAGCATCCACCCTCAAAATTAAAGATACCCTCATCGTCCCATCCATGCTCATCGTCGCCAATAAGTGCACGGTTAGGGTCTGCCGAAAGAGTAGTTTTTCCTGTTCCCGATAGGCCGAAGAAAATAGCAACATCACCATTTTTACCCACATTGGCACTACAATGCATTGCTGCCATCCCTTTTAATGGTAGATAGTAGTTCATTACCGAGAAGATTCCTTTTTTCATCTCGCCACCGTACCAGCTTCCGCCAATAACAGCCATACGCTCAGTGAGGTGAAATGCAACGTAAACCTCGCTGTTTAGGTTTTGCTCCTTCCATTTAGTGTTACTGGTTTTTGAAGCTACCATAACAACAAAGTCGGGTTTAAAATTCTCCAGTTCCTCCTCGCTTGGCCTAATAAACATATTTTTAATAAAGTGAGCCTGCCAAGCTACTTCCATAATAAACCTTACATTGAGGCGTGTATCCTTATTGGCTCCAGCGTATGCATCAACAACATAGAGTTTTTTACCAGTAAGCTGCTTAGCGCTAATTTCTTTTAAATGCTCCCAAATTTCGGGGGTAATTGGCTTATTATCGGAACTTTTTTTACCCTTCTCTGCCCACCACACATTATTCTGAGAGTTGGGCTCCTCAACAATATATTTATCCTTGGGTGAACGACCGGTAAAGATACCCGTATCAACATTTATGGCACCTAAATTAGTTAGGTATCCCTTTTCGTAGCCTTTAAGCGAAGGGTCGGTTTCATGCTTATATAACAAATCGTAGCTGGGGTTATAAAAAACCTCTTTGGCTTCCCCAATACCGTAAGGCGAAAGATCAATCTGTTTCATCGTTTTCAAAATTTAAATAGTTAAAACGATTCTGGCATATTCGAATCGCGAGAACAAATGTAGCAACAAAAAACTAATACAAACCAAATTCAGGCTATATTTGGTTACACTATTCTACAAATAGTGATTGTTTTATGAACAGTAACAAATATAAATTAACATTGTTTGTTGTCCGATAAAAACATTATTTTTATTACAGATTCTTTGCGTCACTACGTTCCGTTCTGAATAACAGACTGTTGAGTTTTGGTCGTAAAAAAGCGTTTAGCAGCAATGATGTTACCATTGTTACCCTTTGCGTTCAATCTCCTTCAGGTTTTCCATCTTTTTCATTGCAAGAAAACCCTTAATATCGGAGAAGTGCTCTTTTACCATTTGGTTACCAAACTCAAAAACCTTTGTTGCCAAACCATCTAAAAAATCTCGATCGTGCGACACAAGAATCAACGTTCCGTCGTAATCGGTTAACGCATCCTTTAAAATATCCTTTGTTCGCATATCTAGGTGATTAGTAGGCTCATCGAGAATTAAAAGGTTTACTGGCTCGAGCAATAACTTTATCATAGCAAGGCGTGTTCTCTCACCACCCGAAAGCACCTTTACTTTTTTAGAGGTATTATCGCCGCTAAACATGAATGCTCCTAAAATGTCCTTAATCTTCGTGCGGATGTCACCAACGGCAACATCATCAATGGTTTGAAAAATTGTTAAATCCTCGTTAAGCAGTGAGGCCTGATTTTGAGCAAAGTAGCCAATTTTAACGTTATGCCCTATGGCCAATTTTCCTTGAAAGTCAATTTCGCTCATTATAGCTTTTACCATAGTCGATTTACCCTCGCCATTGCGGCCAACAAAGGCAACTTTTTCGCCCCGTGCAATGGAGAATGATGCGTTTGAAAACACTTGGATATCGCCATAGTTTTTAGAAACGTCATCGGCAACAACAGGCCAGTTTCCCGAGCGGGGTGCGGGCGGAAACCTAAGGTTTAGGGCCGATGAATCCTCTTCGTCAACTTCAAGTATATCGAGCTTCTCAAGCATCCTAACCCTCGATTGAACTTGGTTGGTTTTAGAGTAAGTTCCCTTAAATCGCTCAATAAACTCACGGTTATCGGCAATCATTTTCTGCTGCTCATCGAAGTGCTTTTGCTGCTGCTCTCTGCGTTCATACCTAAGTTGCAGGTAACTTGAGTAGTTTACCTTATAATCGTAGGCCTTGCCCATAGTTAGTTCAATGGTTCGACTGGTAATATTATCAACAAAAGTTCTATCGTGCGAAATAACGATTACTGCCTTTGCGCTGCTAACTAAAAACTCCTCAAGCCATTGCACCGACTCAATGTCCATGTGGTTGGTAGGCTCATCGAGAAGGATAAGGTCGGGTTTTTGTAGTAGTATCTTAGCAAGTTCAATACGCATACGCCACCCACCGCTAAATTCGCTGGTGGGACGAGTAAAATCCTGACGCAGAAAACCAAGACCTAAAAGAATTTTCTCAACCTCGGCATCAAAATTAATTTCTTCAATGGTGTAATATTTCTCGCTTAGCGCCGATACTTGCTCAATTATTTTGAAGTACTCTTCGGATTCGTAGTCGGTTCGAGTGGTAAGCTGCTGGTTGAACTCATCAATCTCACGTTTCATAGTAAAAAGTTCTGCAAAAGCCTGCGATGCTTCCTCAAACACTGTTCGCTTGTTTTCTGTAATCAAGTGCTGTGGCAGGTAGGCAATTACCGCATCCTTTGGGGCTGTAATTCTACCATTTGATGGTTTTCGTTCACCTGCAATTATTTTTAGGAGGGTCGATTTTCCCGCTCCATTCTTTCCCATTAATGCAATCCTGTCTTTTTCGTTTATTGCAAAAGAGATGTCCTTAAAGAGAGTTGTGCCCCCAAACTCAACCGTTAACCCGTCAACTGAAATCATATCGTTTTTTAAATGAGGCGCAAAGATAATTCGTTTCTTGAGATTGAGAAACACAGGATGAACTGTACAGAGAAATAATTTTCACAATACTATCGTTTGTATTTAGATAACTGGAAATATGGTTTAAAATCAGTTCCAATAATTGCAGTCGGACACATCCTCAAACCAATCACTAAAAAAGGGAAATGACTTATGCCAGTTCCCTTAAGTATTTAAAACAAAGAGGATATACTATTTATTATTCGCCTCGTTATACTTTTTCTCCACCTCTTTCCAGTCAACCACTTTCCAAAAGTTTCCTACGTAATCACCCCGTTTATTCTGATAGTGCAGATAGTAAGCATGCTCCCACACATCGAGCGCCAGAATTGGCATTCCGCGTTTCTCAACCACATCCATTAGCGGATTATCCTGATTTGGAGTGTTCGACACGAACAGGCTTCCTTCATTATCAACTGAAAGCCAAGCCCAACCGCTACCGAACTGTCCTTTAGCGGCCACTTCAAACTCATATTTAAATGCATCAAGCGAGCCAAAATCGTTCTCAATGGCTTTCATTAGTTTTGGGCTAGGATTGCCACCGCCTGCGGGCGACATTACCTCCCAGAATAGTTTATGGTTAAAATACCCTCCTCCATTATTCCGAACGGATGTGGGGTACTTACTCACTTGGCTAAATATTGCCTCCATACCCATTCCGTTTAGTTTAAGCTCATCGGCAGCTTTTACAAAATTGTTAAAATAAGCCTTGTGGTGGCGGGTGTAGTGTATCTCCATTGTGGTTTTGTCAATAAAAGCCTCCAGCGCATCGTAGCTATAGCCGAGTTCGGGAAATGCAAATTGACTTTGTGCGTTAATACCAAAGCCTCCAATTAGTAATGTAATGATTGCTAATGTTTTCATATATCTCTAATGTTTTTATAAAAAAATTATAATATATAGATAACAAGTAAGTTATGGCTTTTGTTTGGTTATTAAAATCAAACCAGGCAATGCTGTGGTAAAATTCGAGTTAAACCCACAAAATAATGTTACAAAAAATTGTATCACCTCAAAATTTGTATTAATTAACACTAGACTTAAGTTGCTGTAATTCAGCATATAACCAACGAAGTTGTATAAAACCTATTTTGCTCTCTCTCTAAAAAAGAGTACTTTGCAATTTAAAATAGGATACTGCTTATGCCTTTACAAAAAGACCTGCTTAACAAGCTAACCCAATTTCGTCGTCAATTGCATCGTTTCCCCGAACTATCTGGAAACGAAAGCACAACAAGCAAAACCATTATTGATTTTATTGCCCCAACAAACCCATCAGAGGTTGTTACTGACATAGGCGGACATGGGGTTGCCTTTATCTATAACGGCAATAATGCAGGCCCAACGGTTCTGCTCAGGGCCGATATGGATGCGCTTCCCATTCAGGAATCGAACAGTTTTAGTTATAAATCTACAGTTAAAGGTGTTGCCCACTTGTGCGGTCACGATGGCCATTCGGCCATTCTGGCTGGTGTTGCCCATTCGTTAGGGCAGTCACCCATTTCGAAAGGGAGATTAGTGCTTCTATTTCAACCAGCCGAAGAAACGGGTCAGGGTGCTGCAGCCGTTATTGCCGACCCAAAGTTTGAGCATATTAAACCCGATTATGCTTTCGCACTGCACAATCTTCCAGGATTAAAAAAGGGTGAAATTTTCTTGCGAAATAGTACATTCGCTTCAGCCTCAACCGGACTAGTTGCCAATATCAAAGGACTTTCATCACATGCGGCTCATCCTGAAGACGGAAACAACCCAGATAAAGCCTTAGCACAAATGATACTAGGCTTAAATTACATTGCCCGCGACAAGGAAGCATTTAACGATTTTGCACTTCTAACAGTAATTCACGCCAAGCTCGGAGAGGTAGCCTTTGGCACCACGCCTGGCAATGCAACGCTTATGGCAACGCTTAGAACCTATCTAGACTCGGACATGAGCACACTGAAAAAAATGGTTGAAAACCACATTTCCTCAGTTTGTAAAGAACATAAGCTTAAGCATAGTGTTGCTTACGTAGAAGAGTTTCCGGCAACCATAAATAACGAGGAGTGCGTTGACCTAATAAAAACAGCTGCAACCGAGTTAGGGCTTGGAAATCAGTTTCTTGAAAATCCGTTTAGGTGGAGCGAAGATTTTGGCCATTTTACACAGATTAGCAAAGCGGCTCTTTTTGGCGTTGGTTCGGGTGTAAACCATCCGCAGCTCCACAACGAGGATTACGATTTTCCCGATGAAATTATTGAGCCTTCGGTAAGCGTATTTCTACAAATTGTAAAGAAACTCCTCACCTAATCGCTCTTCAAAAGCATTCTTTTTTTAATGAAACAAAAACACAACGTAATAGATGGATCAAACATCATATATCGAAATAAGTAAGTCGGCCTACAATCACAATATTAAGTATTTACGAAAAATAGTTGGCAAGGATGTTCGCATCTCGTCGGTTGTTAAGGGAAATGCATACGGGCACGGGGTAAACATAATTGTACCATTGGCCGAAAAGGCTAAGATTAACCATTTCTCGGTATTCTCGGCTAGCGAAGCACTTGATGTTTTTAATGTAGCCAACCCTAAATCGGACATTATGATTATGGGATACCTTAATGATGAGCAACTTGAGTGGGCTATTGAGAATGAGATTGAGTTTTATGTTTTTGATATGGAACGGTTAGAAAAAGCCGTGGAATTGGCGGCAGCCATTAGAAAGCCTGCCCGAATTCACATCGAAGCCGAAACAGGGTTTAATAGGACTGGGTTTGAGTACGAAAAAATGCCAGAGGTAGTAAACTTCATAAAGGATAATCAAGACCATTTAATGCTTGAAGGGCTTTGCACCCATTACGCTGGAGCAGAAAGCATTACAAATCATTATAGGGTTATAAACCAGATAAAAAACTATCGGCAGTTTCACCGGTACCTTACTAGGCATGAACTAAAACCACGCTTTAAACATACCGCTGGTTCGGCCGCCTCGCTAACTTACCCTCAAACCATAATGGATATGGTACGTATTGGCATTTCGCAATATGGTTTTTGGCCTACCCAAGAAACTTTTATATATCAGTTTAAGAGAAATCAGGCTAAAGACTCGGATTTGAAGAGAGTAATATCATGGAAAACTCGAATTATGAGTATTAAAGAAGTTGACTCGGGAGATTTTGTTGGTTATGGCACCTCGTATATGGCCAATAAAAAAGTAAAAATAGCCATTATACCTGTTGGGTACACAAACGGGTTTAGCCGCTCGCTAAGTAATATGGGGCGAGTACTAATTAGAGGGAAAAGAGTACCCGTAGTTGGCACCGTAACTATGAACACTATGAACGTAACGTAACCGATATCCCGAACGTTCAGCTTGGCGACGAGGTTGTACTTATAGGTAAGCAGAATAGGCTTAACATAAGCATTGCTTCTTTCAGCGAAATGAGCAACCAGCTTAATTACCAAACCCTCGCTCGTTTGCCAGGCAACATACCACGAAATGTGGTATATTAAATTTTGGCATAATTTTAGTTAAAGAGAGCTGGAGTATCCAAACAAATAGATAATTTTATCGCACTAAAAATGTAATATATTTGAACTATGAAAAGAGTATTTCTAACTTTTTTGAGTATCGTACTATCCGTTGGCTTATTTGCGCAAGAGTCTAATGATGAGGATATAAAAAAAACCAATCCATTTATTCGGTTCTCCCCCACAGAGGTAAATCTGGGGTCAATTAGCGTTGACAGCGTTACCGAAGAAACAGGGAATATTAGCATTGAAGCACACAACGATGGAAGTTTACCACTAATAATAAACCAGGTAACAGGTTGCTGCGGCACAAGAATAACCGACTGGACACGTGAACCTATTATGCCCGGTCAGAAAGGCACAATTAAAATTTTCTTTAGAATTAGCCCAACCCCACAAAGAATTAGTAGAACTATTACTGTACAATCTAATGCGGGCAACGGTAAAATTCAAAGATTAGCCATACTAGGGGAAGTGATTCTACCTAAAGTGGGCAACGAAATCAAATTACCATAGGGGTTAGACACTGCAACAAGCACTCACATAAATTTTAACTTTATCCCAAGCAATAGTTTAATCCAGAATAACCAAATGCCCAATTGTTAACTCCACTGAGATTAACATTACCTACCAACATACAATTGTGCAAGGTGCAAACCTTAGCATTAAAATTGAGGAAGGTAAACGCACGCTTGCCAAGATTGAAACCACCACACACAACTTACTGTTTGTCAAATTATTTATAACCTTCGTCAGAATATTAAATTCTTCTCCTTTTTATTTTGCTGATTTGTTGTAACTTAGTGTTAAATATAAAGTGTGCCTGTTTTTATAACAGATTAATAATAACATGGCCCTTTAAAAACACAAAATATAATTGAAGAGTATAACAGGAGCATTTTCTTCGATTAAGAAGTGGTAGTTAAAACTTCTATTACCATTCAATTTTCTATGAAAAAGTTAAACTATGAGTAAAATGATATCAGTTTTATATGTTGATGACGAGCCGATAAACCTTAAACTCTTTGAACTTAACTTTCAACGCACATTCAACGTTACAACCGCTCTTTCAGGGTTTGAAGGGCTCGAAATATTGAAAAACAACCAACAGATATCAATAGTTGTTAGCGATATGCGAATGCCAGAGATGGATGGACTAGAGTTTATAGGCAAGGCAAAAGAGCGATTTCCAAATATTATTTTCTACCTTTTAACAGGGTATGATATAACCGAGGAGATATCCGAAGCACTTGATAACAGGCTTATTGCCAAGTACTTTAGAAAACCCTCAAACAATAAGGAGATCGAATCAACAATAACTAACGCCTTAAGTTAGCCTCACAACATATTTACACACAAATTAACTCGTTGATTTTCCATCACATCCTTATAAATTTTAAACTAAAGCATCTTAAAAATATCTTATCTGTATGTTTTTTGTTTTCTGAAAATTAGATGAAAAATTTTCTCTACCTAAAAATACCTTAGCTAAAAATCTATTCTAGAAAAACTCTAACTCTCATGCATCAAAAGAGAAAAAACATTAGTTTAATTTATATCTACTGAAAAGAATAATTTATATCTTAACAGAGAATTACAGATACAATTATTTACCCAAATTAAAGGGCGAAAATGCTTTCAAAATTCTTTTTAGCACTCATTCTGTTCATTACTTCAATCACTTATTCTGCTAACGCAGAAAGTGTGGATAGCTTACTAATGCTTGTTGACACTACCCGCTTAAGCGAAGATCAGGTTAGACTGAAGTTACTAATTGTTGATGAGCTTAAAGATTCAGACATTAAACAAGCCATCCTATTTGCAAAGGATGCTTTTAAAGATGCTCAAGCGATAAAGGATAAAAATCTAATTGCACAGTCGCAGTTGGCCATAGGAAAGTGCTATAACTACTTGGGTGCAAACTCCGAAGCACTCAACAATCTTTCCAAAGCACTAACAATGTTTGATGATATTGGGGATAAATCTAATAAGGCTCAAACGCTTCTCGAGATTGGTAATATTTATTACTTTTCATGGAGATTTGATTTGGGCTTAAAATACTATGAAGAAGCGTTCGATTGCGGTAAGGCTTTGAACGATAAGCATATAATACTTAAGGCTACTTTAGGCAAGGGTTCTATTTATGGCAATACCAACAGACTAGATTCGGCCCTGATTATCTTTAACGAAACATTTCAATTGGCAAAAGAAATTGATGACAAACAAAATGAGATACACAGTTTGTACAACATTGGCGATGTTTATCGCTTTACAAACAGGTCAGAGAAGGCACTAGGAATATTCAAATTGATTGAACAAAGCTATGATGATATAGAGATAAACTCTAGGCTTTTAACCAATCTTTACCTCTCGTTTACTGATACATACATACAGCTTAGTGATATAAAAAACGCACAAAGGTATAATCACAAAACAAAGGAAGTGCTTCAACGCTATCCTAACAATAACCGCAAGCTGAGGTACTACTTCCATTCATTTCAAATCGATACAATGCTTGGAAATCCGAATTTAGCCATCAAAAAACATATAAGGTTTAAAGAGTTAAGCGATAGCATTAGTAGTGACAAGTTCAATGAGAGTCTGGCGAATTTTCAGATACTATATGGGCTTAACGCAAAAGAGGAGGAGATAGAGCGATTAAGGCTCGATAATGAGTTAAAAGACCTTAGTTTGAAACAACGAAAAATTGTTATCTATGGTTCAGTAATTTCTGTCTTCCTTCTTTTATTAGTTGTTTTCCAAACGTTTAGGTCAATAAAAAGGTCTAAAGAGAAAAATAGAATTCTGCAAACCCAAAGAGAAGAACTGGCTGCGGCGAACGAAGAACTTACAGCAATTAACGACGAGTTGCATACCCAAAGGGAAGAGTTGCAGTCAACTCTCACCGTATTAAAAGATACCCAGAATAAGCTGATTAGTTCTGAAAAAATGGCTTCGCTCGGAATACTTGCAGCAGGAGTTGCTCATGAAATTAACAATCCGCTTAACTTTATTAAGGGAGGAGCACTAGCCATTGAAAACTATGTAAAGGGTAATCTAGAGGGTCACTCGTCAGAGGTTTTTCCTCTGCTCGAAATTATTAATGTGGGGGTTGAAAGAGCTGCTGGCATAGTTAAAAGTTTAAATCAATATAGTAAGAAGGATGATATCAAAACCAATAGAGTTATAATTAATACAGTAATTGATAGCTGCCTAATAATGCTTGGGAATGAGCTTGGAGGTAGAGTAAGTGTTAGAAAAGATTTTGCGAACGAACCTCTTTTGCTCGAATGTAAAGAGGGAAAAATACAGCAGGCATTTTTAAATATTCTAACTAATGCTGTTCAGTCCATCGAGGGCAAGGGCACCATAGCTATAACCACAAGTAAAAAAAATAAAAATATTGTTGTGATTATTGCTGACAGTGGATGTGGTATTAGCGAGGAGAACATAAACAGAGTAGCCGATCCATTCTTTACTACAAAGGATCCTGGTAAGGGAACTGGGCTCGGCTTATCAATAACACAAAGCATAATTGAAGAGCATAACGGCAGCATATCCTTCAGTTCAACAGTGGGAGTTGGAACTACCGTTACAGTCCTATTACCTCTTAAAGGTTAAGCCATGGGTAAAACAACCTCTGTTCTATATGTTGATGATGAGCCAATAAACCTAAAACTTTTTGAACTTAACGTTCACTGCACATTCAATGTTATAACAGCCCTTTCGGGTTTTGAGGGTCTCGAAATCTTAAAAAACAATCCAGATATACCAATAGTTATTAGCGACATGCGGATGCCAAGGATGGATGGACTAGAGTTTATAGCTAAGGCAAAAGAACAATTTCCAAATATTATTTTCTACATTTTAACTGGATACGAGATAAACGAGGAAATATCCGAAGCCCTTAATGATAAGCTGATTAACAAGTATTTCAGAAAGCCTTTAGATTATAAAGAGATTGAAAAATCTATAACTGAGGTTCTGTATTAACCCCATAGACAATACAAAACTAATGATTAAGGCGATAATTGGAAAGTGGCAAAATGTGAAAACCGCTAAACTCAAAAGTTAACACAAACATATCCGAACTAGGCCTAATTCATGATTATTAAAACCCAAAACAACGGTTAGCTCAACCCCCTAGATTTTCCCCTTCAAAAACCCTTGCCTCGTCTCTTCGGGAAAACGCTCTATGGCGTATCGCAGCATAGTTCGGGGCATATTATTATAGTGTTTTACCAGAAAGGCATACTCCACTTCGTAGTTCTTTTTACCAACCTCGCGCAGCATCCAGCCCACCGCTTTATGAATGAGGTCGTGCCTATGGTTGAGCAAGATTTCAGCAATTTTAAGCGTATCGTCAAATTGCCCATTCCTTATAAAATGAAGAGTTGCTATTATGGCAACACGCTGCACCCAAAAGTTGGCATTTGCGGCCAATTCGTAAAGTAATTCCCTGTCCTTATTCATAAGGTAAGGCCCAAGGATTAGGTGCGCCGATGAGTCGACAAGGTCCCAACTATTAACCCAATCTAAATTTCTTAGGTATAGCTCAACAACCTCCTTTTGCTGACTCTCATCCTTACTATTCTGGAACTTAAGCACAAGCATAAACAGGGCGGTTAAGCGGTGTTCATGTATGGGCTCACGAATCAATTGCTCAAGTTCATTCAGGGTTATGCTTTGGTAGTATTTTTTTGACACTATCCGCTGGTTGGGAACCGTAACTCCAATAAACTGATCGCCCTCGCCATAGCCTCCGGGGTAAACTTGAAAAAACTTATGTAAATCATCGCCCCTTTTCTTATCGTTATAACTTGCCAAGTTATTTTTCACCTGTTGTAATGTTTTCATTTGTTCAAAATTGATGTAATTAAACCCTCTTAAACATTTCTATTAATGGTTTAAAATTTAGCTATATCCTTAAGATGGTTTAGTGTGAGTTGACAGGTTTTGTTTGATATTTATGAGGCTAAACATACTAAATATTATTTTCCTTTTTATAAAATACGCGGCTGATTGATGTTTTGAGGCTGTCATATTTTTCTTTCATAAGGAGTGGCCTCATCTATTGTTATAATATGCAATAGGCTCGAACAGGTTTTGCTTAAGCTTTTTCGATTTCTGCCCATTAAAATAAAAGTTACCACCTAACAATAATAAAAACCATATTCAAGGCGAGTGAATATTTTCTATAAATACCTGATAAACAACACATTATTATAGAATTTAAAAGTTAGTAAAAAAAGTAAGGTTGAAAATTTATTCATAAGGCCATTCCCTCTATCTTAGCTGACTCATTAAATTAAAAAGAGCAAACGAGTCTTTTATTATTAAATACATAGTTATGAAGCGTTTATTTTCGAAATTGCTATTTAAAGTTTTCTTAGCCATTGTTTTGGGAATTGTTTTTGGACTTTATTTACCCGAATCGGTAAATAGGATATTCGCCACTTTCAATGCGCTCTTTAGTCAGTTTTTAAACTTTGCAATTCCCCTAATTATTATGGGACTGATTATGCCCGCCATTTCAGATTTAGGAAAAGGTGCAGGGAAACTACTCTTACTAACCACTGCCATTGCATACGGTTCAACGCTCTTCTCTGGTTTTATGACCTACTTTGCCACTTCGGATCTATTCTCATCACTTCTGGTTTCGCATGCTAATAAAGCGGCCCAAATAGCCGAAACGGCGAAAGAATTATCGCCCTACTTTTCAATCACTATCCCGGTAGTTTTAGATGTAATGACGGCCTTAGTATTGGCATTTGTAATTGGGTTAGGACTAGCTTACCAAGAAAAATCGACCTTGAAATTAGTTGTTAAAGATTTCCAAGTAATTATAATGCAGCTAATTGAGAATGTTGTTGTACCCTTACTACCGCTATTTATATTAGGGATATTTGCAAATATGTCTTTTACAGGTAAAGTATACTCAATACTCTCGGTATTTGTAAATATCATTGGTGTAATTTTCGCACTACACATTATCCTACTTCTTCTGCAATATACAGTTACGGGAATACTCGTAAAAAAGAACCCGCTACGTTTACTGGCCACCATGATGCCTGCCTACTTTACAGCCTTGGGAACGCAGTCGTCTGCAGCCACCATTCCAGTAACCTTAAAGCAAACGCTAAAAAATGGTGTCTCTGAAAAAATTGCTGGCTTCGTAATTCCACTATGTGCAACCATTCACCTATCGGGCAGCGTTATGAAAATTACAGCATGCGCCATGGCCATAATGATTTTGGAAGGCGTCCCTTTTAGCTTCACCCTTTTTGCGGGTTTTATTTTTATGTTGGGAATAGTAATGGTTGCTGCTCCTGGCGTTCCGGGTGGTGCAATTATGGCCGCCATAGGAATATTGCAATCCATGCTCGGTTTTAATGAGGAGATGATAGGCTTAATGATAGCGCTTTACATTGCCATGGATAGTTTTGGAACAGCCTGCAATGTTACCGGTGATGGTGCCATCGCACTTGTGGTGAATAAGATAACAAAATAACTACACTATTACTTCAAATTTTTACTGTTTGCATTTGTTTGTCGTTTAGCATTACCCAACCCTGAAACTTCCTAAAACAGATGGGAGTATAAACTTAACAAGGATAGTCTTAACGCTGAGGTAAAAGATTTACTAATTCAGTGTCATTCTTCATTTTGCTACCATAAAACGAACACCTTTAAATGCAACTTTTAAAGATAAGTGGATTTTGGCACTAGTGAGAGTGAACGGCAATAGCAAGAGGATTGAGGGATAATTCAGCAAGTGCAACAGCAAGAGGATTGAGGGATAAAACAACATTGAGCAAGAGTTATGGGTACACCCAAATCTCTTGCTCAATACTCTTGCTCAATACTCTTACTCAATACTGCTTTGTGGAGCTGGAGGGGTTCGAACCCTCGTCCAAACAAGGAACCAAGTGGCTTTCTACATGCTTATCTTTCCTTTATTTTCGAGTATTGGCAGGGGGAAAGAGACCAACCAAAACCTTATCCCCGAAATTTTCGCACAGAAACCGGGGAACATTCTGTACTAGCCCATTTGTTTTGAAGCCTCAATTCGGAGTTCCAGTGGGCGAAGCTCTCCGTGAGACTACTCGTTATACCAACCTTGTTGGTACGATTAAGTTAGAAGTACTTGGTACTTACTAAGCAGCGAGTGCGTAATTGTTATTTTCGCCTGTTATAGGTCTGAGTCCTGAGATTAACGAGCCAGCTTCCCAACGCTCGACATGCTTACCAATTCATTCATCTTGCTGTCAAAACCATGGTCAGCCCCATGAATTAGTTGTACAAAGGTACAACAATATTTAGGTACGAAAGTTTTAATGCGAAATTTATTTTACGTAAACATTTTGGTTATTCAACTAAAACGTTCCGTTCTAAATCTTTAAATATCGCTATTCATTGTCATAAAGAACTCCTCGTTAGTTTGAGTTTTAACCAACCTATCGCGAAGGAACTCCATAGCCTCAACCGATGTCATATCGGTTAAGTAATTTCTAAGGATCCACGTTTTATTGAGAGTTTCCTTATCAAGTAACAAGTCCTCACGACGTGTACTCGAAACGGTAATATCAACAGCAGGGAAAACACGTTTATTAGACAGCTTCCTATCGAGCTGTAACTCCATATTACCAGTTCCTTTAAACTCTTCAAAAATAACCTCGTCCATTTTACTTCCTGTTTCAATAAGGGCTGTTGCCAAAATTGTAAGGGAGCCGCCGTTCTCAATATTACGGGCTGCGCCAAAAAAGCGTTTAGGTTTGTGAAGTGCGTTAGCATCAACCCCACCCGATAGCACCTTACCCGATGCGGGCTGAACGGTATTATATGCGCGAGCTAGTCGTGTAATTGAATCGAGTAGGATAACCACATCGTGGCCACATTCTACCATTCGCTTGGCTTTTTCGAGCACAATATTCGCTACGCGAACGTGCCTGTCGGCTGGCTCATCAAAGGTTGACGATACCACCTCGGCATTCACGCTACGGGCCATATCGGTAACCTCCTCGGGGCGCTCATCGATAAGTAAAACAATCATATATACCTCGGGGTGATTGGCAGCTATTGAGTTAGCAATCTCTTTTAGCAGGATGGTTTTACCCGTTTTGGGCTGAGCAACAATTAAACCACGCTGCCCCTTTCCAATTGGCGAAAACATATCAACCACGCGAGCCGAGAGTGAATTCTGACCATTACCTAGTAACGTAAACTTTTCGTCGGGGAATAGTGGTGTTAGGTAGTCGAACGGTATTCTGTCGCGAATGTAATCAGGACTTCTACCATTTATTTCGAGCACCTTAATTAGAGGGAAATATTTTTCATTCTCTTTGGGTGGGCGAATTGTACCTGTTACGGTGTCGCCAGTTTTTAAGCCAAAGAGTTTTATTTGCGACTGTGAAACGTACACATCGTCGGGCGATGTTAAGTAATTATAATCAGATGAGCGCATAAAGCCATAACCATCGGGCATAATTTCGAGTACACCCGTTGCATTTATTATACCTTCAAACTCATACTTTTCTCCGTTCTTACCTTTTTTCTGCTGAAAATCACGCGGATTACTCTTCTTTACATTCTCTGCCACCTGCTCACCAGTCTGCGGGTCATTTTTTTTGGTGTCAACAACGCTATCCGTCTTTACCTCTTTAGGTTTGTTCGCCTTCGTTTCGAGCACTCGCTCCCGAACAACCTCAGCCTTCTCTACCTTTTCTTCTTTCTGCACATCTGCAGCTACCAAATGGTCATTGGCTTTCTCTGGATGGTTTCCTTGATGCTCATCCTGCTCATCTTTCTTTCTGATAAAGCGTTTGCGCTTATTTTGATTAGATTGATGATCGTTAGCATTTTGCTGATCCTCTGGCTGAGTATTTACCTCTTCAGGCTCAGGACGAGCAGCGGTGGTCTTAATCTCTTTCTTCACAATGGGAGTCGGTGTAGGCTCCTGCTTCTTGGGCTTAGGGCTAATCGTTTTTCTTTCGGGCCTTTCGGTATCCTTATCCTTGTCCCTATCCTTTGTGGTTAATTTAGGCTTTCGGCTATCACTTTCGGCTGCATCAATAGCCTGTTGATCGAGTATTCTATATATTAAATCTTGCTTACGAAGCGCCTCAATCTTTTTAATATTCATACCTTTAGCTATTTCCTTCAGTTCAGGAAGCAACTTTTTATTTAGTTCTAAAATATCGTACATGCGATTTTTATATGGTTAATTATAGCAACTAGCATTAGCTGCAAGTTATTACGAATGTAAATTCTGAGAAATGAGATTATAACACGTTGGATTTTTGGGTATTGCGAGAATTATATTGCTAGGAATATTTTGCAATGTTAACCAATAATATTTAAAACACCAAAATTTCAAATAAAAAGTATCAAATCTAAAAAAAACATGCGCTATTTGGTAATATCAAAAATATTAATGTATATATTCAACCGTTATTTAATAGAAAGGTGTTGCCACGATGAGACAACTCAAAATTATTAAGCAGGTTACCAATAGAGAGACCGTATCGCTTGATAAGTACTTACACGAAATTGGAAAGGTTGAACTTCTGACTACCGAGGAAGAAGTTAACTTGGCTCGCCTAATAAAAGAGGGCGATAAAGCAGCCTTTGACCATCTGATAAAAGCCAACCTTAGGTTTGTTGTATCTGTAGCAAAGCAGTACCAAAACCAGGGGCTTAGCCTACCCGATTTAATAAATGAGGGAAATCTCGGTCTAATAAAAGCGGCCCAACGTTTTGATGAAACAAGGGGGTTTAAATTCATTTCATACGCTGTATGGTGGATAAGACAGGCTGTTTTACAAGCTCTTGCTGAACAATCGCGCATAGTTAAGTTACCTCTCAATAAAATTGGCTCAATAAATAAGGTAAACAGAGCATTTACCAAACTTGAGCAACAATTTGAGCGTGAGCCTTCAATCGAAGAACTTTCCGAGGTTCTTGAGTTGGCTCCTGGCGACATAAAGGAAGCCCTTAAAAGTTCGAACAGGCATATATCAATGGATGCGCCTATTTCACCCGATGAGGATGGAAACTTATACGACATACTACTTACAAACGAAATGCCTGCGCCCGACAGAGGCCTTTTAAATGATAGCCTTAAAAAGGAAATTGAACGAGCCTTGGCCACACTAACACCACGCGAGGCATCAATAATTCGCCTATATTTTGGACTAAACGGAAAGCACCAGCACACACTCGAAGAAATTGGCGAAGAGCTTGACCTTACACGTGAGCGCGTTCGGCAAATTAAAGAAAAAGCCATAAAAAGGCTGAAGTTAGCAACCCGAAGCAAAGTTTTAAAAAGCTACCTGGGGTAATAAATTTATACTTTAAAAATTGTTACTTTAATCTAATTTTCAATGATACAATTCACAAAGAATGCTACTACCTCACTTTTGGTAACAGCATTACTAATTTTAGTAGGAAATGTAAGGGTTGAAGCCCAAATTGATTTCGATAAATGGTTTACCAACAAGGCCCTACGAATAGATTACTTTTTAGCTGGCAATAGTAACTCCGAGAACTTTTATCTGGATGAGCTAAAGTACGAGCCCTACTGGAGTGGCTCACACACCCAAACCATTGACACCCTTAACCTTGGGTCGTATATGGTGGAGGTGCGTGACAAGAACACCCAAAAATTGCTTTACACCAAAGGTTTTTGCACACTTTTTCAAGAGTGGCAAACCATTGAGGAAGCCAAAACTATTTCCAGAGCATTTGAACAGGTTACGCGAATCCCCTTCCCAAAGCAAGAGGTAGTTGTTACCTTTAAAAGTCGCGAAAAATCAGGACTTTTCATCAATTTGGTTACCTTAGAAATAGACCCCGCCAGCATTTACATAAGCCATAACCAGCCAGCAATGCATCCTGTTTCTAAAATACTGAACAGCGGCAACCACAACGATAAGCTCGACATATCTTTTATAGCCGAAGGATACACTGCCGAGCAAATGGAGAAATTCCGAAACGATGTTACAAAATTATCGGAATATCTATTCTCGCAAGAGCCTTTTAGCAAGCACAAGAACAGCATCAACATTTGGGCCATCGAATCGCCCTCTGAAGCGGAAGGACCAACAAATCCAGGGAAAAATATTTGGAATAAAACGGCCGTAAACTCATCGTTTTATACATTTGGAATAGATAGGTATTTAACAACCACTAAATTTAAAATGGTGATGGACGCTGCTGCAAGCGCCCCAACCGACATAGTGTACGTTTTGGTTAATACCAACAAGTATGGCGGAGGCGGAATTTACAATCATTACAACGTTACCAGTTCGGACCACCCTCTTACAAACGAAGTATTTATACACGAGCTGGGGCACGGACTAGCGGGGCTTGCCGACGAGTACTACACATCGGATGTTGCTTACCAAGATTTTTACAACCTATCTGTTGAGCCATGGGAGCCCAACATAACCACTATGGTAAACTTTAAGGCAAAATGGGCCGATATGGTTAGCGAGAGCACCCCTATACCAACACCTGCAAATCCAAAGTACAGTAACACAATTGGTGCGTACGAGGGCGGAGGGTATATGAGTAAGGGTATTTATCGCCCTTATATAAACTGCCGCATGCACAGCAATGATGCCGATGGGTTTTGTCCCGTTTGCCAAAGAGCAATTAGCAAAGTTATTACAACGTACCTTAAGTAAACCTTGTCGTAAACCCATATTCCTGCAAGATAAAATACTGCATAACAATATTTTACCTTGCAGAACTTTCTATATTTAGCGTAGAATTATACTCCACAATCATAGGCAAAACATTAATATTACCTACTACTTCACAGGTGAAGCTACGTTGCCCCATAAAATTAGAAAAAGCGAAAACTTAGGTTTTAAAACTCAAGAAGCCTGAACTAGGTTAGTTAAAAGCAAGACTGTAAACAGGTGAATACGAGAGTAAAACGAGCAATCTTTCGTTTCATTTCCGAGCAAATATAGAAAAAGTGTATATTCTGGTGAACAATAAAATAGAAAAGTGAGAAACCTTTATCGTTTTATATACATCTAATTATCAGTGCATTAGTTTTTATTGTTAAGCTATGTTCGCAATCAGTGCAACCCCTTTGCTTTAAAGCATCTAATTCAATTCTATAAAAAACAGCAGTAACACTCTATTTTTTGATTAAATATTTAGTAATTTTAGTAAAAATGGGATAGTTTTTTATTCAGCTGATTATTAAAAAGATACCTATGGGCAGAAAGATGACAAATAAAACACCCGAAAACAATAAAATCATAGTAGGTAGAGCTGGTATAAATGGAAAGATTCTTACCGCCAACGAAATAAAAAATCGGTTAAGAACAAATAGCTGGTTAATCAACTGCGCTAAGCCATACATTGAAAAAATGTACACTTTTGCCGAGGAGAGCAGTATAATTATCTTCCTAACCGACTCGGAGGGTTGCATTCTAAAAATTGTGACTAACGAGGAGTTACAAAAAAAACTTACTGAAAAATTTATCATCTCAGGTAGTTTCCCTCCACCAAAAACTGCATTGTACCTTGCCATCGACAAGGTTGTTGCCACGCAGTTCGAAGCGAATACAGAGCACGGCGATCCTTTAGCAGAACTTAAACCAAATCAGTGGAAATGCCACGCAACGCCTTTGCAAATCGGTGCAGGTCAGCTAGCCGGAACTCTCAGCATTTATTTCAGCGAGAAACTAAACGCTAAAATGCTTTACGCACTTTTAAACCTAACCGCAAACTGTATTAAGCATGAGTTACAATACTCTGAAGAAAAGGAGCAGGTACAACTTTTAAAAGAGATACAGCTAAACCAGCTAAATATGTATGCACAGCCCAATTTTGTTGTTAACGCCAAGGGCATCATAAAAGTTATTAGCGATGAGGCCTGCAATATTTTAGGCTCTGATAGGGAAAATATTATCGGTAAAAAGATTTCGAAATTCATTCCAGAATGGCAAAATATCACCACAAAGGATGGCAAATGGATTGAGGTAGAGCATAAAGAGGTTCTTTTACAAAATGCTAGTTCGAGCGGGCTTTTTTTGCTTAACACAAAGGCCATTATGCGTACCCAAAACAAATTCGACGAACAAATATGCTCACTTCAGAATATGCGACATGTACTTAACGAGGCGAATAAGTACATAGGAAACACGGCACACGTTCAGCTGAATGATATTATGGGCATTTCGGTTACCATGAAACGTCTAATTAAAGAGGCTAAAGCAATTGCTAAAACCGACAATGCGGTTATGCTTATTGGAGAAAAGCACACCGGGCGTGAATCGATTGCACAGGCAATACATAATGCGAGCGCAAGGATTACATACGGATTTGTTAAGGTTAACGTGGCCAACCTATCACCCGAGGAACTTGAGGAAACCCTTTGGGGCTACCATGAAAATTTTAGGCCTCACCTTCACCGAATACCTAAGCCTGGTGCTTTTGAATTTGCCAATGGTGGAACGCTGTACATTAGCAATATAGGGCTTATGCTCATTTCAACACAGGAAAAAGTGTTTGAGGCTATTAAAACGAAAAAAGTTACCCGACTAGGATCAGCGCAGCAAATAACCGTTGATGTTCGAATCATGTGCAGTAACCCTTTCGATTTAAGTGACAAAATTGAGCGAAAAGAATTTAAAATCGACCTATTTTACTCGCTAAGCACCTCATCGGTTAGGATGCCAGCGCTACGAGAGCGCAGAGCGGACATTCCTCTACTCATAAACCATTACATAACCCTAAAGTCTGAAGAACTGGGCCTTAACCCAGTTAACATTCCTCGAAAAATAGTTTTAATACTCCGCCGATACGAATGGCCTGGTAACTTTAAAGAGATGATTGAACTATCGGAACGAATAATAAGGGATAAGGGTCGGATGTTTAAAACATTTAAAAACGAGCGCGACTTTAAGAGTAAAAACCTTTACCTTGATCAGCTTAAGGAGATTGAGAATTTAGCCTCGCTAGAAGAAAACGAGAAAGAGTTGATTGTTAAAGCATACAAGGCATACAAGGGTAGTATTAGCAAAACCTCTCGAAGGCTGGGAATTAGCCGAAACACCCTATACCTAAAGTTACGAAAATACGGGGTAGACATCTAGCATAACACGAGGTTTCTTCTTTAAAAAAAACTTATAGAACGATTGACTAAACTTTAACCTTAGCAAAGATTATACTTGCAAATTGGTTAGCTTATCGGTTATATCGAAATCGTAGTTCGGGTAGTCAAAAATAGACAAACGGGGTTCAGTTTCGCCAATGGAGTAACCCCAAACACTTTTGTAATCATTAACATCTTCGCCCATATCCTCGAGCTGATTTAAGTACTCCCCTATTGGCTTTGATTCGATAATTACCACTTTCCCAATTTTATTAATAATTGGGCTATGCCAGCGGGTGCGATCATGATCGAACTCGAGTATTCGCCGGCCCCAGCGGGTAATGCCTATGGTTCGGAATGTTAAACTTTTGCCTACGCCGGGCAAATTAATTACATTCCGGTCCGAGGCCAGAAACGGAATATTTGCCTTTGTACGAAGCTCATTGAGGTTTTCAACCATACGCTCGGCTTCCATAGGGAAATGCTTTATCTCCTCGAGTAACTCAACGGGTATCTGTCCAAATGTTTTTTCTTCAATCTGCTCCTGTACCGCCCTTGCATTGGTTGCGTAGTTAAAAGTATTCTCCAAAAAACCTTTCACCGAGAATGTGTAGTAGGTTATTACGCCAATATCGTTTAGCACCTTACGTAGCTTGGCGGTATGCCCACGGCGCGAAACGGCCGAGGTGAATACCAGCTGGTTGGTAACAGTCCACCCAACCGATACCAAGCGGCTGACGGCAATCGCCGATTCGGGTGTTACTTCCATAGGCGACTCAAAGTGCGTTTGAATAATAAATTGCTTTACACCTAGCGTCGATGCTTTTTGTTTAAAATTACCCAAAATTTGTACAAGTTCAGGGGTAACTCGCTGCGGAAGATAGGCTAATAACCTTGAACCTAATCGTATACGCTGAATTTCGGCATACTTTTCACCGTTGGGTCGGTTTTTATTTGCTTCAACCTTATGGGTAATTGTATTGAGCACGGCATCAAGTATCCTTTCTAGTGATTTATTCTGGCTCATAAGCGCATCACCACCCGTGATCAGAATATCACGAAGCTGCGGGTCGTCTTCCCAATACTTTAGTAACCGAATCAACTTTTCATCCCACGATTCGTTGGGTTTTAGTTTATCTAGGTTGAAGTTCAGGTTTCCTCTCTGAAAATCGTACATTCTTTGACACGAAACGCAAAGACCACCACATGCTCGCCCCATTGTATCGGGAATTAGAATAGCAACCTCGGGGTAACGCCTATGCACGCTGCGCTGCGAAGGCAGAAGCCAACCCGCAACATTGGGTTTACCTGGTTTAACCTCATCCTCCTTTTCCCAAGCCTGAATGTTTCCAAACTGATCGATAAGGGGCTTGCTATAGATTATGTAGTGCCGAATGGCCAAATCGGAACCCACGTCGAAATCGGGGATACGCGCATTTAGCAACGATAAATAGTAAGGATTAACAAAGAAAGGGATTCCCTTCTTCTCTGCCTTCATCAAAAGTTTTTGGGTATCAAGATCGAGTGAATAGTCGAGCAGCTCGTTAAGCAATTTGGGTGAGCGAACCGCAAACTTAAGGTGAAAGCGGTAATCGTTCCACCACTCTCGCATCTTTTCTAACTTCTGCTCATCCGTCAGCCCATCGTCAAAGCAATAACGCGTTTCACCGAGCTCACAGCTATTTATATTACGCACCAAAATACCAATAATACGCTCCTTATTCTCGTTCCTAATCTTCACAATCTGCGGGTCAAGGCCATCGTGCCATCTTTCCATCCACTGCTCCACCATTTTGGCGGTTGGTTTTTCCTGCGGAAGCTGGTTGTTAAGCTGCCGAAAGAGGTGAATCATATCCTGAAAAAAGAGCGGCTTAGCCCCTCCTGTACGTTTCTTTACACCCAGCCACAATAGTTCAAACGGTACGCTTAATGATTTTATCCCGTCGCGGTAAGGGTTTTCGAATTCGCGGCCAGAGTTATCGAGATAATCGAGAATTCTGATTGCTGCAAAATCTTGCCAACGCAAGTTTTCGAACGTTAACCTTCCCTTCGCCTCGTTCTTATAATAACTTACGGCAAGCGGGTTCTGGTTGAGCACTTCGAATGCCCACTCTTTTACTCGCTCTTTTGCCTCATCGAGAGTTTTTGAAGTGCTGTACACTTCGGCCAACCTAGGATTTTCGAGCATTAGCTTACGTAAAAGGGTCAACGATTTTGCCGACAATGCTATTTTTTCGGGGAAATATGTCATACCAGTAAATTTAATCTTACAATAAGGCCCCTGTAACGACTATAATCGCCTTGTTTTAAGGAGAGGCAGACCAGAAGAACCAAATATGGCATTGGGAAATGCCTGTTTTCAGCTGCGCAAAGGTAGTAAATTTCTTACAAAAGGTTGTGCTTTTGAGTTTCAATATGCCTAATCTTATCGTAATTAGCTAATTATAAGGGAGATTAGTAGCACAACATTAGGAAAAGCAGCATGGGATACAATGCGAATTAAAAATAAAAAAAATATCAAATTTCCAATATTTTGGCAGCTGTTTAATAAAATTTAGCTATTTTTAAAATGATTTTGTTAAACCCCTTTCCTATGGCAACGGGACTGACTAGGCGAAGCTGTTTTAAATCGATATAGAATGAATGACGAAAAAATTATCCTAAGCACTGGACATCATCGAGATAACGATGTAATTTTCATTCGTTTTCCTAAAAACCCTGAGTTAATGGCAAAGGTGAAGAGCCTTGACGGGTCACGTTGGAGTCAGAGCAACCGCTCATGGTACATTAACAAAAACGACTTTAATTTAACCACTGTTTTTAAAGTTTTTAGTGGACACTGGGTTGACTATGATGCGCTTAAGAAGGAACCTCTCGAAAGCCAGCAATTGGCAAATCAAAAAACAGTAACCCTCGTGTCGGCACCCTCCTTAAGCAATAAGGCGTTAATAGAAAAGTACCTTCAATGGCTAACCCATAGACGATATAGCCCCAACACCATACGGACGTACATTGAAATGATAAAAGTTTTTGCTGTCCATATGGGTAATACTGAACTCGACAAGGTTACGAATTTGGATGTAATGAATTTTATAAACACTAAACTGGTAGCCCAAGGGTATAGTTTTACCTATCAAAACCAGCTGATTAGCTCGTTAAAACTATTTTTTAGAGAGGTAGTAGACTCCGAAATAAACATTGACAAGCTACAGCGGCCCAGAAGGGAATATAAGCTACCCAACGTACTTAGCAAGGAGGAGGTGAAACAAATACTGAGTTCGCCCAAAAATGTTAAGCACAAAACGATGCTAAGCCTTCTGTACGCCTGTGGATTGCGCCGAAGAGAGCTACTTATGCTAAAACCAACCGATATTAACAGCTCACGAAAAACGCTAATGGTTAGAAACTCGAAGGGACGCAAGGATCGGCTTGTTCCCCTATCGGACAAAACCATTACGATGCTTCGAGATTACTATAAGCTATACAAACCAAAGGTTTGGCTTTTTGAGGGGCAAGTGGAGGGCGAAAGGTACTCGGAAGCCTCAATCGCAAAAGTGCTTAAAATTGCATTAGAGGAAACAGGCATACAGAGGCAAGTAACATTACACTGGTTGCGGCACAGCTACGCCACGCACTTACTGGAGGCCGGCACAGATTTGCGATACATACAAGAACTATTAGGGCATAAAAGCAGCCGAACCACAGAAATATACACACACGTATCGAACA
>JBBACY010000007.1:0-101962 GCA_041656735.1 Bacteroidales bacterium | reverse complement strand
TAACAATTCACAATAACCGCCATTGGAATCCGTTTTAATTTGCCCTTTCAGGGCGCACACCTACAGCCATTTCACAACCCGAGGCGCTGCCTCGGGCTGAATTAATTTGGGCTTTCAGCCCGCGTAATATTTACATCGTCATCCTTCGGCTCCGTTCAGGATGACTATGAGCTGGATAAGCTGAATGAGTTATGAATCGCCACGAAGTGGCAACTTATTCCAGCCCAAGGCAGCGCCTTGGGTTTAATTGACAAGCATATACAATATAGCCCTGAAAGGGCAGGTTAACAATTCACAATAACCGCCATTGGAATCCGTTTTAATTTGCCCTTTCAGGGCGCACACCTACAGCCATTTCACAACCCGAGGCGCTGCCTCGGGCTGAATTAATTTGGGCTTTCAGCCCGCGTAATATTTACATCGTACATCGTCATCCTTCGGCTCCGTTCAGGATAACACACTTAGCAAACCCAATGAATGACTATACAAAAACAAATTACTCAGATTATTAATCTTTACACCCTAATTTTTAATATCTTTGCAAGGTAATGGTTCCGCTGTGAGTTTTAGAACCCACTGGATTAAAAGGGAATGCCGTGCTCTTCTTATAAACAAGAAGAAATTCGGCAACAGTTCCCGCTGCTGTAAGCTTCATAAACTAAATGAGCACCCCAGCCACTGTTTCGGTTTAAAACAACGAAATGGGAAGGCGCTCAAAAGGGAAGCAAGTCAGAAGACCTGCCATTCACTGCCTCAATTCAGATACGCTTTCGGGAGAAAAGCGCGGATGAGTACCTCACAGTCCACATCCAAACCAAACACCCTCGGTGTATAATAGTAAGGCAGAGTATTTTACTCAGGCGGCAAGGGTAACGGTCTGCCATAACTTATAGCCCTTGCCACCTGTTTACTGGTAAAACAGTTAAACTGATATGCTAAGCAAGTTTTTATACCGTGTTTTGTTGGCAACAATTGCCCTACTGTCTGTAAACAGCAGCTACTCGCAGCTTACGGTTAACGACACCATTAACCTTGAGAGCGTAACCATATACAGACCTACGCACAGCAACACAAAATTGGGGTTAAAATCCGTATCCATTGATACGCTCGCCATTGCACAAAAAAGGGCACTTAGCCTTTCGGCTCTTCTACAAGAAAACACTTCAATATTTGTAAAAACCTATGGTCGTGGCGCGACAGCCACCGCATCTATGCGAGGCACCAGCGCTTCGCATACCAATGTGTACTGGAATGGCATTAAAATAAACTCGCCCATGAGTGGCGAGGCTGATTTTTCGCTGGTTCCGCTCTATTTTGTTGATGATGTGGCAATTCATTTCGGGCAGGCATCGATGGGATTAGGAAGCGGCGGACTGGGCGGAGCCATAAGTTTAAAGAGTAGGCCAAATTGGAATCGCAAATTTGGAGCACAAATTTACCAGTCGGTGGGCAGCTACAAATCCCTATCTACAGCAGTTGCCACATCATACTCAAACGGTAAGTTAACGGGACAAACACGCCTTTACTACGAATCGTCGGCAAACGATTTTTCATTTAAAAACACTGCGAAGATTGGTAATCCCATTGAAATTCAGAAAAATGCCGACTATGCTAAGCAAGGTTTACTGCAAGAGTTTTACTATAGGCACAGTGCCAACTCAATACTATCGGCAAGAATATGGGCACAGCAAACCAGCAGGGGCATACCGCAACTAATGACAAACTTTGCCGTGAAGGAAGAAAATAGGCAGGATGACACCAACCTAAACAGCATTATCGAATTTCAGAATACGGGCAACGACCTATCATGGAAGCTAACAAGCGGTTTCTCAAATATGAACATCAACTATGCTTTTAGCAAAACCTCAACCGAGGGCAACCACATCCCTATTCTAAACTCTAACAGCACAGCATGGACGTGGTTTAACCAAGGAATGATGAAATGGGAATCAGTAAGCTGGATATCCGCAAACCTTCAGCTAGAGCTAAACAACTACTGGATTAACTCAAGCGAAGCTATTCTCAAAACAGGATATAAAACCCAGCAGCTTCAAGGGGCAATTAGGGCAGCCGTTACAACCACTCCCCTAAAAAGTTTAAAGTTAAACCTGCTAATTTCCAACGAACTTTACAATAATAAAACAACACCGCTATCCACCTCAATATCGGCTAGTTATAAATTATTTAAGAAGAAGGAACTATATGCGAATGGAGGTGTTTCGAGAAACTACCATCACCCGTCGCTAAACGATTTGTACTGGCAACCCGGCGGCAACGAAAATTTGCTTCCAGAGGACGCCTTTACGCAAGAGTTAGGACTCTCATATTCAACTAAAAGCAGTAACATTGGCATTGATGCAAGCGCAAATATTTTTGCATCGCAAATACGAAATTGGATTATGTGGTTGCCCCACCTAAAGGGTTACTGGGAACCGGTAAACCTTACACAGGTTACTGCTCGGGGGGCAGAGTTGTCGGTTTCAGCATCTAAAACAATTGCCAGGCTTACCCTTAAAGCTAGCGGCAACTACAGCTATACCCTGTCAACCATTGAGAATGCTGGTGGAATTATGCGAGCCGAATCACATGGTAAGCAGCTACCATTTATTCCTGTACATTCAGGAGGATTAGTTGTAAACGCTCTGTGGAAAAAATTTCATATAGTATACTCATTCACCCATTTCTCGGAACGTTACACCACAACGAGCAACAATCCTAACTCAATGCGTAGGCTATACCCGTACTATATGAGCAGTGCCGCAATTGGATACGATTTTAAGTTAAAAAGCACTCCGCTAGCCCTTCAGCTACGGGCAGATAATATACTAAACGAAAGTTACCAAACCATTTTATGGCGACCCATGCCAGGCAGAAATTTTAGCTTGATTTTACGAATTGATTTATAGGTGATAATTCAGAAAACAACGAATGACAACAATTTCAACTAAAATAAAAATAGAAAGAAAGGCTAGCAAAAGCATTTCACCCTTGGCTCGATTTACCCTGCCATTGCTGCTAGCTATTATCGTGTCGCTATCTGGCTGTATGAAAGAGGGCACGCTTCCCATTTCAGAAATTGATTTATACGGAAGTCGAGGCGTATTTATTGTAAACGAAGGCAACTACCTTTACGGCAATTCGAGCCTAAGCTACTACGACATTGACTCAAAGCAAGTTATAAATAATATCTACACCACCGCCAATGGTATACCCCTTGGCGACGTTGCATTTACCATGACGCTAAACAAAGGCAAGGGCTACATTGTAATGAATAACTCCAGCTGCATTCATGTGGTTGACGCCAACAGCTTGCTACATATAGGGACTATCAAAAACCTAACATCGCCACGACATGTGCTTTTTTTAGAAGATGAGTTGGCGCTGGTAAGCGACCTATACGCTAGGGCAATAACACTGGTTAACCCCGAAACAATGCGAACCACTGGAACCATAGAAACTGGCACCAAAAGTTTACCCTTTTACCAGCACCCCACCGAATATCTGATAAAAGTTAGAAACGAAATATTTGCCAACGCATGGAGCTACGACAATAAAATTTTAGTAATAGACAGTCAAAGCCTTCTCGTTACCGACAGCATTGAGGTGGGCCTGCAACCCCTTGCTATGGTAAAAGATAAAAATGATAACATATGGGTTATAAACGATGGCGGGTACGGAAGCAGCGCCATAGGCAATGAACCTCCATCAATAATGCAAATTAACAGCGAAACGCATAGCGTTACCCTAAGGATAAATTTTGAGCATACCACCGATAGGGCAGGCCAAATTGCCACCAACCCAGCCGCCGACACCCTATACTTTATATGCAACCATTTGTACGCAATGCACATTAACGACACGCAGCTACCCGACGAACCTATTTTAGCGAGAAACAATAACACCTTCCGTGCACTAGGCGTTGACCCCAAAACAGGCGAAATATACCTATCGGATGCCGGCGACTATATGAGCGAGGGCAAGGTTTACAGATTAAAACCCAACGGCACCCCCATTGATACGCTGGATGTTGGCATTATACCGGGGAATTTTTGTTTTAACTAACGAATGGGTTGACAAGTTTGTAAAGTGGAAACTCGAATGGAGAATGGGAGAATAGGTTGAGGTTGAGATAGTGTACAGTGAACTATAAACTGTAATCAGCGATTAACAACTAGAAATTTATTTGTTGCGAGTTACGGGTTTGCGAGTTTACAAACTCTAATAGGTATAGTAAAGTGCTTGTGGTGGATTCAGGAGTGAGGGGTAGCGACAGGGCAAGTTCCTACTCTTCTCCTTCAGAGCTTCCAAACTTTTTTCGATGACTCTTCCAAATTTTTACGATATGTACTATAAGAGAAGCAAAAGCGCCTGCCCCCATCCCTATGGCAAGGTAAAATAACCAATTCAAGCTATCATTTAGATGAAATTTTTGAAAACCCCAGAGTATCAAAACCATCGTTGCACCTAAAATTAGTAGGATGGGCTTTTTGTTAAATCCTGCACTGTGGGCGTTTCTATTTACTTTACGCAGAGAAACCATAATCTTCCTAGTTCTATCAAATATCCAAATCAGCACATCTGCAAATCAAAACCCTAATTATCCTTATCCCTACTAGTTACCAATAGAAACATTTTTTTATCCTCAAGGAAAAGGTACCCTTGCTCGTAGCAAAAAATGTAGGTAAAGCCCTTTTTTGTGGTGTAGGTATGTGTGTGGTAGGTAAAATTAAAGCCTTTGGTTAAAAGCGATTCTCTTGAAACCAAAGTTTTACCCGACAGCGTATTTAATTCCTCAAGTATACGCCAGTTTTTACGTAGTATGTTATTAATATTGCGCCTGTTATTGGAGTAATCGCTGTTCAGTTTGTTGTTAAATGCGTTTCTGCAATGGTCTGAACAAAACTTCTTATCGGACCTGCCAATTATTTTATCACCACATACAGGGCACTGTCGCTGTTCTTGTGTGATTTCCATAACTCGTCAGGTATTAAGTTGATATTTAGAGGGTTTATTGCAAATATAACAAAAACATTGAAACATCGAAAGCTAAAAAAGCAAAACAAGAAAGATTATTCGTTGCAATATCAAATACTAGAACAAATGTTTATTTATCTTTGTCCAAATTAAAATTCACATAGATGAGAGAATTAAAAATTGGCGGCATTACCATTCCAGTACCAATAATACAAGGTGGAATGGGTGTAGGCATATCATTATCTGGATTAGCCGTCGCGGTTGCGAACGAGGGTGGTGTAGGTGTAATTTCGGCAGCTGGGCTGGGTTTGGTTCACCGAAATCCTGCACTCGACTTTATTCAAGCTAATATTGAAGGGCTTAGGATGGAGATTCGTTCGGCCAAGGAAAGAACAAAAGGAATGATAGGCGTTAACATAATGGTGGCCATGTCGAACTTTGCCGAATTGGTTAAAACTGCCATTTCGGAGAAGGTAGACGTAATATTTTCGGGAGCAGGCCTGCCCCTCGACCTACCAAAATTTCTTACCGCTGGCAGCGTAACCAAACTGGTTCCAATCGTTTCATCAGGAAGAGCTGCGAAAATATTGTGCGAAAAGTGGAAACTGCTCTATAACTACTTACCCGATGCTATAGTTGTTGAAGGGCCTAAAGCTGGAGGCCATTTAGGCTTTAAAAACAATCAGCTTGAAGATGCACACTTTGCACTAGAAGAGCTAGTTATTGATGTGGTTCGCGAAGTATCCTTTTTCGAAAAGAAGTACAACCAGGAGATTTCGGTAATTGCTGCTGGGGGCATATACACCGGCGAAGATATTTTTAAGATAATGCAATGTGGTGCAAGCGGAGTGCAAATGGGTACTCGTTTCGTTACCACACAAGAGTGCGATGCGTCGCCCAAATTTAAAGACGCATATATTAATGCCAAACAGGGCGACATAGAAATTATTCAAAGTCCAGTAGGTATGCCAGGGCGCGCTGTTCACAACGAATTTATCGAAAAAGTTCGTGATGGGCTAAAAAGGCCGCTCAAATGTCCTTTTCACTGTATTAAAACCTGCGATGTAACCAAAAGTCCTTACTGTATTATTACGGCTCTTTTTAACGCCTATAAGGGTAATATGAAGAGTGGATACGCTTTTGCGGGTGCAAATGCCTACTTGTCGGATAAAATTTCGACTGTTAAAGAAGTTTTTAGCGAGCTGAAAGCAGGCCTACAAGAATCGGTAAAAGCATTTGAAGAGAAACTGAAAAGTTAACTTTTTTAAGCATATATAGCAATTAGAGATATTAGGGGAATTCAAATCATCCTCCATATCTCTAATTGTTTTTTAACCCTTTTTGAAGACTCAACACTCTCTTGAATCTCGTAACTATTTCAAGAGCTCATCTATAAGGTTTGTCATTTTAGTAAACTCATCCTTTTCAAAACCAACCGACGTATAAACAATTTGGCCACTCTTGTCAACTATATAGATACGAGGAATATAGGAGGATGCAAACTTACTATAAATGCTTTTATCCGTATCGGGAAGCATTGTGAAATCTAATTTATTTGCCTGTTTAAATTTTACCACTTCCTCTAAAGTATGCCCTCTACCAAACGAAAATAATTTGAAATTTTCATTCCCTTTATGTTTGGCCCAAACTTGCTCTTGTAAAAAGGGCATTTCGGCTTTACAAGGGCCACACCAAGTTGCAAAAAAGTTAATTACAATAACCTTACCCTTAAAATCCGAAATCTTGAGGGTTTGCCCGTTTTCTGTTTTGAATGAAAAATCTGGTACCTGTTGACCTTTTTCGATGATATTTCCATCCTGACTAAATCCAAATAGCGAAGCTGAAATCAACAACACTGAGGCTAATAAACGAGTAGTCATAATATAAGTTATTAGTTTGTAGTTATATAGTAAAAATTTCGGGGCATTTTAACAATTACAATTAATGCCTAAATGCGTGTTACTTGCCAAAGCGAACTGAACAGTTGTTTTATACGGTTCAACTATTTAACCAGCGTTTTTAATTTTTCAAATTTATCTATTTTTGTCAAAGTATGATACCCCGCTGATTCAAATAAATATTTTAAGAATACTTTATTTAAACGTATTACAACGGAGTTTACCTTAAAAGTTTTCAATAAAAAAAATTATTTCGCCGTAAGTCTTTACGTTTCAAACTCGCCTAAAAAAGGTGTTATAAAGTATTCATATATTAAAAACATTTAGCACGATATTTTGTTTCTCCGAAAACAAACATTGCATTGGGAACCTATATAATGCAGTGCTTGCAGTGAAAATTAAATTAAATTAATTAAATAAAACATAAACCTTTAGGAAATGAATATACTAAAAGGACCATTGTTCGACAAAATAGATATAGTAATTACAGAGTGGATGGCGCGTCACGGATACCGATTGATGAGAATATCAATTGGGATAGTATTTTTTTGGTTCGGCATTTTAAAATTCTTTCCTGGGCTAAGCCCTGCGCAAGATTTAGCCATTCGCACCATCACACTGATGAGTTTTGGCCTTATTCCTGATTTTATTATCATCAATGGGTTGGCTTTTTGGGAAGTACTTATAGGCGTTGGACTAATATCGGGTAAGTTTATGCGTGAAACCCTACTGTTGCTTTTTTTGCAAATGGCAGGTACGTTTGCCCCAGTATTTCTTTTCCCCAATGAGGTATTCACGCGTATACCGTATGCCCCAACCCTTGAAGGGCAGTACATTATAAAGAACCTTGTACTAATTTCGGCTGGTATTGTATTGGGCGGAAAACTACGGAAGTAAAAAATACTCGCATTGGTGCAACCCTGCTAGTCAAGCCTTATTTATAGAAAAAAGATGATTCTCACAGATTAGCAGGTAGAAAATCGGAGGAAATATTCTCCTATTAAATATTCACACGTATATCAACCACTATATACTAACCATCTCTCTTTTACGCTGAGTAAAGCGAGCAATCTCTTTATAACCAAGAGCTTTAAGACCAGAAATTGCTATATCAAAAAATTGACCCACATTTTGCTCCACGTGAGCATCGGAACCTAGCGTAACTGGAACCTTGTAGTGTGCAAGCCTTTCAAGAAATGATGCCGAGGGGTAAAATTCTTCGCAGGGTTTAATTTTTCCGCTAGTATTAACTTCTACAACAACATCGGCCTCCTTAAATATTTTTGCTGTTTGGTCGTATAGTTCATCAAGTTTAAATGTTGGGTAGTAGGCAAACTTTTTAGCTAAATCGCAATGCCCAATAATATCAAAAAGGTTAGATTTTGCTGACTGCTGCACAACTCTAAAATACTCACGATAAAATTTATCAATGTCTATGGTATCGTAGAGCGCTATATCGGTATCAAAGTTCCATCCATCAATAAAATGTACTGAGCCAATAACATAATCGAGGGGTATGCTCTGTAAAATCTTCCTAATCCTATTCTCCATTCCAGGAAAAAAGTCCATTTCAACACCTAGTTTCACCTGTACGCCCTTTGTGTCGGTTGCCTGCAGCGCAGTAACGCTTTTAACCATATCGCCAATTCGCTTAACGGGCAACGCCCAGCCAACGGGCATAATGCTAATATGGTCCGAGAAGCCAATTTCACTAAGCCCTCTAAAAATAGCCGATTGTAACATTTGCTCGTGGGTATCGCGCCCATCAGAAAGATATGTATGTGTGTGGTAATCGATTAGCATAATAATTTTATTTTTCAAACCATTACTCACCCATTAATCGGCAAATAAAGACTCGTTATTAATAATTAAAACGAAAAAACATAGAACCTACTGGCGGTAATGCAAGTGTTTACAGTGATTTAATTATCAACAGAACATTAATTGTAGTTTTTAGATTTGAAAGGTTTTTACTTGAAAACTTTAAATTGATTTAGAATACATTCCTAAAGTTAGCTCTTTAGTATTACTCTGCAAAATTAAGCTTAGTAATGCCGTCTTTTATAGCCTCTTTGCTTTGCTGGTTTAAAACTTCTTCACCCGTACTACAAAGCAAATGGGCAGCAAGTAAGATTTGTATTCTCCTATAGAAGCTAAACAAATTGCAGATTGCTTACGTGCTAACTTAAACGCTAAATTAACAACCTCAAACCCAAATATGTGAATGATGTAAGTATTACCCGTAATTGTGTAATGTTTTTGAGTAAATAAACTATGACCTTCGTATTGTGAAAATTCATTTACACTTGATTACCTAACTGCAGTGAGTTTTAAATGCAGATTATGAAAACAAAAAGAGATATACGACCGTTAAGAAATATCCTCCTATCTGCTTTTGGTGTAATTATGGTAGTTACATTAATATCGTGCGCGCAAAAGTTTACCTTCCTAGAGTCAACAATTTTTCCCGAGGCCGAAGGGTACGTTAGGGTAAAAAAAGACAGTGAGAAGAATTATGTAATAAAGGTTATAATATCACACTTGACTAAAGCGAATAAGGTCCAATCAGCAAAATCGTCTTATGTGGTTTGGATTGAAACAGATGAAGGTAATTACGAAAACCTAGGACAGCTAGAAAGGTCAACTGGTTTTTTATCGAAAATTAATGCTGCGTCTTTAAAAACGGTATCTCCCTTTAGGCCGATTAAAATTTTTATTACAACCGAAAATGCAATAAATGCTCAATACCCTAGTGAGCAAATTGTGCTAACCACCGATAACAATCTTACTGTTAAATAGATGCACATACTATTGATAAAAGTGAAGCAACAAATAAACAGGCTCAAACAAATTTGATTATTAATTTTTAAAAACCACAAAATGAAAAGAACATTATTTAGTGCAATCGTAATGATTTTCACACTGAGTTCAACAATGGCATTTGCCACAAACAAAGATGTGAAAACGGAAGCTGTTCCTGTTAAAACAGAAAATCAACTAACAGCAGAGGAAGTAAGCCATTTGACTAAGCGAGTTGAAGAAATTCGGGATATGGATAAGTCGGAGATGAAAGCCAAGGAGCGAAAAGAGTTAAGGAAAGAGGTAAAAATGATTAAATCGGACCTAAAGAAAAGCGGAAACCCAATTTATATAGGTGGTGCTAGTTTGCTTTTAATTATAATCCTTATTCTTATTTTGATTTAAACTTTAATAGGCCTGAGATACTGATTATTTCTGCATTTAATTAAAGGTGGTTAGTTTGGGAAAAGCATTCTTACTAAAACATCAACTCGAGTGAAGATGTGAACTTCTGTTCATAGAAATGCCTTGTAGAATGGTTTATGGAAAACATCAGACTATTTGAACTCTTCATATTCATACTAAATACACAGTAAGGAGCAGAAATTATGAGTATCTCAGGTTTTTAATGATAGATTAACTTCGTCAGACTACAATCCAACAGCCTGACATATAACCATCATAAAGAAAAGAGTATAAAGAGAACCTTTTGCTCGGCATCTTAACTCACTCTTCGTTTATTCGCCAAAGTGATACGAAAACCATAAAGGTAAGAGGTTGCATAAAAAGTAACTTCGTGAAACCTTGTGGTGCTTTGGGGTCTTTTGTGCGACTTAGAACTACCTGTTACACAAAAAACACGAAGAAAGCTCAAAGGGACACAAAGAAAATACACGATAGTATACACTTTTTGCACAGCCTCTTCAACTAACCCAGTAGGCACTCAGGGTGTCTTATTGTTCACTCTAAACAGAGTTAATGAATGACAGAACGAAACCCGCACCTCTCAATATATTAGGTAAAAAAAATTCTTATTCTCATTTACAGCTGCAAACTTAATCGCTTATACACTGTCGAATTCGCAAAGAATAATTCAATAACCTTATCCGCAGAAAATAGTCTATATCCAAAACCTATAATTACAAAGACTGCAATAGCGTCCACTACTAACACTAAAAAAGAGTTTTAGAGTTAGTGGTATTATTTTTTGGAACAAACCAAGAAAGTCATTGTTTATGATTTTGAAATTACGAATGAAACAATCACTTTTGTATCCAAAAATATTCAATATGAGAAAGATTTTAATCTTAGTAGCCGTTGCTGGGCTTTTTTCTGGATGCGTTGTCAACCAAGTAACAGGTCGTAAGCAGCTTAGCCTTGTTAAGGAATCGGAAATGCAGCTAATGGCCACAAGCCAATACAAAGAGTTTTTAAACGAGAACAAAGTATTACCCAGCAGCAATAAGGATGCTGCAATGGTTAACCGCGTTGGTTTACGTATTTCAAAAGCCATAACGAAATATTATAATGACCAGGGTAAACAATCGGCAATAAGCGGCTACAACTGGGAATTTAACACCATTGACAGTCCAGAGGCTAATGCGTGGTGCATGCCCGGAGGGAAAGTGGTTGTATATACCGGTATATTACCAATAACCCAAAATGAAACAGCGCTGGCCATTGTTTTAGGTCACGAAATTGCCCATGCCATTGCCAAACACGGCAGCGAACGTATGAGCCAGGGTATGGTTCAACAATTCGGAGGAATGGCGCTCGACGTTGCCTTATCGAAAAAACCGCAGGAAACACGAAACCTATTTATGCAAGCGTATGGTTTAGGAAGTACGGTTGGCGCTGTATTACCTTGGTCACGACAACAAGAAATAGAAGCCGACCATTTTGGCTTAATATTCGCAGCAATGGCTGGTTATAATCCAGAGGAAGCGGTAGCTTTTTGGCAACGTATGTCAAACACAGGAGGTGCAAAACAGCCAGAATTTTTAAGTACTCACCCATCCGATAACACTAGGATATCAAAACTAAAAGAACTTATGCCCGAGGCTCTGAAGTATTACAATCAGAGTAAATAACAGGATTGTTATTCCAATTTTGCTTTCTATGTTTGCCATAATCGATATTGAAACAACAGGGGGCAATAGTGCTACCAGCCGTATAACCGAAGTGGCTATTTTTCTTTTTGATGGAACAAAGGTTATTGATGAGTTCACCTCATTAATTAATCCCGAATGCCCCATTCCACCCTATATTACCAGCCTTACAGGCATAAGCGACCAAATGGTTGCCAAAGCACCCCGCTTTTACGAGGTTGCCCGCCAAATAGTTGAAATAACAGAGGGGGCAACCTTTGTGGCGCATAACGTGCCTTTCGATTATCGGTTTGTTCAAGCAGAATTTAAACGGCTGGGGTACGACTATATTCGCGATACGCTTTGCACAGTTAAGCTGGCTCGCAAGCATATACCCGGCTACCCATCGTATAGCCTCGGAAATATCTGTGCAAATCTAGGTATTTCAATAAACGGCAGGCACCGTGCGGCTGGCGATGCCCTAGCCACGGTAAAACTTTTTGAGAAAATACTTGCCGTATCACCAAACCTGCTATATGAGCAGCAAGAAATTCTGCAAACATACGCACCCAATTTAAGTTGCGAAACTATGAACCAGCTGCCCCAATCGACTGGTATTTACCATTTTCTCAACCCCGATGGGGATATAATCTACATTGGTAAAAGCGTAAATATCCGAAAAAGGGTGCTCGAACACATAGCACGACCCAAAACCAAGCGTGCCACCGAAATGCTTGCGCAACTTGCCGATATAAGCTTTGAACTTACGGGTAGCGAAACCATTGCACTAATTGCTGAGGCCGATGCCATTAAAAAGCATATGCCAAAATTTAATGTGCGGGGTCGACGTAAAAATTTGCAGCTAGGCATTTATGCCTCAACCGATACGAAAGGCTACGTTAACCTTAGCATCGAATCTATAAGTAAGAACGAGGCGCTGCCAATAGCAACATTCGATAAGCAGTCCGATGCGCAATCATTTTTATACCGTATTATTGATAAATTTGAATTATGCCAAAAACTATGCGGATTATACGGCAGCAATGGTGCCTGTTTTCAGCATCAAATTGGACAATGCAAAGGGGCTTGCGTTGGCACAGAACTGAGCACTGACTATAATTTACGAGTTGAGCAAGCCATTTTAAACCTTGGCTTGGGTTCAAAAGGTTTTTTATTAGTTGATGATGGACGACATCCCGATGAGCGCTCATTTATCAGGGTTTCCAACGGAAAGGTTGAGGGTTACGGATACTTTGACCCAAGCTACATTAATACTAAAGTCCATTTGCTTTCAGAAACGCTTACTCCTTGCGGTAATCACCGCGAAGCAATTACAGCCATACGAAGCGCCATAGCCCAAGGAAAAGGAAAGGTAATAGGGTTGTAAAAATACTTTCTGCAATTTTTATTATCCATCCTTTTACCCCACTTTTGTATTCATTTTACAAATTTTAAGTTTAAACGAAACATAAGAATATTCACGCTAAAAAAATAATCGTTTTGGCGAGTCTTATATGACAATTAAAAAACAAAAAAAATACATATGAAACATTCATGTTAGCGGCTCTAACACAAAGGAGAACTACTACTCCATGAATGTTCTATGTGTTCCTTTAAAAATAAATAAATAGACACATGAAACCAACTCTTATAGTTCTTGCTGCCGGAATGGGAAGCCGTTACGGAGGCATAAAACAAATTGACGCCGTTGGACCCAATGGCGAAACCATTATCGATTACTCGGTTTTTGATGCGCTTCGTGCAAGCTTCGGAAAGGTAGTTTTTGTTATCCGCAAGGATATTGAAAAGGATTTTCGCGAGGTGTTCGGCAAGCATTTCGATGGCAAGGTGCCTTACGAGCTAGTTTTTCAGGAGCTCGACAACCTGCCAAGTGGCATTACATGTCCCGCCGATAGGGTAAAACCATGGGGAACAGCCCATGCCGTATGGGTTTGCCGCAACGTGGTAAAGGAACCATTTGCCGTTATTAATGCCGACGATTTTTATGGAGCCGAATCGTTTAAAGTTCTTGCTAAGGAACTTATGAAACCAACCCTAACCGAGGGAGAATATTTTATGGTTGCATACCGTTTGGGCAATACGCTAAGCGATGAAGGTTCTGTTTCACGTGGGGTTTGTGCTGTGGATGAAAAATCAAACCTTAACGATGTGGTTGAACGCACACACATTGAACGGGTTAACGGCAAGGTAATGTATAAAGATGCGAATGGCGAACTGGTTGCAGTTGATGAGCAATCGCTTGTTTCAATGAACTTTTGGGGCTTTACACCCAACTTTTTTGGGCATATCGACTCAATGCTCAACGAGTTTTTGAGCGGTTCGCTAGCAAATCCAAAGGCTGAGTTTTACATACCAACAGTGGTAAATGCGCTAATAAAATCGGGTAAAGCAACCTGTAATGTGCTGCCCACAAGTTCGCAATGGTTTGGTGTTACCTACCCTGGCGATAAGCCAATTGTTACTAGCAGCTTGGCAAAACTAGTAAGCAAAGGCACTTACCCATCGCCACTATTCTAAAAATATGTTTACAGTTCTGATTGTAATGGTGGTTGGGGTCTTTTTCGGTTACTTTTTCCGTACTCGAAAGAAGATGGTAAAATTTGCCGACAAGTTTACTATGTGGGCTATTTACCTGCTGCTTTTTTTACTGGGCATTGCCGTAGGTGCAAACGAAATAATTATGAACAACCTACCCAAACTCGGGTTTAAAGCCCTGGTAGTATCTCTCGGGGGGATTGCTGGTAGCGTTATAGTGGCTTGGGCTGCCTACGTAATTTGGTTCAAACCCAAAAACGATAATTATGAAGGGTAGCCTCACAATTCTTTCGTTTTTTGTACTGGGCGTTGTGCTCGGCTTGTTCAGGTTCGTTCCTGAAATGCTGATAAGTAACGATTACAGTCAGTGGGCATTATACCTTTTAATGTTTCTTGTAGGTATTGGCATTGGAGCAGACCCAAATTCGCTTAAAGCCATTAGGCAGCTGAACTTTAAAATACTACTGGTACCCATTGTAACAATTATTGGAACAACGCTGGGCGTAGCTGTAATTTTTTTACTCCTATCCGATGATAAATTCCTCGACTTACTAGCCGTAGGCTATGGATTTGGTTACTACAGCCTTTCCAGTATTTTTATTACAGAGCTAAGGGGCGATGAGCTGGGGGTTATTGCTTTGCTGGCAAACATAATGCGCGAAATAATTACGCTTGTGGCCGCACCAATTTTTGCTGTGCTGTTTGGAAAACTTGCTCCAATTTCAGCGGGTGGCGCAACTAGTATGGACACAACCCTACCAATTATTACCAAAGCATCGGGTAAGGATTATGCTATGATTTCAATTTTTCACGGCATTGTTCTATCGGTACTCGTTCCTTTTTTAGTAACTTTGGTTCTTAGCTGGGGATAACAAATACCTCAACCCATTTTATAATGAAGCGAATATTTTTTGCAGTTATTCTTTCGATTACTATACTAACGGCTCGCGCACAGGTTAGTCCCATTGAGCTTTCAGGTGAAGTTTTACAATTAGCTATACCTGGGGCGGCTTTCGCTTCTACCTTAATATGGAGTGAAGATGAATACAAAGGGACTTGGCAATTTGTTTGGGCAGCAGGCGTTTCAACCGTTGTTACCTATGGACTTAAATATGCTATAAATAAGGAACGACCCAACGGCGAGGGGCACGCTTTTCCCTCGGGTCACGCATCGCGAGCTTTTATGGGAGCCGCATTTGTACAGCGCAAATTTGGGTGGAAGGTAGGAATACCAGCCTACGCACTAGCTGCCTACACAGGCTACACGAGGCTTTATGCCAATAAGCACGATTACTGGGATATTATTGGGGGAGCCGCCATTGGGGTGGCTAGCTCGTACATTTTTGCCAAACCGTATAACAAGGAAAAAGTAGTTATGTCATTTGGTAAGCAACAGGATGCTTACGTACTATGCCTAAACCTCACTTTTTAGAAAGAAAAAAGCAATGCCATTTAGTAAAGTTGTCGGCTTCGACTTCGCTCAGCCTGACCGCTAGCTATATAAAAATACATATTTGTAAAGCAAACGAACGAATCCGTAGGATTCAAATATTTATAGCAAAGAAGACAGGCATAATATATTCGACCTCAACGAGGTCGCACAACATAGCAAACGATAAATGCTATAAATATTCAATCCCTACGGGATTATTAAACGAAGATAAAAACGAATCAGTAGAGTTCAAATACCTAAAATACCCCATATTCATTGAGGTTAAGTTGCTTTGCAATAGGAGTATTAATAGTTAAACTTCAACAATTAGAAAGATAATGTTAGTTATTTCGAATTAACGTTATTAACTAATCAACAATTAAAAAAAAATAAATTTACAAGAATATTAGCTAACCTAAATATACTACAGAGATGAAAAATTTCATATCAATTAAAAACACTATTGCCATAGTATTTTCGGCGCTTTTAACCGCCTTCATACTTTCGGGATGCCAGCCTAAACCCCAAACAGCCGAAGAGGTAATTGCCCAAATTGCAAATATCGACAGCCTTAAAAAGATAGAGGCCGACACCCTATTTGCTGAAAGTTGGGAACTATGGTTCTCTATGCCGCAGGACCACAATAATCCCAACGGAGAGCATTTCCCGCTTAGGGTAATTTATAGCCATAACGATTTTAACAATCCTATGGTTATTGCCATTGAGGGTTACAAAATATACACGCCTCGTGCCACCGAGCCAACTAAACTGCTCAACGCAAACCAAATAAATATTGAGCATCGCTTCTTCGAAAATAGCCGGCCCAAAGATAGCATACCGTGGGCATATCTAGATATTTTTCAGGCAGCAACAGACCACCACGCCATTATCAATGCGTTTAAACCATTCTACAAATCCAAATGGGTAAGCACGGGTATTAGCAAGGGCGGCCAGGCAACCATTTTTCATAGGTCGCTATACCCAAACGATGTTGATGTTAGTATTCCTTACGTTGCACCGCTAAACTTTAGTAGCGAGGATGAGCGCGTTTACCAGTTCCTTGCAAACGTGAGTACCCCCCAGTGTCGCGAAAGGGTGAGAGCTTTTCAAGAAGAATTATTTAAACGTAAAGAAAAGTTAATGCCTATGCTTGAGCAACTTGCAAAAGACAAAAACTACAAGTTTGGTTTTGGGCTTAGCAGAGCTTACGATGTGAATATACTTGAGTACGACTTCGGTTTTTGGCAATGGGGCGGGCTCGACTGTTCGCAAATTCCCAATGCCACAGCAACCGATGAGGAGCTTTTTAACCACTGGGTAAACATTGCTTCGTTTACCTTTATTGAGGATAGCGGCGTTGATGCTGTTAGGCCATTCTTTTACCAAGCTATGACCGAAATTGGCATGTACGGATACGAGGTTAAACCATGGAGCCGTTTCCTTTCCGATACAACCAATATCACCTTCGATTTTACAATGCCCAAAGGCCATAAAGCAATATTTGACCCCGAACCTATGCAAAGAGTAAACCAATGGGTACAAAACGATGGAAACTATATGCTTTACATATATGGCGAGGACGACCCATGGAGCGCAACCGCTGTGGTTCCAGGAGAGAAAACCAATGCGGTAAGATACATTAAATCCAATGGCGACCACAGAACCCGCATCCATAGCTTCCCCGAAGAGACACAGAAAGAAATTTATAGCACCCTTGAGGAGTGGCTTGAATTGGAGATTGACAAGTAATAAGAGGTAGGAAGTTAATTTCAGATAGGATAATTGCTGAAGAATTCAATCCTTCAATACATTTATTATAACGAGATTAGGACAAAAAAAACGTTCTTAACCAATACCAAGAGGCTGCCAACTAGTTGGCAGCCTCTCCTTTTTTATTTGAATTATTCCGCTTGTATTCCACATCACAATAATTTACCTTTGCAAAAAAACAACGCTATGGGTAAACACACAAGCGATTTTTTGGTTGTTGGAACCGGCATCGCCGGTTTAAGCTTCGCACTAAAAGTTGCCGAGTACGGCACGGTAAACCTAATTAGCAAGGCAGGCGTTGAGGAAACCAATACCTCTTACGCTCAAGGGGGAATTGCCGCAGTTACCTACGAACCCGATAGCATTGAAAAGCACATTCAGGATACGCTAATTTGCGGCGACGGACTCTGCAATCAAGAGGTTGTTCGTTTAGTGGCTACCGAAGGACCCGAACAGATAAAGCAGCTTATTCAATGGGGTGTTAAATTCGACAAACAGGTAAGCGGACAATATGATTTAGCCCGCGAAGGTGGCCATACTGAGCATAGAATTCTTCACCATAAAGACAATACTGGCAACGAAATACAACGAGCACTTAGCTTGATGGTAAAAAACCACAAGAACATAAAGGTATTTGAAAATTTCTTTGCCATTGAGGTTATTACGCAGCACCATCTAGGAGAAAAGATTACTCGAAAAACACCTAATATTGAATGCTTTGGCGCTTATATACTCGACACAAAAACCCAAAAAGTTAGTACGTTTCTTGCTAAAAGCACGGTATTTGCAACAGGCGGTGTAGGCAATATTTACCACACAACAACCAACCCACTGGTTTCTACTGGCGATGGTATTGCTATGGTTTACAGAGCCAAGGGCACTATTGAGAATATGGAATTTATACAATTCCATCCCACTTCGTTGTACCATCCAGGAGAACGCCCTTCGTTTTTAATAACCGAGGCTATGCGTGGGTTCGGAGCAATTCTTAAAACCAAGCAAGGCAAAGAGTTTATGCAAAAATACGATGCGCGCGGCTCGCTAGCTCCCCGCGATATTGTTGCCCGTGCCATCGACAATGAGATGAAGATTAGCGGGGACGACTTTGTACTTCTCGACGTAACCTTTAAGAATCCCAATGAAATTAAGAATCACTTCCCAAATATATACCAAAAATGCCTCTCAATAGGCATTGACATAACCAAAGAAATGATTCCCGTTGTTCCTGCCGCTCACTATCTTTGCGGCGGTATTAATGTTGATTTAAATGGCGAGAGCACCATTAAAAACCTCTACGCCATAGGCGAATGCTCATCTACCGGACTGCACGGTGCGAACCGATTGGCATCAAACTCGCTAATAGAAGCTGTGGTTTTTGCTGAAAAAGCAGCTAAAGCCTCCATTGCAAAGGCAAAAATTTTGCAAATTAACCAGAGCATCCCTAAGTGGGACTACGAGGGAACGACCCACAACGAGGAGATGGTACTTATTACCCAGAGTTATAAAGAGATGCAGCAAGTTATGAGTAACTATGTAGGCATTGTACGCTCCAACCTACGGCTTGAGCGAGCCTTGGTTCGCCTCGAAACCTTGTATCAGGAAACCGAAGAACTATTTAAAAAGTCGATACTTACCCAAAACTTATGCGAACTCCGAAATATGATAAATGTGGGCTACCTAATAATTAAAAACGCCCAGAATATGCGCGAAAGTCGAGGCCTTCACTACTCAATTGACTACCCTAAACGGAAAGGCAAAGAATTTTAATATAGATTATTATTGGTAGAGACACACGGCCGTGCGTCTCTACCAATAATTCGCCACCCCGATACATCAAAAAATTAAAAAGGGGCTGCCTAAAAAAATAGGCAGCCCCTTTAAATTTACAAACTATACTTCTCTACTCTTTCACAACCTTTCTAACTACTCGTTTTCCGTCGGTGGAGTAAAGAGTTACTAGGTAAATACCCGATTTTAACGAGGTGGTGCTAATTACCCACTCGGAGTTCGCATTTACCTGAGTCGAAACCTGCATAGGCTGGCCAATAAGGTTGGTAACAACTATGCGGCTAACGTTTCTGGCACCACTAATCACAAGCCTGTGCGTAAATGGATTTGGATAAACCTTCACATCTGAAAGCATATTGTCTTCTAATCCTAGCTTTACCATATTTACAGGAACGGTTTTGTCCTCTCCGTTAATGGTCACCTCGTCAGATAATGCTTCGTAGCCTTCTAAAGAAATGGTATAGGAATAATCGCCATTAGTAAGGCGAATCTCCGCTTTCCCTTCGCTATTTGAGGTTAAATCTACATTATTAATGTTAATTGTAGCACCAGCTACTGGCGTTTGGTTGGCACCCACTAGTTCGAAAGTAAGCGTATATTCTGGAACTGAATCTTCTGCAAACTCAGCATCAACAGTCACATCAGCAGTTACATTCGCATCAATACGTGGATTGGCAGTTTCGCCATCGCTCCATTGCGTAAAGTGGTAGCCAGCGTTTGGTACTGCGGTAATGGCTGTTCCATCGCTACCGTGATTTACCGTTTGGGTTGCATCGCCTGTAATTGCACCATTTGCACTAGCTGTGTAAGTCAACGTATAAGTGTTGATGGCAAATTCTGCCTCAACCGTTACTTCAGCAATTACATTCACATCGGTACGTGGATTGGCGGTTACACCATCGCTCCATTTTACGAATAGGTAACCAGCGGCAGGAACTGCCTCAACCTCGGTGCCATTAGTACCGTGATTTACCGTTTGGGTTGCATCGCCTGTAATTGCACCATTTGCACTAGCTGTGTAAGTTACCGAGTAAGTGTTGATGGAAAACTCGGCCTCAACCGTTACTTCAGCAATTACATTCACATCGGTACGTGGATTGGCGGTTATATCATCACTCCATTTCACAAAATGGTAACCAGCATTTGCAACAGCGGTAACAGAAGTTCCAGCGGAACCGTGATTCACCGTTTGGGTTGCATCGCCTGTAATTGCACCATTTGCACTAGCTGTGTAAGTCAACGTATAAGTGTTGATGGCAAATTCTGCCTCAACCGTTACATCTGCAATTACATTTGCATCGGTACGTGGATTGGCGGTTTCGCCATCGCTCCATTGTACAAAGTGATAACCTGTGTTTGCCACAGCAGTTACTGCTGTTCCATCGGTTCCGTAATTCACAGTTTGAACAGTTTCGCCCGTGAGAGAACCGTTAGCACCTGCGGTGTAGGTTAAATTGTATTTAATAACTTCAAACTCGGCAGTTACCGTTACATCGTAAGCTGACATAAAAAACTTATCGCCGATAATTGGGAAGGTAACGCTCTGATCATCTGTTTTGTAAGCGTTTAAACTTCCCTCTTTTAGTTTGTAACCCACACTGGGTGTAACGGTTAGCGTTATCTCAGTATCGGTAACAATACCCGTACTTGGCGATGCAGTGATACTGCCATTTTCAACAGTTGCTACCGTTAATGTTTGTGGTAAGGCCTCAAACTGGGCGGTAACCGTCACATCGTATTCGGGCATAGTAAAAGCACCGTCGGTAATGGTTACGGGTGTTGTCGCATCGTCGGTTTTGTGGGCTTCTAAAGTTCCATCTATTAACAGATAACCCGCATTGGGTGTAACCGTAAGGGCTACTTCGATACCGCTGGGGGCTGCAGCAAAAGTTGGAACTATGCGACCATTTGCACAATCAGCAGCTGAAACGAGGTACAGCGTTTGGGCAAAATCCCACCCGTACCACAAGTTGTCCTCCGTATTGCCATCGTCAACAGCTTTATAGTGGCTACGTGCAGTAGTAAGCGCATCGCCCGAGAGCCTATTGCCTTCGGTATCTGCCAGAACCAGGTAGCGGGTGGCGGGGCAACTGTTAAACGCCTCATAACCTACAGCTGGTGGCGTAGCACCAAGGGTTAGCGTGGTTAGTGATTGGCAACCATTGAATGCACCGTCCTTTATGCTTACTGCCTGCGGGAAGCTGGCGCTAGAGAGTGAAGAGCAACGGTAGAATGCCGAGACCCCTATGCTTGTTGCCTGCGGGAAGCTGACGCTAGAGAGTGAAGAGCAACCGTAGAATGCACTGACCTCTATGATTGTTGCCTGCGGGAAGCTGACGCTAGAGAGTGATGAGCAACCGTAGAATGCTTGTTGGCCAATGCTTTCAACCTTTGCCACGCTTACTTCTTGTAGGGTAGTGTTAAAATATGAATATCCATAGCTACTATTCGGAATATTAGCTACGCTGCTCACCCCATCGCTTATGGTAAAGTGGGTTAGCGCTTTAAGGTTAGCCTTCTGGGCTTTTAGCCATTGCCAGTCGGTGGTGTTAAATGTGCCAGCTGTTATTTCAAGCTTTTGCACATTGGCAAGGGTTATTGTGCCTATTGCAGCTTCCAATGAGACCTGTGCGGTTACCTGCGTGGTGGCGTTGTCGGTGGTGGTAATGCTTACCGATAGGTTTTGCGCCATTACGGGGGTTAGCATTAGTAGGGCTGCCAGCAACATAAGTAGCTTGGCTACTCTAAATTTTGCCCACGTGGCTCGGAGCCTTGCTGTTTTCCCTTAAAGATTCGGGCTTAAAGGGTACATTTTCTTCATTTTTTATTGGTTTAAGTTATTGTTAAAATGATTTATAATTTCGGGTATTAAGTTGCTTAAGGTTGGGTTTTCCTGTTTTATATTGTGCATCACCGTTTCTTTGGTGAGGCTATATAAAAGGTGCTTGTGCGCCAAAGCATCGAATGGGTTACTGCGGCTACGGTAGCAACCCAGTTTTTCTGCCGTATCAGGTATACCAAGCTGTTTGGACAGGTTAAAAGGTAATCCTGTATTCATCTCTTGTGTTTTAAGTATTATATAGAATGTAAACCCAACTGTATGAAGTCGGATTCAATGAAGGAACGTTTTGTTTAAAAGTTTGACTTTTCATCAATTTAGTTTATACATACAATTGTACAATTTAGTTGCAAGAATGAAGTCGCACTGGTGCAATTGATTGATATAAAGAGAGTTACAAGGGCATTTTTTGGTGTTTTTTTAAGTATTTTGGATTTTGGTTGGCGCTACCGCACGATTAGCTGCGCTGAGCTCGTCCTTTGTCCTCGGTTGACTTCGTCGAGCTCGCCATAAAACGGCTCGGTTCTGTGGTGTGGTAACCAAGAAAAAAAAGAACTAATAGTACTTAAGCCACACGATGGAATCGTGCGGCAGCAGCAGCTTACAAAGCCATTTTTTTGCTTTTTTGTTTGGAAATTTGTCGGAATTCGGTGGGCGACATACCATAGTAATCACGAAAAAGTCGGTAATAGGTGGTGCGGGAATTAAAGCCCGAGTTTTCGCCAACCACATCAATCGGAATTTGGAGATTCTCAATAAGCAAGTTGCCGGCGTGCACCAAGCGTACTCTGTTAATATATTCGGTAATAGTCATTCCCTTTGCGCACTCTTTAATGGCGGTGCTCAAATAAGTAACATTGGTTCCCAACATTTCAGAGAGCTCTTTGCGGCATAATTTAGGGTTGGTAAAAGAAAGTTTTTCAGAAAGCAGCTTGTTTAGTTCGCGAAATAGCGCCTGCTCTTTGTTTAGGGTATTTTCAGGAGCTTCTCTAAGAACTTTCTCCGCTTGGGTTTCGGCTTGTTGGGCTCTTCGAATTTTTTCGTATAAAACCTTATTCTTTCTATTTAATCGGCGGGTATAAAATATGTACCCCACAAGCAACAAGACCAAAGCGATACTTATTACAAATAAAACAGTCAACTTTGATTTTGAAATTCGCTTTTCTAATATCAATTGGTCCACTTCATAAATAGTGCGTAGCTCATCAAGCTGAGCAGCCATATCGAGATTGCGAAGCGAATCTTTAGCAGCCATTACATACTCATAAGTTAGAGCAGCATCCATTCCTTTGCCAGCTTTTAGTAGTATGCGGGCTTTGTTTTCTAGCACAGTTAGCGCACTTACACTATCGCCAAAATCAATTACCCTTTGGTAGTTAGTTTCAGCACAAGCTATGGCTTTATCGTAATCGCCTAAATGCTCGTACAGCCGAGTTTGAATATGCAACAACTTAAATTGTGATACCATACCACGCCCCTTGGCAAGTTCCTCCGAAATGCGCATATACTGCTCTGCTAGCTCGGTGTTACCAATTTGAAAATGCGCAACAGTAAATGCCAAGTAGCAATACAGATAGCGCCCATTGAGCATTGGCGTTATCCCACGTTCTTCGGCTCCCCGTTTATAATCGTCAATGGTGGTTTTCCACTTCTCGGCCACAGCAAGCATTTGAGTGTATTTTTGGTCGGCATCGAGAGTTTCGGACAAAACATTATATGTATTTAGTAGTAGGCTAATATCATCTTCCTTGGTGAGCCGCTCAACGGCTTCATTAAAAGATTTTATGGCTAAATCGTAGCGTTGCAGCGTTTGGTATATTATGCCAAGTGAATGTGCCGACACACCCAAACCATAATTGTTATTACGTGTTCTGGCATCGTCGTACATAAACTGAGTTTCTCGTAATGCGGTTTGGGTTTTATCGGCATACAAAAGCATCTCAATTTTAGCCTCCCAACTGTTGTAATAGTAATCCCATTGCTCGTGCTGTGCCATAAACTCAAGATGGCCTGGCAACACCATTACAAGACTATCGAATATGTTGTAGTTGTAGAAACAAAAAACTTGTTTTATGCGGGCTTGTCCTTCAAAATCGACGTTGCCTTGCTTGGAAGCCTCGTTGCGCAAATCCTCCAGTGCTGCAAGCTCTCCCTCAAAATCATCGCCCATGGCAATTAGGGTGTAAATATCCACTAGTGCCTGTAAACGAGGCTCGCCTTTAAGGGTAGGAAGGATATTTTTTATGGAATCCTGAGGGGTTTGTACCTCTGCTCTTGTACTATTTATGCCAAGAGTAATAAATAAAAAAAGCAAGAACCAGATTCTTCCAAATATCTTTTAAGTCATATTTTGCTTCAAATTAAAATCCATTTGCCAATTACCTCGTAAAGGTAAATAAACAAAGTAATAAACATAATATTGAATGGTTAGAAATGGGTTTCCCCTCTTAAGGCGCACAGCCCTAGTTGAGATGCACAGCCCTAGTTTAGGCGAACAGCCCTAGTTGAGACGCACGGCCGTGCGTCTCAACAGGGAAAGAAATTAAATAAATATCTTCTTCGCTCCTACCCCTTTAACTCATTTAACTGAGCCACAATTTCGTTAATCCTATCCTCGGTAAAACCCTTCGATTTAGCCAAATCATTAAGCGTTCCCCATACGGCCTCGCCGCACTGTATGCAAACCAATCCTTTATCACGCAAAAAAGGGATAGCGTTGGGAAAATCCTCAACAATTTCTTCCACCAAAATATCTTTTGTAATCATAGAGCATCGGTTTTTGTACCGTAATAAAATTATTGATTACCAACAGGGTTAACCAATTTAGTATGGTAGATTTACAATTAAAACTCATCAAAAATACCTGTTTGCGAGCACTAACGAAACACAATACGGTCATAATTTGTTCAGATTTTTGTTACCTTTAGGTCATCTAATCTGAATTAAATTTTGGCATATGGAATTACAATTTAACGGTGCTGTGCGTGAAGTTACGGGCAGCAAACATCTTATAACAACGGATGACGGAAAAAAAATCTTGCTCGATTGCGGAATGTACCAAGGGAAAGGGTTAGAAACCGATGAAATGAACCGCGATTTGGGTTTCGTCCCTAAAGAGATAGACCATATTATTCTAACCCACGCACATATAGACCATTCTGGACTAATACCTTACATTTTTAAACAGGGCTTTGATGGCTCGGTAATTTGTACCTCGGCCACGCGCGACCTATGCGCCATTATGCTGGTTGACTCGGGTTTTATTCAGGAACGTGATATTTACTATTTCAATAAAAAAAGGGTTCGAAAGGGGTTAAAACCTGTTGAACCACTTTATACTAAGGATGATGCTGTTGAGTCGATGAAACTATTTATTGGCGTGCCATACGATAGAAAATTCAATATTGATAGTAATATACAAGTAAAATTTACCGATACTGGCCATATGCTAGGTAGCGGCGTAGCAAATATCAAAATTATTGAAAATGGGGTTACCAAAAACATAGCCTATACAGGCGACATTGGCCGTCCAAAGAATCGCATTCTAAGGTCACCTCAACCCTTCCCACAAACCGATATTCTGATTTGCGAATCGACCTATGGCGACAGGCTTCACAACGATAACGACAGAGGCGAAGAAGACCTGCTGGATGTGGTTATTGAAACCTGCGTTAACAAGGGCGGAAAACTTATAATACCATCGTTTAGCGTGGGGCGTACACAGGATTTAGTGTACTCACTAAACAATTTTTATCATAGCGGTCGCCTGCCTAAAGTAGAAATATTTGTTGATAGCCCACTTGCAACCAACGCAACCGAAATATTTAGAATGCACCCAGAATGCTTCAATACCGATATTCAGAGAATTATGGAGAAAGACCCTGACCCATTCGGGTTTAACGCACTTCGCTATACCAAGAGTGTTGATGAGTCGAAAGCACTAAACACGTACAACAAACCTTGCGTTATTATATCGGCATCGGGAATGGCCGAGGCGGGCCGCATTAAGCACCATTTGGCAAATAACATAAGTAACCCAAAAAACACTATCCTATTTGTGGGATACTGCGCCCCAACCACACTGGGAGCGCGCATATTGGATGGGGCCAAATCCGTTTCAATTCACGGAATTGAGCATGAGGTAAAAGCCGATATTCGCCGAATAGAATCGTACTCGGGCCATGGCGACTATGAGGAGATGATTGAATTTTTGAAATGCCAAGATTTTAAAAAGATAAAGGAAACCATATTGGTGCATGGCGACCTAAAACCAATGGAGTTTTTTAAGCATAAGCTACGACAGGAAGGGCTAAGGAATATTCATATTCCAATGAAAAATGATACGCTCTTCTTTTAACCCGCATTATTCATCAAATTTTTAAAAGATGAATCAATGTCGTTTAGTTAACAAGATATTACCTATTATTCAATTACACCCGCCCCTTCGACTTCACTCCGGGTGACGGTCAGGCTGACGGTCAGGCCGAGCGAAGTCGAAGCCGACAGCCTTAACTAAACGACATGAAATACGGTAGGGTTTAGTAGAGGTTCTGAATTGTGTAAAAGTAAATTCACCCTTCGTATTCGTTCATAGTAGGCTGCTCAGGGTGCGTATTGGTCATTCTAAACAGAGTCGATAAATGACAGAACGAAAACATCATTTAATAAAAAGCTAATTTATACAACATTGATAATATCTTTGCAACCACATTTGTCAATATCTAAAAACTCATAATATGCCTACTAAAACACTTCTGGTTCTCGATGCCTACGCCCTTATATACCGCGCCTACTTTGCATTTATTAGTAGGCCCATTAAAACCAGTAAGGGGCAAAATACTTCCGCCATTTTTGGTTTCACCAAATCGCTGCTCGATGCGCTAAAGCGGTTCGACCCAACGCACATTGCCGTAGCTTTCGATATATCGGGCAAAACCTTCCGCAACGATTTGTACCCCGAGTACAAGGCCAACCGACAGGAAACTCCCGAGGATATCCGCTCGGCAGTGCCAATTATTAAGGAAATTATCCGTGCAATGAATATTACCATCCTCGAAAAGCTGGGCTACGAAGCTGATGATATTGTGGGAACGCTTACAGCAAGAGCAGAACCCCTAGGCTTTGAGGTAATGATGATGACACCCGATAAGGATTACGGACAGCTGCTTACCAGCAAGGTGGTTATGGTAAAACCCTCGCGCAGTGGTGCCGATATTGAAACGGTTACCGCCAACGATTTGTGTAAAAAATATGGCATTGAAAACCCTATGCAGTTTAAGGATATACTTGCGCTCTGGGGCGATTCATCAGATAATATACCAGGCGTTCCGGGCATTGGCGAAAAAACTGCAGCCAAACTCATAGCACAATACGGTTCCATTGAGGAAATTTACAAGAATATTGAGCAGCTATCAAAAGGACAGCAAGAAAAACTAATCGAGAACCGCAAACAGCTCGATTTGGCGCGCATTCTAGTAGAAATAAAATTAGATGTACCCATTGATATCGATTTTGATGCGTTGGCACGTGCTCAACCAAATGCCGAGGAACTAAAAAAATTGCTCGAAGAGCTGGAATTCCGCTCGCTTTCGCGTGATATTTTTGGCGATAATACATCCCAGAGCAAACCCAAGCCTATACAAACATCGCTTTTTGGCGACGACGAGTTGGCAAAACCCATTACAGAGCCCTCCTTAAATACCATAGACGATGTAAAGCACGATTATCGCTTAATTGAAGACGATAAGGCTATTGATAAGCTTGTGCAGTTACTCTCGGCAGCCAAAGAGTTTTGCTTCGATACCGAAACCACAGGTCTTGAGCATCACACCTCGAAGCTGGTGGGTATTTCTTTTTCCATTGAACCGCACACAGCTTGGTATGTTCCCATCCCTGCCGACGATGATAAGGCAAATGAGGTGGTAAATCGCTTTAAGTCTGTTTTTGAAGATGAGAACATCGCCAAGATTGGTCAGAATGTTAAGTTCGATTTACTAATGCTGAAATACTACGGCATTGAGCTGCGTGGCAAGCTAAACGATACCATGCTGGGACACTACCTACTTGAGCCCGATATGCGACACAATCTTAATATTCTTTCTGAAAATATTTTGGGCTATAAACCCATCGAAATTGAGGAGCTAATTGGCAAAAAAGGCGCCAGACAGCTAAATATGCGTAGTATCGACCCCAAAAAGGCAGCCATTTATGCTGGCGAAGATTCTGACCTTGCCCTACAGCTAAAAACTATTCTATGGAAACGGCTAGAGACAGAAAATCTAACGAACCTATACTACACCCTCGAAGAGCCTCTGATTAGGGTGCTTGCACAAATTGAGTATGCAGGGGTTACCATAAATACTCAGGCACTTAACGATTACGCCGTTGAGCTAAACAAGGAGCTACTGCAGCTCGACCACGATATAAAGGAAATGGCGGGTATGCCCGACCTAAACGTTTCATCACCAAAACAGCTGGGCGAGGCGCTATTTGAAAGAATGAAGATTGCAACAAATGCTAAACGCACCAAAACCAAGCAGTACTCCACTGGCGAGGAGGAGCTGATGAAATACGCCGACAAGCACCCCATTGTTGCCAAGATTCTCGATTTCCGTTCGGTAAAAAAACTTTTATCAACCTATGTTGAAGTGCTACCAACGCTAATTAACAAGAAAACGGGGAAGATTCACGCATCGTTCAATCAGGCGGTAGCATCAACGGGTAGGCTCAGCTCCAATAATCCCAACCTGCAAAATATCCCCATTCGCGAGGAGCGAGGCAGAGAAATTCGCAAGGCCTTTATCCCTTCGGGCGATGATTACATTATACTATCGGCCGACTACTCGCAAATTGAGCTGCGCCTTATGGCGCACGTTAGTCAGGACCCCTCAATGCTTGAGGCTTTTCAAAATGGCGAGGATATTCACGCTGCCACCGCATCAAAAATTTTTAAAATAGCACTAGCCGATGTTACCCGCGAGCAGCGAAACAGCGCAAAAACGGCCAACTTCGGAATGATTTACGGTATTTCAGCCTTCGGCCTCTCGCAACGCTTGGGAATAAGCAATAGCGAAGCCAAAGCACTAATCGACGGCTATTTCGACACCTATAAAGGCGTAAAGGCTTATATGGATAGTTGTGTTGAGCAGGCTCGAAAAAAGGGCTATGTTGAAACCATTTACGGGCGCAAACGCTACCTACCCGATATTAATTCGAACAACCAAACCGTACGCGGACTGGCCGAGCGAAATGCCATAAATGCGCCCATTCAGGGTTCGGCAGCCGATATTATTAAGGCGGCCATGATAGCCATTAACCAGCAGATGAACGAAAAAGGGCTGAAGAGTCGAATGATAATTCAGGTACACGATGAGCTAAACTTTGATGTGTACAAACCCGAGCTCGACACCATGAAGTCCATAGTTAAGGATTGCATGGAGAATGTTATAAAACTCTCGGTACCCCTTGAAATTGATATGGGTGAGGGTCAAAACTGGCTCGAAGCACACTAAGCTAGGTAAAATTTGGGAATTGCAACAACCACAACAGCTGGTAGAACAGTGTTATACGCTGGTTGGGGCACGTTAATGAAATCGGCACGGGTATCTTTAAGCGATTGTTTTCAACCTTAAAAAACTTTATCTTTGCATGAAGGAATAAGAATAAATTATGGAAGTAAGAGAAATTATTGGAGTAATTAAAAAACTTCCTTTAGGCAAAAGAATTCTTATAATTGAAAGAACTTTAAAAACAATTGAAGAAAGTGAAACAAGGAATTAATTACTTTTACTCAGCTTAATTTTGAAGAGTTCTATGAAACAAAGTGAAATTTAGTTAATCAATCTGGACCCAACAATTGGAGCAAAAATTAAGAAAACAAGACCTGCAATTGTTGTTAATGATAATTCTCTTGGAAAACTTCCGTTAAAAATTATTGTACCACTAACAGATTGGTAAGAAAGGTATAAAATAGCACCTTGGATGGTTTATATAAAAACTGACACCACAAACAACTTATCAAAAGAATCAGCTGCTGATTGTTTCCAAATCGGGTCAATATCAGAGGAACGATTTATAAAGAAAACTGGAAGAATATCACTAAGCAATCTCGAAGAGATTAAAGAAGCCCTGTCGAAAGCTTTAACAATCGAAAACTATTAATAATCTACCCCAACAAGGGGCTAATAAAATACCGGATGTCAGCAGATTAGAAATCGCTCTCGCTTTCTCGTAGTATGGGATAATGAATCGTTTCATCCTCCCACACTTTCCAAACCCCGCCCACTAAAGCCAATTTAAACAGAAAATGCACAACGAAAATATTCAGCAAGAACAACCCAACAATCCCTTACACGGGGTTAAATTAATAACTATGCTAGAGGTACTAGTAAAAAAGTATGGTTGGGAAAAATTAGCAATGAAAATAAATATCAACTGCTTTAAGGATAACCCCTCTATTAAATCTAGCCTTACGTTTTTAAGAAAAACACAATGGGCTAGAGATAAAGTTGAACAACTTTATCTTGATTTGGAAAAGAGAATAAAATAAAATACAAGATAATTTTCACTTTTTAGACAGCCTAAAATAAAAAGAAAATTTACTAAATGTCAACAGAAAACAAAGACCAAAAAGAGATTTTCGGCGATGAGCTCACAGCCTCGCTTCTAAATAAATTTGAAATTACAGAGCTAAACCCAATGCAAGAGGAGGCCTGTAAAACCATACAATTAAAGTCGGATGTGGTGCTACTATCGCCCACAGGAACGGGTAAAACCCTGGCCTTTGTACTGCCTTTACTTGAAACGCTTGATGCGAACTGCGATGAAATTCAAATTCTCATACTTGTCCCCTCGCGTGAATTGGCACAGCAAATTGAGCAGGTAATCCGAAAATTAGGGTCGGGTTTTAAAGTGAATTCCGTATATGGCGGACGTTCAGGAACATTAGATAAGATTGACCTAAAACATCGGCCAGCAATTCTTATTGGCACACCCGGACGAATAGCCGATAGATTTAGAAGGGACAAACTTTCATTGGAACATATTAATACCCTTATTCTCGACGAGTTCGACAAATCGCTCGAAGTGGGTTTTGAAAAAGAGATGGCCGAGATTGTTGAAGCGCTGCCCAATGTTCAGCAAAGGATTCTAACCTCAGCTACTAGCGATGTTAAAATACCCGATTTTGTTGGCTTAGAAAGACCTATTTTCATCAATTATCTTCACGAAGAAAACTCCAAACTAACCATAAAAACAATCCTTTCGCCCGAAAAAGATAAGCTAAAAACCTTGCAAAAAGCTCTCGCTTTTATTGGCTCTCAGCCCGGAATAATTTTCTGCAATTTTAAGGATGCGCTAGAACGGGTAAGCGATTTTTTAACAGAAAACCATATTCATCATGAGTGCTTTCATGGCAGTATGGAGCAAATAGATAGGGAGCGGGCGCTAGTTAAGTTCAGAAATGGTACAAATCAGCTTCTCTTGGCAACCGACTTGGCTGCTCGTGGACTTGATATACCCGAAATAAAATTTATTCTTCATTATCACCTTCCACCACGCAATAAAGAATTCACCCACAGAAACGGACGTACCGCCCGGATGAACCGCGATGGTATTGCCTATATTCTTCACTGGCAAGGCGAGGACCTACCCGATTACGTTAAGGAAATTGCTCCAGAAAACGTAAATATTGAGGAACAACAAGAGGTTGCACTTCCGTCGCCAGTAAAATGGAAAACCTTGTACATTACAGGCGGAAGGCGAGATAAAATATCAAAAGGCGATATTGCTGGTTTACTTCTTAAGCAAGGTCAAATTCAAAAAGAGCAGCTAGGTGTTATTGAACTCAAACAGGATTGTACGTATGTTGGTGTACAGGCTGAGATAGCCGAAGTGCTTGTTAAAAAAACCAATAACAGTAAGCTTAAAAACAAGAAAGTAAGAATTAGCATTATATAGCAACTTACTGATTAACAAAACATTAATTTACAAGGGAGTATTTATATAAAGGGTAAATTGCAGTTGCCTTGTAACTAAAACCAAGCAATTTGCACTTAGTAGGTCAAAGTGCTCAAGCAAACACATAGCTCAAAAACAAACTTATGTCAACAGAAAAAAATCAGGAAATAAAAACTACTCTGCATCCTCGAAATAAAAATCGAGAACGCTATGATTTAAGTGCCCTGGTAAGCGTCAGTCCTATGCTTTCAAAGTATATAACGCCAAATAAATATGGGGTTAATTCAATTGACTTCTCAAACCCCGCTGCTGTAAAAACTCTAAATAGGTCGTTGCTAAGGCATTACTACAAAATAAAATACTGGGAATTCTCCGATAAAAATTTATGCCCCCCAATACCCGGTCGGGCCGATTACATTCATCATATTGCCGATTTACTGGCCGAAAACAATCTCGGTAAAATTCCCACTGGCTATAAGGTTACGTGTCTCGATATTGGCACAGGGGCTAGTTGCATTTACCCAATTATAGGCGTTACAGAGTATGGGTGGAATTTTATTGGCTCCGATATTGACCCAAAGTCCGTTGAGTCGGCTAACAATATTGTGAATCGAAATTTATCTCTTAAAAACAAAGTTGACTGCAGATTACAACAGAATCCTAAAAACATATATTTTGGTGTAATTAGAAAAGAGGAAAAAATCGATGTATCAATATGCAATCCGCCCTATCATTCTTCTGCCGAAGAGGCTCAAGAGGCAGCTCGACGAAAGGTTAGAAACCTATCGGGAAAAGATACAGCTAACCCAACCCTTAATTTTGCAGGAGTAAGCAACGAGCTTATTTACGACGGTGGCGAGTATAAATTTATTCAGAACATGGTGAAGGAGAGTAAGAAGTTTGCCAAAAGTTTTTGCTGGTTTTCAACCATAGTATCAAAACAATCTAACCTAAAGGGAATATACAAATTGTTAGAAAAATTGGAGACAAAAAAGGTTGTAACCAAAACGATGGGAACTGGCAATAAATCTACTCGAATTGTGGCATGGACATTCCTTTCTGAAGAAGAGCAGAAAGAGTGGGCAAAAATAAGGTGGTAAGTATTCCTTTTAACTTACATTTTCTGTTTGTTAGGTTAATTTACCCACTATCTGTTTAATAAAGCGGGTATTATGCAAAATGCCAAAAACAATTACCAAAAAAATAGTAATTTTGTTTTTCAAATCAATTTTTCCTGCGCCATGAAGTTATTCTCTTTTCCTAAATACCAAAAACTAAACATACTGTTTGGCTGGCTAGCATTTGCCATTGCAGCCATTGTTTATTTTTTAACCGTACAACCCACAGCCAGCTTTTGGGACTGTGGCGAGTTTATTGCCAGTGGTTTCAAACTAGAGGTTGGGCATCCGCCCGGAGCGCCAATTTTTATGTTGCTAATGCGCTTATTTACTATGCTTGCTCCCACCACCACGCTAATACCTATTTTTGCTAATATGCTCTCGGTTTTAGCCAGCGCATTTACCATACTCTTTTTGTTCTGGTCTGTTACCCACCTTGCACGTAAAATGGTTATTGCCACAGGCGATAAATATACCCTAACACAAGTTATTCTTATTATTGGTTCAGGTTTAGTTGGCGCACTAACATATACCTTTTCCGATACATTCTGGTTTTCGGCTGTTGAGGCCGAGGTTTACGCAACCTCATCACTGTTCACCGCGCTGGTATTTTGGGCTATCCTTAAGTGGGAGAATGTGGCTAACGAACCCCACGCCAACCGTTGGCTCATTTTTATTGCTTACCTAATGGGACTTTCCATTGGCGTACACCTACTTAACTTGCTGGCCATTCCCGCCATTGTTATGGTGTACTACTTTAAAAAGTATGAGGTTACACCCTGGGGCGTGGTAAAAGCATTAGCCCTTAGCGTTGTTTTGCTACTCATTATGATGTATGGTATTATACAGGGTTTTGTTGTAATCGCATCAAAATTCGAGTTGTTATTCGTTAATAGTTTCGGGTTGCCCTTTAAATCGGGTTTATTCTTTTACCTACTTCTGGTTGCAGGTTTGCTGGTATGGGGAATACGCTACACTTATAGAAATTCAAAGCCAGTTTTAAATACCGCAATACTCTGTTTAACAGTTGTTCTTATAGGATATAGCTCATTCGCACTAATCGTTATTCGTTCGTCGGCTAACCCACCCATGGACCAAAACAGTCCCGATGATACCTTCTCATTACTTTATTATTTAAACCGTGAGCAGTATGGCGATAGGCCATTGATTATGGGAAGTTCTTTTGATGCTCCTGTAGTTAGCAAAGAGAAGGGAAGTCCACAGTACGTTCAGAAAGATGGGAAATACGCCGTGTCGTCCTATAAATCAAAGTATAAATACGACGATAGGTTTGTTTCGCTTTTCCCCCGAATGTATAGCTCCGAACCTCAACACGTAAGAGCGTATAAGGAGTGGAGCAACTTCACAGGCCACCCAGTACGGGTAAGTGGAGCATCTGGCGAAACAGAGGTTAAACGTGTACCCACATTTGCCGAGAATCTGCGTTTCTTTTTTTCATATCAGGTAGGGCATATGTATTTTCGCTACTTTATGTGGAATTTTGCTGGAAGACAAAATGACATTCAGGGCCACGGTGAGGTTATCAAAGGCAACTGGATTAGCGGAATTCCGTTTATCGATGCTCCACGGTTGGGCTCGCAAAACGACTTGCCCGCTACATTCCGAAACAAAGCTCACAACCGCTACTATATGCTACCCTTGATACTAGGATTGGCAGGAATGTTTTTTCATTATTCCCGAAATCGGAAAGATTTTTGGGTGGTTTCCCTACTATTTATCTTAACCGGAATAGCCATTGTAGTTTACCTAAATCAAACCCCATACCAACCCCGCGAGCGCGACTATGCCTTTGCCGGCAGTTTTTATGCATATAGCATTTGGGTGGGTTTAGGAGTTATGGCTCTTTTCCAAGGTATTCGAAAAGCTTTTAATAATGCCCCAGGAGCAATTTTAACTACTGGGCTTACCCTCGCTTTTGTGCCAGGCGTTATGGCCTTCGAAAACTGGGATGATCACGACCGATCGGGCGACTATGTACCAGTGGACTTTGCCTACAATGCGCTAAAAACAAGCGAGCCAAATGGCATACTATTTTCGTATGGCGATAACGATACATTCCCTCTCTGGTACGCGCAGGAGGTTGAAGAGGTGCGAACGGACGTTCGTGTGGCAAACTTAAGCTACCTTCGCGCCGATTGGTACATCGACCAAATGTTACGTAAAGCCTACAAGTCGGATCCGTTGCCTGCAAGTATGAAAAAAGAGCAGTACATAGTTGGCACCCGCGAAGTAGTTCTAACAACCGATAAGCTTAGTCAGCCTGTACATATTAAGCAGGCGGTGGACTTTATGCTTAGCGATAATCCAAACACAAAATTAAATTCGCCTTTTGAGCGAGACGAAACCATCGACTTCTTTCCATCTAAAAACCTGTATTTGCCTATAAATAAGGAAGATATATTAAATAACAAGGTTGTTCAACCCAAGTATATGCACCAAGTTGTTGACACCATGCACTGGCGATTACCATCGAACTATCTGCTTAAAGATGGTCAATTTTTGATGGATTTAATGGCTAATAACAACTGGCAACGCCCAATGTATTTCGCCATTACGGTAAATACCGATACGTATCAGAATCTCGATAAGTATTTCCAACTCGAAGGTCTCCTTTACCGAATTGTGCCCATTGAGGCGCACCGTGAGCGGGGAAGATACGGAAAGGTAAATACCGAGATTATGTACAACAACCTGATGAACAAATATCAGTATCGAAGCATTTCGGACCCTAAAGTCTATATTAACGAGAACAGCACCCGAATTGTATCTAACTACCGTAATATATTTGGTAGGCTAGCGAGCGCTTTAATTGCTGAAAACCAGAACGAAAAGGCAATAGCCGTTCTCGATAAGTGTATGGAGATTATTCCGCATGAAACAGTTCCCTTTAATTTCTTCGCCATCATACTAATAGAGGGCTACTACCAAGCGGGTGCAGTTGATAAAGCCGTAGGCTACTCACGCATTTATATGAACCAATGCGCTAACGAGCTGGGCTACCTATTATCATTACCCAACAAATTTTCGGGGAGCGTAAAAGGCGAAGTGGAACTCAGCATTTATATTTTACAGGAATTGTACAAAATGGCGGGTAATTTTGAAAAAGGCGAGCATCTGGCCGAAATCGAAAACCTGTTCGATACGCTAGGATAAAGTTTAGTAAATGGTATGATAAATCTAAGTCCACCCAAATTCTTCACATTTTTCTTCCCCCGTTTATTGTGGCGGATTCCAGCAAAAGATAGCACCATTTACTTAACTTTTGACGATGGTCCCACGCAAGGAGTAACCCCTTGGGTACTTGATACGCTAAAAAAATACGAGGCCAAGGCCACATTTTTTTGCCTTGGCAAAAAAGCGGAGATGCACCCCGACATCTTTCAACGAATTATTGACGAGGGGCACGCTGTGGGGAACCACAGCTATAGCCATTTAAAGGGATGGGCTACGCCCACTGGCCAGTATGTGCAAGATGTTGATTTGGCCAACGACATACTAAACAGCAACCTTTTCCGCCCACCCTACGGCCGTATTAAGCCCAACCAGGTACGCATACTAAAACAACGCTACAAAATAGTTATGTGGAGCCTGCTAAGCATGGACTACAGTCGCTGGGTAACCCCCAAGCGATGCGCCAAAATTGTTCTTAGTAACCTACATCCCGGCGCCATTATCGTTTTCCACGACTCAATAAAGGCCGAAAAAAATATGCGGCACGCATTGGTTAGGGTGCTTGAGGAGGTGAAGAGAAGGGGGTGGGGGTTTGGGGAGGTGGATTAAAAGCCACCAACTATCTCTAAATTTTGCTTTATAAAAGTTTCCTCATTAAAAAAGCGTACCTTATTCAATGCGTTTTCAGACATTCTTCTATAAATCTCCCTGTCTGTTAGCAGTAAATTTAAGCAATCGCTAAGTTCTTGTCTATCTTTAGAATCAACTTGATAACCATTTACATCATGTTCAATAATTTCTGTGATTCCGCCAACTTGAGGTACTATTGCTGGTAAACCATACGCCATACCTTCTAGTACGGTTAGACCAAAGGCCTCAATACAGTTGTCACTATGCGATAGGTTTACAACTAAATCGGCCCATTGATAATGTTTGTTAAGATTTGACGAGGGCCCATACACTTCAATATTTGATTGTAGGATAGTTTTAGCAAAATCTTTAACCTGCTGTTTAGATGTATTTAAAACTAAACGGAACTTAAAATATGGGTTATCACTTGCTAGAGTAATAAACTGATCAAGGCCTTTATAATATTTTAATGACGAGACCATCAAAACATTACTATACTCGCATATTAACTTTTTAAACTCCAGTGCACTTTCAACAAAACTCTTTTCAAGCGCATTGTAAACAACATGGCATCGCCCCTCACCCTTATGTTCTTGCTGCATAAGAAACTCAGACACATAAATTGTATCGCTGGCTGTTATTCTAGCAATTTTAAATAAGAATTTTTTAAATAATTTTGGATTAACTGACGTCTCGTGAATATGGTATATTACCCTGCAGCCCTTTAACTTACCTGCAAGAGCTGCAGCAAAAGGTAGAACGGTATTAACATAAATAATTTCATTTTTTTTTGCTCCCCAACAAATTCTACAAAATAAATTTATCTGATTTAAAAAGTAAACTAAAAGCCTCACAAATGAATTATTGTAAAACCTATAACGCACATTACAGTAGGCAACATCCTGTATATTTGAAAGGAAACCTACACGTTTAATGTTTGTATAAACAACAACCTGATGGCTATGCTGAATCCATATCTTAATTAATTGTGAAAGAATCTTAGGGCTTCCACTAAAATCATTTAAAAGATGAACAGCATAAATCTTCATAATTTAAGAATTGAGTATAAAACGGATGAATTTTTCTGCTATTAAAGTAGCATTAAAATGTTCCTCAGCAAATATGCGTGCATTATGCCCAAGTTCACGTCTCTTTTCAAAATTTAAAAGAAGAAAAATAATTTTTTCACTTATCTCATTGGGTGTTTCAGCAAAAAAGCAATGAATATTATTTTTAAGACCTAGAGAAACTATAGCCTCAATAGGTTTAACAATACACGGCAACCCACAGGCCATCGCTTGTAAAACAACATTTGGTGTTCCTTCCGCTTTTGCAAAATGAATGAATATATCACTCGCTACAAGATAATCTTCCGGGTTTTGTTTTTGACCTATTAGTTTCAGCTTCGTTTTATTGTTATTTATCAGGTACTTTTTCACAGAATATATCTCTTCTCCATTAGCCTTACTCCCCCATAAATAGGGATTAGGCTCATCTGAACCGAGAATAATCCAATTATAATCCAAATCTATTTTACTCAAGACATCAGATACTTCAAAATATCCTTTTCTTATGCATAAGTCCCCAATACTGCAAATTGTTGGTATGTTTTTGGGCAGGTTTTCTCTCTCTTTTATTGTGGATTTTAGATTATCATCAAAACACGGCTTGAAAACAGTTAGATCAACACCCTGAGGGCTAGCAAATACTTTTGATGGCAATAATCCCGATTTTACCCACATATCCTTTAGCGCTAAATTAATAGCAAAGTAAAAGTCAATTTTTTTAAGGAGTAATCTAAAAAATATAGGATGTTTTCTTTTTAATGTTAAACTGTCATCTAACCCTATTAGTGTAGATCTGTATACGAGCTTTTTTTTATAAAACAATCCTACTAGTAAGATCAACCAAAAGCCTAGCATACGACCATATACTATAATCAAATCACATTCATTTATAATAAATAAAAGATTTTTTACATAAAAATATCTTGATTGAAGTTTATTAAAAAAACTATTTTTTAAATAATAAGATCGAATAATCTCTATATGATTAACTATAGATTTAGGAGGATATACATTATTCGGATTTAAACTAAGGATTGTTATGCGGTTACCCAACTTACTTAATTCCTGTGCAAGTGTATAAGCACTGTTTCCATCCCCTGAAATTATTGGGGGAAAAAAGGAGCAACATATAATAATCCTCATTTTAATATACTTAGTATAGTCCTTCTATAATTTTATTGTATAACCTCTCAAACGAGAAACTTTCCACTGCAATCATCCTTGATTTAACTCCTATAGCTTCCCTTTCAGCCTGAGAATCAAGAAGTTTTTCAATCTGCCGCTTAAAATCATTCGTTTCCTCGCAAAAGTAAGCATTATCAAATAATGGCCAGTTGTCAACTCCTTCCATCTTTCTACTTATAATTGGCACACCGCTTGACATAGCCTCTAAGAAAGAATTTGGAAGTCCCTCTTGCTGGGAAAATGACAGAAAAATATCTGCAATCTGATAAAAATAGTGCGGATTATTCTGGTATCCCATAAATAGTATCTTGTCTCCTAGTAATTTTTTTCCTCCCATATGGTGATCTGTAATATCATTGTTCTTATTCCAAAAATAAAATTTGGAGGAGGAATCCAACTCCCCCAAAATAATATAAATAAAATCCTTTTTAATACTGCTTAATACTCTAAATATCTTATCGTAACCCTTTCTTAAAGTTAAATTGCCAACACTTAATATTATGGGAACCTTATTCGATATACCCAAACATGATTTAACATGTAGTTTATTTTTAGCCACCAATGGTGAATACTTTTGTATATCAACTCCCTGAGGAGTAGTCAAAATTTTAGTTTTATGATGCTTGTATTTATCAATCCACCGTTTTTCAAATTCTTTGTTAATAGCAATGTACAATGAAATTTTCCCCAGCAAATTGTACCTAAGTTTACGTTTTATATATGAGCCAGCACTGGTTAAAGACTCAACATCATCTGCATTTAGTAAAGTAGAACTGAAGATTATTTTTTTATTTAAAATCCAAGAAATAAAAATAACAATTAAAAAATTTGAAAAGGAACCAATAATGTAGACAATATTAGTTTTGTATATTGCAGGCAATGCTTTAATAATGAATGATATTTTAAAAAGAGCATTATTAATAACCCCCTTTTTCCTTAAACGGATTCTAATATCGTAATGATTGGTTTCTTCAGGTTTATAATTAGTGAATGAAATAGTTCTTACTTCTTTGTTTATTGATCTTAAAAAACCAGCAAAGTTTTGGGCATTTTCTCCAGCCCCTGCTCTAAAAGGTGGAAGAAATGATGTGAATATTAACCAATGATGTTTCAATATATTATATTTAAATGGGGTATTTGTGCTCTTCTATACCTTTAATATTGTGCTTTATTATAAGATTTCTATTTGTCTCCCTATAATAGTCTAAGACAGTATTATAATCCTTTTTTGAAAGATGATTATGAATTTTAATCGAATTCCCAAAAATTTTGAATCGATTAAGAATTTTAATCGTTCTAAATGAAATAGATAGCATATAAGGTATATGCCAAATGTAATGTTTTTCATACTTAGGCCCTGCTGTGAAGCTATTTAAAAATCTTTGTAAAAAAATCAAGCCACTTCTAATCCCCTCATTTTTTTTCCCGTAGGATAATTTGTTTAGATCAATTTGAAAATTAAATTTTTTTGAAAATTTTTCACAAAACTTTTTTGGATCCTTAATAAAGTCCTCGTATAAAAATATGTGAATGTTGGATTTACCAAAAAGTTCTTTATAAAACTGAATAATTACATCATATTTAAGTAGGGACATATTATCAAAAGATGTTGCATTAGTCCATTTAGTAACCCTAGGATGTCCAAACAAGTAATATTTTAAATTATAAGTCCCCCCATTTGACTTTAAATACTGCGAATACATTGATGATAACATAGTTTTCTGATTTCGAATAAAGATAACAATCTGAGGATTCTCAACTAGACTCTTAATCCTATACGCAAAATCCTTTATTTGAAAAAAATTACGGGCTAGGAATCCTTCATCGGAAAGTATAAATAATTCTTTCTGGTTTTGTGTAAATTGCTTATTTATTACCTTCTTTACTTCTTCACCTGAAAACAGCAGTGGATTCTGACTTAAAACTAAAGGCCTTAAAATTTCTGCTCTTGGCAGAAAAAAAGCATTAGAAACATAAGGAAAAAAATTATACTGAAACCAAGTTGTAGCTGTCTTAGGAAAACCAATGTGAATTATTGTATTTGGATGAGGCATATTAAATAAATTGATGAAAGTTATAAAACTTTTGACTCCCTGCCTTTTTTAGGCTACTAACAGTCAAATCTGTTCAATAAAGCATATATTGAAGCCAACCCTAAACTAGCCGTAACCTACTGCATGTCAGGCGGCTGGTTTTGCGCAATACTTGAACTATTTTGAACAATAACAACTTAAGATAAAATTCGTTACCTTTGATATGCGTAATGAGTTTACTTTACATTTATTATTCACATATCAAAAGTAACATAGAAAAAATGATAGTACAAATAAAAACTACTAAAAACAGAATAATGAAAATACTTCTATTTTCATTAATTTTTTTCTGTATTGCATTCCAAGTGACTAGGACTTCTGGAAGCAATTGGGATTTTGCTCTGCACTTAAGTGGGGATGGCAATACCGAAATAAATACTGTCGAATATTTTTTTGATGCCCAATTTATAGCAGGGCAGTTCTCTGGTAATCTGAATTTCTCAAATTCAAGCATTGTATTAAATTCCACTACAAATGCTGCATTTGTAGCTAAAGTTCAAGGAGGTAACTTGATCTGGGCAAATAAAATTGGAGGAACAATAGGTACAATAAACGGATCAACTATTGATACTGAAGGAAACTTTTATGTTATAGGCGCTTTTGACGGAATATGTACATTCTACAGCCAAAATCCTGCTGATAACGTAGATTTAATTAGTGCGGGTGACAATGATGGTTTTATTGCTAAATATGATGGCAATGGTAACCTTATCTTTGCATGGCAGGTTGGGCAATCAGCAACCAGGAATAGAAGTTATGATGCAGTAATTGATGATAATGGAAATATTTATGTAGGTGGCTTTTGGCGAGGGGGTACAATAACCTTTTCTCCAACTATAACTTTAGATTATAGTTCGTCTTACACCTGGAGTGAGGGTTATTTGGTAAAATATTTACCAGATGGTCAAATTGACTGGGTAAAACACCTAAAGGGTGGTGACGGAGGAGCTACAAGAATTGATGGAGGATTATCAATAGGTTATAATCAAGATATTATAGCATCAGGAGCTTTTAGAAAATCTATGATTGTTGATGCCATTGAGGTAACAGCAAATCTATCTGGCACTCAAGATCAGTTTTTAATAAGTTTTTCTCAAAATGGGACAACTAACTGGATTAGGACAATTACCAATGCTTCAGTTGTATCTCCTGGAAACACCATCTGTACTGATCCCTCTGGTATTTATGCATCTGGTACTTTCAATTTAGTCGCCCTTTTCAATAACTCAACTGGTTTAGATCCATATTCAGTTACCACACGCGGTGCTTACGATGGATTTATTGCTAAATATAACTATAATGGAGATATTATTTGGTTAAAACAAGTTGGAGGTACTGGTAACGACAAAGTTCTTTCTCTTAACGCAAAAAATAGCGTTCTAAGTTCTTCGGGTTATTTTAGTGGGACTACATTAATAGGAGAATCTATACCAACACAGGACACCTTAGTAAGCCAGGGCTTTCAAGATGGTTTTCTCATTAACTATTCCACAGACGGAATACCACTTAGTAGCGTGTCACTTGGGGGCTCAAAAGATGACGAAACAGACGTTACCAAACTTACTCCCGAAGGAAACTCAATAATTGGAGGCTATTTCCTCTCACCTTTAATCTCTTTTGGATCTGATGAGTTTGAGAATACAACAGGTACCTCAGATGGTTTCCTAGCCAAACACATCAACATTCATATCCTACCAACAATTTCCGAGATTACATGCAGCGATGCAAACGATGGAGCCCTTAGGCTCGAAGTATTTGGCGGTGGACAAGAACCCTACACATACGAGTTAAGCAAGGTAAACGGTGCAATAATTGGAGATGGAACATACACAGGTACTCTTAACTTTGCTGACCTTGAAAGTGGAGTATACAGATTTGTGGTTACTGATGCCCTGAGCCGGACTGTTACTAAATTTTATCACCTTGTAGCACCTGAACCCATAGTAATTAACGAAACGGTTATAAATGTTACAGGCTGCTATGGCAATGAGAATGGTGAGATTAGCTTATCCGTTTTGGGTGGGGTTGGCGACTACACATACTTCTGGGATACGCCCAACGGTTATGGTCTTGTTCCCAATGCTCAAAATCAAAGTACACTAACAGCCGGAACATATATAGTTACGGTAACCGATGCTAATGGCTGCATAGCTACAGAAAGTTTTGAAATTTTACAACCCGCTGAAATTAACTTTGGAGGAAGCATTGTAACCAATAACGCTAGTTCAAACCCACTAAATCCTGATGGCTCCGTTAATCTTATAATTAACAATGGCGTTGCCCCCTACACTTGTAGCTGGAAAGGGCCCAATGGGTTTACATCTACCGATCAAAGTTTAGCTGGCATAAGAGGAGGTACCTATATTCTGAGCCTTCAAGACACAAGTGGATGTAAAACAGACACAAGTTTTAACATTGGCGATAAAAAACTCTTTAATGCTATAATTACACAAACCACAAACCCTAAATGCAAAGGAGGCAATGATGGCACTGCAACGGTTGACTTTGAAAATATTACTGGTGGTATATCTATAGTTTGGAGCAACGAACAAACAGATGTGCTAACCGCAACAAACCTAAGTGTTGGTCACTATTCTGTAACGCTTACTGACGATATGGGAACCCCTAGTGATACCATCGATGATATTGAGATTACACTTATGCCTGTTCTCATTGGGGAGCCTGATTTTGCACTTGGAGTAGCTCAAACAGTCACAAAAACCACCTGCCCTGCAGACAGCAATGGTTCAATACAACTCACTGTAAACGGATGGTCGCAACCTTATAATTACGAATGGGCCACTACCGATGGCACCGGGCTGACAATTGGAGATAAAGATCAATTTGACCTAACCATAGGTTCGTATTCATACATCGTTACCGATAAGTATGGTTGCGCAGTTGGCTCATCTGTAAATCTATCATCGAATTATTCCGCTCCGTCGTTTACTTTTGATGTAAGCCCGAGCAATAATGTTTGCGAAGGCACTGAAGTAGTCTTTAGTACTTCAGTCGGATTCAGCTACCAATTCTACATCAACGATGTTCCACAAGGTGACTTTAGCTCGACTAACACATTAACCATTACTGAACCTGCTGATGGCATGCGGGTAAAGGCAGTGGGCATGAATACCGCTGGTTGCTCCGCCGAGAGCGCAGAAATTACCCTAACCGTTACACCAAATGTTGGCATTCCAACCTTCACTAGCGGAGCTACAACGCTTTGTTCAGGAACAACTGAAACATACGTTGCCACTGCCGATGATGCAGAATCAATTGTATACTCAATTGAAAGTGGCACAGCAGTGGTTGAACCTTCAACCGGAAAAGTTACCAATATTGATGCTGACTTTACCATTAGAGCAACTGCTAATGGTTTCAAAGGATGCGGTGAGAAGTATACCGATTTAGAAGTAACGGTGAATCCAATACCTCAGCCTGTTATCTCAACCATTGACAACATAGTTTTCTGCTCGGGCGACCTTATTAGCGTAGAGTTTACGTCAAATATTCAAAATGCCGATGCCTACCAGTGGTTTAAAGATAACGTACTGATTAATGGAGCAAATCAATCCACATACATCACTACCGAAAGTGGAAACTACTCGGTAGAGGTTACTGAAAATGGTTGCTCTGGACTTAGCAATGCACTTGAGGTTGTTGTTAATCCTCTACCAGTTGTAACAGCCCCTGAAGATTTTCAGGCTTGTAATGGCGAAACCATTACCCTAACCGCTACGGGTAATGCCACAAGCTACGAGTGGGATAATTCCGTTGTTGACGGTGTGCCATTCATAATAACCGAATCGACAACCTATACCGTTACGGGTACTAATACAACTACGGGCTGCTCAGCAACCGATGAGGTAGTGGTTACGGTGAACCCAATACCTGAGCCAGTTATTTCAACAATTGACAATCTTAGTATTTGCACAGGCGATGATATTAACGTAGAGTTTACGTCAAACATTTCTGGTGCCGAAAACTACCAGTGGTTTAAAAACAATGAAGTAATTACTGGAGCAAATGAATCCTCATACACCGCTACCACAATTGGAATCTATTCTTTAGAGGTTACTGAAAATGGTTGCTCTGGTCTTAGCAACGAGCTAGAAATTATTCAAATCGATCGACCTGAGCCAATCATTAGCACCGCTGATCCCCTTGAGTGGATCGAAGGAGAGAGCATAAGCGTTACGTTTACCGTTGACATTGCCGATGCCGATGCTTACCAATGGATTGCAGATGGCACTCCTATTCCCGGTGCCAATACTGCATCATTCGAAGCTACCGCTATTGGTGAATATAGTGTTTTAGTAACCAAAGGCTCGTGCCAAGGCGAAAGCAACGTCATTGCTGTAACCATAGAAACCATACCCCACTACAACGTTATGTTCAAAGTAGAAAGCAAAGGTGGAAATCCAATAGTTAATGTTAAAATTTCGGTTGCGGAATTCGACCCAATTGTTACCAATGAAGAAGGCGTAGCCGTCCTTTCTACCCCTAAAGGCGACTTTAATTTTCAGGCTGTAGTTGCGGAGTATAACACTTTTGATGGTAACTTCACAGTTAACGACAAGGATGTTAGCGTAAACATTGTAATGGTCCCATTGGGCATTGCTGAAGATGGAATCCTTTCCGTAAAATTATACCCCAACCCATTTAGTAACGAGATAAAAATTTCGGATTCGGAACTCGTTACAAGAGTGGTTATAACCAGTATATCTGGACAAAAGGTTATGGATGTTAACCTTGAGGGTATAAATAGAATAAATACGCAGAACCTACCAGCTGGAGTTTACCTGCTCAAACTCTATACGCAAAATGGTGAGAGCAAAGTATTCAGAATGGTTAAAGACCAGCAGTAAAACAAAAGCCCCGCCTCTCCGGCGGGGCTTTTTTTATATTACAACAAAAACTAAGGGCGGTTCACTTTGGTGTTTGAAACTATTGGCCTATTTTTACACCAACTAATCAACAACGCAATTATGAACGTATTACTTTTGGGCTCGGGTGGGCGAGAGCACGCATTGGCCTGGAAAATAAAGCAAAGCCCTTTACTTACAAAACTATTTATTGCCCCTGGTAATCCTGGAACCTCCACTTTGGGCACTAATATCAACATAAGTGCGGTTGACTTTCCCGCAATTAAGAATGTAGTACAGAAAAACCATATCGAGCTGGTTGTTGTTGGTCCAGAAGATCCTCTGGTAAAAGGCATTCACGATTTTTTTCTTAACGACCTTGAACTAAAACACATACCCGTAATAGGCCCCACACGCGAGGGCGCCATGCTTGAGGGCAGTAAAGATTTTTCAAAAGGATTTATGATGCGGCATGGTATACCTACCGCACAATATAAAAGTTTTGGCGCATCGCAAAAAAACGATGCCATATCTTTCTTATCATCGCTTAAATCGCCATACGTACTAAAGGCCGATGGTTTAGCGGCAGGTAAGGGTGTTGTTATATGCAATACGCTGCTGGAAGCAGAACAAAGTCTCACCCAATTTTTTAGCGGAGAGTTTGGCGATGCTGGTAATACTGTGGTTATCGAAGAATTTTTGCACGGTGTAGAACTATCCGTTTTTGTTCTCACCGATGGACAAAACTATGTAATATTGCCTGAAGCAAAAGACTATAAACGCATTGGCGAGGGCGATACTGGATTGAATACAGGCGGTATGGGTGCCGTTTCTCCCGTACCGTTTGCCAGCGAGCAGTTTATGAAAAAGGTTGAGGATTGTGTAATAAAACCAACCATTGAAGGACTGCGTGCCGAAAAAATAGACTACAGAGGGTTTATATTTATCGGCCTAATGAACGTTAATGGCAATCCTTTTGTAATTGAGTACAACGCACGGATGGGTGATCCTGAAACACAGGTGGTAATGCCCAGGTTAAAATCAGATTTGCTCGAATTATTGATTAAAACATCAAAGCAAGAGCTTGAAGGAACAAAAGTAGAGCATCATAATAATGTTGCTACCGCTGTTATTTTAGTATCCAACGGGTATCCCGGTGAATATGAAAAAGGTAAAGTTATTAAAGGTTACCAAGATATTGATAAGGGAATCGTTTTTCATGCTGGCACAACTAGTACATGCAATAACGAGCTGATAACATCAGGCGGTAGGGTTATGGCTTGCGTTGGTTTTTCAGAGGCGCAATCGGAGTCACTTACCATTTCCTATAAGTTGGCAAACCAGATAACGTTTGATGGAAAATGTTTTAGAACCGATATTGGACAGGACTTAATGTAGCAATCAGCTAATAGTGATATATGCTTTTAAAGTTTTTTAAAAAACAGTTGCCAAGTGTTTCCTCTGCCATTATTTTGGTTGGTGTGGTTTCGTGGCTAGTTTCTTTTGTCAATCCACAAGCAGCTAATGGTTTTGAGAATTACCAAATGCCCTTATACTCTTTGGTGGCATACTATATACCTGCTCAAACATTCCTAAGCAAGCTGTTTGCTTTTACTATGGTTGTTGTTAACAGTATTTTTTTAATGCAGCTTAATACGCGGTTTATTCTTATAAAGAATAGAACCTACCTGCCAGCACTTTTTTATATTCTTATCTGTTCGGGCATTACGTGCTTACAGGGAATGAACCCGCCTGTTATTGCCTCCTTTTTTATCATATTAGCCACATTCAACTTATTTGCATCGGTAGATACAAAAACCCTAGACAAGCTCTTTAAATCGGGTTTTTTTGTAACTATTGCAGGTCTTTTTTACTTGCCTGCTCTTGCTGTAATTGTTTTACTATTTTTAGGTATCGTTATTCTGAATATTCGGGGCGTACGTCCATGGTTCTCTGCTATAGCAGGGTTTACAACGCCCTTGTTTTTTACATATTTCTACTTCTACCTTTTTACTGATACCCCCACCGCGCTTTATACTGTAGTTGAAAATACATTTAACTTCATTCCTCTGCATACCTTCGCATCTATAGGCATTGCCTACCACGTGTTTACTGCATACTTAATTTTATTAACGCTTATAAGTGTGGTATTCCTGTTGGGGGCAATGGCTGTGCAAAAAATTGTTATTAGAAAATACTTTGGCATATTGCTTTGGCTTTTGTTTGGCATATTAGCCGTTGTAATTTTTAGTGTAGCAACTTCGGTTGAAGCCATTATTTTGCTTGCAATCCCACTGTCGTTTTTCTTGTCGTTTTTCTTTAACTTTTCGCGCAATCGCTTTTGGTCCGAGCTGCTTTTTATTATTCTAGTTGTAGGCGTTCTATCTTTACAACTATTTAGCCTGTAAATTGACACCAAAAAAACCCTGTAAATATTTACAGGGTTTAGTATAGTATAAATGAAAACTTATGGGGTTTAAATTATAAGCATCGCGTCTCCGTATGTTCCAAAGCGATATTTTTCAGCAATGGCCACCTTGTATGCATCAAAAAGGAAATCGTACCCTGCAAAAGCTGAAACCATCATTAAAAGGGTTGAGTAAGGTAGGTGAAGGTTAGTAACCATAGCATCGGGCACGCTAAAATCGTAGGGCGGAAAAATAAACTTATTTGTCCAACCAGCGAAAGGTTTCAAGTACCCATCGGTCGACACGGAGCTCTCAAGGGTTCGCAACACGGTGGTTCCAACGGCACAAACTTTATGCCTAGCATCCTTTGCCAAGTTCACAATTTCAACGGCCTCATCGGGAATGTTAATTTGCTCTGAGTCCATTTTGTGTTTTGTCAGATCCTCCACATCAACGCTACGGAAGTTACCTAGACCCACATGAAGGGTTATCTCGGCAAAATTAACTCCTTTAATTTCAAGCCGTTTCATTAGTTCACGACTAAAATGCAGGCCAGCTGTTGGAGCAGCAACCGCTCCCTCGTGCTTTGCATAAATGGTTTGGTAGCGTTCTTTATCTTCGGGGGTAACTTCACGCTTTATAAACTTTGGTAAAGGAGTTTCACCCAATCGGTATAGGGTATCTTTAAACTCTTCGTAAGTACCATCAAATAAAAAGCGCAATGTTCTTCCTCTACTGGTTGTATTGTCAATTACCTCGGCCACAAGCACATCGTCTTCGCCAAAATACAACTTATTGCCAATACGAATTTTGCGTGCAGGATCAACCAGCACATCCCACAATCGTTGTTCCTTATTTAATTCTCTAAGCAAAAAGACTTCTATTTCAGCTCCGGTTTTTTCTTTATTTCCATGAAGGCGAGCAGGAAAAACTTTGGTGTTGTTAAATGCCATTACATCACCATTGCCAAAATAGTTTATTAAATCCTTGAAAACCTTATGCTCAATGGTCTTCTTCTTTCTATCTAAAACCATTAGTCTCGATTCGTCGCGGGTTTCTTCTGGGAATTTTGCAATAAGATCTAATGGTAACTCGTATTTAAATTGGGATAGCTTCATTGGAGAAAAATTTATTTGATAAAAGAGTTTACAAAATAGTGACTTAAAGTGCAATTTAGGTCATTAAAATATTTATTAAAACATTCGTAAATGCGCTGATTATAAGGGATTAGAAGGTAATATTGAAACTAATAGGCACTGTGCACCTTATACGCAGCGTTTTGCAATAGGTTACGTTAGGAAATTATTTTCTCGAAACTTTCAAGGGTAAAAGCATCTTTTACATTAAAATGGCCTATAGCCGTGCGTTTTAATTCAACCAAATGTGCACCCGATTCGAGTTTTAGACCAACATCACGGGCAAGTGCTCTAATGTAGGTTCCCTTGCTACATTTAACTCTAACGGTAATGTAAGGCATACTAAACTCAATAAGTTCCAGCTCATGTATCTCAATTGCCGATGGGTCAAGTTCCATATCAACTCCCCTTCTGGCAAGTTTATATGCTCGTCCACCGTTTACCGATTTTGCCGAAAATAAGGGCGGAATTTGCATTTGTGGTCCCACAAAACCTTGCAGAATTTCTTCAACCTTTTGCTGAGTGATATGATCCGTTGGGAAACGTTCGTTAATTTCTGTTTCAAGATCATACGATGGTGTGGTTGAGCCCAGGCAGAATTTTGCCACATACTCTTTCTCCAGTTCTTGTATCTCTGAAACTTTCTTGGTTGCCCTTCCAACGCAAACAACTAGTAAGCCTGTGGCCAAAGGATCAAGGGTTCCGGCATGGCCCACTTTAATTTTTTTATACCCAAGCCGGTGAAATAGCAATGATTTCACCTTGCTAACTAGATTAAACGAGGTCCACTCTAAGGGTTTATCAAAAAGCAAAACCACCCCCTCTCTCCAATCTGTATCCTTATCAAATGTTAACCTCATTGTCTACTTAGCTAAATTACGGAAAAAGTAATGGCTATTACTGCTACTACTGCACAGTATACAGCAAACCAAGTAAGGCGTTTCTGGCTAATAAGCCTAATCATAAACTTACATGCAAACAAACCCACTATAAAAGCGGCTATAAACCCAACCAAAATGGGAAGAAATCCTACACTCGCTTCCGATGTTAAATCGCCCGTAACAATATCCAGAAAATTTGCACCAAGTATAGGTATAAGTACCATAAGGAATGAGAATTTTGCAACCTCGGTTCTACGTTTTCCAAGCATAAGCCCGGTAGCAATAGTTGCACCCGAGCGCGATAAACCAGGCAACACGGCAACAGCTTGTGCAATACCAATTATAAAAGCATCAAAAAAAGTTAAATCCTTTTCGCTCTTAGGTTTAATAATCATTGAAAGGGTAAGTAGTGTTGCAGTTATGAGTAGCATAAACCCTACAAATAGCAACTTCCCATTAAACAGGCTCTCAACGCTATCTTTAAAGAAAACACCCACAATACCAACGGGTATCATTGATACAAAGATTAGTGCTATAAAGCGCGTTTCCTCATTCCACTTAAACTTGAACAAGCCTTTAATAAGGGTAACAATATCTTTCCAAAACACTACAATTGTGCTAAGAACGGTGGCTCCATGAACAGCTACCGAAAAGTTAAGGCTTTCTTTCACCTCAACCCCTAATAGAACCTTGCCAATTTCAAGATGACCCGAGCTGCTAACAGGCAAAAACTCGGTTAGTCCTTGAATAATTCCAAGGATTAATGCTTGTAATAAATCCATAATATTTTGATGTTGGTTGTTGCTATTCTTTTACTTTAGGTTTTTTCATAATGGCATAAATTTGGAAAAGAAATCCAAAAAGCACCATTATTGGGGCCAGAGTAATGCGTCTAAAGCTAAAAATTTCTTCGTTAAAAACGTTGGGATCATCAGATCCTCCTCCTATCATTAAAATAAAACCCACCACAATTATAGCCAAACCTATGGCCATAAGTTTAAAATTCTCTTTCCCCAGGGGGAATAGGATTTCTTTTTCGTCGGTTTGAATTTGTTTTTTGGACATATTTAGTAATATTAGTAATATAGTTCGTCGCTGCTTAGCCTCAAATACTTGCCTACTGCCAGCGATGTTGATATAAGATTAATAGTAACTCCCAATATAATAATCAGACCCGATAAGCCTACCATTAACTCTATTTGGCCAAGGTTAATAACCTCGTAAAATTCATGCTGAATAAGATATATTACCCCAGTTAGCATACCTAACGCCACAACTGCTGCATAAAATCCGTGGAGCATACTCTTTAGTAAAAAAGGTTTACGAATAAATCCCCAGGTTGCTCCAACCAACTTCATTGTGTTAATAATAAATCGCTTAGAGTATACAGAAATTCGAATGGTATTGTTTATAAGCACGATGGCCACAAAAAGCATTAATGCGCTAAATATCAAAATAATAGCACCTATTTTCTGCACATTATCATTTATAAGATTAACTAGCGATTTCTGATAAAACACCTCCTTAACGGGTCGATGCGACATTAGGTCGTCCTCAATTAACCGGATGCTGTCGGGGTTTGCATAGTTTGCTTTTAGTCTAACCTCAATGGACGACGAGAGCGGGTTATAGCCAAGAAATCCGATAAAATCTTCGCCCAGCTCCTCTTGTAACTCTTTGGCTGCATCTTCTTTTGAAATATATTCGGTAATGCGAACGTAGGGCGAAGCATCAAGGGTTTTTCGTAAAAAATTAGCATCAACCTCACGCACATCGTCGTGCAGTATTACAGAAAAGCCAATATTTTCCTTTACGTATGTTGAAAGTTTTTGCGCATTAAGCAGCAAGAGCAGCAGAATACCCAGCATAAATAGTACCAGCACATTGCTAATAATTGATGAGAGGTATGAACTTCTCAATCGCCAGTTTGTACTTTGTTTTTCTGCTTTCATAATTCGTGTGCAAAGTTAGCTTAACAATCGTAAAATGATACTAGTAAGCATTCTAATTTTTATTCATATAGCTTTTTCTGATACTTACAGCTATCCAACCTAAGGCAGTTACAATAATTATAAGCGATGAAAATAGGTCTATTGCATATCCTGCTTTGAACATTTTAGGTTTAAACTCGAACACCACCTCGTGATTTCCTTTGGGCAGAATTGCTCCTCTCAGCACATAATTTACTCTTATATGCTCAATCACCTCGCCATTAATAGTAGCTTCCCATCCAGCGGGGTAATAAATTTCGGAAAAAACGGCAACCTTGTCATTGCTAAGGCTATACTGATAAACCAACCTGTTGGCGCGGTAATCGGTAAGTGTTATCTGATCATTTTCATCGGGTTCAGCCACGTAATCTGTTAGCTGTTTAGCAAATCGTTTATCAACTACGGCTGTTGTTTTCGGGTCGAAGGAATTAAGCGCTACCATCTCCTGATCGGCATTATCAACAACCGTAACCGAGTCAACAAACCAGGCATTGCCAAGCGCACCCGGGTTTAACAAAGCAACAGGACCTTGCTCCGATGGGTCAATAACATAGCGCGTATTTAACATATTAAGCACCCTAATATTTCCCTCGGCAATTTGGTGGTCAATTAGCTCCTGATAACGTCTTAGCTTAGCCCCATGGTACCCACCAATCGACTTATGATAGTATGAAGTGCTGGCATCGTTAAAGGTACTTACGCTGCGGTTATAAACCCTAAAACTTAACTCGTTATCGGCTAGTATTTGCATATCGGCAGGGCTGGGAGTAAAAGGTAAATCAACCATCTTTTGTGGAACAAAATTCTCACTGCTCAGGTATCTCTGGTTAACGGTCCACATATCGGCTATAATTAGCACTCCGAAAATTGCGAGTGCGTGGCTCATCTTAAATTTTTTTAATCGGTAGGCAAATAGCGTACCTGCGCTAAGTAGAATGAATGCTAGCGACCTAAAAGCATCGGCGCGCATCATCGATTGACGGTCGAGCCTAACGGCCTCTAACATTTCGGGAGGAAAATATTGGGAATCAAAATGAGTTTCGAAACTAAAAAACACTTTACCAAATAGAATAAAAAAAAGGCAAATACCTCCCGTAATCGAAAGTGACCATTTAAACCCTTTCATAAATCGCTCTTTTGACACATTACCAAAAAACAACTCCTGTAAACCCATTATGGCTAAAAGGGGTATGGTAAATTCGGCAATATACAGTATCATTGAAACCGTTCGAAACTTATTATAGCCGGGAAAATAGTGTAGAAAGAAATCGGTTAACGGCATAAAGTTCTTCCCCCAGGCCAGCATTATTCCTAAAACAGTTACACCTAGCAGTGCCCACTTCATATTTCCACGAAGTACGAAGAGACTAAGCATAAAGAGAAAGATAACGATGGCTCCAATGTAAACCGGTCCAGAGGTCATTGGTTGGGGCCCCCAATACGCTGGCAGCTGTTTTACAATTGCTTTGGCCTGTTTTGCAGGGTACTGATTATCAACAAGAAGCTTATACGTGTGTGAATCGGTTCCAAAATCAGCTGCCGACGCCCCTCCCATTAAATTTGGTATCAGCAAATTTAATGTCTCAACTTTACCGTAACTCCAAGCTGTTGCATACTCCTTATCAAGCCCCGATGTTCTGTCTCCCTGACGTGTACTCAATTCCGAGGCGCCCCTAATAGAATACTTACCCGACTCATAGGTAAAGTATAAACGCGAAAAATTGGCACCAACCGCTAAAAGAGCTGCAAACACGAGTATGCCCAACGCTTTTGTGTATTGTTTATATTCCTTCGTTTTTATCGAATCTAAAAGGTAGCCAATGGCAATTGCCACTCCAATAAATGCGGCATAGTAGGTTATTTGTACGTGTCCAGTTTTTAAATTTAATCCAAAAAAAAGTGCAAATAGCACGAATCCTGCCCAATACTTCTTTTTAAATGTCAAAAACACCCCTGCCAACATAGGTGCTACATAAGCAATGGCATGCATTTTAGCATTATGCCCTGCTTCAATAATAATAAAAAAATACGACGATAGGGCGTAGGCAAATGCGCCAACAATGCTGAGCCACGGATTTACCCCCAGAGCCAAAAGCAGTATGTAAAAACCGAGCAGCGCAACAAACATTAAACTGCTTGGGTATTTGGTAAAGCGCAACAGCTCGTCGACTAGCGAAAGTTTATTGCCCTCATATTTTGTTGATATTAGGTAGGCTGGCATTCCACTAAACATCGAGTTAGTCCATAGTGGCTCTTCACCATACTGCTCGCGATGCTCTATTACTTCTTGTGCCGACCCTTTAAATTGCTGTATATCGTGCTGCGATAAGCCCTTACCCTGCATTAACGGAAGAAAGTAGAGACTTGTAGCTATTAAAAATAGCAAAACGGCCGTTACGTGCGGAATCGATTTTCTGAGAAATAATTTCATACAAGCAAAATATAGTTATACGTTAAATCATCATTAGGTAGCAAAACATAGGTTCTGAGGTTTCATATAAAAATAACAGTCAACCCATTATGCTAGTATTTTTTTCAAAAATAGTGGTTTTTTGGCGTAATCACAGGCTAAAATAGTTAAAAAAACTTATTAGCCTACAACCTCGATGCAAGGGTAGGTATTGATAGTTTAAAACTATTGGTATAACTAGTTTCTTAAAATAACCCGTAAAGTAAGGCGTCAATTCTGTTAATAATGGACCGAAGGTCGGCAGGGTTTTCTGAAAAATTCAGGTTATCTACCTCAATAATAAGCTGGTTTCCCATTTTATAGCCTTCAATCCAAGCCTCGTAACGTTCATTAAGCCTTTGCAGGTAATCTAGTCGAATACTTTTTTCGTACTCTCTACCCCGCTTCTGTATTTGATTTACCAAAGTTGGCACTGTTGCCCTAAGGTAAATGAGCAAATCGGGCGGCTGAATTAGCGAGCTCATTAGGTTAAACAGATTTGTGTAGTTGTTAAAGTCGCGGGTAGACATTAACCCCATAGAGTGTAGGTTTGGGGCAAAAATATGGGCATCCTCGTAAATGGTTCGATCTTGTATAACGGCATTACCTTCACGCCTAATCTCAACAATTTGGCTAAATCTACTATTAAGGAAAAATATCTGAAGGTTAAAACTCCATCGTTGCATATCCTCATAAAAATCATTCAGATATGGATTATCATCAACATCCTCATACTGAGGCTCCCAATGGTAATGTTTTGCTAGCAAACGGGTTAACGTTGTTTTCCCCGAGCCAATGTTTCCTGCTACGGCAATGTGCATAGGTATATTTTATTTTTTGTTAGCCTTTCTATTTTTGTTTAAAAATACAAAACAATATGATAATTAATGTCTATTGCCCAAGTTTTTCTGAATGATTAAGCCTATCGTTTGCAAAATAGTAAAGCTGACTACCTATTATTACAGGGTTTTTTTTGACTGGATACTTAAATTTACTCTCTACTATACTAAGGTCTGAAAGCAACCTGCGCTCAGCAAAACCAATATTTATAGTCCATATATACAGGTGCGATATGACAAATGTATGCTCGTACGCAATGGCTATAGGGTCAAGCCTAACCCCGTATGGGGTAAATCGTTCTATAACTTTACCAAAGCCCAAGTATATTACTCCGTCTGCTTCTGTAACCACATTGGGGGCTGTTTGTCCTGCCAAGGGTAAAACCGAAAATTGTGCAATTACTCTGCTTATTTGTGAGTTTGTAAGAAGCAGCTCGCTGGTTTCACGGTGATAAAGCCATAAGCCTCCCCTCGATGAACGGCAAACGTGCGTTACTTCGCCTAAGTTAAGATTCGATAAGCTTATTATGTTACCAATTCGAGAGCCGTGGTTATCTAGTATCTCAATTTGCTGGTGATGCTGATAAAAAACGGTTACCCTAAAGGGGTCGGTTGCATCAATGGTAGTTGGTTCGCCAAGCTGATTATTGTAATGGGTAGCCAGAACACTCCCATCATAGCTAATTTTATAAACCTTTTGGTTCTCAATAACCCAAACATCATTTTGTTGAATGCTGCCTGCTTTAACTATTTTTGCGCCAGGGAGCACCGCTACCATAATGCACAAAATTGTAAGCATAGATTGGATTATAACTTTCCGTCTCATCAATTTTATTTTGAAGTAAATTTGAGCAGCGCATCAACATACTCACGCGTATTTGAAAGGCGTGGCACCTTGTTCTGCCCGCCAAGTTTACCTCGCGATTTCATCCAATTAAAAAAGGTGCCAGGTTTTAGAATATGCACAACGGGTTCGGATAGGGTAATGCCCTTGTACCGCTTGGCCTCATAGTCTGAATTTATTGAGCATAGCGCAATATCTAGTGCATTTACAAAAAACTGTGGATTATCGGGCTCATTCTCAAACTCAATAAGCCATTCGTGTGCACCTTTTGCATCATCGCCCATATAAATAGGGGCTGCGGTGTAGTCGGCTATTGTTGCCTTTGTTTTTTTGCAGGCTATTTCTAGTGCCTTTTCGGCATTATCAATAATAATCTCTTCGCCAAAAGCATTCATAAAATGCTTTGTTCGTCCCGTAATTTTAATTTTGTGAGGAAATGTAGACGTAAACATCACGGTGTCGCCAATCACATAGCGCCATAAACCCGAATTAGTAGTAATTACCATTGCGTAATTTTTGTTAATTTCTATGTCGGCAATGGTTACAGCTTTTGGGTTGGGTTGGTCTATCTCATTCATCGGTATAAACTCATAAAAAACGCCATAATCCAGCATCAGCAGCATATCAGCGGTATTCGGGTCATCCTGTATGGCAAAAAACCCTTCGCTGGCATTATAGGTTTCCATATAGTGCATATTAGGCGATGGGATAACCTTTTGAAACTGCTCTCGGTAGGGAGTAAAACTAACGCCTCCGTGGGTAAAAAGCTCTAGGTTGGGCCAAATTTCGAGCAGGTTATTTTTTCCAGTGAAATCAAGTATATGCTTAATCAATACTAGGTTCCACGACGGAACGCCCGCTATGTTGGTAACATTTTCGCGCAGGGCTTCCTCTGTAAGCTTTTCAAGCTTTACTTCCCATTCGGGTATTAGTGCCACTTTTTGACTTGGGGTACGAATAAAATCGGCCCACCAGGGTATATTCTCTATTAAAATGGCCGATAAATCGCCATAGTATGATTGGTTTGTAAAATTATCAATCTGATGACTACCGCCAAGTGTTAACCCTTTGCCCGTAAAAACTTGAGTTTCGGGATATAGGTTGGTATATAAAGCCAACGCATCTTTCCCGCCCCGAAAGTGACAATCGTCGAGTGCAGTTCTGCTAACGGGTATAAATTTACTTTTATCACTGGTTGTTCCCGATGATTTGGCAAACCATCGAATCTCCCCTGGCCAAAGTACATCTTTTTCGCCCTCCCTAAGTTTATCAACGTATGGCTTAAGCCCTTCGTAATTGGTAATGGGAACATTTCTTTGAAACTGTTCTATGGTTTTTATCTCACTAAAATTATACTCCTTACCAAACTCAGTATCCTGGGCTTTACTAATCATATCAAGGATTTGTTCCTCCTGCACCTCGCAAGGGAAACGCCTAAACAGGTCTATTTCGTGTAATCTTTTGGTATTTAGCCAGTTTATTATTGATGGAATTATTGCCATAAAAAAGTTACTGTTTGGTAATTATTCAAAATTAGCGAAATAACACGATGCTTTTTGCAAATTTTATAACCTTTAGTGCAAATTAACAAATACTTGGGAAGGGTTGATATGCAATTTCTACCTATTAATACCAGGTATTGATATACCCGTAAATGTTTGGTACATCTCTAGAGCATAAATATCGGTCATACCTGCCACAAAATCAACTGCTGAAAGCAACCTACCATATGCTGACTGATTTTCTTGCAAAAACTGCTTAGGTATTAGGCGTAACACCTTTTTGCTGTAGCTATCGTCGGGGTTTAAGAGTGTTGGGCAAATTTTATCGAGTAACGTGCTAAGAATCTGAAAACCTGCGAGTTCAATTTCAACAACCGTGTGGTGATTATATATCTTGTCAACCGATATTTTCTTAACACTATCAAGTGCCATAGCCTCGGTACTGTTTATCTGTTTTATGAGAGGTGCTACTGGCTTGCCTTCAATAATTTGGTTGTACGACGCAATAAAAGCCTGTGTACAAGCTTGTGTAAGTTTACCAATGGTCATTGAACGAAGGAATGCTACCTGCTCATTCTTATCGGTAACGCTGCGTAGGGTATTTTCAATACTGCTAATCCAGCTGCTATCTGCTTTAGGATTAAAAAATGCCATAAACAGCTCCTTTACTTTCGAGGTTGAGAGAATTCGGAGCTTATGTGCATCGTCAATATCCATTATTTGATAGCAAATATCATCGGCCGCTTCAACTAGGTAAACCAAAGGATGCCTTGCAAAAGTTAACGGATTATCGGTTATTTTTGACAAACCCAAATCACTGGCAATTAGCGAGTACGATTGCTTTTCTGCTTGGAAAAACCCAAACTTCTTTTCAGTTTCTAGGGTCGACTCCCAGGGGTATTTAACTATTGATGACAATACGGGATAGCTAAGTCTAAATCCTCCTACTCGCTTCCCCTCCATCTTTTGGGTTAGTAATCTTAGCGCATTAGCATTGCCTTCAAACTTTGTAAGATCGCTCCATTGCTCTTGCGTTAGTAAGTTTTTGTAAACGTGCTCATTTTTAGCAAAGTAGGCCTTTATTGCATCCTCTCCACTATGCCCAAATGGGGGGTTTCCCATATCGTGAGCCAAACAGGCAGTGGAGACGATTGTTGGAATTTGCTCAGTAACTTCCCAGAGTTCTTTGGAGGTTTGCTGTTTAATAAACGGAACAATATTATTGCCCAAACTTCGGCCCACGCTGGCTACCTCAAGGCTATGAGTTAGCCTATTGTGTACAAAAACACTACCTGGAAGTGGAAATACCTGCGTTTTATTTTGTAACCGCCTAAAGGGGGAACTGAATATTATACGGTCGTAATCGCGCTGAAAATGCGAGCGTGTTTCCAAAGCCTGTGTGCTTCCCTTTTCCCATCCAAACCGTTTAATGCTAAGCAGTTTGGTCCAATCCATTACCATAGTACAGATATTATTTTAATTGGCCAGCAACAAGGTCCGTTATATTATTGCCAATTTTAAGCACTTTGTAAACCTCGTCCTGCTCATTTTTGATGGGTGTATATGTTTCCTGAAAAATGAATGATTTATTGTTAACAATAAACTTATTAACCTGCTTTTGCGGAATGCCATTTCGTAGGTTAGTCCAGAACGTGTCGTACTCAACCTTTTTGTCGGGGGTTAACTCCATTCGGTTGGTGTGGTGTGTACCAATTACCTCATCACGAGTTAAATCTAAAAGATTTAGGTAAGTATCATTAATTGCGGTAATATAACCTTGCGAATCATATTCAATAACAAAACTTGACATATTAAGTGCATCAATAAAACTCTGCATTTCAGATGTTCTACGAGCCGACTCTTCCTGTGTGGCCTGAAGTTCCTCCATATTCTGTCGCATTTCCTCTTCCTGAGCAAGCATCTCTTCGGCTTGCTGCTGTGTTTTACTAAGCAGCTCGGTAGTAGTAATGTTTACCCTAACCGAAACAATAGTTGAAGCGATGCTTTGGGCTACCTTTTCAAGAAATTCTATCTGGTAGGGCTCAAAAGTACTAAACGAGGCTATTTCGAAAACTCCCAACACCTGCTCATCTATCATAAGCGGAACTATAATGAGTGATGTGGGTGTGCTTTGGCCTAAGCCAGAAGTTATTTCGATATACCCAGAGGGTATTTCGGTAAGGTAAATATATTTCTTTTCAACTGCGCAAGCCCCTATTAACCCTTCTCCGGGGATAATTTTCTTCTGCCTTTGCTTAAACCTATTGTAGGCAAAAGTTGCGGTAAGCTCATAGAAATGGTCATTTGGATCATCGGTATTGTAAAAAAACAAACCACCTTGGTTTGCCTCAAGCGTATTTACCAACTCGCGAATAATTGACTTCGATAATTTTTCGAGATTATCGTTGTTTTGCCTGAGAAGCTCGGCAAACTTGGCAAGCCCTTCGTTAGCCCATCTGCGTTGTTGGTCTTCAATAGCTCTTTTCTTATCTCCCTCCGTAGTCTTTATAAGGTTATTACGCATATCAAGCAATGCCTTTCCAAGGGTGTCTTCATTGCTTAGCGTTTCAATATCACTGTCAAGATTACCTTGTCCGATTTGTGTAGCAAAAACAACCTTATTTCTAAGCGCTTTTGCTGTTGTATTTAAAGCATCGGTCATTTCCCCAATTTCATCGGCTGTATTTACCTCTAGTATCATATCCTGGGCTATATCTCCCCTAGCCATTCGTTTTAGCGTGCTGGTAATTGTAAGAATTGGTGAAATTATTGAGCGAGAAAAGAAAACGATAATAGTTGTAAGAATAATTAGCCCAATCAGCCCAACAAGTAGTGAAATATAAAAATTTCTATTAGCCTGAGCGAGCATAACCGAATAGGGAACTACCACGGCTAAAGACCACGGAGTAGCTGTTTTTCCTATTACTACTGGGGTTAATGAAAAGTAACAAAAGACATTGTTAACATCCTTAGCCCAAAACGTTATTTCTTGCCCATTGACTATTCGTTGCGTGGCATCGTGATTATTAAATATCGTTCCATAGTCGGTAATTGCACTTTGTCCCAACATATCAATATCAGGGTGGGCAGCGTACTTCAAATCGTTTGAAAGCAAGAATGCGTAGCTGTTTTCGAATGGCTTAATCTGTCGAACAATACTATAGTAAGTTTCAAGGGCAATATCGATGCCAACAACACCTGTAAAACTGCCATTCTCAACTAGCGGAATAACTAAACTGGTCGTTAGTATGTTATCCTTATCGTTGCCCGTAAAGTTCGAAAAGTAAGGATTTTCAATCCTATCCGCTTTCTGTGCTTTTACTTTAGCATATGCTTCACTATCGCCATTTAAGCTTGTTAAGTAGGTGTTGATTTCGATGCTACCAGTCCCCGATCGCCAGAGTTCTGTTTTATATCGTCCATAAGGTTTGGTGTAACTCTTATCAATTTTGTTTAGTTCCCAGCTGTCCCAAACAGAAAGTAAGTGTGAGTTTGTTACCATTGTCTCACGATAAATCAAAGGAAAAACTTCTTTCCACTGTTCATTTGGCATTATAGTATAGGAGGCTATAGTATTGGCCAGTGTTTTTGCTATTGCTAAATCTTTCTCAAGCAAAGCCTTCATCTCTGATGCGTACTTTTCAGCAGTAGTCTGTGTTACCACAATGGCATCGGCAATGGCAGCTTTTTTTGCACTAATACTAACGTAACCTATGGCAGCAGCATAAATAATTGCCGATACCCCAACAACCGTAATAATAATTTTTCGCTGAAGGTTAAGCTTATGCTTCATTGGGAAGATTTTTTATAATACCAATGTATACCTAAGATTAACTTGGTATACACAGGGTTTGAGTATTTTTATAAATGCTTTACCTATTTAGCCGCTAGTTAAATCCTTGGAGTTTTCGCACGCGCGGAGTAATCCACATTATGGGTATTTTCGAATATTTTGTGCTTTTGCTATCCTTAACGTATGTTTGGTACTTGTCGGCCATTATAAGTATTAAGTCGGCCTCAATATTTGTAGCAAATTTTTTAACCTCTTCGGTAAATATATTTTTACGCTTGGCCGTTTTTATACCATAAACAATTTTATTTCCATCGAGCATTTTTTTCGTAAAGTATATATTGTTAGCCATATTACGTTTCTTTCCCTCGTCGGAAATATATGGTTTTATTAGGTTAATGTTACACTTGTAGTATTTAGAAAGATATATAATCCAGTGTAGTGTCTCCTTATATTTCTTGTCATAGTCCAATGGCACCACAATTTCAATATAGTGATTGTGAACTGGCGCTTCTTCAACAATAAGGAATGGTATATTAAAGTTCTTAACCGATAGCCTACGCATAAAGAAACCCGATTCGTATTTCTTCTTATTGTGCGTATACGTTTTGTATGCAGCAATAAGGTTTAGGTTAGCTGTTTTAATAAGCTCTCTAATGATATGTGTTGGGCTACCTTCGAGAACCATAGAAAACAAATGGCTTGTCGTTTCTTTGGTAATATTTTCAGCAACCTCCTCTAGGCGTTTCTTTAGGATATCTACCTCTTGGGGCGTTGTTGTTTTCTTTCCAAAAAATCTTGAAAACCATGAATTGGGTATAATATGTAGTAGCAAGATATCATTATCTGCTACCTCGGCCAGTTGAATGGCGTGCTTTAGAGCAATTTCTGACCCCTCGGTAAAATCCCATGGAATCAGTACAACCTTCTTGGGTTTGTTCATACTATGCACAGTTTATAAAAATACTTGATAAATGTAGGAATTATTATTGAAAAGCCAGCAAACATTAAGCCTAAAATTAGTTTTAATTTTCATCAAGCCATTTTCTTAGTTTTTCTAACTGACTATTTTTATTAACGTTACGTAGTTCTTTCGCTGTTTTAGTGAAGTATGAGTGATTCTCGATAAATTTGAGTTGCAACTCGTTCCACTCACGTAGAGTACCAACATGCCCGTGCTCATGAAGCTCACGGTAAAGCATATTTGAAACCGGAATGAAGTCGGTTCGGCCAAGGTAGTCCAAATCGGCATCGCACATTATTTGCTCAAGTAAATTTTGGGGTTTAGGTGGTAATTTAGTGCTCATTATAAGTTCAGAAATTATCTCAATCTGCCTCTCCGAATAGTAAAACTCGGGTAAAATTTCACGGGCAAGCTTTACGGCCATCTCTTCGTGGGTGTGATAGTCAATTAGGTGCCCAGCATCATGCAGTAATGCCGCCGTGCGCAGCAAGAGAAGTTCCTCTTTTGTAACATTCTCCGAACGCCCAATAAGTTCAACCTGAGTGTATACATCTACCGTGTGCTTTAGGTTGTGATAGTATAAATTTTCGGGCAGGCCTAGTTGAAGTTTTTCAAGAATAAAATCTTCTACATCGCCAAGCCTAATTAGCTGTAAAAGAATAAAAAAGTCTTTGTTTGGAGTAACTCCTTTCTGATCCACAGAGAGGTGTGGTTTTATCCCGCGCACAAAATACATCTCAATGTCGTCTCTATTTTTAACAGGCATTTTACCCCGGAATTCGCAATCGAAATACTCGCTCACAAGCATATGCGTATTTCCTGAAATATTTATTTGACCAGGTTCCCCCGACGATTCCATACGACTAGTAGTATTTACCGTGGTTCCCCATATATCATACGATAGCTTGTTGCGACCAATAACGCCGGCTATTACGGGGCCAGTATCAATACCAATGCGTATTTCCCATATATTTTCTGTTACTGCCGATTTATACACTATGTCTTTCATATGCTGAAGCATTTCCAAGGCGGCAAGCACAACCTCTACGGGATTGGTTCTATTTTTTTTGGGAATACCCCCAGCACACATATAGGCATCGCCAATGGTTTTAATCTTTTCAATTCGGTACTTTTCCACAACCGAGTCGAAATACAAAAAGAACTTGTCGAGTTGGTCAATAAGTACCTCTGGGTTTGCCTCTTCAGTAATACGTGTAAATCCTTCTATATCACAAAAAAGCACCGTTACAAGCTGAAAACGCTGAGAGGTAACCCGACCCTTCTCTTTTAGTTCCGTAGCCGTTTCTTTGGGCAGTACCCTTGCCAGCAAGTTGTCGGTTTTCTCTTTTTCCCTAACTAATTCCTCTGTTCTTTCGTTTATTAAACACTCGAGCTTATACCTGTCTTTAGCATGCAGGTATTGTCGCCACATATACATTAGATATAGGCCTACCAGAAAGAAAAGAATTATGGGAGCTGTAAAGTATGGGTTTTTATAAAAAATCAGGCTAACTCTATTAAACAAACTACTTATACAGAGAGGCTTGCTAACTGGTTGCTGCGGGTTAGTGGTGCTAACTGTTTTTTGTCCAGCCGCAGAAACTGAAATTTGCTGAGATTGAATGGGTTCTTTCGGCTGCAGTAAAGGAAATGCAGAAATAGAGGCATTCGTATTCTCCTGACAGTTAGCCTTGAGACTAATTGACAGAAAAATAATTAATTGAACATTAAATAAAAACCTAAGAAAATTCATACCTTAGACCTTTGTAAAAGCAATAATTATTTGAACCCATTTACTTCTTTGTAAATAAGTTGAAATTTAATTTTTAGGCCTTATGCCTTTAAAACGTGTTACAATAAAACGAGTAAACAGTCTCAATATTATAAAAATATAACGACAAATGAGCACAATCAAGAAAAAAATATTGGTTCCAACAAATTTTGAACAGCCTGGAGTGTACGCCCTGCAGCATGCTGTTAGGGTGTCTGGCGTTGTTGGCGAATCCATTGTGTTGGTTCATGTGGTTAAATCGGACCAGGAGGTTGATGCTGCAAAAGCTAAACTTTTGGAGGTGGCAAAGGAGGTTCAACAAAAGTACGATTTTTTACCCGAAACAGTTGTCAAGGTAGGTGAAATTCCCGCTGCCATTGCTGAAACTGCAACCGAAATTAATGCCAGCATCGTTATAATGGGGTCGGCCAGCGTGAAAGGGAAGATAGATTTAACCAACCTGCCAACCCTAGAGGTAATAACTAGATCGGTGGTGCCTTTTATTACCATTCAGGAACCTCCGGTAAATAAGAGGTATGACGATATTATTTTCCCAGTGGACTTTACGGCTGAGAATAAGGAAAAGCATGGTTGGATAGCTTACTTTTGCGATTATTACGTATCGAAATTTCACCTAGTAAAACCTAACATATCCGACCCCGAGCTAGTTGCAAAACTAGATATAAATATGGCCTCGGCAGTTCGATTTCTAGATCAAAAGGGAGCAAAATATCAAATTTATACCGCTCAGGGCGTAAAACCTTACGCTGAAGAAGTGCTAGACTTGGCTGTAAATATCAGGGCAGATTTGATCGTTATTATGACAACTAGGGTTTCTGCCGATGGAAGTTTTATTATGGAACCACATGAGCAGTCAATTATTGGCCAAGCAGGGCACATTCCAGTTATGAGTATAAATCCACGCTAGTTTAACCTGTATAATTAGTCTATGCGTGAAATAGTTTTCGCAACCAATAACAAGCATAAACTTTTTGAGGTGCAGCAAATGCTGGGCACAAAATATTCGGTGAAATCGCTTGCCGATATTGGTTTTACAGAAGATATTCCTGAAGACTTCCAAACCCTCGAAGAGAATGCATCGCAAAAAGCGTGGCATATTTATAATCTGTTCAAAACTGATTGCTTTGCCGATGACACCGGCCTTGAGGTTACTGCACTTAACGGCGAGCCTGGCGTGCGTTCGGCTCGTTACGCTGGGGAGCAGCGGAGCTCGCACGATAACATTATAAAGTTGTTAGTACAACTCGAAAACAAACCCGTCCGAGATGCTCAATTTAGAACGGTTATAGCGTTAATAATGAGCGGTGTTGAGTATCGTTTTGAGGGTATTGTTCGAGGCTCTATTACCCAGCAACTTTATGGAAATGACGGATTTGGCTACGACCCCGTGTTTGTACCCAAGGGCTACCAAAAAACTTTTGCCGAAATGGATGTAGAACTTAAAAACCGCATTAGCCATAGAGGTTTGGCCATATCAAAACTGGTCGATTTTTTGGGTAGGTAACTTTAATCGCTGGCACCATTTTCATCTAAAATTATGGTTTACATACTTTTACACAACTATTGTGGTTTGATTACTAAATCGGTTTTGTTTAAGTAACCGAACAACCAAATACTATTTGCGGAATTTTTATGAGGCGATATACCCTAGTTTTACTTCTACTTTTTGTTGCGGAGCTAACTTACTCGCAAATACCCGTTGGGAAATGGCGCGACCATTTTGCATTTAAACAGGTAAACTACACTGCTATTTCTAAAAATAGGGTTTACGCATCTTCGGCAAACGGCGTATTTTGGTATAACCCAACCGATGGCCTAATGGGTAAGCTAACCACAGTTAATGGGTTAAGCGACATTGGAATATCGGCTCTTGGCCACTCAAAACAAGGTAGCATTCTAGCCGTTGGATACGAAAATGGAAATATTGACCTAATTACAGAAGGTAAGGTGCTTAATGTACCCGATATAATGCAAAAATCAATGCAGGGAGCTAAGCAAATAAATAACTTCTACTTTGATGGTAGTGACCAGCTGCTTATTTCAACAGGTTTTGGTATTGTAGTATATAACTTAGATAAACGCGAAGTAAAAGACACCTACTATATTGGTGAGGGGGGTGCCGAATGCTGGGTAAGCCAAGTTATTGCATTTAACGGTAGGCTTTATGCCGCCACCGAAAACGGGTTAAAAAGCGCAAGCGAGAACAGTGCCACGCTCTTTCATTACGAAAGCTGGCAAACAGAAACAGCAATACCTTTTACCAATTCTGAGTATAATACTTTAGCTGTATTTCAAAATAAACTTTTTGCAAACCAATCAACAGGTGGAGGGTTTGATGATGCTTTATGGGTTTTTAATGGAGAAAGCTGGAGTACGACGCCAACCAAATTTATTCAGATTAGAAATATTTCGGCAAGCCAAAGCCATATGGCTATAACAAGCCGTAAGGGTATAGAAATTTACACCAACTACCCTTCTGAAAAATTAACCATCGCGAATTACGATGATTTTTGGGGATTTAATCCTAACTACACGTCGGTTGACGATAACGGTCGGTTAGCGGTTGCCGATAATAGCCTAAGCCTAATGTATGGTAACGTAGGGAGCTGGACAAGGGTTAAGCCCAATAGTCCCGACGAAGATAGAGCCTACTATATTTTGCCAACCGAAAATGATTTGTATGTTATAGCGGGTAGCAGAAACAGCTGGTGGGGAAATATGTACTACCCATTCTCTTACCATAGGCTAAAAGAAAACCAGTGGGAAACAACAACCAATACAAATTATTTTGATGCCGTACGTATTACCCAAAGCCCATTTCACGAAGATGAGTTTTACGTATCAACCTGGGGGCACGGTGTGGTGGTTTATCGCAATGGTGAAGTGGTCAATCACTTTAACCCAGAAAATAGCCCTTTGCAAACAATTATACCTGGGCCCTATTGCCGTATTGGCGGTGTGGCATTTGATTCGCATAATAATATGTGGGTAACAAATGCGGGAGTAACCAATCCCATATCGCTTTACACCGCAGAGGGCGAGTGGTTTAGTTTCCCATACCAGAACCAGATAGCCTCGGAACGTATTTCGGATATAATGCTTGGACCAAGCAACTTTTTGTGGATTATTGTACCCTCGGGCGGGGGGCTATTTGTAATTGACCCAGGCACAAACCCAAAGTCGAAAGAGAGCCATAGAGCAAAAAAAGCAAGCCTTGTTGCACCCGATGGTTCTGGGTTACCAAATAATATCCACAGTATTGCGTTCGATAAGAATGACTACCTCTGGGTAGGCACATCTGAGGGAGTTTTGGTTAGCTATAATCCTCATTCTGTTTTTGAACCGCAGCAATTTTCTCTCCAACGAGTAAAAATACCGGGGTATGATGAGGGCTATGCCGCCGAGCTGCTAAAATCGCAAGTTGTTACAAGCATAGCCGTTGATGGGGGCAACCGAAAATGGTTTGGAACACAACGCTCTGGAGCCTACCTGCAATCGGCCGATGGGTCGCAGGAGCTGTTACACTTTACGGTTAGCAACAGCCCATTGCCGTCGAATAATATTCAGCACATAGGCATACACCCTAAAACCGGTGAGGTTTTCTTTGCCACCGATAAGGGAATCCTTTCATATAGAGGCGAAGCCACCGAGCCCAATTCAAAATTTGGAAAGGTTTACGCTTTCCCAAACCCAGTTCGCCCTGGTTTTGAAGGAGTAATTACCATCACCGGCTTAGTTGATGAAACCAACGTAAAAATTACTGACTTAACGGGTAATCTTGTTTTTGAAACGGTTAGCCTAGGTGGACAAGCCACATGGGATGGCAAAACCCTTAGAGGTCAGAAGGCAGCAACGGGGGTTTACCTGTTTTTTTGCAGTAGTAAGGATGGCCAAGACACAGCGGTTGGAAAAATTTTATTTGTAAAGTAAAACCCGCTCATTTTGCGCATATAATATGATACAGAAATCGAAATCGGTAGCTTTACACACGGTAAGGTATGGAGAGAACAGCCTTATAGCCTATCTTTATACGCAAGAGTTTGGTCGGGTATCCCTAATGGTTAACAGTGCCTACGGAAAAGGGAAAGGCACAAAAAAAGCAGTATATTTTCAGCCATTAAACATTATTGATGTTGTTTTTTACCCCGGAAGAAATCAGGGTATGGGCAGATTAAAAGAGGTTTCTGTATCGAAAACAAACTCTTTTTTGCACATAAATATGGTTAAGAGTGCCCTTGCTGTGTTTTTGGGCGAAATTGTGTACCGTACGGTAAAAGAGGAGGAGAGCAACTCGGCTCTATTTCAATTTCTCGAACTTTCAATTTTATCACTAGAGGCTATGGATAATGGGGTTGCAAATTTTCATCTCATATTCTTAACCCGATTATCAAAATACCTGGGATTTTATCCAAGCGGGGAGTACACAACAGAAACTCCTTTTTTCGACTGCAAAAGTGGGCAGTTTGTAAAGGTTGAACCATTCCACCCAATTTATTTTAACCAAGCTCACAGCCAGCTGCTATCTAAACTTCTGCAAACCGATTATGCTAACGCAGGTGATATTGCCTTAAATGGCAATCAGCGTAACAATTTTTTAAATCAGCTTCTCAATTTTTACGCATACCATATGGATTCGGTACATTCTTTAAAATCGCTACTCATTTTAACCCAACTCTTTACTGACTGATAGTCAACGTATTTTCTAAAACGCTTTACTGCACTGGTATGGTACAGTATTTGAAGCCTTTAAAAGAATTATAATTTTTTGACGGGCTAAATTCATATATTTGCAAACATTTTAATAAAAGTTTCTCAATATTTTATGGCAAAGTCATCAGTAAGTACACCATATTATGGTCTGGTTTCACATTTCGCAGACATTGCAAGTGAAACTGGAGCCATTAACCTTTCGAACAGTCATAGCGATTTTCCCTGTGATTCTGAACTACTTAACTCCTTAGTAAAGCATCTTTCGGAAGGAAGAAATAAGTATGCACCCGGCGAAGGGGTGCTTGAACTCAGAGAAATTATTGCCCAAAGATACAATAGTGAATTCGACTGTAACTACGATCCCGAGCTAGAGGTTACCATCACAGCCGGCGCAATACAAGCAATAAATACTGCCATATCGTCAATAATAACGGAGGGCGATGAGGTTATTGTTTTTGAACCAGCTTTTGAAACCTATGTACCCTCCATTGAAGCCCGTGGTGCGAGGCCCATTTTCTTTCACCTTGACCCCACCGATTACTCAATTGACTGGACGGTGTTAACTAGGCTTATAACCAGCAAAACTAAACTGATAATACTCAATTCGCCTCACAACCCTACTGGTTTGATGCTGAATGACAATTCGCTTGAGCAACTTCAACGGTTACTTAATGGAACAAAAATCACTATCCTAAGCGATGAGGCCTTTGCCGATATGGTTTACGATGGACAATCGATGTTTAGTATTGCCAAGTATCCCAAATTAGCAGAAAAAAGCATAATCGTTGGGTCGCTAGGTAAAGCCCTGAGTGTACCTGGTTGGAAAATTGGCTACTGCATAGCACCTGCTAAGCTTACCTCAGCATTCCGACATGTGCACCAATATCAAATTTACTCGGTAAACCTGCCCATACAGCTTGCCCTTGCCGATTTCTTGAAAAATAAACCCTACTGGTCGCCGCTTCGCAATTCGTTTCAACAACGACGCGACCTGTTCGCCTCACTTATGAAGGATTCAAAATTCACGCTATTCCCAGTTGAGGGAGGATATTTCCAGATTATGGGATACGAAAACATTTCGCAGGAGCCCGACATAGATTTCTGTCATTGGCTAGCCAAAAATGCAGGTGTAACTGCTTTTCCATTATCGCATTTCTACCACGACACGTTCGATAATCAGCGTTTAAGGATATGCTTTGGTAAAAGTGAAGAGAATTTGAGAATTGCAGCCGAAAGGCTATCAAAACTCTAGTTTCACCTTGTAGGGTGCAACTATTAACAATTACGCTACCCAATACGCTAAATTGTTATGCGTTTTTACTCATATTTCATATCTTTGGCACAAACCTTACGATATGAAGAATTCTATGCGCATATACTCCCTACTAATCCTAATCCTTTTTCAAACCGTAGCATTTGGTCAAACTCCTGAACCAAAACAAAGCGTAACATTACTGTTTGTTGGTGATGTAATGGGGCACGAACCCCAAATTAGGAGCGCTTTTGATGAGAAAACCCAAACCTATAATTACCACGATGTTTTTGCAGGTGTTTCCTCTCTCTTTAATTTGGCCGATATAACCATTGCAAACCTAGAGGTTACGCTAGGTGGCGAGCCGTATACAGGCTATCCTCAGTTTAGCTCGCCCGACGAACTGGTTGATGGGGTTATTGCTGCTGGTGTTGATGTATTTGTAACAGCCAATAACCACACGGTTGATAGGCGTAAAGCGGGTATTCTTCGAACAATCGACGTATTAAATAAAAAGGGTATTCCATTTGCTGGTTCGTACGCCGATGCGCAGCAAAAGGATACAACATACCCACTTATGCTTGAGCATAATGGTATACGCTTGGCTCTTTTAAACTACACATACGGCACCAATGGCATTCCCGTACCCAGCCCTACCATTGTTAACCTTATTGATACGGCACAAATTCGAGCCGATTACCAAAAATCACAGCAGCTAAATGCCGACGAGGTAATTGTATGTATTCACTGGGGCAACGAGTACCAGCGAACCCCATCGGTTGAGCAGCTTAAACTTACCCAGTTTATGCACAATTTGGGCATAAGACTGGTAATTGGTTCGCATCCGCATGTAATACAGCGTATGGAGGCCTCGTTCGATACCGATTCAACCGAAGGTCGAGTTGCGGTTTACTCGCTGGGAAACTTTGTATCAAATCAGCGGCCACGCTACAGGAATGGCGGGGCTTTAGCAGCCATTAACATTGTGAAAGAGAATGGTAAAACCAGAATAACCGATGCCGCTTACGCTTTGGTTTGGGTACACACTCCTATAGTTAATGGCAAAAAACTGCATCGTGTTTTGCCCGTGGCGCAGTACGAGAATCGTAGTAACTTTTTCAACAGCACCGACCAGGAACTATTCAATCAATTTGTTTCCGACTCGCGAACCCTACTCGATGCCGAGAACTACAATTTTCCCGAAATTGCCATCAGAGATAACCAGTGGGTTGTTCCCTGGCTAAGGTCCAGCAATACACCACCCTATTTAAAACCTGTACTACCTAATAGTAGTTCAACGTTACCAAACAGATTAAGCATGCCATATTAATAGCTAAATTTGAGTTACATTATGGAAAATGCAACTCGCCAATTACACCCATGGAAAAAAAACTCGAATCGAAAGCCCTTGAGGTAAATTTACTAGAAACTCGTGATGTTGAAATAATTATACCCGAGAATCAGTTGTGGTTTATTTCTTTATCAGAAAACAAGTTTGGTATAAACCAGCGAGTTACCGAGTTTATTCGTGAGTATAACCACCCCTACCAGAACGTTGATTATTTAGCCGATAACCTAAAAAACATTGCAATATCCGACTTTTGGCTCTACTCCTCGTTGCCCGACGCAGAAAAGGCCTTCGCAATAATTCTTGATATTATTGAGTCGCTGTTACTTGCAAGCGCAAAGCCCAAAATTACAGATACCTTACTACATAGCCTAGCATTATTTTTAGAACAGGTAAATACCGAAGAGCAAAACTTTTCGGCAACCCTAAGCAAAGGAATCGGAATTCTTGAGAAAGCATTTTCAGAACAGAAGTTCTCGGTAATTCAGAATGCGAATAGCTTAAAAAAAAGGCTCTCGGCAATAGCCACAAACAGCTCACAAGGGGATAGATTACTCAACCTATTTATTGCCATTGCCAACCAAACCATCGACGAATGGCAGGAAGCATCGAAAATTGATGAGTGGGCAATGAACGACCTTCGCTTTTTTCCCGATGAGAATATTTTAATCGTTAAACGGGTTGGCAAAAGGTTTTATGCCCAGCTAAAACAGCAGGTAACCAACGCCAAAAGCTGGAATGATTTTTCCGAAGATGTGCTTCTCTTTTCTGATATTGCCGACTACCACAGGCAAATAATTTCTGAGTTCGATAGCCCAATAAGCCAGTTTCACTTTATAATATACCTTTTGCGAATGCCAACTATGGAGCATCAAAAGGAGTACCTTATTTGGGATTTAAACAAGCTGCTAGCACAAATTTTAAATGATGTCCCGAGCCGCGAGATTAGCCAGTTTGTTGATGGCATTTTTGAACTGTTCGAAGAGCTTTCGAAAGGGCACAAGCCCATTGTGCTCGACTGTATTGCTACCATGGGTAAAGAGTTTGCCCTCTTCTTTAGTAAGGATTTGCTATCGCAGTTCGAAAATAATGTGATACGCATAGGCTATACCCCCCCTGGCAAAACCTACATGAGCGTCGATTGGCAACTAAAAGCCGACCCAAACCACCTAAAAAGCATCCGCGTTTGGCTTGGTTTGGTAGAGGTAGCTCCCGAACGATTCGAAAAGCTCCTATCTGCTTTAATTGTAAACCTAAAGCTTGGCGGAGTGCTCCTTTTTGATACCGATTTGTTTCAGCGAAACGTTTCGCAACTGCTTAATGCCGATATCGACTCCGTTTTTAAACCCGTAAAGGAGCTATGCAGACTGTTCCCTGTATTTTATAACGAAATAGGCGCCGAAGGCGAACTTCGCGATGTAACAACCGAACTCGATACGCTATCGAACAGGCAAGATAGGCTTATGCACTTTTTGCGAAAGCAAATACATATTGATGGGAACAATACTCACCTTCAGTTTCTTGAAAATATTTTAGATTACTGGATTACCGGCGAATTTAACCATGTTGCCCATATGCTACCGCCCGACATAAAGGAGGCTATTATGAGCGACGAAAAATGGTTAGCCCCTGTGCAATCGCTAATTATAAGGGTTTCAGAAAAATTATCAATACAACCCAAAAACGTTATAAATACCCCAACTCAAAAGCTTAGCCAAGCCTTTGAAGAGATTGACGGGATTGAAGAGCTGCATAAACAAAAGCTACTACTATTTGTACAGGTTGCCTACCTACTGCGCGATAAGTATTTTGCTGGAGTTGCCAATATTGCTGAGGAGATGCGCGCTTCTGGATGCGTTGATAATGAAACGGTTCAGCAATATGTACAAGCCGAGCATAAAAAAGATTACTTTGCCATGCAGGAATACATTTACCAATGCATGGGCAAGCTAAATGCTGTGGTTAAAAGCAAAGAAAAAACCGAGGGTTGGGAAGCAATATACTACAAACGCCATGTTGCTTTCGGTATTCCATCAATGTACGGGCAGTACCACGAGCCAAAGTTTGAGGCACTGGGGCATATTTTCAGAATGGAAAAAGTTGCATCTACCACAATGCAAAAGATTGTAAAAAGCATCAATCTATCGTACATATCGGCAAGTACGCTAAAGCAAATAGCCGAAGTGCTTGCATTATTCTATAAGGGGCTAAATCTCGATGGTATAATCAATAAAGGATTTGAATCTAACCTAAAGATGCTGCGCTCCAGCTTAAAATCGCACAGCTTTTCGCTTAATCAGCATATTAATATATTTCAGTTTTTAAGTGAGAATGTAAAGGAGATAATTCACAACTCTTTTTATCACCAATTCGATAGTATTTTAAAAGAAGTGGTGCCTCACTACATCGATAAAAAAAGTTTGCCCGAAAAGCATCAGATACAGCTATATCAACAATCCGAAAAATTTTATCGCGAAATGCTATCGGACTCATTCTTGCTTCAAGATTTGGATTCGTTTATAGCAAAGGTGCTAAACAGTCTCAATAGTATGGCAGAATCTGATTCTGAAGCAGCGCTGGAGAGCGGAATGAGCTTAGATATACAGATGATGATAACCCCGCTGCATAAACCTGAGCCTTTGCTCGACAATAAGGTGTTTTTAGGTTCTAAAGGGTATAATCTTAAAACCATATATCAGCAAGATTTTCCGGTACCCCCAGGTTTTATTCTCACCACCGAGCTGTTCCGGCAGCGCGATAGCATTATGGGCAGTGAGCCATTAAAATTGGCTTTTGAGGATGCTATAAAAGAGAACCTGCGTGAAACCGAACATATTGAGTGTAAACAATTCGGTAATACAAAAAACCCTTTGCTAATCTCAGTAAGGTCGGGTGCACCGCTATCTATGCCCGGGGCCATGACTACTTTTTTAAACGTAGGCATGAACGACACCATAGCCGAAGCACTTAGCGAGAAACCCAACATGGCATGGACCGCTTGGGATTGCTACGGAAGATATTTACAATCGTGGGGTCAGGCATTTGGTGTTGAACGAGTTGCTTTCGAAAGCATAGTTTTAAAGCATCAAGAAAAAGTCGGAACAGGTATAAAAGAGGGTTTTGAACCTCAACAAATGCGTGAAATTGCTTTTGAATACAAAAAATTATTACTAGACCAGAATATTCCGCTTTACGAGAATGTGTACGACCAACTATTTGCTGCCATCGATATAGTGTTTAAAAGTTGGGATGGACCCCGAGCGCAACTCTACCGAAAACATCTACAGATAGCCGATGAATGGGGAACGGCTGTTATTGTTCAGTGCATGGTTTTTGGAAACCTACACCTATCTTCTGGCTCGGGTGTAGTTTTTACTTACGATTCGTCAACGGAAAATCCAGGTATAAGACTAAACGGAGACTACTCAATACTGAGTCAGGGCGACGATGTTGTGGGAGGCATTACCCACGTACTACCCGTTTCAGAGCATCAAGAGAAAGATGCGAAAGAGCAAAAAAATAAATCGTTGCAAAAGCAGCTACCCCGAACATATCACAAGCTATTTAAGCTAGCCGACAGGCTTGTAAACCAGCTACACTTCGGGCATCAAGAAATTGAATTTACTTTCGAATCCGACAATCCATACGAGCTGTACATCCTACAAACGCGTAAACAGCAGATATTTAAACCCGAAACAAAAAGAATGTACCAAACGCCCCCACCAAAGAGTAAGCTACTAGGGCGAGGCATACCCATTGGCGCATCAATACTAAATGGCCAGATTATTTTTGACCTTGACGACCTAAAAAAGCAAAAAAGCGAAAACCCCACCAAAAAATTTATATACGTTAGCGCCGATACAACACCCGACGATTTACACGTTGTGTTTGAGTGCGAGGGGCTTGTAACTTCGCGCGGAGGCGCAACCTCGCATGCAGCAGTAACCGCCGGTAGGCTCGGCAAGGTTTGCCTTGTAAACTGTAACGATATGATAGTTTATACAGATAAAAAAACCTGCATCTTTGGCAAGCAAAAGCTAACTACTGGCGATAGCATTTCTATTGATGCCCATACGGGCAGTATTTATGCTGGACATTATGATTTGGAAGATAGTTAAAGCGAAAACGTTTATTGAGCAGTACTAACATCGTTTGGCATTACATTTTATCTCATTTTCGTCAAATTTGTTAGTAAAACTTCATTTAATTTAATTAAATAGTATAGTTTTGTTATGTTTTTTAATTAACCCTAATTAGTTGTCTAACCCTAAAATCACAAAAATGAAAAAGTTATTATTGCTGTTTTTGACTTTGTTCATGCTTTTTGCATGCGAAAAAGTTGAAGAAAATCTGTTTGAGTTTAATCAGGTAGAAAAAGGAAAGGAATTTAGTGTTACAGAAGATGAGGCTATTACCGTAGTTAATCTGTTTTTTTCTGGTAACACTAAAGGCGAAGATTGTCAGATTAAAAGTATAGAACCTGTTGTTTATGGAAACGAAACATTATTGTATATTATTAACCTTGAAAATGACAGCTGGATTATAATTTCAGGTGATAAGAGAGTTGAACCTATACTTGCAGTTGATGAATCAGGTAAAGAGGAGTTGCATTTGAAAACAATGAATAATGGTGTTTTTACTTGGCTTGATGATATGGCTGGATCAATATATGATTTAAAGCAAAACAGATCTTCTTCGATGACTGAGGAATACCATGAGTTTTGGTTTGCGATACAACCTCAAAAAATATTACCCCCAGATGGTTTACCGTCAGATGGAGGGTATTTCTCTAAAGTATTGATTAATGTTGAAACTCAAAATTTGCCTTCGCATCAGGTAGGTCCGCTTATTCAAACAAAATGGGGACAGAGAGATCCATTTAATACATGTGTGCCCTTTGGTGAGTTATATCAAGGCGTTTACACTAGATGCCCTACAGGTTGTGTCGCAGTTGCTACCGCACAGTTAATGTACTATGGGCACTTTAAAAGCAATAACCCATCTTGGATGTATTCTCAAGGTAGTTGTGCTGGATATTCATGGGATGGATATAAAAATTATGCATTTAGTTTTAGTGAACCGAGTTCGACTGTATGGAATGTTATGCGTAAGAATGGCTATGGAACATCAGGAGCAAATGAAGTAGCTATTTTGATGGGGTATGTAGGATTTAAAGCTGAAATGGAATATGCCAGAAACGGAAGTGGTGCCTCATCTGATAAAGTTCCAGGTGTGTTTAGTGATTTTGGTATAACATGTAATAAACAAGACTTTAATTTAAGTAAAACTTTATCAAACTTGAACAATAATAAGCCAGTTTATTCAAGTGCCTTCATAACTAGAAAAGATCATAAGTTTCTGGGAATTCATTTATATTATACGTATAAGGATGGACATGCCTGGATTATAGACGGTTACGAAAGTAAGCGCATGAAATATACATATACTTATAGATGGGAATGGGTTGATAATGGAGGTCCCATAAGAAAGAGTTTAGGGACGACAGATGTTGAGTACTCGCCAGATGCATATGCTGCTGTATATGATGGCAAAATTGAGATTGAAGAAAGAATAAGTACCACACAATATTTAATTATGAATTGGGGATGGTATGGCTCAGGAGATTCTGGTCGCTATTTCCCAACCAGTACTTGGGATGGAGGACTAGGTGATTTTAAATATAAAAGAAGCATTATTTGTGATTTTAGCTTCTAGTTTAAATGCTATAATCTGGGCAGATTAAATATCTGCCCAATAATTTAAAAACTTTGAGAACAAAAATTACTATACTATTCAGTTTATTGCTACTAATAATGGCATGCAAGGAAAAAGTTGATAGTCCACCAGACGTGTTTTTAACGTTTTACCCACGAAAATGTAATTTTGGCTGGTTATACTACATAAAAAGAGTAAGGGTTGAACCCAATGGCCAAATTGGCTATATTTTGGAGAATATTGAGAACGATGAGTGTAAAGTGGAAGATTTACTGTTTACCATATACACCAGCAATATAGATACTCTACCAGTCTCAAACGAAGGAGAATCCTGGGCTCTAAGTGTGCCCTACAGATTTCATCAGTTTTTAGAGGAAGAAATTCAGCAGCTCGACAAACATAACCTCAGCTTAGAAAAACAGTTAGAGGATGACTATGTACGTTCATTAACCCCAACATCGGGTAGCTATGATTATACAGATATTACACCTTGGGAATACCGTACAAACGGTATTGAAGAGCTTACTATTACCTGCAATAAAACCATATTTGGTCAGGCTCCTGGCACCGCTCTAAATTCTTATTTTCATATTAGCTCACTTTCTCCTCAACAAATTGTTTCAAGCCAAACCGTTGAATTGCTGTTTGGGTGCAGCGATAACCTAAATAAAATGAGCATAGCCGAGTGGTTAGAGATGAAGCCTATGGCGCAGCCATCAACGCGTTTAATGATGAATTCTGTTCCTAGCGAGTTACCCAACGATTTTGTTTTTACGGTTAACCTCAAAACAACAGCCGGTAAAGAGATTGAATTTTCTGGCAGAGAAATTAGGTTGTTGCCTTAATCCTATATCTTATGAGAAAGGGTTTGCTTTATGCGGTACTTGTTACTGCAGGTTTTTGTGGCTGTGTTGAAGATGCCCCGTTAATTGTTGAGACCACAAACAAAGTTGTTGTTAATTGCATATTGCAGGACTCTGATAACCAAACATTAACCCTTGTCTATTCAAAGTCAAGAGGTGGTGGCTTATATTATGAACCCGTACAGGAAGCTGCAATTAAACTATTTGAAAATGATACTTTGGTTGGAGAGTTTGTTAAAGCTGGTAGCAGAACATGGGAAATTAATTTTAGACCAGAGTTTGGCGCTAATTATCGATTAGAGATTGTAATGCCCGACTGGAAAGACATACAGGCAAATACAACTATGCCGCCTGTTCCGAAGGTAGAACTAGTTTATGAAGAGCATTATATAAAAAGATTTTCCCAAATCGATCAGCAGTACTCCCAATGGCTGTTTGTTTTAAACTCAACATTTGATGAACGTTGGGAGAATTTTTTCGAAACCCCGCAAATAAATTCTTCTGATAGGCTATTGTCGAATATTGCAACAAACCATCCCTCGGCCGACCGATTTAATCAGTACGGAAACCTAGGTGATGTTATTGGAACAGCAGCATCATTGCCGGCATATGATTTTTATATAAGGCTTGCCCCAATAATTGACTCTACAATCTTTGATGTGGAGGCGAATTACTGTCCGACCTGTTTTGTGGTTTTTAGGAATTCTTCACCTGAGTATGATCAATATTTTAAAACTAGCTTTCAGAAAATGTTAATCTACGTAGACGAAAACGATCCTGGAGCTTGGTTTGATGAGAGTGTGGTGTATAGCAACATCGAAAACGGCGTGGGCATATTTGGTGCATATACCGACAAAGTGTTTGTTTTTGGTAATGCTGAAATTCCTTAAATGCTTATGATAAAGAGGATTCTTCTTTTATCAATCTTTGTTTTTTCAGTAGTTGCTGTTTCGGCTAAAATTAAAATTAGTGGCAAGGTTCAAGATGAAGAAACAGGATTATCGTTAGCCTATTGCCATGTAAAAGTTACTAGTAATAGCTATAAGAGTTATGCGATTGCCGATAATTATGGGAATTTCATCTTATTAATTCCAGAAGAAATAAATGAGCTAAATATTGATATTTCATGTGTTGGTTATATTAGCCTAACTCAACCCCTTTATGTTTATAATGATACGGTTTTAACTTTTAATCTTAAACCCGATCAGATTAATATTTCAGAGGTTAGGGTATTGTCAAGAAAAGCTCAGCAAAGAGGTTTAAATGAGTACTATCTTACTCCTAAAGATGCCTCGGTTAGCGCCACCGTAATGGGTGAGGTTGATATAATTAAACAGCTGCAAGTGTTGCCAGGGGTTACCCAGGGTATGGATGGAACACTAGGGATGTTTGTACGTGGAGGGAATAACGGGAATAACAGAATTGAACTCGATGGAATTCCTATTTATGGAAATACTCACTTATTTGGACTTACGTCGGTATTTCAGGCCGATATTATTCAGGATATAACATTCAAAATGGGCGGTATTTCGGCTCAAAAAGGGAACTTCTTATCTTCAGTTACACAGGTGCAAACTAAGGATGCATTAAAGAGTAGTGGGGGAAGCATTTCAGTTTCTCCATTTATTATTGGAGGGCACACTCAATTTTCCTTGGCCGATAAAACGTTTGGGGTGCTTTTAGGGGGTAGATATTCACTATTGAATCAAGAATTTAAACTTATACAGAAGAGTTTAGGTGGAGAGGGAACTTTTACACCGCAAGTAGCAGATGGTTTGTTAAAATTGAGTTGGAAAATTGATACAACGCAATCTGTTAACCTACTGGCTTTTGCTACAAATGATTATTTATACTATAAGAATGAATCGGGAATAGCTCAAAATTGGGACAATACAGTGTTTAAACTCGAATGGGAAAAGTTTTTCAACCCAACTGCCAGCTTAAACACTATGGCGTATTATAACCAATTCCGCAACGTTCAGGAGCAAAAATCGTATGACTTAAGTGATGGGTTAGTGAATGGTCTTTTGCTTAGTTCTAAAGTTAAAGATGTTGTTTTTAAATCAGAACTTACCAAACAATATAACGAACTACGCCTGTCAACGGGCCTGAGTTTTCAGTATACTGAGTTTTCGCCAGCATCACAAAAAGTAGTTGTTTCGTCTAATAAAACTGAAGATTTTAGCAGTAACCTAAATTCTATTTTAACTGGCGCATATATTTCAATTAACCATAAATTACCAGGCGATATATTTTATCAGGCAGGTGTTCGAACATATTACTACCAATCAGGTAGCTATAGTAATGTATTTGCAGATGTTCGGTTAATGGCAGATTATGTTATAGCCCGAAACTTTGGTGTAGAGATTTCTTATGATCATTTCTCTCAATTTTTCCAGGTTTTAGAAGGCTTACCTACTGGTTGGTCTTTAGATCTAATGATTCCTGCATCAGGTTCATGTAAACCTTCTCAGAGTGACCAGTTTTATAGTGGTTTTTTCTGGATTTTAAATCAGTTTCGCTTTAATCTTGGCGGCTATTGGAAGTCTCTAACGAACCTGGTTAGCTATAAAAATAACGTGAATTTATTTGGTGCTAATAATGCAACTTTTCATGATGAGTTGGAATCAGGTAAAGGCAAATCATATGGGCTGGAATTTATGGCAAATAAAAAAGGAAACAAATGGAGTTGGAACTTTGCGTATACCCTCTCAAAAACAACACGAACTTACCCTACAATTAATGGAGGGAATTCCTATCCATTTAAATTTGACCGTAGACATATTTTAAATTTTCAAACCAATTACATTACTGTTAATAAGGGAAAGAGAAAGCAGAATGTATTTGCATCAATTGCTTTTAGTTCGGGCCATAAAGCTACTTTGGCTGTTGGTGAATATTTAGGTGTAACCCTACCATATTGGGAGCAAAGTGATGGAGGAGTCTTTATTTCATCGGAAATGAACCATCAGGCATATCATAGACAGCTGATGTCGCCAAAAAACAGCTATACAATGCCAAACTATTTACGTTTCGATTTGGGTTATACATTTATACGGCTTAGGAGAAGCTTTGAACGAGAGTTTACTGTTTCGGCATTTAATGTTACCAACCATAAAAACCCATATTTATATTTTAATGAAAGTAATAAATGGTATCAACTCACTATCTTTCCAATAATGCCCTCATTTAGATATAGCCTGCGGTTTTGAGTGCCTTTTTTTTAAAGCCGCTTACCCCCCCAAATAACTTTCTTTACTATATCACCCAACACTAATTTGCCATTGTATTTTTTAACACTTGCGCTGAACATGTGCCTTTAATGTTTTGTTTAAAACATTAGTAGTCCGCGTTGTGCATTCCTAATCATTAAATACTACTAAAAAACGGATGTTTTTCAACCTAAATTTATAAAAACCCGTTTTTGTAATCGAATTAAATTCCTTATTGCTAATTTTGCGGCTTATAAATAGCTGTAATGAAAAAGGTAAGAATTGGAATAAACGGTTTTGGCCGTATAGGTAAAATGTTTTTTAGATTACTGGAGGGTCATCCAGAAATAGAATTAGTAGGGATAAACGACCTGATGGACGATGAAATGCTTCGATACCTTTTGAAGTATGACACCGTACACGGAAAGTTTGGGAAAGAGATAAAAATTGCCAACGGGCAGCTACACATTAACGGATGGCATGTGAACATTGGACACTACGCAAACCCATCGGAAATTCCCTGGAAAGAGTGGGGTGTTGATATAGTTATTGAATCGTCGGGGCATTTTACCACACGCCAAAGCCTGCAACAGCATATTGACGCAGGAGCAAAGAGGGTAATACTATCGAGCCCACCAACCGATGAGCTTGACCTTACAACCGTAATTGGGGTAAACGATGATAAGTTACTGCCGGAGCATACAATAGTTTCGAACGCCAGCTGCACTGCCAACTGCGTAACACCCATACTGCACATACTAAACAAGGAGCTAGGCATTGAATCGGCTTTTCTTAACACGGTCCACCCGTATACCAACAACCAACGAATTATAGACTCGCCACATGCCGATTTTCGTAGGTCGCGAGCCTCTGCCGATAATATTATACCCACTTCAACCAGCGCAGTGGGCGCTGTACACAACGTTATTCCTGAACTAAAAAATCGTTTTAACGGTATATCAACCCGTGTGCCTGTTGTTTGTGGTGCTCTCTCGGAACTGGTTGTTACATTTCCCAAAACAATTACTCGCGAGTCAATAAACGAGCTAATAAAAAGCTATGCGCATGGGGCTATGAGCAAAATTATTCAATATGAAACCGACCCAATTGTATCGAGCGATGTTTTAGGGTGCGAGTACTCCTGTGTTTTCGATTCGTTAGCAACCAAAGTGGTTAATAATAATACAGCCCAAATAATTTTGTGGTACGATAATGAAATAGGCTACTCTAATAGGCTAGTTGACCTAGTGCTAATTATGGCAAACCAAATGGCTTAGCCTTTTTCCAATGATGTTAACTAACACTCGCTAATTTTTTGATACCACAAAAAATTAATGGAACTTTGAATAAAATCAAACCAATCATTAACTTTTAAATAAACACAATAGTAATGGAGCCAATAGTTAAAGCAAAAAACTACCTCGGAATTAACAGCTTAGGTAGAATAGGTAAATTATTACTATGGAATCAGCTCATTAGAAGAGATTTTAATGGTATTGTGGTAAACCTAGGTCGCGAAGTAGGGAAAAAACCCGAAGATATAATCTGCGCCTTGGAATCGGACACAACCTACGGCAGGCTTGACCATTTTCTTTACGGCCACTCGGGCAAAAAGGCAGAATTTAAAGTTGTAGATTCTGAAAACTTTGTTTTTGATATTGACGGAATGTACGTAAAGGTATTAACAACCCAACGAAACCCTAAGAACATTCCGTGGGCCAAGGAAGGTGTTCAAATTGTGGTTGATTGTACGGGTAAGTTTCTGGACCCAACAATTGACGCAAATGCCGAAAAGGGAAGCATAAGAGGACACCTAATGGGCGGAGCAAAAAAGGTTATTGCATCGGCTCCATTCAAAATTAAAGATTCAACCAAGAAATTGCCCGAAGACTCACTAATGACCGTTTTCGGAATTAATCATATGAATTTCGACCCACTAAAACATCACGTTGTTTCGGCTGCTAGCTGCACAACCACTGGGTTGGCACATATGATAAAGCCAATTATTGAGAACCCTGTCACATCGAATATCTTAACAGCCTCAATGTCAACCGTGCATGCGGCTACAAATACACAATCGGTGCTTGATACAGTACCCGGTATGGGCACATCCGATTTACGCAAAACACGCTCGGTACTTAACAATATTATTCTTTCAACTACAGGTGCAGCCAAAGCGCTCGACTCAATTATCCCACAAATTCAGGAGATAGGCTTTATGGCCGACTCGGTTCGAATACCAACCAGTACCGTATCGCTTATTACCCTAAATCTCACATTTTACAGTGAAATTGATGCCAAGGGAAATCCAACCATTAACCGTGAGGTAATAAACAATATTTACAAAGATGCCGCCGCTGGAGCGCAACGCGATATGGTAATTTTTTCTGAAAGACAAAATGTTTCGTCGGACCTAATTGGCTACCAAGCCGCTGCGGTTATTGAGGGGCACGAAACGCATACCCGCACCGGATTTATTAAGCTACCCATTGAAGCGTTAAAAAAACACGGTGTAAAGGCAGATAGCGAGATAAGCATACCCGTTACTCATCTTAAAGTTTTTGGATGGTACGATAATGAGTTTGGCAGCTATGTAAATTTCCTTACAAAGCTGGTATGTCATGTAAACTCGTCACTCAGATAAAGCACTTTTTATATCTCATTAAACACCCCACAAGGGGTGTTTTTTTTGCATTCGTGTGAGGTAAATTTTTCATATTACAGGGGCGGGTGCTGATTTTTGTTTTAATTACGCTATTTTTGCAAATATTTTCATAACCAATTACTAACCCGCATTATTCATCAAATTTATTAAAGATAAATGCAAATTGTGGGTTACCCCGACATAGTCGAACTCAATTTTGGGAAACAAAATTGATTGTGAGACTTAGTCGCTGTCAGAGACAGCAATTATTCAAAAGAATAATTGGGGATAAACAGTTTATTCAAAATATAAAAGCCTTTTACAATGACTCAAGAAGAACTTTTTAAGAAGCTAATCGCCCACTGTAAGGAGTACGGATTTGTTTTCCAAAGTAGCGAGATTTACGATGGCCTAAGCGCAGTTTACGATTACGGACAGAATGGTGTTGAGCTAAAAAATAATATCAGCCAGTACTGGTGGGACGCAATGACCCGCCTAAATGAGAATATTGTGGGCATTGACTCGGCCATATTTATGCACCCTCAGGTGTGGACCGCCTCTGGCCACGTTGGCGCTTTTAACGACCCGCTTATCGACAACAAGGACAGCAAAAAACGGTACCGCGCCGATGTGCTAATTGAGGAGTGGATGGAAAAACAGAGCGAAAAAATAGTGAAAGAGGTAGCCAAGGCACAGAAGCGTTTTGGCGACACCTTTGACGAGGCAATGTTTGTAAAAACCAACCCTAGGGTTCTCGAAACACAAGAGAAAATTGATGCTGTGCGTAATCGAATGGCAACATCATTAGAAAACAATGACTTAGTCGAAGTTAAAAAGATTATTGAGGATTGCGAGATTGCTTGTCCAGCATCGGGTACACGCAACTGGACAGATGTGCGCCAGTTTAACCTAATGTTCGACACTAAAATGGGCTCCGTTACCGACGATGCCAATGTTATATACCTCCGTCCCGAAACCGCTCAGGGTATATTTGTAAACTACCTAAATGTGCAAAAAACGGGTCGTATGAAGCTTCCCTTCGGTATTGCACAAATTGGAAAAGCTTTCCGTAATGAAATTGTGGCGCGCCAGTTTATTTTCCGTATGCGTGAGTTTGAACAAATGGAGATGCAGTTCTTTGTTCGCCCAGGCGAAGAGTTACAGTGGTTTGAATTTTGGAAAGAGAAGCGTATGCGCTGGCACAAAGCATTAGGGTTTGGCGACGAAAAATTCCGTTTCCACGAGCACATTAAGCTGGCTCACTACGCAAATGCTGCTTTCGATATCGAATTTCAATTCCCATTCGGGTTCAAAGAGGTTGAGGGTATCCATTCGCGTACCGATTTTGATTTGGCAAGCCACCAGAAGCATTCTGGCAAAAAATTACAGTATTTTGACCCCGAAACGAATGAGAACTACATTCCGTATGTGGTTGAAACATCAATTGGTCTCGACCGTACCTTCTTGTTAGTTCTGGCAGGTGCCTATACCGAGGAGAAAATTACCAAAGAAGATGGTAGCGTGGATGAGCGTATTGTACTTCGTATTCCTCCTGCATTAGCACCAGTTAAATTGGCCGTTTTACCCTTGGTTAAAAAAGATGGCTTACCCGAAAAAGCTCGCCAGATAATGGACGACCTGAAAATTGACTTTAAGTGCCAGTACGAGGAGAAGGATAGCATAGGCAAGCGCTACCGTAGGCACGATGCCATTGGTACACCATTTTGCGTAACTATCGACCATCAAACACTTGAAGACAATACGGTTACCATTCGCCATCGCGATACTATGGCGCAGGAAAGGGTTGACGCATCACGCCTACGCGAGATTATGGATGAAAAGGTAAGTATGAAAACCTTGCTAAAAACAATTTAAAGGTTTCTTACGTTTCTGGTGTTTTTAGTTGAAGATTGTAACCTAGCATACAAAGTGGAGAAATCCACTATCCAATATATTAGAAATGGGCAATTAACTTTGCCCAATTTTCTTTGAAGGTATTCGTCAAATAGCAATCAACTATTCAATCTCCAAACCATTTGCAATGCAAAAACGAGTTTTAATAATAACCTACTACTGGCCACCCTCTGGTGGGAGCGGCGTTCAGCGGTGGCTCAAGTTTTGCAAATACCTACAAAGTTACGGGTGGAATCCTGTGATTTATACGCCTGAAAACCCCGATGTTTCGGTTACCGATAAAACTCTGGCTAGCGACATTCCGTCTGATATAAAAGTTATTAAACGTGAGATATTTGAGCCCTACAGCTTGTTTAGGTTTTTTGCACGACAAAAGAAAGGGATGGGAGTTGGTTTTGCTTCGGCAGAGGGTAAAAAGAACGGGCTTTTCGGTAAGTTATCCCTTTGGGTAAGGGCAAACCTTTTTATTCCCGATGCTCGCATATTTTGGGTAAATCCGTCGGTACGATTTTTAGCCAACTACCTTAAAAACAACCCCGTTGACGCTGTTATATCAACTGGACCACCGCATAGTATGCATCTTATTGCACTTAAACTTAAGCAGCGAATGGGCATTAAATGGCTGGCTGATTTTCGGGACCCGTGGACAAGCATTGACTATATGGCCGATTTACCCATTACAAAGCGCTCATTGCAAAAACACAAGCGACTGGAAAATAAGGTAGTAACTATGGCCGATGAGGTTGTGGTTGTATCATCGCAAATGCAAGCAGAGTTTGAACAGGTAAGACCGCAAGGCGTTAGCCTTATTACCAATGGTTTTGACCATACCGATTTTGCAGAGCATCAGCCACCGCTCGATTCCGAGTTCACCATTACCCACCTAGGCTCAATACCCGCAAACCGCAATAGCGAGCATTTATGGGATGCGCTAAGTAGAATGATAGCCTCCGATGCACTATTTGCTTCAAAACTGAAAATACAGCTGGTGGGAAGCGTTGACAAGTTGGTAGCTGACCAAATTAAGCATTATGGGTTGGCTGGCCATTGCACATTTACAGGCTACGTGAATCACACCAAAAGTATTGAGATTATGCAGCGCTCGCAGGTGCTACTTTTACTGGTAAACCAAAGTGCCAATGCGAAAGGGATTCTGACTGGCAAAGTTTTCGAATATCTTGCAGCCCGCAGGCCCATACTGGCAATAGGCCCTACCGATGGCGATGTTAGCAATCTACTAAAGCAAACAAAGGCAGGTGTTACTGCCAATTTTTGTAGCTTTGATGATATTTACCACAAGCTAAAATGGATGTGGGGTGAGTACCAAAATGGTTTTCCATTCTATGATAAGGTCGACGTTTCGGAATACAGTCGTAAAAACCTAACAGGTAAGCTGGTTGATAAGCTTAACCATATTTAAATATTTTCAATTGGTCCTACCCTGCTAATGTGATTTCTAAATTTAGAACAAAAATGAAAATTATAACCGTTATTGGAGCCCGCCCCCAATTTGTAAAGGCAAGCGTGGTAAGTCGTGCAATAGAAGCCAGTGGTATAGCCGAAGTGGTTGTGCATACAGGTCAGCATTTTGACTATAATATGTCGCAGGTTTTTTTCGACCAGATGCAAATTCGCAAACCAAGTTACAACCTTGATATTCATGGGCTATCGCATGGCGCAATGACTGGTCGAATGCTTGAGGCAATTGAAAAAATTCTGATATCGGAGAAACCTGAACTAATGCTTGTTTACGGCGATACTAATTCGACCCTAGCAGGGGCACTTGCTGCACAAAAACTCGGAATACCCATTGCACACGTTGAGGCGGGGCTTAGGTCGTTTAACCTTAGCATGCCCGAGGAGACCAACCGAATACTTACCGACCGCATATCATCCCTGCTGTATTGCCCCACGCAGGTTGCAGTTAACAATCTGAAAGCGGAGGGTTTCGATAATTTCGACTGTCAAATTCAGCAGGTTGGCGATGTAATGCTCGATGCGGCTATTTACTACGGCACACAATCGGCTTTCAAATCAACCATTAGCTCTAGCCTAAACCTGAATAAAAAATTTGTTTTAGCTACCGTTCACCGACAGGAAAATATAGATAACCACGCTAATTTAAAGGGAATTATTGATGCGCTAAACATAATAAACAAAACCACTCAGGTTGTGGCCCCACTTCATCCCCGAACAAAAAAAGTAATTGCCGACCTCAATTTAACGCCTCAATTTACCATAATAGACCCCGTAGGCTACCTTGATATGGTTGAGCTTTTAAAGCGGTGTGAGCTGGTTATAACCGATAGCGGAGGTTTACAGAAAGAGGCCTTTTTCTTTAAAAAGGGCTGCGTAACCCTTCGTGAGCAAACCGAGTGGACCGAACTGGTAGATGGGGGGTTTAACACATTAGCAGGTGCTAAATTGGAGCAAATTATTGATGCGTTTAAAAAGATGAAGAACAATTTGGCTAGTTTTAATGTTAACTTATATGGCGATGGCAAAGCTTCAAACAAGATTACCCAGTCCATAAAACAATACTTAGCATAAATTTTATGATTCAAACATATCCGAACGAGCAGTGGAAGGTTATTGACATTAGGGGAGCAAGCGGATTGCAATATGCTGTTTCTGATTTTGGGAGGATGGTAAGTTTTACCACAACCATTAATGAGGGATTATTGCTTAAAGGCTCTATGAACAAGGGCTATAAGATGCTAAAGATTAATTTGAAGAGTGATGGAAAGCGTAAAGTAAAATCGTTTTACCTTCACAAGCTCGTTGCCGAATTATTCCTTACCAAAAAGAACGAAGACCAAACTTTTGTTATTCATTTAGACTACCAGAAAGGATATAACCACCATAGAAACCTGATGTGGGCTAATAAGCAACAGGTAGAAGCGCATCAGGATAATAATCCGCTCGTTATAAAGGAACGAAAACGCCTACAGGAGCATAATAAACTGCACCACTACAAACTGTCGGAAGAGAAGGTTCGAATTTTAAAGCGAAAACTTTTTAACCCCAAAAACAAAACCAAACCAAAGCTAATAGCTAAAACTTTTGGAATAAGTACAATGCAGCTTCATCGGATTAAAACTGGGGAGAACTGGGGACACGTGGAAGCAGAATAGTAATAACCTGAATTCGAAATAAGTATACGATTAAAAAAGAGATATTTGCCCGTAGGTTGGTACAACTTCATACTTTATCAAAGGTTTTTTGAAAAAAAGAATTGGCAAGAAGCCCTGACATTAACATCAATGCAACGTCAATTATCTTTCCAATTGTTGCAACTTAATAACTAGTAAACACGTCTGCTTAAAAACAGCTAAATTTCGATAATCGCAGGGCATATTGTTTTTTCTACTTTTACGTATTCGGCTGGTCTACTTAATAATCCCGAAGGGATTGTATGTTTATAGCATTTATCGTTCTGCTATGCTATGCAACCTGGTTGAGGTCGAATGCCTTGCGCGTATTTATTTTTCTATAAACATTTGAAACCTACGGATTCGTTTGCTTGTTCTACGAATATATCTTTTTTATATAGCTGGCAATCTAGAATAAGCGATATTAAACCAAGAATAGGAATTCCACAAGTTGCTCTAAATGTTGATGCCCGCATTAAAAATCCATTGTAAAAGTTTTTCTAAATTATCGCCTGTTGTTTACGCTAGTTATACCCATAATATAAAGTTACAAAAAAGGGTTGTCTAAATAGTAAATTTTAGACAACCCTTTTTTGTAAAATAGAATCTCGTTCCGCTTATATAATACCTAACTTCTTTCCAGCCTTGATAAATGCTTTAATACACTGGTTTAGGTCATCTTTTGTGTGTGCAGCCGAAACCTGAACCCTTATTCGGGCTTGATCCTTAGGTACAACTGGGAAGTAAAACCCAATAACATAAATACCCTCCTTAAGTAGCTCGGCAGCCAATGCTTGCGAAAGTTTTGCATCGTAAAGCATAACCGCCACAATGGCGCTTTGGGTTGGTTTTATATCAAAACCAGCATCTTTCATAGCTTTTACAAAGAATTCGGTATTGGACTTTAAGCTATCGTGAAGCTCGTTGCTACTTTCGAGCATTTTGAAGGCCTCAATTCCTGCACCCACCACAGCAGGAGGCATAGAGTTTGAAAAAAGGTATGGTCTTGAACGCTGACGAAGCATATCGATAATCTCTTTGCGACCCGTGGTAAACCCACCACAACCTCCGCCAAATGCTTTCCCAAGGGTTCCTGTAATAAGTTCGGCTTTGCCTCTTATATTGAATAGTTCGGTTACACCCCTACCCGTTTCACCAACTACACCTGCCGAATGACTCTCGTCAATCATAACCAGAGCATCGTATTTTTCGGCCAGTTTTATAATTTTGTCCATTGGCGCCACGTTCCCATCCATTGAGAAAACCCCATCGGTAACAATTATTCTGAAGCGCTGAGCTTGTGCAAGCTTAAGCTGCTCCTCTAAATCGGCCATATCGGCATTTTTGTATCGGTATCGTTGAGCCTTGCATAGCCTAACCCCATCAATAATTGAGGCGTGGTTAAGCGAGTCGGATATAATGGCATCCTGCTCGGTAAAAATTGGTTCAAAAACACCCGCATTGGCATCAAAAGCTGCGATATACAGTATTGTATCTTCGGTTCCAAAATATTCCGAAATATGCTGCTCAAGCTCTTTGTGTATGTCCTGCGTGCCGCAAATAAATCGAACCGATGACAGTCCAAAACCATGGGAATCCATAGTATCCTTAGCAGCCTGCACTAATCTTGGATGATTTGATAGTCCAAGGTAGTTATTGGCGCAAAAATTAAGCACTTTCTGTCCGTTGGTTTCAATATCTACACCCTGGGCTGTTAAAATAACTCTTTCGTCTTTGTACAAACCATCATCCTTAATACCTTGAAGTTGGTTTTGTAATTCCTCTTGTATTTTGCCGTACATATTATTTTGTATTTAAATGTGATTTTTAAATATATCGTACACAAATATACTTATATTTTTTTCGGTTAAAAAAATTTTTAAACTCATCTATAGAGCGAACTACGCATATTTAACAGGGCTTGTCCCCATTCGCAATGCAATGTCCTAGTAATGAGATGTAATTATTTGAAAAAAATATTGCGAATAGTATTGCTATGTATTTAAAAATTCATACATTCGCACTTTATCAACATCTTTTTAACATTTCCTTTTAAACCCTAACTTGCCATGCCATACCGCCGTTTACCCAACACCGATAGCGCACGAATGAGAGCCTTAACGGCTGCCGTAAAAAGGGGTCGTGAGTTACCTCCTTTTAAATTGGCGTACAGCCAGAGTGCTTATAGCAAAGCCGACCTGTTTGTAAATAATTTTAACAAGGCTGTTGCAAACTACAAAGCAGCTTACAGTATGCAGGTTGAACGAAGTAAGGAGTACCAGGTCTTGTTGAAAAAAGCCCGCTTATACCTTTCGCACTTTATACAGGTACTTAACCTTACCATTTCGAGAGGCGAATTACCCGAAGAGGTTAGGGAAGCTTATGGGATGGATGCTGATGAGTGCAAACTGCCAAACCTATCCACTGACAAGGATTTGCTTGATTGGGGGAAGCAAATTATTAAGGGGGAAACCGACCGCATATCCAAAGGGCAACAGCCTATCACAAACCCAACAATTGCCGTTGTTAAGGTTCGATATGAGAACTTTGTCGAGGCTTTTAACCATCAACGCATTCTTCAGCAAAATGTCCAACGTTGCCAAGCAGAGCTCGAAACGCTACGTAAAAGGGCCGATGATATTATTCTTGAAATTTGGAACGAGGTAGAGGAAACATATAACAAGCTGCCCGACCACGAAAAACGGGAGCGTGCACAGGAATATGGATTAGTTTACGTTTACCGTAAAAATGAGATTAGGGATTTGCAGATGCTTGAGCGTAGCCTAATTGATTTTGAAGCGAATTAGTGGTTGAATTATACCGTATTATTTAGTGTTATTTCAGTATACTAAATACCATTTTTACAAATGCTTGCTGGTAGGCACAAATTACTTCATACTAATCATCGATTTCCGCTTGTAACAATTCTAACTTAATCGTTTTTTGCCTAAACAACCATATCAGACTAGAAACTATTGCTAGGCTAGCGATTCCGAGTTGCCACATATCCGAAATATTACCAACCGTATCAACTTGCGAAGGAACTACCCCTTTGGCAATAAGATAGTACAGCACCACGGCAATGCCATTGTTTGCCATATGCGCTGCAATTGGAGCCCATATTGAGCCACTCCACACGTACAGATAGCCAAACAACATACCCAGTAAAAACCGGGGAATAAACCCTTGAAACTGCATATGGATGGCGCTAAAGATAAAGGCGGCTATCACAACGCCCCATATCGTTCTCTTTGTCCACCGAACTAGGTATTTCTGAATTAACCCTCTAAAGAAAAGTTCTTCGGCAACAGCAGGCATAATAGCTACCACAAAAAAGTTCAACAGCATTAGACCAAGTTGGTCCGTCATAAGCATTGCCTTGGTTAGCTCCGTTGCTGCTCGTTCCATTTCAAGCATCCACCCTGGCATGGGTATTTTTGCATTTAGCGAGGCAATTAGGTTCACAGCGGGTATAAACGCTACCATAATCAGTATCGAAACCACTACTAGCCTAGCGGGCAATCTTTTCAACCCTAAAAAATTGTAAATTTTGCTTGTACTGAAAAAAGCGATGGCAAGCGCTGGAAATAGGAACAAGCCAGTGGTTTGGCAAACCTGCATAATGCGCATCGACATTAATCCCTGTGGCGAACTTAGGTTTGACATTGTATCGAGGCCCGATTGCAGGCCACCAAAGAGAATGCTATTTAGCAAAATACCTACTAGCAAAAATATTAGAAACCCCATTAGGGCAAGGAGCATTGAGGCGATAATACCTTTGACAGGCGACAGGGGGTTTATTAGGAATTTATTCATTGGGTTAGAGAGATTGTTTAAACATTTTTTTGTTAATAAGCTCGATACCGTACTTTAATGAAGGCTGGTTTTAGTTAATCATTTCTTTTAATATCTGCTTAACATTCAAATGCTTTGCGTCTATTATGGTCTTTGAGTTTTCATCAACTAACCCAATCCAATCGCTAATTTTATTTTTCTCTGTTGTTTTTATCCCCCAAAGTTCTGATAATTCAGCTGATGAAGTAAGAATTAGAGTTTCAATAATTGAGTCTAAATTCTCAAATAGATTAACGAAGATTCTAGGTACGCTGTTATAAACATTCTTACCTACTACAAACTTTCCTTTCCCTCCAGCTGTGAACATATCTCGAACATTAGGACAAACTATTGCCTCCCTAGTGACTAGCCAAATGGCAAATCTCCCGAATTTCTCACTCCTATTGCTGAAAAGTTCAGGAAAATAAACCATCGCTTTAGTTTTTAGTTCTTGTTTTTCTTCAGTAGAGAGATTGATCCAAACCTTAATTACTAAGTTGCTCGATTTTGTGTTTTCTTGGTCTATCCACCATAAATCCTCTCCTGGTTTAAGCTTACTTTTGTAGTAATCAGTAATTGTTTTTATAGGGTTGTCTTTCTTCCTTAAAGTGTCATAAGGTGTTTTAATCTTGTCGAAAATTGTTTCCCCCTTTTTGAGATTCATATCTACCAAGTAACGAGGTGAATGGGTTACGACTACCTCAGACAAACACTCTTCATACGGACGGTATCTGAACTCTATTGGGCTGGCTAGTTTTGCGAACAACATAAATATTCTTTCGACATCGTTAACTCGTGTTGTTTCAAGTACACTATTGCCTGTGGTTTTCCAGTGGTTTTGAGTTGTAGTTTTTACTTCAACACCATAATATTTCTTTGCAACAATATCAGGAAATCTCTGTCCCCCAATTAGTTTAATAGAATTTTCAAAAGGCGAACCAATGGCTAAATTCGACATCACATCCTTAACAAGGGGCTCAATCTTGTTTCCTGTAAGAGACGAAATGGATTTGGCTGTTGTTTTTGCTTGACTATTTAATTCTTCTATGGTTGAGTTTAGTAGTTGGTCAAACTCTTTCCTGTTGGGGTCTGGATTTGCAGAAATAATCATTGTTTACTTTTTAAAGTATAAATCCCAAATAGTTTCAATCCGTTTTGCCAAGTTGTAGGCTAGTAAGGGGGGTACAGCGTTGCCAATAATTTTATATGCCTGAGATGGGCTTACTAAAAAAGAACCTTTTCTACCATAACTTTTTTCTATAACAAAATCGTAATCAGGTGGAAATGTTTGAATTAGTGCGCACTCCCTTACGGTTAACCGTCTTTCTCTATATCCATTTTCTAGTTCTTCGACTATTTTTCCTCCATTCTCAGTCGATAGTCTTCTAAACTCAATATTACCATGATGCTCCGCTCTTATAGTTGGGGCTATGCTATTGGGTTTTATTTCAGTTTGTCCTTGGCAATGAGCACCCATATATTTTGCCTTTGAAAAATATTTTTGCGAAAGGTCGTCTGCAAGCTCTGGCTCAACCAAATTCTCGAAAACTTCATTAAGCGTTACGTGTCGTTTAAGCCTTTCCCCCTCTACCGAGAATGAATGGGTTGGTTCAGGATAAGGAGTGTAGCTGCTTGAAATATTTTTTTTCGATAGCTCTTCTAATGCTTTACTTGATAATGCCGATTTTTTAATGCCAATAAAGATAACCCTTTCCCTTGATTGGGGTACTCCAAAGTTCGCAGCATGAAGTACTTGAGGTTCTAAAACAATATATCCGTTTTCCCCTGCGCTCGAAAAATCGCTTTGAATTACTTCCTTTACATTCGAAAGATTTACAAGTCCTTTAACATTTTCGGCAATGAAAATTTTCGGCTTGGTAATTTCAATTACCTCTTTCATCCACATGTAAAGCTGTCCTCTTGTTTCAACCGATGCAGAACTTCCTTGGATAATTTCGCCCTTGTGGTTCTTATGTGAATTGAAACCTTTCCTTTTCCCTGCAACGCTAAAGTCTTGACAGGGGAAACCACCTGTAACCACATCAATATTTTTTGGAAAGACATCTAAACCTGCCCTATGCTGTAGAACCAAATCAACGATGCTATCCGTATGAAAATCCTCGGGGTTGTGCCCTCTTTTAGAGAAATATTTTATCCAAGCATTCCTTGCGTCGGGCAGAATATCATTGGCAAAAACAGTATTGAATTTGGTTTTCCTTAGCTGAATAAAGCCATCTTCTAGTTCTTTTTCAATAAAATGAGGGGTTAAATCCTCATTTACGGATGAAGCCAAAACTGAAAAACCACCCTCAAACCCCAAATCCATACCGCCACAACCTGAAAAAAGGGATAGAACATTTAAGGTTTCAGCCTGCTTCCCTTTCTCTAACGACTTGATTAAATTAGGCTTAGCAAGAAACTTAACTGCTAATTGAGGCTCTTTCGCTACATCAACTTCAATTATTTCTTTATTTGGTCGCATAGTTAACTTTTAACCGAATGTGTTTTTATGTATTGCACTTCTTTTCTGTGAGTTTAAGTACTACGTCGGCATACCCTCATTCAGTTTTATAAAAGTAGGCAAAAATAACTAATTCCCCTTCATCCTCATATGTTAGTCTGTTTTTTTTGATTTAGTAGCCGTTTTACATAAACTCTCCCTATTTTTGCATCGCTTAAACATTACTATTTAACGTGAAAATTCAGGATTTAGATTTAGGAGATAAGCCTCTCTTTTTGGCTCCCATGGAGGACGTTACCGACCCTTCATTCCGGTACCTATGCAAACGCTTTGGGGCCGATATGATGTTTACCGAATTTATAAACTCCGACGGGCTAATTCGCGATTCCGAGAGTTGCCAAAAAAAGTTAAACATACTTGAACACGAACGGCCCATTGGCATTCAGCTGTATGGCCATATTATTGAGAGTATGGTTGAAGCCTGCAAAATGGCCACCGAACCAAACCCCGATGTAATTGACATAAACTTTGGTTGTCCCGTAAAAAAAATAGCCAACCGTGGTGCGGGTTCAGGAATGATGAAGGATATTCCTAAAATGGTGGAAATGACAAGGCAAATTGTAAATGCTACCCATATTCCTGTTACCGTAAAAACACGCCTTGGGTGGGACGATGAATCGAAGCACATTGTTGAAATTGCCGAACGTTTACAAGATGTGGGCATAAAAGCGCTTACAATTCACGGTAGAACACGGGCACAACTTTACAGGGGTGAGGCCGACTGGACCCTAATTGGCGAGGTAAAAGCCAATGCTCGTATGCATATACCCATTATAGGTAATGGCGACATTGATAGCCCCGAAAAGGCGGTTGAACATTTTAATCGGTATGGGGTTGATGGTATAATGATTGGACGCCCAACCTACGGACGCCCCTGGATATTTAAGGAGATTAAGCACTATATGCAGTATGGCGAACGTATGAAACCGTTCTCCGTTGAAGAGAAGGTGGCAATTGCCAAAGAGCATCTTTTAAAATCCATAGAATTTAAAGGCGAACGACGCGGAATACTTGAGTTGCGAAGACATCTAACCAGCTATTTTAAAGGACTACCCAACTTTAAGGAAATACGCTTAAAACTGGTTACATCCGATTGTCCCATTGAATTAGAAGAGCTACTAACTATGGTGGCTCAAAAGTACCCTAACTTTGTGCAAGACGATAGTATTAATCCATCGCCGTGGGCATAGAGGATATAAAACGAACAGAATAACCGTCTTGAAAGAATGCCGTTTAATTAACAACGTCAATTCGATATAATTTCAACAATCTTTCTAATTGTTGCAACTTAATATCTGGTAAACACGTCTGCTGAATAGCGACTAAATTTCAATAATCGTAAGGCGTATTGTATATTTAACTATTACGTATTTGGCTGGTTTACTCAATATTCCCGAAGGGTTTGAATGTATATAGGTTTATTGTTTCACTATGATATGCGACCTAGTTGAGGTCGAATGCTTTACGCTAATTTATCGTTCTATAAACATTTGAATCCTACAAATTCGTTCGTTCTACGGAAATATGAATTTTATATTGTTTACTACGGTCAGGTCGACCTATATCAACGCCGACAACCTAAACTAAACGACATTGCATTTTGAAACTTAAAACAGTACTGAACTCAACCATTTTTCTTGCCATCATCTCCTGCATATTGTGGTCAACAGCCTTTGTGGGTATTAAAATTGGATTGCAATATACATCACCCTTTCAGTTTGCAGGAATCCGTTTTTTTATATCGGGGCTCCTTATCCTACCATTTATACCAAACCTAAAAGAGAAGCTGATTATAGCTTACCAGAACATCGGCAAGATACTGCTTGTAGGTTTTGTGCAAAGCTTTTTGCAGTATGCCTTTTTTTATAAGGGAGTTGATATGGTGCCCGGTTCGCTAAGCGCAATGCTTATTGGCTCGGGTCCTATTTTTATAGCCATTGTTGCACATTTCTTTATGCCTGGCGATACGCTTAACAGGCGGAAAATTGCCAGTATTTTAGTTGGACTCACAGGAATTATCGTTATAAGCCTTGGGCGTAAACAGATGGGTGCCGTGGGCCCCTTGGTGGGATTGGGTATTGTAATTCTTATAATCAACAACTTTCTAACAGGCTTCGGTAATTTGCTGGTTGCCAAAGACAAGAAACGAATACCTCCGCTAATACTAAGCTCTTTTTCGATGCTGTTTGGAGGGGCACTGCTTTTTATTTTAGGGCTAATAACCGAGGGTTACCAGTCGGGCCCTTTTCCACTAGAATATTGGTTATCGCTGGGTTGGCTTAGCTTTCTTTCGGCTGCTGCCATTTCAATTTGGTACACCCTGCTCAAACGCCCAGGCGTAAAACTCTCTACCCTTAATATGTGGAAATTTATTATCCCTGTGCTTGGAGCTGTGCTTAGCTGGATAATGCTTCCCAACGAACATCCCACGTTAATTGCCATAATAGGAATGGCTCTGGTTGGGTTCTCGCTGGTAATACTAAACTGGAATATTCGTAAGCGGGGGTTGTAACCATTTAGCACTCACGGGGTGAGTACTTGCTAAGCAAACAGTCACCCCGTGAGTAGCCAAATTTAATCCCACTTAAAACCCCTTGGTCTCAAGGGTTGCTGAGCAGTTCGACTGGCTCACTGTAACTCCTGTCGAAGCAAATGTAACGCTGCTACCACGCAGTTTCTCACGCATGATAACAAAGTAAATAAAATAGCATATTTCGCCTAATATTTTCTTGCTGTGGCAATTAGCCAGTCCATAGTCGAACATATGCTATACAACATAGAAAAAAAAGGGGGGGTTGAATATATCTGATATAAAACACTACTTTTGTTAACACATATGTTTTACTAATCTAATAGTAACATCCACAAACATTTAATTAAATCATTATTCATATGCCATTGCAAGGCAATTGTTCATATGGCGGGGTTGATACCGCCCCGAAATTATAAGGTAAACTACTTGGTGCAGGGGGATTACCTTAGCCCTTAAAACAAAGTAAGGAGGGAGGTCAGCAGCAGCCCAAAAGCTGGCCAAAAAAATGCCCCACCCCCATAGAACAACTGCTAAATCACTCTGGGAGGTGAGGCCAACTCAACAAATTAATGTCGAATTAAAAACTATTACGATGAATAAAATTAAAAGTTTTGCAAGTGTAGCAATAATTGCGCTAGTCACAACGGTTTTAACAGTATTTAATAGCGCATGTAGTAAGGATGAGGGAATGATTACCGATGTCAAAATGGCAGAAAAGGAGATGTTGGTTTTTAAAGACTATGAGGAGTATATAACTGCCATTGATAAGACGATTTCATTGAACCCAGATGAACTAAGTGCTTGGGAGGAAGCACAAGGGTTTATTTCATATGGAAGTAAATGTGAAGAAGTATATTTTAGTCAAGACTTTGAGAGTTTTGAGAATATGGATGCGATTAAAAACTTTGTAGTTAATAATTCTCAGTATGTTGAACTATATGAAGAGTTAGGAGAATATACTTTAGATGTAAAATATTACAACTGTCCAGCAAGGTATTTAATGAATACTGACAGGATGTATCAAATTTCTGGTACTATTTTCAAAGTATTCACTAATGGTGTTGCATATGTAGAATCAAAAAATGGACATTTATTAAAAAGCATAAATGAGGATGCATTTACCAGCTCAAAAAATTCTGAAATAGGATTTGTAGAATCAGATGCAAGAGATATCAATATGAAGGAAACTATTATTGTTGGTACTTGGAATGGAGGTACTGCCCGATCAACTACGGGGAATAATAGGGTAAGAATTAAGCTCTATGAAGAACGTACTGGAAACTATCCAGCTCATGATGAGCGTAGTGTTTTTGCAGAAATAAGGCCATACAAGAGAAATCTTGGAGTATGGATTTGGTGTGAAAGACACATTACTGGAGAACTTGATTGGACGTATTCCTTCTGGGGTGATGTTTCGGCTACCGAGAGTTTAGAATGGAATAACCATTTGACTCGCTTTGTTCAAGTACAGCGTAGTGCATATGTTACTCATGGAGGAACTGCCTGGTTTGATAAATACTACTTTAAAGTCACATCTCGTTATATTGATGATAAAGATATTGAATCTTTGAAATATAACTAGGGAGCTTTTCTAAAACTATTAATATGTTGAAAGGTCAAGTATATGCTACTATATACTTATCCCTTTTCTATATAAGTATTTACAGGATATAAGTTGCTATTCATGGTTCAATGAAGTATCCATAATAAAATTATAAACAAACAAGAGTGGACTGTCCGAAAGATGGTTCACTCCTGTTTGCGAATAATACTATTCTAACTTTAATAATTAAAACAAACAAATGAAAAGACTTTTGCTTTTAGCCTCGTTGCTAATATCAATTAACACCTTTGCTCAGGTTAATACAGTGCCAAAAAGGATTAACGCTAAGTTGGGTTTTTCCCTAAGTAACCCAGAGGACACACACAATAACCTCCCAAACTTTAGGGTTGAGGTTAACTATAAAATAGTTTCTTTTATTGAGGTTGGTGTTTACGCAGGGTTTGGTTTCTATCAAGATATAAAAAGAGAAAATATTGGGACAACCACAGGTATGACAATATCAGGTTACGCAGCTACTAACTATGGGCTGAATGCTAATTTTCATATTCTGCCACTAATTGTTAAGGAGAAAAAAGTACGGTTTGACCTTTATGTTTCAGGGAAACTTGGGGGTATTAATCCCGAAAGAAAAAACTTTTCACCCCTACCTCATAAGTACTTCTCCGATTACGGGGTTTACGCAGGAGCGGCATATTACTTTACTCGTCATTTTGGTGTTTATGGTGAGTTTGGTTATGGTAGCTATACAAATCTCAGGTACGGTTTATCATTCAAGTTTTAAAATATAACGTATGCTTATAAGTTTTTATAACAAGGGAATACGAGGTGTTGTAGGGTTTTCCTTGGTTTTTGTGTTTCTTTTCAATAGCTGCCACAAAAAGCTCGACTGGAACCCACCCGAATTTGAGCAAAAGCCCGTTGTTAATGGCGTTATTAAGAGTGGAAGCCCCGTTACAATTCAGGTTTCAAAGGCAGTGAGTTTTACTGCCAAGCCAACCCCTGATGTAGATAACGCTGAGGTTACTCTATACGTCAACAATGAATTAGCCGAAACGCTTGAGTACATTGGCGATGGACTTTACCAATCTCAGCTCGTTGCGCAGGAGGATAGCGAGTACCGCTGCGAGGTTACTATACCCGGCTACCCAACAGCCACATGCTCTACGGTAATTCCCAAGCATCAGAACATAATAAAATTTGAACATATTAATATGGCAGGTGTCGATGAGGAGGGGTTAACCTATCCTGCCGTTAAGGTAACTTTCGATAATTTATCCGATACCACCGTTTACTACAAGGTGGTTATTAGGCTTTTTAAGGGTGAAGATTATTCAAGTGCAGCTCATCCTTTCAATTTTATTGATCCTGTATTGCTTAACGAGGGCTTGCCCATGGCCGTGTTTAGTAACGAGCTAATTGAGGGTAGCACCTACACCATGACCATTAATTACTCAACGGGCAGCGCCTCAAACCATAATAATGCTGGTTGGGTAACCAATCTTTTTCCAGTGCAGGTTGAGTTGCGTACCCTTTGTCATAGCTACTATAAGTTTATAAAGCAGCAGTACCTGTACGAGGTGGCAACCAGCGAGCCACTACTATCGGTTGGAGTAACGGGTAGTTATAATCTCTATAGCAACGTGCATAATGGCTACGGGATACTCACAGGGTATTCATCAGTAACATCGGAAATTATTGACCCAAATAACTAGGTATTTTGAGAATAATAAAATATATAGCAGCAATTGCTCTGCTGCTCACCGTAAGCCTTGCTTCGTTTGCACAGCACCGTATAGCTGGTTTTGTAAAGGATAGCCTAAGCCGCGAGGTGCTAGTGGGTGCGCATATAATTGA
>JBBACY010000006.1:0-103259 GCA_041656735.1 Bacteroidales bacterium | reverse complement strand
GGTTCCAAAAAAATGTGTACTTTTATCCATGTAGTTTATTTTTTGTGGTGAAAAACAAAACTACAAAAAGAGCAAGGAAGATATTACTATCTTCCTGCTCTTAATTTTTTATCGGACAACAGTGATTTGAAATAGGCAAGGAGTATTTTACCTAACGGTTTTAGGCGTTGAGTTTTGGGCTACGTACTACAGGCAGAATAAAGAGGGCAAAAGAATCCCACTAACCGCCATTGATACAAGCTCAATGTGGTAGTCTAGCCACGAGTTTGCCCTGAATTAAATATAGATATTGCCCACTAGCAGGTTTAGGGGTTGTACATATCGGGATTTCTGAAACCCATAATTTGATTCGCCATTTCAAGCATAACCTTTGCCTGATTGTGCATTGGGTTGATAGATAGTGTTTTGTGAAAATCGCTCATGGCAGCTGTATGTTTGGCGCTTTGCCAGTGTACTTTGCCTCTGTAAAAGTATGCATCGGCATTCTGTGGATCGGTCTTAATTGCTTTGTTAAGTTGCTCTTCGGCTAAGGCTAAGTCTCCTTCGTAAAGAGCTTTTAGACCTCTATCGTAATTACTGTCCATTTATTTTATTTATATAGTTTGTGTTTATCTAAATATTCAAAAGCCTTTAGGGGCATAAAATAATCGGCCCGTTTACTATTTGCAATTAGCTTGCGAATGTAGGTTGAACTAATTTCAATAATTGGTGCATCGATAAGTTTCGTGTTTTGAGGTAGGTTATTTTTATCGGTTTCGTAACCTAACCGTGGATACACTATTATATTATTGTTAATGAGATTTTTATAATCTTTCCATTTGGCAATTGTATTTATCGAATCGGCACCCATTATAATAACAAAATCTCTATCCGAATGTTCCGCCTTTAGCGCATTAATAGTATCAATGGTGTACGATGGCCGAGGCATTCTCATTTCAATATCGCAAACCGATAGTTGAGGACTATATGCTTCAATAGCAAGGGTTACCATTTTTAGTCGATGCTTATCTTCGGCTAGATTGGCTATCTTTTTTAACGGGTTATGCGGACTAACCACAAACCAAATTTCATCAACCTGGTTAGCGTTTAGTATATGTCCGGCTAAAGCTATATGGCCATTGTGAATTGGGTTAAAGGAGCCGAAGAACAGACCTGTTTTCATACGATGCGGTTTTAACCTATTTGCAAATATTGCTTTTCCCTATTTAATAAATTCTTCTACAACTCTTTTTGCCTCAGTAATTGCCTCGTTGAGTTTGTCGTTAACAATAATTTTATCGAATTGTTTGGCATACGTCATTTCTTCCGTGGCTCTTCCTATGCGTTTTGTAAGGCTCTCAGGGGTTTCCGTGTTACGTTTCTCTAGCCGTTGTTGCAACTCGTTAATGGATGGGGGCATAATGAATACCGAAAGCGCCCTGTTGCCAAATTGTTTTTTAAGGTTCACGCCGCCCTTAACATCAACATCAAAAACTACATGATTTCCCTTTGCCCAAATGCGCTCAAGCTCCGATTTTAGCGTACCGTAGTAGGAGCCAGGGTAAACTTCTTCCCACTCAACAAACTCGTTGCCATCAATTTTTGCCTTAAACTCATCTGGCGATAAAAAGTAGTAGTCGTGCCCATGAACTTCGCATTCTCGCTTGCCTCGACTACAAGCCGAAATAGAGAACTCTAGTTTATTCAAATTTTTTAAAAGACTACGCACTATGGTTGTTTTACCCGAACCCGATGGAGCTGAAAAAATTAGTAGTTTGCCCTTCATTTTGTTTGAAGAATTTAATAGTTAAAAGTGGAGGCTATTTCATATAGCAAGGCCTATTTCCTAAATTTAAAGTACATTAAGAAGTTGCTCTTTTATTTTCTCGAGCTCGTCTTTCATTTGCACCACAATTTTTTGAATTTGCAAATGGTTTGCTTTTGAACCGAGCGTATTAATCTCTCTGCCCATTTCCTGCGTAATAAACCCTAATTTTCGGCCAACTGGCTCACTTTCGTTAAGGGTATCAATAAAGTATTTACAGTGATTTGTTAATCGAACTTTCTCCTCGTTAATATCGAATTTCTCCATATAGTAAATCAGTTCCTGTTCAAACCTGTTCATATCCTTACTTACATCGTTGCCAAGTTTATTCAGGTTCTCTGTAATTCTGGTCCGAGTGGTCTCTATACGTTCGGCTTCATAGGGCGACACCTGTATTAGTAACTCTTTTATCTTTTCAACTTTACTAAGCAGGTCGTTCTCCGTAATTTTGCCTTCCTGATTTCTGAAGTCGTCTAAACTGCTTATGGCTAAATCAACGCAATTGCTTAGGGCATCTAACTCCTCGTCGTTTATGCTTTGCACTTGCGATGTGAAAATCTCGGGCAGTTTTACAATGGTTCGAATTAGTGGTTCGTTTTCAATGGGTATGTTAAGCTCGGCGGATATGCTTTTTATTTGTTCGTAGTACGATTTAAAAACATCCCTATTAATGGTTGGTGCGGAGGCGGTATCTGCTTCTTTTTCAATGTTAATATAAAAGTCAACCTTCCCCCTCTGAATATTTTGCGATAGCTTATTGCGTATGTCCTGCTCTTTTTCTTTGTACGCCATTGGTATTTTTAGGGTAGAAATATCAAGCTGCTTGCTGTTGAGCGACCTAATTTCCACTATAATTTTGATCCCGTTTACCAATACTTCGGCTTTACCGAAGCCTGTCATTGATTTTATCATTTTGCTTTTATTACTGTTAATTTAGTTCTTTTCGGGTTTCTATCGACTTTATTCTAACCTCTTTAATAGCTCAGGACGAAGGAGTTTAGTTCGTTCAAGGGCTTGGTTAAGCTGCCATTCTTCAATTTTTTTAAAATTCCCTGAGGTTAATACTTCAGGAACTTTCCACCCATTAAACTCGGCTGGGCGTGTGTACACAGGAGGCGCCAATAGGCTGTCCTGAAAAGAATCGGTTAGGGCAGAGGTTTCGTCCGACAGAACACCTGGGATAAGCCTAATTACGCTGTCAACAATTATGGCTGCAGCCAGCTCGCCACCCGATAGAACATAGTCGCCAATCGATATTTCTCTGGTAATTAAATGCTCTCTCACCCTATGGTCAATGCCCTTGTAGTGGCCGCAAAGTATTATTAAGTTGTTTTTTATGCTTAGCTCGTTGGCAATGGGTTGGGTTAGTTTCTGCCCATCGGGCGATGTGTAAATTACCTCGTCGTACTCTCTTTCGGCTTTTAGCTTGTTTATTACTTTAAAAATTGGTTCAATTTTCATAACCATACCTGCATCGGGACCAAAGGCGTAATCGTCCACCGTACGGTGTTTATCGGTTGTGTAATCTCGTAAATTATGTATATGAATTTCCACCAACCCTTTGTTCTGCGCTCGCTTTACAATGGAGTGGCCCAGAGGGCTTTCGAAAATTTCGGGTAGTACGGTTATTATATCAATTCGCATATTTTCTGTAATTGAGCCACAAAGTTATGAAATGTTGGGGAGTAGTTGCAATTTTCTCTATACAATAACTCTACCATATCTAATATATACAATGGTAGTGGATTAAAGTGTGTTGTCAATTTCAATATCGTACCTGCTAAGTAACCCTGCAATTCCTTGAATAGAAAATTTAGCTTTCTTAATTCGGTTATGCTCTGGGTCGATGGTGTAGTTGAACGAGGTACGAAAATCTACTTTTTCAATTATTGTATTGTCGAAAGTTGCCCTTGTCAGGTCACAATTATCAAAATTTGAACCCGTTAGGTCGCACTGTGTGAAATCGGTATCCTGCAATTGAGTGCTTGCAAACGATGTTTTTTTTAACTTTGTTTTGAAGAACGAAGAGTGATTTAAAATACAATTTTCAAAGCTAAAGGCTAAGCCAAATTCGTTACAATTGTCAAATCGCAACCCCAACATTTTGCAGTCAGTAAATATTATGTCTACAAACCCTGTTCCTTCAAGCTTTGCCATACTCAAATTACATTCTATAAACTCACAGTCGATGAATTTATAGCCAGACAGTCCACCGTTTGAAAAGTCGCAATTAATGAAGCGACAATTTTCATATTCTCCTTTTACCAGAGTTTTGTCTTGAAAGTCAATCTTATCAAATGTTTGGTCTTCTATGTATGCTTGCTCCATATTTAGTTATTCTTTATTAGTTATTTTATTCACTGCTTACCCTTTGATACCTAGTATACCACTTTTTTGTAGCATCGTGCATATTTATTTTTTTACCAAAAATGTATCCTCGGATGGTATGTTTTTTATTGAAAATAAAGCGAGAGAACAAACTTTTGCCTCTGTTTTTGCCTCTTTTCAATAAAGAAAGACAGCAACGAGGAGTTTGCTGTCTTCGGTTTGCTACGAAATTGTGAGGGCGTTGTTCCTTTCTTTATTGTACGAAACCGGCCCTTGTTTGTATATTGGTTTTGTGTAACTGCTTGATTTACTATTTTTAACAAAAAAGAGTATACTGCTTACAACTTTAAAAAGCTGTTAATCAGTGTGCTTACATGTGCTTTTCTATCGTTAATAAATTTCACGTACTCTTTTGTGTTAAACGAATTCTTATCCATTATTAAATCCTTAATTGCCAAAGGAAATAATATTAATGATATAAGGCTAATAAAAAGTTGCTCTGGATCAACTGGTCTTATACGTCCTGCTTCGGATTCGGCTTTTAGCTGTGCACAAAACTTTTCGGAGTTGTATAGCCCCATTAACGCTCCCATTGTTTTTACCTTCTCTGGATTTCGATGTATTACTGATAGTACGAACGAAACGAGAATAGGCCTTTCTATTATCAAATCGATATAAGCGAAGGTGTAATCTTTAATTTTTTGCTCAAGAGGTGCATCGGTTTCCAAAATTTCTCGGGTTTTAAGTGCCTTTTCTTTAACCAGCATTTCAAAAATTGTATCGAATAAGTTTTCTTTCGACTGAAAGTAGTAGTTCATTAGTGACAAGTTTACACCCGCTTTTGTCGCTATCTCTCTAACTCCAACTCTATCAACCCCTTTTTCTAAGAATAAATCGGTAGCTGTTGCTAAGATCTTTTGTTTCGTTTTCATACTATATCAATTTAGAATTATTTTAGTCAATTTTTGTAAATATACGAATAATGCCAATACATATGTTTAAAACGAAGTTTGGGATTAAAAGTTTTATCCTTCTTAGTATTTTATATCATCATTTTAAACAAGGTCTTATTTTTTTACTCCTGTTTTGTATCTGATGTATGAAGGTTTGATTCGTTTAATTCATTAATTTGTTGGTTTTAACTGTATTTGTCAGAATGTTTTCTTATTTTAGTAGGTTATCGATTTTTTGTCACCTTACAAGTTTCAGTAAACCTTTTTTACGTAGTATAATGTTCAATTGAAATATTTAATTTTCAAACTATTTCTTTTATAATCGTATATTTTTTGGTCTAACTTATTCTATTTTATTTGGCATTTCAGTGTTTAAAATAAATATATTTGCACCGCTGAATCTAAAGATTATAATAATTCATTATATGCTTTAACAGAGTTACTTAACAATAAAAATTTTCGTAAATGGTACATTTTGGCGATATTCCCGATGAGTTTTGCAACGAGGAAACTAGTAAAATAGTAGTTTTACCAATTCCATACGATGGAACTAGCACTTGGGTTAAAGGTTCCGACAAAGGTCCTGAGGCTCTGTTAGAAGCTTCGGCAAATATGGAACTATTTGATATTGAGACTAATACAGAGGTTTATTTGCAAGGTATATATACTGCGCCAGCTATACTCGAGGATTCATCACCAGAGGCAATGGTTAAAGTGGCCGAGCAGCAAACATTGGCATATTTAAAAAAAGGAAAGTTTGTGGTTACCGTTGGAGGCGAACACTCTGTAAGTATAGGGCCAATTCAGGCTTACGCAAAACAGTTTCAAAATTTAACCGTCCTGCAAATCGATGCGCATGCCGACCTTCGCGATTCCTATGAAGGGTCTAAAAATAATCATGCTTGCGTTATGGCCAGAGCTCAGGATGTTTGCCCGATTGTGCAGGTTGGCATTCGTAGTATGGATGTGGGAGAGAATGACCGGCTTGACCCAAATCGAGTTTTTTGGGCACATAAAATTATGGATAACGACGATTGGATGGACCAAGCCATTGATTTGCTAACTGAAGATGTGTACCTAACCATTGACTTAGATGGCCTCGATCCTTCAATTTTGCCCTCAACCGGCACTCCCGAGCCTGGTGGGCTTATGTGGTACCAAACTTTACGGTTTTTGCGTAAAATGATTGAGCGTAAAAATCTTGTTGGACTTGACATTGTGGAACTATGTCCAAACCCATTGGAGAAATCATCAGACTTTGCTGCATCAAAGTTGCTTTACAAAATACTTTCGTATAAATTTGCAAAATAGTGGTAAGCCACAAAATAATTCAAGTTGAAAACTATTTAAACTAAAAATAATGAAGAAAAAAGATTTACTAAAGGATGTGATTAAGCACATCGATATAAAATCATTCGATTCTACTCCTATTATCGATGCTATGCGCGATATGTCTTTCACATCGCGTGATACTGCTGCTGCAACCGACATTCTTGAGATGATGGTGGCCGATAAGGAATGCAGCAACTGGCTTATTATTGCTGGTAGCACAAGTGCCGGAGGATGTATGCAGGCCTACGTTGATATGGTGAAAAATAAGATGGTTGATGTTGTTGTGGCAACGGGTGCATCAATTGTTGATATGGATTTTTTCGAGGCTCTTGGTTTCAAACACTATAAGGGAACTCAATTTATCGATGATAATCACTTAAGAAATAACTACATAGATAGGATATACGACACCTTTATTGATGAACAAGAGCTTCAGGTATGCGATAGTAGCGTTCAGAAAATTGCTGATGGAATGAAGCCTGGCGCTTATAGCTCTCGTGAATTTATTAAGGAAATGGGTAAGTACCTGACTAAACATTCTGTTAAAAAGGACAGCCTAATTCAGGTTTGTTACGAGAATAATGTGCCTATTTTTGTTCCTGCCTTTAGCGATTGTAGCGCTGGTTTCGGTCTTGTTAAACATCAAATTGATAACCCCGATGCGCACATAACAATTGACTCGGTTAAAGATTTTAAGGAGCTAACTGACATTAAGATTGCAGCAAAAATAACTGGACTGTTTATGATTGGTGGCGGTGTGCCTAAAAACTTTGCACAGGATACTGTTGTTTGTGCTGAAATACTTGGCCACGAGGTACCAATGCACAAGTATGCAGTGCAAATAACTGTTGCTGACCCGCGCGATGGCGCTTGCTCTAGCTCAACTCTAAAAGAGGCGGCATCATGGGGTAAGGTTGATACTACTTACGAGCAAATGGTTTATGCTGAAGCAACTAGCGTTGTTCCAATTATTTTAAGCTATGTATACCACAAAGGATCATGGAAAAACCGTAAGAAGTACGAATGGTCAAAACTTTTTGATAAATAGATATCTATCGTATGGTGTTTAGAGTAAGTTATATGACATTAATTTGATGTTGTTTTGTTTGTTGTAATAAAAAAGGGACGCGTATGCGTCCCTTTTTTTGTGATATCATTTCTCAGTTACTATGCACTTATGGCTTCTCTTACTTTAGTATACACCTTAATTTCGGGTGGATTTTGCAGGTGTTTTTTTACTGCACACTGGTTAGCAACCTTAATCAACGCATCATAATACTTCATAGGGAATGAATCGGGGACATTAATTTGTAAATCAATACCCTCAATCATATGATTGACAGGATTAAAGCTGTGTTTTTGCGATATTGAAACATCCTCGGTAGGTATTCCGCGCTGGTCGCAAAATGATTTAACATAGATGCCAGCACAGGTTCCAATTGACGCTAAAAAAAGAGTGAAAGGAGCAGGGGCCACGTTATCGCCTCCGCCTTGCTTCGGCTGGTCAGTTACAATTCTGTGATCGCTTGTATGTGCAATAACTTGTTTGTTGCCTTCAAATGTAATTTCAAGTTCCATAGCTAAGTTTTATTAGTAGTAAATCAACATATATACATATTTGCATAATAACACTAATAGTATAGAAATGTTCACTATAAAACTTTGCTTAAAAAAGGGCAGGGGTAGAGTTTAGATAAGTTCCTCAAACTCGTCTTTTGATACTCTACAAACAGGGCAATGCCAATTGGGGGGTAAACTTTCAAAATTTGTCTCAGGCTCAACGCCTTGCGATGGGTCTCCCATAACGGGATCATACACGTATCCGCATACCTTACATTTATGCATATTGGTACTTATTCTGTTATTGTTATTAGCGATATTGGTACTTTAAAAAGGGCTTTAAAATCGAGACCCAGATTCTGGATCGTGTCGTCATCCTCTTCGTAGTACCATGAAATGGTAACCTCGTTTCCGTCTAAAAAACATTTCTCTAAAATTTTAATAATGTTATACAAAAATCTGTTTGACCCGCTGTTAATGTATTCAATTAATATGGATACATTGGTTAATTTCTCGGGTTGAGTAATGTAATTTTCTAGCCATTTAATAACTGGCTGATAGAAACTGAGTGCATCTTCGGGTATTGAACGACCCGATATTTTCAGAACTCCTTTTTTAAAATCAATTTCGGGAGTTTTGCTGTTCCCTTTAACATATAAGTTATTCATATAATATATGTATTGGTTTTTATTAATCTTTCATTCGTAAAATTACAAAAAAAATGGATTGAAAACGATAATTATACATGAGCAATAGCTGTATTTTGATGACAAGTCTTAAAATGATGGCTAAATAGTATCCTGGTCGCCTAAATCTTTAAAAATTCTTTGCCAATATTTGCCAGTAGTCTCCCATCCAAATTTTCTTTCTGGTTTTGATCTCGAAACCTCAAAGTTATCTTTATTTCCACTAATTAAAAACGTAAAAACGTACCAATCTTCACTATCGAACGCCATACTTCCGAAACGTAAATCGTGGAAACGAATCTCGTTCTCATTGTTTTGTTGTACTGTATAGTAATTATCTGTAAAAAACATTAGTTTTTTCACCTCATCCGTTTCTATTAAATCGCCTAGTAAATTCGCATTCCGTTTTATATACTTTAAATGTATGGGTTTTGTATCAAGGTTGCTAATATAGCCATAATGGTATCCAGTAGAATCTTCGGCCAGTGCTAACCATAATAGGTTTGTAAATGGTAGAGGGGCTGTTTTAAGGCTCGTGTAACTTACGTTTTGCTCACTAAGTTGTTTTTTTACCCTATTGGTAATTATAAACTTATTGCCAATGGTAAATATTGTAAATACTAGGGTATAACCAAGTATTATGGTTGCTAATTTAGTTCTCGCGGCTGATCTCTTCGGCTTAAACATCATTACAATAAGTAAAGTTAGAATTGGTAGAAGTAGCGTGAAATCTATAATTCCAATCGAGTCGAAGGCAAGCCTGGCGTTACTAAAAGGGAATAAAAGTTCCGTACCATAGGTGTTGAAAACATCTATAACCGAATGCATAAGAATTGCAACAAGCCCCATCATTGTCCATTTCCTAAAGTTATTATCCTTATGTATAGCGCTTATAATATAACCCAAAATTGGAGCAATAATTAGGGCAAATAGTATTGAATGGGTTGGACCTCGGTGAAACAGAACCGAGCTAGCAGGCGACAGTAGAGGCGTAACAAACGTGTCAAAATCAGGTATAGAACCAGCAATGGCTCCCCAAAAAACGGCTCTACTTCCAACTTTACTGCCTAAAAATACTTGCCCCGTGGCGGCTCCTAAAACGATGTGCGTAACTGAGTCCATTATATTATTTTGTTAACTTTGCGGCCATATTATAAACTGTTTAAACAGACGAGAATTTTTTTCGTTCAATCAAATATAAGAAAAAGTGAGAAAACGCAAAACAAACCCATTGCTTGAGAATATTCGGATAATCGACCTTGCCGCCGAGGGTAAAGCCATTGCAAAGGTTGATGGTAAGGTTGTGTTTGTGCCTTTTGCCGTTCCGGGCGATTTAGTAGACATTCAGGTGTCAAAACAGCGGAAGGGTTATATGGAGGGCTATGTAACGCAATACCACGAACTATCAACAAGTAGGGTAGATCCATTTTGCTCGCATTTTGGTACTTGCGGTGGTTGTAAATGGCAAAACTTGCCCTACAGTATGCAGCTTGAACTAAAGGAAAAACAGGTGATTGATCAGCTTGTGCGCATTGGAAAACTTACGTTGCCCAGCGTTAGCCCAATTTTAGGCTCAGAAAAAACTAGATACTATCGAAATAAGTTGGAGTTTACCTTTAACAGCTCGCGTTGGTTAACTCGTGAAGAGGTGTTAAGTGATTCTGAAGTTGAGCAGCATCCAGTGCTAGGGTTTCACGTGCCTGGAAAATTTGATAAGATTTTTGGTGTTCATGAGTGTTTTTTACAACCTGAACCATCCAATTCCATTCGTCTTTCAGTTGAGAAGTTTGCAATGGAACAGGGCTTCTCTTTCTACAATATAAGGGGAGGCGAGGGGCTACTTCGTAACCTAATTATCAGGACCTCTTCTACGGGTGATGTTATGGTCATTCTTTCGGTTTTTGAAGACGATTTACCCAAAACAACGGCTGTACTCGACCATATAAAATCAATTTTCCCAGAGGTCACATCGCTAATGTATGTTATTAATGCTAAGGCCAATGATACCATTAACGACCTAGATATTGTTTGCTACCACGGCAATGATTTTATTATGGAGGAGATGGAGGGTATTCGCTTTAGGATTGGCCCTAAAAGTTTTTACCAAACTAACTCGCAGCAAGCTTACGAACTGTATAAAGTTGCCCGTGAATTTGCATCGCTTTCGGGCAATGAAATGGTGTACGATTTATATACAGGAACGGGTACAATTGCAAACTTTATAGCTGGCAGTTGCGCAAAAGTTGTTGGTGTTGAGTATGTGCCTGAGGCTATTGCCGATGCCAAGGTTAATTCGGAGCTCAATGGTATTACTAACACTCATTTTATTGCAGGCGATATGAAGGATGTTTTTACCGAATCGCTTTTTGCAGAGCAGGGTTTTCCAGAAGTGGTAATTGTTGATCCCCCTCGTGCGGGAATGCATAAAGATGTTGTTGAGGGTATTCGGCTGGTACGCCCAAAGCGTATTGTATATGTTTCGTGCAACCCAGCAACACAAGCCCGCGATATTGCGCTGCTTGGTTCAGAGTATCGCGTAACAAAGGTACAACCTGTTGATATGTTCCCGCACACGCATCACGTTGAGAATGTTGTTTTGATAGAGTATGTGGGGTAGTTGTTGCGCGCCGCGTTTCTAGTCGGGCATAATTACAAAAATTTCCTCATTGGGTTTCTTCATAAGGTACTGCTCACGCGCAAATTTCTCTAGGTTTTCGTTGTTCGTTTGCAGCTCCTTTAACCTTTGTTGGTCTACCTTTATTTTTTCAATATAGTACTCTTGCTCTTTGGTAAGTTTACTAATCCTACTGTATTCTCTATATACATCAATCCAGTTGCTGCTATCGAAAATAAGCATCCAGAGCAAGAATATTGCGGTAGTTAAGATATATTTATTTTTTAACCACGGAAAAATTTTATTCCAAATATCTGCTCCAGTCATTTTGATAAAAAATATTAGCGTTAGGCGGGTAAAACTCTTTGCTCCTTCAGAAGAATTATTGCTAGCAAAATTAGTTAAAATTATACCTTAGGCAAAAGAATATTGTGTTTTATATTATCGATTTTTATCGATTTTTAGGGATTTCGAATACTCTAAAATTTTGCTAAAACCTTCACATTTATTCTTCGCGATGTTAGGTTGTTTGGCACCGCATACTGCCCCGATTCATTGTTCTGGTTTGCAACCGTTTTAACCCACATATAGGAAATGGTATTTGTGAAGTCGAAAATATTGAATACTTCAACGCCTATCCACAGCTCGTTTAGCCATTTTACTTTGCTTAGCCCATTACTATTTTCACCCTTTATGGTTTTAGTGAAGCCTATATCAATCCGTTTATAAGCGGGCATACGAGCAAGGATATCCCATCTATCCGAGTCGGGAATGCCAACAGGATAACCTGTACCAAAATAACCTGTTAGGTGAACTCTGTATGAAGGGCTATTCGGAATATAGTCTTGGAAAAATAGCCCGAAGTTAATACGTTGGTCGGTTGGTCGTGGGTAGTATCCGGGGTAAACTGTTTTTCCGCCGCTATCAATGTATGAGTCATTTTCTACATCCTCAAAAGCTCTCATTATTGATAGGCTAGCCCATGATTCTGCCCCATCTACAAATTCACCATTTATTTTAAAGTCAATACCCTGCGCAAAACCGTTGGCAATATTCTCGCCTGTGTACATTATTCGCACATTATCAACTTTATAGGGAATTAGGTTGTGCAGTGCTTTGTGAAATAGTTCCACTTGCAAACGGAACGGTCTATTCCACGACTCGAAAAGATACTCAGCGCCTAAAACAGCATGTATCGACTTTTGCGAGGATATGTTTCGATTTAAGTCCCCGTTTGCTAGCCTAAATTCCTTATAAATAGGAGGTTGAAAATAGTACCCTCCCGACAGGTGAAAAGAAACATCGCTTTGCCAGTGTGGCCTTACTGTTATTGATGCCCTGGGACTTACGTTAATGTTTTCATTAAAACTCCAGTAAGTAACTCGAATTCCGGCTGTTGCCGAGAAATCAATTTTGTTGAAGGAGGTACGGTACGTATTTTGAGCATAGGCGTTAAACCTGTTAGATGGTATGCTATTTATTGAGTACAAGCGTTTTGATAGAATCAGCTCCTCGCCGTTGTAGGGCATTGCATAGCCCGATGAGTCGATTAGTTCCCATTCGTTTAACCTGTCGTTAATCAGTTCATGCTGAGCCGAAATACCCCATTTTATAGTATGGCTATTAATGGTGGCTATGCCCAGATGTTCTGCCTTTAGAATGTTGGCACTTAAAAAATTTCGAGCATGATTCATAAACCCTCCCACGCCAACGTTAATAAGACTATCACTGTATGTTGTTGAACCGAGAGAATTATCCAACTCATTAAGCAAGTACTGTCCAATTATGTCGAAGGTTTCCGATTCGTTGGCTAGGTAACCGCTACCAATAAACTTCAGAATAACCTTATCGTTAGGGTTATACTCGCCAGCAAACGCACCCTGAAATGTTTCAAACTTACTAATTTCTTGCCCTTGGTAGTACACTTTTAGCTGAAGGGCGTTGGTAAATGCGCCAAATCGGGTTTCGCGCTCTTCGGGAGCAAATTTATAGCTGTTGCTTGATATGTTTCCTAAGAAATTGAATTTTAGCTTAGGCGTAACTCGCCATGATAGGCTTGTTTGTAGGTCGAAGAACGAAGGCTTGTATTCGCCTTCTGTGTCGAGGCTGTTGAGCAAATATTGCGATGTTTTGTATCTTACTCCGGTTATATGACTGAAACGCTGACTCTTGTTTACCCCTTCAATTGTGCCGCTTGCTCCTAGTAGGCTAGCTTCTACCTTGGCTTTGTTTTCGTTTGGAGTTTTGTACTTAATGTTTAGCACCGACGACATTTTATCGCCATATTCGGCATTAAAACCACCTGCCGAAAATTCCACGCCGTCAACCATATCCGAGTTTATAAAACTTAAACCCTCCTGTTGCCCAGATCTTATAAGAAACGGACGATATACTTCAACATTGTTAACGTACACCAAGTTTTCATCGAAATTTCCCCCTCTAACCGAGTACTGAGAACTCAATTCGTTTGATGATGAAACACCGGGTAGCGATTTTAGAATCGTTTCAAAACTGCCCGATGCGCTAGGGAGATGCTCTATGGTTTTATGGTTAATTCGTTCAATGTTGCCAAACCTTCTGTTTGATATTGTGATGGTAACTTCGTCAATTTCGCTTGTCGATTCGTTAAGCGTTACGTTCACTGTTTTTCGTTCGCCCTTGCTAACTTGGGTTTTTACTGTTTTGGAGGAGTAGCCCACAGCCGAAAAACTAATTGTTATGGAGTCGGTACTATGGAGATGCAAAGCGTAAAACCCTATGCTATCAGTGGCAATACCCGTTTTATTATTGTCGTTCACAACGTTTACGTAAGCAATTGGTAACCCTTTTACATTGCTAACAATACCTTCAATCACGCCGATTGACTGCCCGTAAATATTGGGCGCAACTGCAATAGCGAGGACAAAAATAAGGAATATGTGTTTTCTTGTTATCAAGTATTACGAGTTATTACAGAAGTAATTTAGACGCACTTACTATTAAAAACGCAAAGCTAAAACAAAATTGTGCAAATCGGCATATTAATTTTACAAAAACAATACTTTTTTGCGACAATATGGCATTGTGTTTCTATGAATCACGACAATGTGTCGTCTTTTTACGATTGGTACATTTTTTATATAGTGTTAAGCAGATTAGAATACTAACAATTAAATTTTACTAATATGACACTACTAAACATTTCGCGTCCAAGGTCGGCATATGAGTCTGCCAGACGTAACGAGTACAACGAGTTTTTAAACCGTTTTTCTAATGTGCAAAATCAGTATGCTCGCAATTGCCAAAAGTTTCCAGCCGTAAATATTGTTGAGGAATCTAAAACGTATCTACTGCAAATGGCAGCGCCAGGATACAATAAGAACGACTTTAAGGTTAACATTGAAAAGGACACACTCCTAGTAACGGCTACTGTTAATGATGAGAATCAGGAGAACTACATTTTGAACGAATTCTCTAAATGCTCATTCGAGCGTTCTTTTTCGCTAGGAAAATCCATTGATACATCAAAAGTAGAGGCAACATACAAGGATGGAGTTTTAACCATTACTTTATCGAAACGGGAAGAGGCGATTGAAAAGCCGCCACGCATAATTAGCGTTAACTAATATATATTATTAAGGTGTTTGTGGCCCGGGTGAGATATTCTCTCCCGGGCTCATCATTTTATATGGTTCGATGTGCTAAACGCTTAAAATTTCGATTTCTTTTAAAATACTTTGAGTATTAGCACATATTGCGTATTTTCGTAAGCTGAAATTTAATGTATTCTTAATTTGACTCAACGATAGTAAATACGCTTATCATGGAAACTGCTAACCAGAAGGATCAGATCAGTAATGATCAGTTCGGCGATGCCGAAAATACGATGAACACTCCCTCTAACGAAACTGTTAACGCAACAGAGAGTAAAACTCAACCCCAAACCGCCGATGAGGTACCTGCTCAACCCGATAAGGTTGAAACCGAGGTAGCTGATGATTCAACCCCAACAACTTTAAAAAAGGATGATGAACCCTCTGCGAAAGTTGAGAGTGATCAACCTGCTGAGGAGGTAAAGCCGGAAATGGAAACCGACGATAGTCTCAGTCACGAAGAAGATGAGAATTCTGACAAAGATGATGATGCGGTTGATGTTACCCAAGGAAGTAATTCTTTTGAACCTGTTGATTACTCTATTTTATCGCGTGAGGAGCTTGCCGATAAGCTAAAGCAATTAATTGACAATAAGTCTGTTCAGTACATCAGGACCGATGTTGAGAGTATAAAACTTAATTTTTATAAAAAGCATAAGGCCGACCTTGAGTTAAAGCGAAAGGAATGGGTTGATGCAGGCGGAAACATCGAGGAGTTTGAAGCCCCTCAGGATCCAATGGAACCACAAATAAAGGAGTTGCTAAAGCAGTATCGTAGTAAAAAAGCAGCGTATAATCGTGAGTTTGAAAATAAAAAACAAAATAATCTAGAACAGAAACAAGCAATTATTGATGAGATAAAGGAGCTGGTTAACAGGAACGAATCGGTTAATCAAACTTTTCAAGATTTCCGTGAGTTACAGCAGCGTTGGCGCGAAATTGGCCCTGTACCCCAAGCGAACCTGAACGATTTATGGGAAACCTACCATCATCATGTGCAAAATTTTTACGATTACGTAAAAATTAATAAGGAACTGAAAGACTTAGACCTCAAACGTAATCTAGAGGAAAAAACGGTGCTTTGCGAAAAGGCCGAAGAGTTACTTCTAGAACCTTCAATTATTGCAGCTTTCAGAAAGTTACAGAAATATCACGGACAGTGGCGCGAAATTGGCCCTGTGCCAAACGAAAATAGAACCGAAATATGGGATCGTTTTAAAGAGGTTACATCAACCATAAATAAAAAGCATCAGGAGTATTTTGAAGGGTTACGCGAGGAACAAAAATCTAATCTTGAGGCTAAAAAAGCACTTTGTGAAAGTGCTGAAGAGATATCATCTAGGGTAGTTACCACGGCCAAAGAGTGGAATAAAAGCTCCAAAGAGATGATAGAACTTCAAAAGGTGTGGAAAACCATTGGCTTTGCTCCTAAAAAAGATAATAATAAAATTTACGAGCGTTTTCGAGCAGCATGCGACGTGTTTTTTAGTAGCAAGCGCGAGTACTATCAGGAGGCACGCGAAGATCAGCAGAATAACCTCCAGTTTAAAGTTGATTTATGCATCCAAGCCGAAGCTCTAAAAGACAGTCCCGAATGGAAAAAAGCAACCGAAGAGCTAATTAATTTACAGAAACGTTGGAAAGAGGTTGGCCCGGTACCCCGAAAGCAGAGCGATGAGGTTTGGAAGCGTTTCCGCGCGGCTTGCGATCATTTCTTTAAGCGTAAATCAGAGCATTTTGCCAGTGTTGATAGTAAATATGAAGACAACCTAGTAGCTAAAGAGAAACTTGTAGCCGATATCGTTGATTTTAAGGCAACCGAAAACGTAGAGGAAAACCTTAAAATGATAAAGGATTTCCAGCGCCGTTGGGCCGAAATAGGCTTTGTTCCACTTAAAAAGAAAGATGAACTTCAAAAGAATTATAGAGAAGCCCTTAACAGGCACTTTGAAGACCTTAAAATTGATAACTCCAAAAAGAATATCCTAAAGTTTAAAACCAAGATTGATACAAGTCAGGGAAATCCTCGAATGGAGAATAAGCTGCGATTTGAGCGTGATAAACTTTTCAATCAAATGAAGCAGCTCGAGAATGACATCACTCTTTGGGAAAATAACATTGGATTTTTTGCCAAATCGAAAAACGCTGAGCAACTTATTAAGGATGTTGAGCGAAAAATAGAGAAGGCTAGAACTGACCTAAAGGTTTTCGAAGAAAAGATTCGTATGATTGACAATATGGACCAAGCGTAATCTTTTTTTACATTAATTTATTTATTCTTATACAATGCCGCACAATACCAAATATGTTTTTGTAACTGGTGGGGTCACATCCTCATTGGGTAAAGGAATTATCTCAGCATCGCTAGCTAAGCTACTACAGAGTAGGGGCTACTCAGTTACTATTCAGAAACTTGACCCATATATTAATGTTGACCCAGGTACCCTAAACCCATATGAGCATGGGGAGTGTTATGTAACTGAAGATGGAGCCGAAACCGACCTGGATTTAGGACATTACGAGCGTTTTTTGAATGTACACACAACCCAAGCCAATAATGTTACAACTGGTCGTATTTACCAGTCGGTTATTAATAAGGAACGACGTGGCGAGTATCTAGGAAAAACAGTGCAGGTAATTCCACATATTACCGATGAGATTAAGCATAGAATTAAACTTGTTGGTACTAGAAATAAATTTGACGTTGTAATAACCGAGATAGGTGGAACCGTTGGCGATATTGAGTCATTACCTTATGTTGAGGCTGTGCGGCAGCTAAAGTATGAGTTGGGCCCAACAAACGCAGCCTTCGTTCACCTTACTTTGGTTCCTTACTTAGCCGCCTCGGGCGAGCTTAAAACTAAGCCTACCCAGCATTCTGTTAAGGTGATGCTCGAAAATGGGATACAGCCCGATGTGCTTGTTTTGCGTACCGAACATGAATTAACCATTGATGTTCGCAAAAAAGTTTCACTCTTTTGTAACGTGAACCTTGAGTCGGTTATTGAATCTATCGATGTTTCAACAATATACGAGGTTCCTCTTTTAATGCTAAAGGAGAAACTCGATATAATTGTTATGCAAAAGCTAAATTTACCCATAGGTAAAGAGCCCGAACTTAAAACCTGGAGACAGTTTATTGACAAGCTAAAGGACCCAAAGTCGGTTGTAAAAATTGGCCTAGTTGGCAAGTATGTTGAACTTCCCGATGCATACAAATCGATTATGGAGTCGCTTATTCATGCAGGTGCTTCAAATCATTGTAAGGTTGATATTATCCCAATACATTCCGAAACGATTAATCGTGAGAATGCGGCCGAAATATTGAGCGAAATGAACGGAATTATAGTTGCCCCTGGCTTCGGACATAGAGGCATTGAGGGTAAAATTGAAGCCGTTAAGTACGCTCGTGAAAGTAATACCCCGTTTTTAGGTATCTGTTTGGGTATGCAGTGCGCTGTTATTGAGTTTTCTCGAAATGTGCTAAACTATCCCGATGCTAATTCAACCGAAATGACTCGGAGCACCAAGCATCCAGTAATCGACTTAATGGGCGACCAAAAAGGGATAAGCGACAAGGGCGGAACCATGCGGCTGGGAGCCTATCCATGCGTGATAAAAGAAGGAACAAAAGCCTTTGAAGCATACAAAACCACAAATATTCAGGAGCGTCATCGCCATAGATACGAGCTAAATAACGAGTATTTAAATGACTTGCAAACAAAAGGAATGATAGCATCTGGTTTAAATCCTGATACGAATTTGGTTGAAATTATTGAAATTCCTAGTCACCCTTGGTTTATTGGGGTACAATTTCACCCTGAGTATAAAAGTACAGTGGTTAACCCGCACCCACTTTTTGTTGACTTTGTTAAGGCTACTAAAAAGAATACGAAGTAGTGAATACGTCCTACAAGGTTAGCTTATCATAAATAATCATCTTTCATGGCACTATTTAAGATTTATGGGTTAATTTCGCAGGTTCAAAATCTAAAATCTACACAATAAATAAAGATACAATGGATAGAAATACAATAATTGGCCTAGTTACAATATTCGTAATTTTAATAGGATTTAGCTATATTAATCGCCCTTCGCAAGAACAATTGGAGGCTACACAGCGTCGTTCCGATTCAATAGCGCTTGTGCAAGCTAGGCAAAGAGCCTTGCAAGAGCAAGAGATTGCTTTAACCGAAAAAGAAACCTCTGCAAACACCAAAGTTGAGGATGCATTGCTTGCTAATACAAATTTTGAAGGGGTAACAAAAGGCGAGGAGCAGTTTATTACGCTTGAGAACGAGCTTATTAAACTTAAGATATCAACCAAAGGGGGTGCAGTATATTCGGCTGAGGTTAAGCAGTTTAAAACATATACTCAAGAGCCACTTGAAATGCTGGCTGATGAGAAGAACACTTTCGGATTACAGTTTTGGGCTAACAATCAAAATGTTGAAACGCAAAACCTGTTCTTTAGCCCCAACACTGCCGACTCAACCATTTATACTCAGGAGGGCTCTTCATCAAAAAGCCTAACCATGCGTTTGGCGGCTGGCGAGTCATCTTTTATTGACTATATCTACACCATTCACCCCAACTCATATTTAATAGATTTTGATGTACAGCTAGTTAATATGGATAGGGTATTTCCCAATAATACTACTTCTATCGATTTGGTTTGGGATGTATTTGCAAAGCAGTTCGAAAAAAATGCCAAGAAGGAATCAGAGTACACATCTCTTGTTTATAGCCTACCAAATGGCGATTTTGAGGAGCTTAGCCCTCGAAACCAAGAGAACTCTAAAAGTGAGTCAACTAAAATTAGATGGGTAGGATATAAGCAACAGTTCTTTTCCTCATTTTTAGTGTCCGATGATAATTTTCTAAATGCTAACTTTTCCACTTCCACCATTGTTGATGGAACATATATTAAGAGATTTACCTCGCGTATAGGTATTCCGATTGATGACGCCGCGAACGATAAGCATAGTATGAAAATGTATTATGGGCCTAACCACTTCAATACCCTTAAGGAGTACGAGTATGGTTTTGAGGAGGTTGTTCCACTTGGTGGCTGGGGTATTAAATGGATTAACCGTTATGTTATTATTTTCTTGTTCAATGTGCTCAACAATAAAATAGCAAGTTATGGTTTAATTATCTTCTTAATGACCATAATTATTAAGGTTGTGCTCTTGCCGCTTACCTACAAATCCTATTTGAGCCAGGCAAAAATGCGGGTGCTAAAGCCTCAGGTCGATGAGATTAACAAGAAGTATCCTAAGAAAGAGGATGCAATGAAGAAGCAGCAGACCACAATGGCTCTTTACAAAAAGGTTGGGGTAAGCCCAATGGGAGGTTGCTTGCCCATGCTTATCCAGTTTCCGTTCCTTATTGCAATGTTCCGATTTTTTCCAGCATCATTTGAACTTAGGCAAAAGAGTTTTCTGTGGGCAGAGGATTTATCTACCTATGATTCAATAATTGACCTACCGTTTAACATACCAATGTATGGTGACCATATTAGCTTATTCACACTGCTTATGGCTGGGGCACTCTTCTTAACTTCAAAAATGAACTCGGCGCAAATGGGCGATGCCAATGCTCAAATGCCTGGTATGAAATTTATGACTTTGTATATGATGCCTGTGATGATGCTTGTGTTTTTTAACAACCACTCCGCTGGCCTTAGTTACTACTATTTCCTTTCCAATATAATAACTTTTGGTCAAACGCTACTAATTAGAACAACTGTTAACGATGAGGCTATTTTGAAGAAGCTGAACGAGAATGCTAAAAAGCCGCAAACTAAAAAGAAGTCGAAGTTTCAGGCTAAACTTGAGGAGATGGCAAAACAGCAACAGCAGATGCAAAAAAAGAAGTAACTAATTCAAGTTTTCATATACAAAAAAGGGTCTCAATTTTCGAGACCCTTTTTTATTGGTGTAATTCGAACGTGTAAAATAGGACGTAGTTTAACAACCGAGCGTGCTTTGCGAGCTCAACGAAGTAAAAGTTGTTTTGTTTACAAGCCTATGGTAGTGTTAGAAATGTTATTCTTCAACTTCGCTCAAAATGAAACTATTATACTTTGCTCGGAATGCCATTCTTCTACTTCGCTCAAAATGAAACTATTATACTTCGCTCGGAATTACATTCTTCGACTTCGCTCAGAATGACACTCTTACACTTCGCTTAGAATGATACTCTTTTACTTCGCTTAGAATGACACTTCTACATATCGCTCAGAATGCCCCATACCTTGTCAGGCTGAGCGGAGTCGAAGCCTGACTAGACTAATATTTTCACTTAAAAATATACCTAAAGACTAATCATTAACTTAATTCTGATGCATAGTGTGGATTCGTTTTATTAATACGTATTTCATCAAAACAATTTTGCTTTAAAAGGTGTTTATTAAGATAAATGTAATTTGTTAAAGTTTTTGAGTGAATGTTTATGAAATATCTTAAAATATTAAGGTTTAGCGTTGGTTTACTTCGCCCTAGAAGGCTTATAAAAACGCTGCTATTTAGTTCAGTCTTCCTAATTTTTTCAATTTCATCATATGCTTTAAATGATAAAAATAAATTTATTATGAACGAAACAAAAATTGAAACAGCAACCCTAGGTGCGGGATGTTTTTGGTGTGTTGAAGCCATTTTTCAACGTGTTAATGGTGTTGAAACTGTTGTTTCTGGATACTCGGGAGGAAAAATATCGAACCCAACTTACAGGGAGGTGTGTTCAGGATTAACTGGTCATGCCGAGGTTATACAAGTAAAGTTTAACCCCGATGTGGTTAGCTACGCACAAATACTCGAAATATTTTTTAAAACGCATAACCCTACTATGCTCAATAGGCAAGGGGCTGATATAGGAACGCAGTACCGTTCTGCCATATTTTACCACTCCGATGAGCAAAAACGGGTAGCCGAGGATATAATGGCAATGTTAACTAAGGAGCGCGTTTGGAACGACCCCATTGTTACTGAGATAACCGAATTTTCTGCATTCTATGTTGCAGAGGATTACCATAAAGACTACTTTTTAAATAACAAACGGCAGCCATATTGCCAAATGGTTATTATTCCTAAACTTGAAAAATTAGAGAAGGTTTTTGGCAAGTTTCTGAAGAACTAGCTAGCAAGTGCAACTAATCGTTTTGCTTCCATTTGGCAGCAATGCATTTTATTTTACCTTTGTCATCCTAACAAAACGATAGCAAGGATGCAATTTAAAAAGAGTCTACTTTATTCGGTACTTATCATTTTAACCGTTTCGGCATGTTCCGTATCTAAACAGTTTAGCAAATTAAACAACCAGGCAACCGAAGCCTTCAATGCCAGTAACTACGGGTTGGCATATACACTGTACGATAGTATAATATCGCTAAACTCGTCAAAAAAGAGCAACCTTGATGGTATTGTATATAACCGTGCCGGAATTGCCGCTTGGGAAGTTGGTGAAAAAGAAAAATCAATAGAGTTTTTAGAGCAAGCGAAGCAACTGAAATCTGCCAATGCGAAGGGCTTGCTTGTGCTTGCCAAAGGCTATAGGAGTAGCGATAACCTATCGCGTGAAATTATTAACCTAACCGAGTATCTTGCAGCTTATGGTGCCCAAGCGGAAGCGAATGAAGCTCGTAGTCAACTTTTTTTGGCTTTTGTTAGGAGCGAAAATTGGGATTCGGCTTACCAGCTGTGGAGTAGAATAAATGGAGAGCAAACTAATGATGTAGAATTACTGACGGGTTACGTGTTAACGCTTAAAAATCTAGATAAAAGCAATGAGATTTTGCCAACTGCAGAAAGCTTGCTGAAATTAGACCCCGAAAACCTTATTGCCAAGGATGCCATTGCCATTCAGCTTTACAAAAGCGCAGAGGAACGATACCAACGCGAAATGAAGGCTTACCAAAACAATAAGACTTCAACTCAATATAAGCGTCTTTTAAAACAGCTCGATTTAATAAATGCCGATTTTAAAATTGCACGAGGTTACCTCGAAGAGCTTTATAAGTTGAAACCCGAAGCCCATTACGCAACACTCCTCGGAAATATTTACACCCGTTTCGAGAACAAATCGAAGGCTAATTATTACTACAAAAAAGCCAAACAGTAGGAGTTTGGTGCTTACTGTTTGGCTAAGTTTTACGGTGTATTTTCCGTATAATTATAAAACGAGATTAATACGGCTTACTTTTCATCCTTATTTTGTGCTACCTTTATTGAGCGACCGGCCTTTTTGAGCGCTTGGTCAATAATCCACTCAATTTGACCATTTATACTACGGAATTCATCGGCCGACCACTTTTCAAGGGCTTCCATTTTTTGAGGGTCAATTCGTAGCATAAATGATTTCTTTTTTGCCATAGTGCGCTATTGATGCAAAGTGCCTGCGTTTACAATTGGCTTTACCGAATCCTCGGAGCAAAGTACAACCATTAGGTTACTTACCATTGCAGCCTTTTTATCATCGTCAAACTCAACCGTTTGGTCCTCTGCCAGTTTATTTAGGGCAAGTTTAACCATTCCAACAGCCCCTTCCACTATCTTTTCGCGAGCCGAAATAATAGCGTCGGCCTGCTGGCGGCGAAGCATAACAGCAGCAATTTCGGGTGCATAAGCTAGGTAGTTTATCCGTGCCTCAACAACTTCAATTCCGGCAATAGCCAACCGCTCATTAATTTGCTCTTCTAAAACCCTGTTAACCTCATCGCCCTTGGAACGGAGCGTTGACTCGTTGGGGTTATCAGTCTCGTTATTATCGTAGGCATACAAGCCTGCAACATAGCGAAGGGCTGCATCGCATTGAATTTTTACAAAGTTTTGGTAGGCCATCATTTTCTCATTGAGCCTTGCAACAGCTGTTGCATTGGCATTTGCGGCCATAGAGGCGTTATCTACATTAAAAGACGCCTTGTATGTGTCAAACAGCCTCCATACTACCACCATACCTATCATAATAGGGTTGCCATTCTTATCATTCACTTTTATTGGGTCGGCATCGAGGTTTCGAGCACGTAGTGTAAGCTTTTGTTTTGAATAGAATGGGTTTACCCAGAAGAATCCATTCTCTTTAATGGTTCCATTGTACTTGCCAAAGAAAACCATTACACGAGCCTCATTAGGTTCAATTTGAAGAAAACCTCCCCATAAAATATTGTTGATAATAAATAGAATACCTAGCCCAATTCCATATACAACCTGCAAAAGTATGCACAAATCTGGTGTTGAAACCAATTTGACAAAGAAGAAAACAATGGCAAAGAGAAATAGAAAATTAAGAATCAGCATTAAGATACCGTTCCATTTTAAACCTTTAAAAAGTTCCTCCTGTTTTTTCATAATATTAATAATTAATGATATTAAAATGATATCACAAATATATCATAATGATTTTGGATATGCAATAAAAAAACCAGAAATTATTCTGGTTTTTTTATTGCTAAGAAATTCGTTCGTGAATTCTTTTTAGTGTTTCATCAGACACCTCAGGAGCTTTTGTTTCGATTTCGACAAGTAGGTTCTGGAATATCTCCAGAGGTTTGTAGAGGTTGCAAAAATCTAGAATTTCATCAGTTTCACAATTGTTAAAACTCTGATGGCTCCAAATAATTTGAGTAAATAATTTATTCATAGGCAAATTTCAGTTTGTTTACATCGTGTTATTTGTTAACAGTAGTAGAACGATTATTGCCTTTTTATATTGTGATTATGGTATGAAAAAATTCTAAACGAGTATAAAAAACAAATCCTCGATTTTTAGGTCGAGGACTGTAATTTATCTTGATAGGGTGAGGTTACTTTCCTCCATTATTTTTCGCATATTAATTAGCGCATAACGCATACGGCCCAGAGCCGTATTTATACTTACGTTAGTTTGCTCCGCAATTTCCTTAAAACTTAAATCAGCGTAATGCCTAAGTATTACAACCTCTTTTTGGTCATCGGGAAGACAATCAACTAGTTTACGAACATCGGAAATAATTTGGTCGTAAATAATATGCTCCTCAACGGTTTTATCGGAGAACTGTGCCGAGTTGAAAATATCAACAGGCGTACTCTCGTTTGATATTGTGTTGAGCTGTTTTTCGCGCCTAAAATGGTCGATAATTAGGTTGTGTGCAATCCGAATTACCCAAGACATAAAACGACCATTCTCGGTGTATTTTCCCTTTTGCAGCGATTGAATAACCTTAATAAAGGTATCCTGAAATATGTCTTCGGCTACTGCGTGATTTTTCACAAGCAGTAAAATATAGCCAAAAACTCGTTTTCTATGTCTGCGTATAAGTGTGTCAATTGCCTCATTATTACCCGATATAAACTTGACTACAAGTTCATTATCGGTAAGATTTTTCATGCTCAAATCCACCTCCTTGCTTATTGGTTAGTTGAGTAGAAATGGGTCGATAGGCAATTGAATTTGGTTAGTATTTATGTAATTGTACCATTTATTGTGCCAAATAAGCTAAAAAAAACTATTCTGCCAAATTTCTTTTTAATAAAACTAAACTTATGTGCTTATATAAGTACTGTATACGGTATTTTGGAAACCCAACAGCTGCCTTTCTGATATAAAACGTAAATCTTTGCCTACATTTGTGGGTTAATTTTATAGCAATGCACAATCAGAATGTAATTTCCATAAAGGGAGCTAGAGTTCATAATCTAAAAAATATTAGTGTTGACCTACCTCGCAACAATTTAATCGTAATTTCGGGGCTTTCGGGTTCCGGAAAGTCGTCGTTAGCGTTTAACACTCTGTATGCCGAAGGGCAAAGACGGTATGTTGAGAGTTTGTCGGCATATGCCAGGCAGTTTTTGGGACGAATAACCAAACCCGAAGTCGATTTAATATCGGGCATACCGCCTGCAATTGCCATTGAGCAAAAGGTAAACACCCACAACCCGCGTTCAACCGTTGGCACTTCCACCGAGATATATAACTACCTAAAGTTATTGTATGCCAGAGCCGGACGAACCTATTCGCCCGTTTCGGGTGTTGAGGTAACTAGGCACAATGTGTCCGATGTGGTTAACTTTATTGCATCGTTTGCCGAGGGAACCAAGCAAATGCTGCTGGCACCTATTACTATAAAAAGTAGCGAATCGGTTGAAGAGCGCCTCTCATTGCTTGCTAGCGTTGGATTTACACGCATTGAAGTGGGGGGCAAGGTTATACGGATTGATAGCAACGAAATTCGGCAGCTTGTGTCTTTATCCAAGGCAAAGATAAGGCTAATAGTTGACCGCTATGCAGTTATGCATGATGATGATTTTTTGAGCCGTTGTGCCGATTCGGTGCAAACCTCTTTTGCCGAGGGCGAAGGGACATGTTTAGTGGTATCGTTTGATAATGAGGATCGTTCCGAATCTCTTTTTTCGAATAAATTTGAAGCCGATGGGATTACCTTCGAGGAGCCCAGCGAGCATCTATTTAGTTTTAATAACCCGTTGGGCGCATGCCCTCGTTGCGAAGGGTATGGAAAGATTATTGGAATTGATGAGAATTTGGTGATTCCTAATAAGGGATTATCAATATACCAAGATGCTGTTGCTTGCTGGAAGGGCGAAACCATGAGCGAATATAAGAGGCAGTTTATTTCAGTTGCCGATAGGTACAATTTTCCAATTCATAAGCCATACTACCAGCTAACGCCCGAGCAAAAGGAAGTTTTATGGAGGGGGAAAGATGGGTTTGTTGGGCTCGATGAGTTTTTTGATTATTTAGAGCAAAAAAAATATAAAATTCAGTACCGAGTGATGCTATCGAGGTATAAGGGTAAAACTATTTGCCCCGAGTGCAAAGGGAAACGGCTACGCAAAGAGGCAACGTATATTAAGGTTGCTGATGTTACGCTGCCCGAACTGGTTGACTATCCGCTTAATAAATTAAATGATTTTTTTAAAAACCTTACTTTAAGTGAATATGAGCAAAAGGTAACCATTCGAATTCTTGCCGAAATACGTAACCGAATAGCATACTTGCTAAATGTTGGATTGGGTTACCTTACGCTAAATCGATTGTCGTCAACCTTATCGGGTGGTGAGTCGCAGCGTATTAACTTGGCAACCTCTTTGGGTTCAAATTTGGTTGGTTCGCTCTATATTCTAGATGAGCCAAGTATTGGCCTGCATCCGCATGATACCCATTTGCTTATTGGTGTTTTAAACGACTTGCGCGACCTGGGCAATACGGTTGTGGTGGTTGAGCATGATGAGGAGATTATTAGAGCAGCCGATTATATTATTGATATTGGCCCCTTGGCGGGTAGGCTTGGTGGTGAGGTTGTTTTTAGCGGAACACCTAAGGAGCTAGAGGGAAATAGTGAAAGCCTAACAGCTCAGTACCTTAATGGGGTACAAAATATAGAGCCAAATAAAACCCCTCGTCCAACTTCAAACTTTATTGAGGTACTTGGTGCGCGCGAAAATAATTTGAAGAGCATTAACGTTAAGTTTCCGCTAAATTGTATGGTGGTTGTAACGGGCGTTAGCGGTTCTGGTAAATCATCACTTGTAAAAGGTGTTTTATACCCGTGGTTAGTTAAATCCCTTACTGGGGTTGGCGATAAACCAGGCGAGTGCGATGGCGTTACGGGCGATATAAAGCTAGTTAAGGGAGTCGAAATGGTTGACCAAAACCCCATAGGCCGCTCGTCGCGGTCGAACCCAGTTACTTACATAAAGGCTTATGATGAGATAAGGAAGCTATACTCTATGCAGCCGTATGCCGTTCGCAGTGGTTATAAACCCTCATTCTTCTCGTTTAATGTTGAAGGCGGAAGGTGTGAGGAGTGCCAAGGTGAAGGGGTTATTAAGGTTGAAATGCAATTTATGGCCGACGTTACACTTACTTGCGAATCGTGCGGAGGAAAGCGTTTTAAGGAGGATGTGCTTGAGGTGCGGTACAAGGATAAGAATATTTTTGATGTGCTTGATATGACCGTTAATGAGGCTGTGGAGTTTTTTAATGATGAAAGTAATAAGACTGCCCTAAAGGTTGTTAACAGGCTTAAGCCATTGCAGGATGTTGGACTTGGTTATATTAAGCTAGGGCAATCGTCGAGTACGCTAAGCGGTGGTGAAAGTCAGCGTGTTAAGTTGGCTTTCTACTTGCAAAAAGAGCAGGCAACCGAGCACCAGGTATTTGTTTTTGATGAACCTACCACTGGGCTGCATTTTCACGATATTAAAAAGTTGCTAGAGTCGTTTAACCAGCTTATAAAAAAGGGGCATAGCCTTATTGTGGTTGAGCATAATTTGGAGGTAATAAAAAATGCCGACTGGATTATTGACCTCGGTCCCGAGGGCGGCGTGGGTGGGGGCAACCTTGTTTTTGCCGGAACACCGCAGGATATTGTAAACTGCAAGGGGAGTTTAACGGGTAAATATTTAAAAGGAAAAATTTAGGGCTGACTATATGGATGTTGGTAGTTAGTTAACTTTTCCTGATACCCTTTTCAGCTAAACTTACATCGTTATTAAAGGATTTTTTACTTTTTTAATACTCGCAAAGCGGTGGTTGTTTTAAAAAAGAACAGAGCGTCGTAGCGCAATGGAACTATGGTGGGCACGAATTGATTCTTATCATTCTTGGGATTATAAACAACTCCCACCGCCCTGTTGCCCATAACATTTAAATTTTCTTCTTTTCGAGCCGCATCATCAAAAATCAAATAAAAATTTTCCTGATCTATTTGATTCAATTTATGCTCTATGCTATTGGTAATGGCTGGCGGGATGGTCATTTTTTTCATTGGCGAACCCCAGCTCGAGCCTGCCATAACCTTTCCTTTATAGGTGGTAAACCCAACCAATAAAACATTATCGTTTCCCAATCCTTCGCGGGTAAGCTGACCAATGTTTCTCTCGCCAGTGTTTCGCATACTTGTGTACTCCGCATCGCCAATGTGAGTATTGTGTGCCCAAACAATCCCTTTGGAATTGACCCCGTAAAGATTTAGTAAATCATTGACCGTGCCATGCATATGATGAACTCGAGAATTCCACGAAATACGCCCTTCCGAGGCTACACTCTCCCTGTAAAACTCCTCGGCATTGTGAACCACGATAGAGTTTTGTAGTAAGTAAAAATATATATCATCGGAAAGTTCGGGGAAATTACTGCGATTATTTCTTATAAACTCTACCACATTTTTTGTGGCAGCTGCACAATTCCCCTTCCCATAGCGCACTGCGTGAGCATAACTCCAGCTATCTCCTTTGTGCGGATTAAAACACTCATATTGCTCTTTTACATATAGATAATGAGTTTGGTTTGTTGTTTTGAGTAAATCTAAAACCACCTTTTTTGAGTTCCACTCATCGTATACATCCATACCATAAAAGCCCACTTTTTTGTCTTGTGGCAATTTGTCGTTGTGACTGCGGAGCCATTCGGCCAATGCCACAACCTCTTCGTTGGCCCACATCCAGGTTGGCCACCTGTCAAGTTTTAATAAAACCTCTTTGGCCGATTTTGCTGCACCGTCCAAATTCTTCACATAACGATTGAGATGGTATAAGCTAGCAAAATCGCCTTCTACTGCAATAAAACTAAAGTCTAGTTCTAATATCAGCCGTCGACTTATCTTATCTCTCCATAAATAATACTCGTGGGTGCCATGACTTGCCTCGCCCAGTAACACCAACTCCTTATTGGCAGCTCCTGAAATTAGGCTGTCTAAACTGGCATCCCCATCAAGAGGAATAACTTTTTGTTCGATATTTTGTGCTGAAAAAACCATACTGCCAAAAATAAATAAAAACCCTAGAGTGTATTTCATACTAATTAATTCATTGACAAATAAATATAAGCAAAGTTAATGGGTTAGTCAAGTATTCGGTTGGGGGATGTTAAAAGTGCTGGAGCTTGGAACAGTGTCATCGTCTCACGATAGGAAATTATATTGAGGCGAAAAATTTACCAATTCGGCGTATGAAGCAGCTGGGTTGCGTTAGACTACTTGTGGCAAATGGCTCCGATGTGTTTTCGGCTCTTCCACATTTTTATTTCGTGCTCGCGCTTATGGCAAAACAGTAGGAGCAGTGGGGCAGAATTTATAGTCCTCTCATCCGCTGCTAAATGCCGGCCAATGTGAGTTATGCTGAACTGAGGTTATAACACCCCCCACATTGCTTGTATCGATTGTTAGTAAAGGGTATTTAATTCGTTAGTTTTAAAGTTATTGCCAGATTCCAGTACTTACCCTTATATTTCTTCTTCGAGCTATTAATCTTATATGGTTTCCTCCATTCTCCAAAAACATAAATCCATGAGTTATTATAGTTCTTCTCCAAAATATTACCAATTAAAGGGCCATAATCTTTCGCTTTAACTTTTTCTTTAGTTTCCCTTGATATTGTTTCATATTCATATAAGTTCTTATCAATTACATAAAATTCTGTTGCAATAAAAAGTCCATTTTCGGGGAATTTTAAAACGCATTCTGATAAATCTAGGGTCGTTTTTGAATACCCTTTTTTTGGATGTACAATAATGTTTTCTGATAATAAATCTGTTGAAGGCTCTCCTTGTTCATTTACAGATAAAAGTCTTAAACTAAATATTGCAGAGTCTGAATAGCTCCTTGTCATTATTTCAATTTGGCTCAAAAATGATGTTTCTGCGTATTCGTCTTGGTATGGATAATATCTTGCTGCAATCCATGGTTTTGCACCGCAACTATAATAATGTTCTATTTCCGACTCTTTAAATTTACCTACCGTTTTTTCTTTTTTCTTAATTGGTTTAATTACGATTTCTTCAATTTCATACGATTTTGGAACGAGTAAAACTCTATTTGATGTATAAGCCAATAAGAGTTTTTGTGTTTTATAACCAATTGCAGAAACAATAATATTTTTATTTATTAAACTATCATTAAAAATAAATTTCCCATCGTAATCGGAAGTTGTTCCTACGTACATATTTTCAACCCAGATATTTGAAAACGATATTGGTTTATCCGTTTTTTTATCAATCACAATACCATTAATCTGTGAAAACAAGCTTAATGGGAAAAGTATTGTAATTATTAATGTAATTGGCTTCATAATGTTGTTAGCACCCGTGTTTTATTATCAATCAGCAAAAATGCCAGTCAGAAGTGTTATCTAACAATTAGTTTATTCTTACTTTTATCTTATGTGATTAACTATTTGTTTCTGAAGAGAATCATTCTCTATACTAGTTACATCGCCCTTACAATTAGTGAAATAAACATAATGGCCATTATCTCTAAAACGATATGCTTTGCATCCATCATGTTCAAATAAATACTCAACGTTATACGTAGTATTATTTGCTGGTGGTGTTTTAGAAATAGGCACCTGAATAGCACATGAACTAAAAACAGTGAATACTAAAATAAGTGTTAAGGGTTTAATTGTTAGTCTCATATCGTTACAAATTTAAATTGAAAAAAATCTCAAATCTTCCGTTTCGCAAATCCTGTCTTTTGTATGAAAATCGTACGTTAAAATCTTTTTTGTTTTTGTTAAAGTTATACAAAATTATCAACTGTTTTAGCCTAAAATTTAGTCATTGCACAAAACGGAATCAGAATGATAGTCTGTCGGCAACTTTCTAAAACTTCAAAATTATGCGGAGTCTCATATGGAGGCTAACGGATGGCAATAAGAAACGTAGGGCATTTCGAAGCACCTAATTATCAAGTTGGCAAGCCGTTTATTAAATGTTATATCGTTCAAATTTAGCACTTTCTGCCCTATGTTTTTTATTGCGTGTTACCACAAGTTATTCTTTAATTAATGTGTATTTCCCTTCTTTTATTTCAACAATTTTCCAACCCTTTTTCAATGTTAATACATAATCATCTTCATTCATTACTTCTGAATTCGTTGACTTTGGAGCAGGAATTATAAATATTTGCCAATCGTTTGACCTGTATATTCCGTCTTTAACTTCCAAAATGCCCCATTCCCCAATTAAGTGCACTGTTTTATAAATCACTCCATTATCAATCTGAATCAGTTTTTCTTGTGGATTAAATGTGAATTTAAGGTTGTTATTTCGAATAATTAACTGACTCCCTGCAATTATTTTTTCTTTATAGAGATTAGTCAGCTTTTTCTGATTTTCAAATTTTTCAGTTTCATTCTTTATTAAAGTTTCATAGTCGTAATTACTTCCGATTTTTTCTACAAGTGTTTCAAATAATAAAGTGTCTAATGGTAGCACAACCAAAACAACATTTTCAATAATTTCAGGTAAGTTTTTACCATCAATTATTTGTTTGAGCCACTCAATATTTAATTCGTCGAGAAGAAAGCCATAAGCCGGACCTGTTAAATAAGCAAATGAATTTGCAAACCCATCCTTACTATCTGCAATATCAATTTGTTTAGCTATTACTTTAGGAATAATATTTTCATTTAAGCCACAAAGTTTATAACCAGTATATTCAGGCATTCCTTCGTGTCTCTCAAATTCATTTTCATTATTATCTGGAAATAATTTTTGTCTGTACTTTCTAATAATTAACGCATCTTTAAGTGCCGCTTTTTTATCCGATACATTTTCAGACATAAGCGCTTTGCTGAGTGCTCTCAGTTCAAGTTTAATAAGAATAGAGCCTTGTAGCCCGTCCAAATGTGAATTTGATGTCATCACAGGAGATATACCTACTCTGCCCTCAGCCCTGCTATGCCAATTTTCATGAATCAGCAGTTTATTTCTTGAATATTGGTCGTTTTGTGAAAGATCTCTCCAGTTTACAACTGCCCATTTTTTTCCGCTCCAGTCCATTGAATAATTCGCAATACTAATATTCTCAGGAAGTGTCCCGATAAATACCCCTTCATGTTCAGATAGTTTTCCCTCATTGTCCGGTTGGTTTGCTATTATTGTCCTAGATTCAGTGAAGACCAACATAGTTGGACCATTTAAATTTATGTTCCAAAGTTTTCCATTATCAATTGAGCATAAAGAATCCAGTTCTGCAAAATAAGATTTAGCTAAAGCATAATCAGTTTTTTCCTGAGCCTTTAAGTTTACAGGAAACATAATCTGGATCGTTAAAATCGCAATAATCAGTCTAAAAAATATCTTGTAAGTTTTCATTTTTTTCCTTTTTTTTAACTAGTGGTAACTAGTTAATATATACCCACAAACATCCACTTACTACACTTTAAATGTAAATATTATATTCTAATTGTGGAAATTTCAGAAGCCTTATATCAACAAATGGTATTGTTAAGTGTGGGTATTTGCGGCAATTCCTTGTGTGGGAGTTACTGGATTACTCGCTTTGCTCGTGAGAGTAGTTCGAACCAGTGACTCCCTCGCCCGCAGGTGCAGGATGCTCCGAACCAGCTGGGTTGCGTTAAGCTTCTTGGGGCAAAATTGTATGCACAAAAAAAACCACCTACCTCGATAAACGCTGTAAGTGGTTGATTTTTAGTGTGGGAGTTACTGGATTCGAACCAGTGACCCCCTGCTTGTAAGGCAGGTGCTCTGAACCAGCTGAGCTAAACTCCCATAAACATTGATTTTATTGCTGTTGTGCTTTCCTTTAAAAGCGTTGCAAAAATACAAGCATTTTTAATATCTGCAAAACTTTCGATGCTTTTTTTTAAATAAAAGTTTTTACTTTAAAATTTACCTCTGTAAACCTCAAAATGCTAGCGGTTTCCGCTTAAAGTATTTTGTGGTGATTTTTATACTTTGGTTCGTTTTAGTACTTTTACACCTCTTTTTTAGCACTATTGGCGTTTGGTGTAGCCTTGTTTGTAGGTTTTAACGTTAAATAGTGTTTGATTGCTAATGGTAAAATATTTTAACACAAAATAATTAATATGAAAAAGGTTAATAACCCTTATGTGGGTCAAAAAGGGTATAACTGCATTGGGTGCGCCCCCGATCATCCGTTTGGCTTAAGGTTGAATTTTACTTACGATGAGGTTAATAAAATTATTTATGGCGAATGGAATCCCACCTCTAATTTTGAGGGGTACCGAAACGTAGTTCATGGAGGTATACAGGCTATGCTTTTGGATGAGGTAGGAGGGTGGACTGTAAATACCATACTAGGTACATCGGGTGTTACTTCGCAGCTGCAAGTTCGGTACCGTAAGCCCGTGTATATTTCCGAGGGTCCAATAAAACTTAAAGCTTGGTTGGTTGACTCTGCACGGAGGTTTGCCAATATTCAAACCGAACTCTATAATGGTAACGATGTGCTTTGTGCCGAGGCAAAGGTTCAGTATTATGCTTACCCGCCCGGGGAGGCAAAGGAGAAACTTAATTTTCCGGGTGCAGAGAGTTTTTTTGAATAGTTTATTGGGCTACTGGTTAATTAAATTTGCAATGGTACATGCTACTACTCCTGCCGTTTCGGTGCGTAGGCGTGCAGTGCCCAAACCAGTGGTTTTAAAGCCAGCTTTTAAAGCCATTTCAACCTCGCTTGGACTAAAGTCGCCCTCGGGTCCAATAAGCATAAAAACATTGCTGTTTGGGGTAATTAAACTTTTGGCGTGTGGCTCGTTAAAATCTCCGCAGTAGGCCATAAGTCGGGTGCTTTGTAAATCCTGTTTTATTGCATCTTTTAAGGGTGTGAGGGTGTTTAGCGTTGGCTTATAGGCCTTAATAGATTGTTTCAGGGCAGCCACAATAACCCTTTCAAGCCTTTCGTTGTTAATGTTCTTCCTCTCAGAGTGCTCACAGAGAATGGGTGTAATTTCGTCTATGCCAATTTCGGTGGCTTTCTCTAAGAACCACTCCAACCTTTCGATGTTCTTTGTGGGTGCAATGGCAATGTGCAACCGAAAGTTCCTTTTGCCAAATTGGTGCTGAATGTCAATTACTTCAACTGCGCATCGTTTGGGGTGAGGGTCGGTAATGCCACAGGTTAACATATTGCCGTTGCCATCAACTATGTTTATGGTATCGCCCGTATTTAGGCGAAGCACCCGTATACAATGTTTCGATTCGTCCTCGGGCAAAACAATTGAGTTGCCTGAAATTTGTGGGATATAGGAAATATGCATTTATATTTGCGTTTACGCAAAAATAGCTAATTAACTAATAGTATGAAACGAATTGGTATTTTAAGTGATACGCATAGCCATTGGGATGAAAAACTCGCCAATTTTTTTGCTGATTGCAACGAACTATGGCACGCTGGCGATATTGGCAATATGGAAACTGCCGATACCATAAGTGGATTTAAACCTCTAAGAGCTGTGTATGGTAATATCGACGATTCGTTGGTTCGCACCACGTACCCCGAAATTTTGCAGTTCTCTTGCGAGGATGTTAATGTGCTAATGACGCATATTGGCGGCTACCCCAAAAGGTACGAAAAAAAGATTATTCCAATACTGAGGAGCCAAAAACCTAACCTGTTTATTTGTGGGCACTCGCATATACTAAAGGTAATATACGATAAGGATTTTGAACTTTTGCATATTAATCCAGGTGCTGCTGGTATATCTGGCTTTCACGTGGTTAGAACGGCCATTAGACTTACGATTGATGGTGATAAAATGAAGGATTTGGAGATTCTGGAGATCCCTCGACATTAGTTGCGTTAATTTCATATAAAATGGGGATAAGGTAGAGTTTGTTAATATCGCTAAACATAATAAAATGGGAAAATATTTAGTATTACTAGCCCTTTGTTTTTACTTCACCTCTTGCTTTTCGCAAACCCGTGGAGTTGTAATTGATTTTGAAACATCTGAACCAATACCCTATGCAAATATTTGCATTAAGGACAGCAATGTAGGTACAACTTCAAATGAAAAAGGAGAATTTACCATAGCAGAGAAACAAGAAAATGCTCTTCTTATAGTGTCATCCATTGGGTATGAAATGGAGACGATTGCTCCTAAAAGCGAGTATGTTAAGATTTACCTTACGCCAAAGGTTTATGATATTATGGAGATTTCGGTTAGCCCTAATCGAGTAAAAACTGAAATAATTGTAAATAGCCTTAAGAAGAAAAAATCAAACCATCGGCTTGTTAGCAATGGCTTTTCCTGGATTACTGCAAAGCAATTTGACTATAAGCCTGAGTATAGTGCAACACCATACATTAAGAGCATTAAAATATTAACAAACTCTTGGATTAGAAATGCAAAGTTTAATGTTAGGCTTCTTTCCGTTGGTGAAAACGGAGAGCCTTCGGATGAAATATATGAAAACAATATTATTGCATTGGCTAAAAGAGGAAGAAGGGCTGTAAATATAGACTTATCTGATAAAAATATTCGATTCCCTGAGAATGGGTTTTTTGTTGCTTTGGAGTGGTTTATTTTTGAAGAAAACGCGTATAGGTATACTTATACTAGAAAGGGGAGTAAGGAAAAGCTCGATGGGGTACGCTATGAACCAATGTTTTCTGTTTTTAAAAAGTATGGTGAATCAGAAACTTGGATCTATTCAGGAGGGGAATGGTACAGAAAAAGTTTGACAATGAATGAGAATGAATACCTTGATTTAGGCATTGAACTTACACTAACAAATTAAATGCTGAATATTTGTATTGGTTATAATAGAATGAAAAACGCTAAGGGATCACAGATGTAGTGCTCTCTTAGCATTTTTCCGACTAAATTTCCTCTTCTGTTTCTTCCGTTTTGCTATTTTCCTCGTTGTTTTCTGTTGAGCTAACTTCCTCTTTCTCGGTTTCTAAACTTTCGTTTTCTTTATTTCGCAGCTGGCGTTGGGGTTCAGTATTCTCTTCGTTCTCGTTATTCTGCTCAACGGCTTTGCCTGTAAGTACGTTATACCTGTCCTGTGCACGTTGCAACTCGCGGCGGGTACCCACAACAAAATTGAAAGGAATTTGGCCTGCTTTAACCCTTACGCGGCGTGCTCTAGATTTCATACTGTTTATTGGGTCGGTAAATAGAGAATTATGCGATGACACCTGCATAGCGCCCCGTGTGTAATAGAAAACGTAGTACTTATCAGGCGAGAGTTCAATGTAAATCATCATCCAGTCGCCAGTATTCCTTTTAATTATCTCAACAAAACCATTTACCTTCTTATTAACCTGAATGCCGCCAATGGTTCCAATGCCAATTTTATCTTTTGAAACGAAGGATGTATTTTTTTGGTCCCAGTACATTTTTAGCTCGTTAAATGTAATGGTGCTTTCAAGCCCTTTTGGCAGCTGTGTCATAGCACCAAACAGGCTAATTTGATTGACGGCTGTTTTTGCATCCTCGGGACTGGCTTGTTGGTATAGATAATTTTTGAAGATTTTCCGACTCTGGTCGCTATTTGCAAGTTCTTTGTACAACAGGATATCGTTTGCCATAGCCTCGAGCGAGAGCTGGTTAAAATGAAAGTTGAGCGCAAGCACAACATCAAGGTTAAGCATACTGTCGGCTACTAGGTGCGTAGCGCTACCCGATGAAATGTGCTTTATTTGCCCAAGGTTTATGGGTAGCTCAATTTCACCCTCACTAATTAGCATACAAAAGTCTTTCGATAGGCTAATGAGGTTTCCAGTTGTATCGGGGTTCTGTATTTTTTCTTTAGACCCGAGTAAAAAGCGCCCACGCTGTTTGTTGAAGTGAATAAAACCATCGGCCTTAACTAGCGAGCGGTCGGTGTGGTCTTTTCGTCCCGAGAGCAATGCGGGATACATATGTATTGAGTCAACGGTAACTACACTTCCATTAATCAGGATATTCTGATTTAGGTTTCGCGGCAACTCTGCAACGGGAATAAAAATGTTGCTTGGGTCTATTGCTGACTTAAAATACACATTGCTCGATTTAACTTGGCTACAACCGTGTAGGGGGCTTGCTCCTCCTTGGTAAGTCCAGAATTTTTCTTTTGCAAAGATCTCTAAATCACCAATATAGCCAAAAAATGGGCTTAACTTAAAACTGTCGGGTTCGGTTAGCGATGTTTGCGCGTACGTATTTCCCTGCGGGTCAATTTTTATTTCCTTCAACTTAATAGGCTGAATGGAGTCGTTTTCGTCAACATAGTCAATGGTTCCGCTTGCGGCATATCTTTTTCGCCCAGTTACCGTAACGTTGGCATCATAAAAATTATGGTAACGTTCTGTTCTGTTGGCAGTAATAAGCGATTCTTCAAGAGGAATTATCCTTTTCTTTGCGTCAATCTCAATTTTTTGTTTGTATGGATTTATAATTGCATCGGCAATGAGTAAATACTCAACAGAATCGGCTTTTACGTATGGCTTTTGCATATTGTAGTTAACCTTTGGTGAGAAGAAGTAGAGCGAGTCCTCGTTTTGGTAGTACGAGTAAAAAACAGAGCCATTGGGTATGCTTTCATTTTGTGGCATTCCCGAGATGTAAAAATTGTTGTTTTCTACTGTTTGTTGCGTGCTTGGTGTCGATATGTTTAGCTCATTCTTATCAATATTCCATATAAAGTTATCGATATGAGATTTGTACATCATCGGGGGCAAATCTGCCGATATACTTTCGCCCAACTTATAGAATTCGCCTTTTCGAGCCTCGAAACTAACCCAGGCTTTTACCTCGGGGGCAATAAACGCAAGCTCATCGGAGCCAGCTACATTAAATTCCGAATTTGCTTTCGGACTGTTAAAGTCGAGGGCATTAAAATTATAGCTGCTTGAAGTAAGGCGAGCCTTGTGCATATCGAGTAAGCCATTTCCTATAAGGCCAAGGGGTGTAAGGGTTAAATTACCTGCTAAATTGGCCTCGCTGTTATACATAATAAACGGTTGGGTGCCTTTGTTGGCGTATAGTATGTCTTTGTATGGATACCATTTTACGGTATGTTCCTTACCCTGTACACTAGGAAACTCAATGCCGCTAATTTGTTGCGCAATGGCAAATTCGGTGCTTTTGGTTAGTAGTGAGTCGGGAAAGAAGTCGATGGCATTTGATGCCGTTGTTGATGAAATGTAGCTAAAACTGCCCTTGCCCTTTAGGCCCTGGTTGCTCAGGTCAATTTGGTTGTAAAATCTGCCTTTCCCTTTGTAAATGGCAAATCCATCGGGCGGGAATGTTCTTTTGAAACCAAGTGAGTTATCTGGCCTAAGAATAAGCGTGTCTTTTATTGGAGCAAAAATTTCGGCAGAATAGAATACCCCAGTAAAATGCATATCTTCAACTTCAAAGTTGTTTAAACTATAAAAGGTGAAGGGGGTAACTTCAAAATAAAATTTCTCCCTATCATAAACCCCATTATATATGCTTTTTGCATCGTAATACACGTAAGAATTCCCTTTACTATTAAAAATGGGATACTCCTTATTTTTTACAAGCCCCGATTTATTAAAAGGCTTATCTATTAGTACTTCGCCCGAAATCACTTTTAGAGAACTTGTTACACGGTTTAACACCCGTTTGCCGAAAAAATCGATATCATTTGTTTGGTACTTTAGGTTGAGTGAGTCAATAAGTTCGGAGTTGATTCTAAAGTTTTCGTAATCGAAGTTAAACTCGTTGCCATAAAAAACGAACATCCCAGCTTCAACCTTACCATTAAATTCAAAGTTTCTATTTTTTTTAAGCGTAAGTTCGTTGCGTGTTGGATAAAGAAAAACGTTTTGCGAGTCGCTAATCGATACGTTTTCAACCCCTCTTATGGCCATTTCGAGGGTGTTTAGGTTTAGCTTGGCATTGTTTCCACTTTCAACAAACGAGCTAAATTTAAGCACATCGTAATCAATAAACTTTCCTTTGGCGCGTATGGCATCGTATAGTTTTGATAGTACGTATACATCACCCGTTTCAAATTCGTACAAGAGGTACCCTTGCATTGCCAGGCGCATAATTTCTATTCGTACTTGGTCATTGCTTTTACGAAGGTACTGCGAGAACTGCTCAACCTTAAATTCTTTCGATTTAATTTTACTGGTAAAATTTGCGACGGCAAACAGCGGATGCTGCTCGTCGCGCCCCATAATTTGGTCGAATATCTCCTCGTTAAAAAAGTTGTTCGACTCAAAAATGGCCCTACTTTGCGATGAGCCCATAGGGGCACTGAAATTAAGTTCCTCTTCGCCAAGTTGCCATTGTAGTTGGCCAAAGGTTATCGAAAAGTTATGGTAAGTGCTTAGTATTGGGCTTTGTGTGGTTAGCATATTTGTTGGGGCTATCGTAACTAGCTTCTTTTGGTCATTGTATAAAAAGCCCAAGCCTGTATGGTATAGAGAGTCGGTTCCAAGTTGAAAGCGAATGCGCGCATAGTCTGACATTACAGTTGTGCGAAGAAAGATGTATGTTTTTGCTTCAACTCGAAGAAAATCTTGGTTATTACGTTTTATTTCAATTATGGCTGGGTTGTCCTTCGTTCCATTTCCTATAAATTGTGAGCCCAGCATATAGTATCCACCATCGAAACTTACACCATCAAAAAAGTTTTCAATTTTATGGCGTTGGTCGTAGGTGTAAAACTCAGGATACGCCACGTTGGCGGGGTTTGATGCACCAGTAATTTTATCGGTTAGTTTGCCTAAAGAGGGGTGGTCAAAATAATCGAGGTTTGTAAATAAAACCGAATCGGCCTCATACTGGTTGCGTGTGGTATTGACAGTATAGTTGGATAGGGTTGCAAATATTTCGTTTTCAGGAAACCGACTGCGTATCCAGGTAACCTTACCACCTTTCCCTTTAATCTCATTTTTTAGGGGAAAATACTCTCCTAGTGTTGATTGAATTGCGATGGAGTCTGTCCTGTTCTGGCATATTAGGTTAGCATCATTAAACTTTAGGGTGAGGGTTGTATTGAATGAGTAGTTGAAATTATTGTTGCTAACTTTCCATTCGAATGCTGGATTTTTGGCAAAAACCCCTCGGGTGAAAAGAGATAAAGAGTTATCTAGAAAGCTACTTAACCAGCTTATTGAACGATTATCGGTTTTAGCAAATTCATAAAGGCCTTTTAACCAAGTGTTAAACTCATCTTGAAATTTTTTACTTTCAGAGTAGAGCATTATGGTTTTAGTGAATGTGAAAAAATGAGATAAGTTAACGGCGCTTTTAGCCAGAAGTAGATTTGATATGGCAATAATTTGCTCCTTTTGCTCTAGAGATATGGTGTCGGAACTCCAAAATAGCTTAAATTTATTTAGCAGGTTGTCATCTTCCTTTTGCACCTGACTTTTAGTTATACTTTCAAGTTCAATTGGGAAAAATTCTGGCTCGGTCGAGAAACTGGTAATTCGCTGAGCGTAGCTTGTACTCATTATAGTCACTAAAGCCAGCAGTATAGTAAGTTTTAGGGTGAAAGGAGATGTCATAATGCAAATGGTTTAGCTTTTTAATGTTACAATCGATGCCCAATCGTCTTTGTAACGTGTGCTTGTTGTTTGAAGGCCAAATTCTTTGGCTTTTTGGATAATAAGGTCCGTGTCTTGCTTTAGTATTCCGCTCATTACCAGAACCCCGTTGAGGTTTAAGTGTTTTGCGTAGGTCGGAATATCATTTAGTAAAATATTTCTGTTGATGTTTGCAAGAATAATATCGAAGGTTTTGTCCTGCAATCCATTGGCATCGTTAAGGTCGACCTCAATTTTAAAGCAGTTGTTTGCTAGCACATTTTCGCACGTATTCGCATAGGCCCACTCGTCAATATCAATAGCTGTTAGGTTTGTTGCGCCTAGTTTTTCAGCAATAATAGCTAAAACACCTGTACCGCAACCCATATCGAGCACCGATTTACCTTTTAAATTTAGGTTAAACAATTGCCAAATCATTAGCCACGTGGTTTGGTGATGGCCAGTGCCGAAAGCCATTTTGGGTTCCATTACTATTTCGAGGGCATACCCGTTTTCGGGGTTGTGAAATGGTGCCCTAATGCGGCAGTAATCTAAAACGGTTACCGGATTAAAGTTCGATTCCCATTGCTTATTCCAGTTCTCGTCTTTTATGTTTTTAGCTGTAAATGTAACGCTTGCATCAAGATTCAGATTTTTTACAAACAAATCAAGGTCAAGATTTTGTGCTTGTTTTGTGGGAATATATGCCGCAAGCGAATTTTCAACTTCTACAAAGCTATCAAACCCAATATCAGCTAGCAATGCAGTAAGTATTTCGGTATTTTGCTGGCTATGCGGAGTTATGCTAATTAATACTTCTGTGTAGTCCATAATTACTGTGGAAACGATTTGGCAATGGCAATAAAATCGCTAGCGCTAAGTGAAGCACCTCCAATTAAGCCCCCGTCAACATCGGGTTTTGCAAATATTTCGGTTGCGTTATCGGGCTTGCAGCTGCCACCGTAAAGTATGCTCACGTTGTTTGCCACATCAGTTCCAAATTTCGTTGCTACTATGCTTCTAATGAACGAGTGCATTTCTTGCGCTTGGTCTGGCGTTGCGGTTCTTCCGGTGCCAATAGCCCAAATGGGTTCATAAGCAATAATTACTTTTTGTGCTTGCTTGGGTTCAAGCTTGAAAAGTACCTCGTTAATTTGGGTTTTAACCGTATCAAAATGCTTGTTGGCATCACGCTCTTCGAGTACCTCGCCACAGCAGAAAATGGGTGTTAATTTTCTTGATAACGAGAGCTCAATTTTTTTGAGCAAGGTTTCGCTGGTTTCGTTAAAATACTCCCGACGCTCCGAGTGCCCAATTATTACGTAACTTGCTCCAACCGCCGAAATCATATCAACGGAAACTTCACCGGTGTATGCCCCTTTTTCCCAAGCAGCGCAATTTTGACTGCTGGTCTGAACACGGCTGTTTTTTATGCTCGATGAAACAGCATATAAGTGGGTAAATGGGGGCGACACAATGATTTCAACATCACTTGGAACCGACCCTGAAAGCTCCTTAATTCTTTCAACAAGAGCTAAACCTTCCTCGGGGGTTGTGTTCATTTTCCAGTTTCCTGCTACAATTTGTTTTCTCATTATAAGTTGTTTAAATAGGTGTTAAAAGTTGTGTATTATGCTTGTCAAAGCCTTTCAAATATACAAATAAAATCTATTTATTGGGTTAGGCTAGCCTTATCCTTGGGTCGAGCATTGAGTATGCTATGTCAACAAAAAAATTGACCACAACAAAAACAATTGAAATGGTTATAACTGAGCCAAGTACAACTGGTACATCGTAGCTGTTAAGCGCATCTACAACAACGTAACCTAAACCTCTCCACCCAAAAATGTACTCAACAAACACAACGCCAGCCATAAGCGAGGCAAACCACCCTGATATTGCTGAAACAACTGGGTTTAAGGAGTTTTTTAGAGCGTGTTTCCACACAATGCGTGATATTGATAGGCCTTTTGCGTGGGCCGTTCTAATATAATCCTGCGAAAGCGTTTCGAGCATTGAGTTTCTTGTGAGCTGCGTAACTATTGCCAGTGGTCTTATTCCTAGCGTGAAAGCAGGTAAAAATAGATTCTTTAGCTCAAACCTTGTTACTTCACCCAAGCTGTCAATTTCCAATAGGTTACCAGTTAGGTTTAGCCCAGTGTATTTGCCTAGCACAAAGGCGAAAAGCCAACCAAAAAGAATGGCGGCAAAAAATGAGGGTACGCTCATTCCAAACGATGAGAATACGAGCAAAACTCTGTCGAGCCACGAGTTTTTGTTTAAAGCAGCAACCACACCCAGCGCAATGCCTGCAAGCGTGGCCATTACCATAGCGGTTATGGCTAGTATAAATGTGTTTGGCAGCGTTTCGGCAATGATAGCCGAAACATTTTTTCCGCTCTGAAATGAGCGGCGTAAGTAAGGGGCTTTTAAAACTATTGCTGTTGAAGAGCTAAATTTTAGCGAAAAGCCAACCGAATAGATGTTTGGGTCTAAATAAATGTAGCTGTGCGTATTACTCGGATTGTGAATGGATACTGGCGAAAGGTCGTTTAGATATTTAAAGTACTGATAGGCAAGAGGTTTATCAAGGCCTAAATCTCGACGAACTGCGGCAAGCGAAGCCTCATCGGTTCGTTGTCCCATTACCATACGCGCCGGGTCGCCTGGTATAAGGTTGAACAGAATGAATACGAGAGAAACAACACCCCAAATTACTAGGATACTATAGAGTAACTTTTTTATAAGAAACTGAAGCATTGCGTGTTAGGATTAATCAAAAGCTTTTGCTTGTTCCCAAATTTCATTCATCTCATCAAGACTCATTAATTTTAGTGAGCGTCCTTGCTTTATCGTTTGGTTTTCAAGATACCCAAAACGTTTCATAAACTTTTTATTGGTGCGCTCCAATGCCGTTTCGGGGTCAATGTTGTATAGTCTAGCGGCGTTTACCAATGAAAAGAACAGGTCGCCAAATTCGGCTTCAATTTTATCCGCATTATCATTCTCTATTTCAACTTTCAGCTCTTCCATCTCTTCGTTTACTTTGTCCCAAACTTGCTTTCGCACCTCCCAGTCGAAGCCAACGGCTTTTACTTTTTCTTGTATCCTGTTTGCCTTAATAAGCGCTGAAAGTGTTTTAGGTACCCCCGACAGTACTGTTTTGTTGCCGTCTTTTTCGGTTAGTTTTATTTCTTCCCATTTATCGAGCACATCGTTGGCGTCTTTAACTTCGTCTGAACCAAAAACGTGGGGATGTCGGTAAATCAGCTTGTTACAAATGTTATTTATTACATCTGTTATGTTGAAGAGTTTTGTTTCTGAAGCTATTTTCGAATAAAAAACGATGTGTAAAAGCAAATCGCCGAGCTCCTTTCTAACTCCATCCATATCGCCATCGGTAATAGCATCAGTAAGTTCGTAGGTTTCTTCAATGGTAAGGTTACGAATGCTCTTAATGGTTTGCTCTCTATCCCACGGGCATTTTTCGCGAAGCTCGTCCATTATGGTTAGTAATTTATCAAAGGCCTGAAGCGCCTGCTCTCTTTCGGGGGTTTTTGTGCCTGTTTTACTGCTCATTTTCATATTTCGTTTTATATCAATTTTGCGAACTAAATTCTACATAAAATTTACCCTAACGTTACCGCCAACGCTTAGGCTCAGTAGCTCCGAGGCATTTCCATTCCTGATAGCAATTTCGAGTAAGTTTACCGAGTTAAATATGGCAAGCAGTTCGCCTGGTGCAACCTGGTTGTAGCTTGTGCTAAGGTTCGTTATTATATTATGTTTGCTTTGCACAAAGATGTTGTATTTTCTGTTTTGTCCAACTCTGTCGAACAAGCTTTTAGATATATTGGTAATGGCGTTTTGGTACGAATCGATGTAAACTATACTACCAGTAATTATTGATTCGTCGATGGTCGCCTTAAGGGAAACTCGCTTGTCGTAATCTGTAATACGAGCATTGGCCATTGCCTCCTCATTTGGGGTTACAATTTGCTCAATGGCATTAATAAATGAGCTTAGTGAGCCGAAAGTACCATCCTTTTTCTCAAGGGGAACGGCATAGATATCGTCAGGTAAACTGGAGAAAAGTAATCCTAAAATTCCATTGTCGGGGGTTACAAAATAGTGCCCATCATAATAACAGATAATTAGGCGATCCGAAGTACTATCCTCGGTGTTAATTAACACTAGGTGGATAGTTCCTGTTGGAAAAGATTTAAAGCTGTTTTTTACAACAAAGGCAGCGTTGTGGATATTAAAACTAGGTATGCTGTGCGATAGGTCCACTATTTGGGCGCTGGGAATTTTTGACATAATACTTCCCTTAAGCATACCCATATAGTAATCGAATTGCCCCCAATCGGTTGTTAGCGTAATAAGTGGAACTTTTGTTGTCAACTTTAAAACCCGTAATTATTTGAAAGCAAAATTGGCTAAAAAAATGCAGTAGTCGAAATTTAAACAATTCTTTTTAAAAGTATTGCCATTTATAATTATTTGAGGCAATTATTTTCAAAACGGATGATGCATTGCATAATAATATTATGAGCCGAATAGGGTAAGGTTTTTAAAAAATTATACGTTATCTTAGCAATCAAATTATATCTGCTAATTAAACCATTTTATAATGGGTGCAAAAACATCAGAATTACTTAGAATAGTGATGTTTGGTGCTGGTAATGTAGCGTTTCAGCTTACCAAATCGCTTACAGAATTAGGCCATACCGTTGTGCAAATTGTGAGTCGAACCGAGGCCAATGCCAAATCGTTGGCCGAGATAGCGCACTGCGATTTTACAACCGATATTCGTAATGTACGACTCGATGCCGATTTGTACATAATGTGCGTATCTGATTCTGTTATTTCCGAATTAACTAAAAACCTTCCGAAACTACAAGGAATTGTGGTGCATACTAGCGGGAGCACTTCGATTAAGGTGCTTTCTGGTGTTTCTGATACTTACGGCGTTTTTTACCCGTTTCAAACCTTTACAAAAGGGAGAGATGCGGAGTTAGCTCAGGTTCCCTTTTGCTTAGAGGCAAGCAACACAAAAACCTACCAAATACTTCAACAGCTCGTAGTTTCGCTTAAGGGTACTCCCGTTGAGATGGATTCGAAACAGCGACAAATTTTGCATTTGACCGGCGTGTTTTCTTGTAATTTTTCTAACCATATGTTTGCCATAAGTCAACTTTTAACGCAAGAATATGACCTCGATTTTAGCCTTTTAGCACCATTGATAAGAGAAACGGTCGAAAAGGCACTTAAAGGAAATCCAATTGATTCGCAAACCGGGCCAGCAATTCGAGGAGATTCCGAAACGTTGAAAAAACATATGGCGCTGCTAAGTGAAATTGATGAGGATTTGCGCGATTTGTACCTTTCGGTAAGTAATAGTATTCTTAATTTTAAACACTACAACGATTAGATTTACAGTAATAAGATGAAAAATTTTAAGGAGAGCCTTCAGAATGTGAAAGGTTTTGCATTTGATGTTGATGGCGTATTTACCGATGGATCGGTTATTATTCATTCATCGGGCGAATTGCTTCGCTCATCTAATACCCGCGATGGATATGCTATACAAAAGGCAGTTGAGGCTGGTTTTCCTGTTGCAATAATAACTGGAGGGCAAAGTGAGGCGGTTAGCGTTCGTTTTAAGGGTTTAGGCGTTACCGATATATACTTAAACTCGAATGATAAGCTAGACGATTTAGAAGATTTTCGGTTTAAGTACGGATTAGAACTTTCTGAAATACTGTTTATGGGAGATGATATTCCAGACTATGAGGTAATGCAGCGAGTTGGTTTTCCTACTTGCCCAGCCGATGCGGCTCCAGAAATTATTGAGTTAGCATCGTATATCTCTAACTTTGGTGGGGGCAAAGGGTGTGTTAGAGACGTTATTGAACAAGTGCTTAAACTAAACAATTTATGGCTTAAATAATTATTAGGTATGCTAAGCAAAGTATTACGTTTAGTTCGTTATAAAAACCTTATCATAGTTGCTTTAACTATGTACTGTATGAGGTTTTTTATTATGCAGCCAATTCTTGCTAAAACGGGTATGCACCTTCAGCTTAGCGAGCTGTTGTTTTTTATGCTTATGCTCTCAACCGTTTTTATTACCGCTGCAGGATACGTTATTAACGATTATTTTGATACCCGTACCGATGAGGTTAACCGACCAAAAACCGTTATCGTGGGTAAAGATTTATCGCGTCGGTTTGCCATTAGCCTTCACTGGACCCTTTCTGCGCTTGGTGTTGTATTAGGTGCAGCGGTTACGGTAAGCATAGGGAAACCATTTTTAACCCTAGTGTTTTTAATTGTACCCGGATTGCTTTGGTTCTATTCAACATCGTATAAACGTCAACTTTTAACCGGCAATTTACTGGTTGCACTACTCACTGCGGTTGTTCCATTAATGCCTTTTCTGTTTGAGTTACCCTTGCTGCATAAAGCCTACTGGCAAATATTGGTGCTTAAGCCCTTTGCCTTTAATGAGGTAATGTACTGGATTATGGGTTATACAATTTTTGCTTTTATTCTTACGCTCTTCCGCGAAATTGTTAAAGATATTGAAGATGTTGAGGGGGATAATGCTTTCGGAAGGCGAAGTTTGCCAGTTGTAGTTGGGGTTAACGGCGCCCGAGACATTGCTGCAATCATACTAATGTTTACCATTGTGGTGCTTGCATACTTGTTTGGTGCATACCTAAATCATTTATCAACTGGTAGTTTCGACTATTTTTCGTTGGGATATATTGTTGGCACTATTGTTTTTCCAATCTTCATTCTAGTAGTTAAGGTGCTTACAGCCAGTAAAAAATCAGATTATCATTGGGTTAGCAACTTCTCTAAGGTTGTTATGCTGTTAGGCATACTATACTCAATTTTATTTCGATTTGTTGTGGTGTAGATTTGACTCTACAATATAAATTAGATAGTGTCATCAAGAAAACTCCAGATTTTTATGTCTTTGATAAGAACCAGAGTGAAACGGAGCTCAGCGAAGCTAAAACGTCAAAGACAAAGCTTGTTCAGAAGAAATCGGAAGCTTTCGATGTTTTTGGCGTTGTCTTGCAAAGACTAGATAGGAGCAATGGTGGATTTATATCCTGCCATTTAAAAAACTCATTGTAATATTACATACAAACTATGGTTAATTTCGATAGGTTTTCGCTTGATAACGGGCTTAGGGTAATTGTGCATAAAGATACATCAACGCCTTTAGTGTCAGTAAATCTTTTGTATAATGTGGGGTCAAAGCATGAGGATTCTAATAAAACGGGCTTTGCCCATCTTTTTGAGCATCTTATGTTTGGCGGGTCTGTTAATATACCAAATTACGACGAGCCCATTGAACGTGCTAGCGGCGAGAACAATGCATTTACAAGCAGCGACATAACAAACTACTACATAACATTGCCCTTAAGTAATATTGAAACTGCTTTTTGGCTCGAGAGCGACCGTATGCTTAGCCTTGCTTTTTCGCAGCAGAGCTTAGATGTTCAAAAAAGTGTGGTAATAGAAGAGTTTAATCAGCGATACCTCAACGAGCCCTATGGTGATGTGTGGCTGCTGCTTAGGCCATTGGCGTATAAGGTGCATTCGTATCAGTGGCCAACCATTGGCAAGGAGCCAGCTCATATCTCTAGCGCAAACCTCGATGATGTTAAAAACTTCTTTTATGCCAATTATGCGCCAAATAATGCCATACTATGCATAGCGGGCAATGTTGAAACCGATTATATTAAAGAGTTATCCGAAAAATGGTTTGGCAGCATCCCGAAACGCTGTATTGTAAGGCCCGATATAAATAAAGAGCCCCAGCAAACGCAGCAGCGTAGGTTAGAGGTAAAACGTAAGGTTCCATTTAACTCGCTATATATCGCTTTTCATATGTGTAATAAGCTGCACCCCGATTATCCTGCTACCGACCTTTTAAGCGATATTTTGTCAAACGGAAAATCGTCCAGATTTTTTCAGAGTTTGGTTAAGCGCCAACAGCTATTCAACAGTATTGATGCATTTATTTCAGGTGATATTGACGAGGGCTTATTTGTAATTACTGGCCGCCCTGCCGATGGCGTTTCATTGGTCCAAGCCGAAGAGGCTGTTTTTTTGGAGTTAAAGCAAATTTCGCAGCAAACGGTTGACAATTATGAGCTTAGTAAAGTGAAGAATAGATTTGAGTCAACATTTACCTTTGGCTTAACTAGCACTACCGAAAAAGCGCTAAACCTATGCTACAACGAATTACTGGGCGACGCAAACCTTCTTAACCTCACCATTAAAAGGTACAATGAGGTTACCGCTGCTGATATTAAAAGGGTTGCAAGTAAATTATTTACCGAGCAAAATTCGTCGGTACTGCATTACATTGCCGAAAATATTTAGCCTAATAATTCCATAGATAGGTTCAAAATTAACACATTGTTATATGACTTTCAGAAATCAAGCTCCGTCATTAAAATTACAAAATAATTTTCAGTTTGCTCCGCCTCAAACATATATTATGGCCAACGGCTGCAAACTACTGGTTGTGTCGCAGGGCGATGTTGATGTTTGTAGGGTAGACCTTGTTTTTAATGCCGGCTCTCGTTACCAAACTCAAAGGTTGGTAGCAAACGGAACGTTTTCTCTTATGTCAGAAGGAACAGCAAAGCATACTTCACAGCAAATTTCTGAACATTTCGATTACTGGGGTTCGTTTACAGGTTTTGGTGCCGATAAGGATTATGCCAAGGCTACAGCCTTCTCGCTTACCAAGCATTTGGACCAAACCCTTGATATGATGCAAGAGATACTTACAATGCCCATATACCCCGTTGATGAGCTTAATGAATGGAAACGACGGAGCAAGCAATCGCTTACCGTTGAGATGGAGAAAGCTTCAACAAAATCACGGATTGGGTTTTTTAATGCCCTTTACGGAGAGGGTCACCCTTACGGTGCATTTGCCGTGCCAACCGATTTTGAACTGATTGAACAGGATAGCCTTATTGGCTATCATAAGCAATTTGTAGGCTCTAAAAACTGTACCGTTGTTCTGTCGGGGCGGGTAACTGATGCACACATAGCTAAGGTGCAAAGTGTTTTCGGCAATCACAGCTGGGGAGATGCAAGCGAAACCAGTGTCAGCCAACTTTCTGAACAGCAAGTTAAAGGACAAAGCATCTTTATTGAAAAAGCCGATGCCTTGCAATCGTCAATTAGGGTTGGGCGCCCGCTTTTTACACGTTCACACCCCGACTATCCCGATTTGGCCATAGTAAACACAATTTTAGGGGGTTATTTTGGCTCACGCCTAATGAAAAATATTCGAGAAGAGAAAGGGTATACTTATGGTATCGGTTCGTATATTGTAACATTGAAAGATAGTGGAGCGCTGGTTATTTCAACCGAGGTAGGTGAGCAGTACACGCAGCAAACAATGCTCGAAATTACTAAGGAAATTGAACGTTTACAGAATGAACCCGTGGGGCAAGATGAGTTGTTAAGGGTGCAAAGCTATTTAATGGGCGAAGCGCTTCGTAGCATTAATGGGCCGTTTGCTATTGCCGATAATGTGCTGTCGCTTTTTTATTTTAATAACCTCAACTATGAGTTCTTTAATGGTATGGTAAATTCAATAAAAGCCATAACACCAAATAGAGTGATGGAGATAGCCAATAAATGGCTAAAGGTTGATGATTTTGTGCACTGCGTTGTGGCAAAAAGTAACCCATTTTGATTTGAAAAATTGGATTTGAAAAATTAATTGAATATTTTGATACATTAGCTAATACTATTTCATTAAATTTAACAGTTTTATTAAAATTACATATTTTTACCTTGCTATATGACGCGAACGCTTTTTACACCCAATCGGGTTATCATAATTGCAATTTTATTTTGCTCTCTTTATAGCGTCAGTGCTATGGGGCAAGATGAATACACCCAGCCCTTACCGCCAAATTTTAATTATATTACCGTAAACCCCAATACGGGGCATCCTACATTATATTGGACGTCGCCACGCTCGCATAATGTTAGGCCAGCACCTACGGGATATATTATTTACCGCAGGGTTGTTGACATTCTAGGAAACTCTCGGAAAGAGCGTATTGCTAACGTTGCCAGCCATGTTTTCACTTATACCGATACACAGGTTGACGCAGGAATTAAGCCCGAGTCGTACACAGTAGCTTCCGATGGGTTAAACGAGCCAAGCACTCAAACTAATGAGCACAAAACTGCTTTTGTAACGGCTCGTTTCGATACGTGCAAGAATCGCATTGCAGTTGATTGGCTGCATTATGTGGGGTGGGGTAATAGCATAGAGTATTACAAAGTGTTTTTAGGAACAGATTCAAATGCCGATTCATTTACTCAGGTTGATTCGGTTTCGGGGCTAGTCAATAGTACCTTCATTTATAAAGTGGCTGCCGATTCTATAAAAATGAATGAAACCTATTATCTATATGTTAAAGCGAAAAAGAAGGATGTTGAACTTTACACGAAATCGAACCTAACCTCAATAAGCACAAATGTGGCAAAACCGCCTAGCTTTATGTATGTCGATTCTATTCTGTCAACCGCCCAGCAAACAGAAATTTATTTTACCATAGATCCTGCAACAGAGTATAAAGACTTCAGGATAACTAGATGGGAGCAGCCTGATCGTAAAAGTTCACTGTTCTCGGCGCGCACCCTCCATCGTTTTTCCGACCCTAACACTACATTCTTTGGCGACACTACCGATTTGTGGGCTGCACGTTCACGCAAGTTTTACTATAAAGTTGATGCTTACGATGGTTGTGAGCGCCTTCTGGAGAAGTCAAACCTTTGCAACTCAATGGCTATTAGAGCCCACGCTAAAGGTACAAAAGCAAACCTTTCGTGGAATTCATACTACTCACCCGATGGCAACGATGTGCGTTACAAAATTTACCGAGTAGCCTTTTCTCCCGAACCCCTTGAGCCTGAGTTGATATATGATGAGCGTAACCCGACAGATTCATCGCTTGTTGATGATCTGTCAATTTATTGGGGGAAAAATTACAACCCAAAATTCTGCTATTTTCTTGAGGCTTACGAAATGTTACCTTCTAGTAACCAACACAGATTAAGCCGTTCGCAAACGGTTTGTGTTGAGGTTGTTCCTGATTTGGTTATGCCTAACGCTTTGGATCCTATGAGTACGGTGGTTAATAGCGATGGCAAACCACGAAATATTTTTGTCCCAACAATTTCGTTTTTAGCCGATTATAAACTGACCATTTACAGCCGATGGGGAGGGATAGTTTATGAAGGGGTGAATACCGGATGGGATGGTCGGTTCCCCAATGGAGAATACGCAAAAGAAGGGACCTATATCTATCGGATTGAGGTGCACCCTCCTTCAAAACGCACTATTTCACGAACGGGTTACCTTTCGGTTATTTATGGCCCAATGTAATGGAAGCAGTCTAAAGGAAAAGTCGGTAAAATGCTTTTGTTGATGTATTTTTGCAAAGCAATTAGTTTTGCGATGTGTTGAATCAATTTTATAGTTTTTAAAGTATATGGATTTGCAAGTACAAGAGGAGAAAGATTTGATTTTAGAGCACTTCGACGATTTGCTGGCGAGTTGTTTACGTTGCCAAAGCGAAGAGGATATAAAGCTTGTGCGAAAAGCGTTTAACCTTGCCAACGAAGCGCACAAAGGGGTTAAGCGAAAATCGGGCGAACCTTACATTCTGCACCCCATTGCTGTAGCTAAAATTGTGTCGACAGAGATTGGACTTGGCCCCAAAGCGGTTGCTTGTGCTCTTTTACACGATGTGGTTGAGGATACGGAATATACCGTTGAGGATATTGAGAAACTTTTCGATAAAAAAATTGCTCAAATAATTGATGGGCTTACAAAAATTTCGGAGGTTTTCGACTCTAATGCATCATTACAAGCCGAGAATTTTCGAAAGATGCTGCTAACCCTCACTGATGATTTTAGGGTTATTCTTATAAAATTGGCCGATAGGTTACATAATATGCGAACTCTTGCATCTATGCCACCCAATAAGCAATTGAAAATAACGAGCGAAACCATCTATCTATACGCACCCTTAGCGCATAGGCTCGGTCTTTATAATATTAAAACAGAGCTCGAAGATTTAAGTTTAAAGTACAGTTATCCAAAAGTGTATGAAAATATTCGCAGCAAAATAGAGGGCTCCGAAAAACGACGGATGCAGGTAATTAACTCCTTTTCGCTACCTATTATTCAGAAACTTGAAGAGAATGAGATTGATTTTGATATTAGCGGACGCTCTAAATCAATATACTCTATCTGGAAAAAGATTCAGTCAAAAAACATTGCTTTCGAAGATATTTACGACCTGCTCGCCATTCGCATTATTTTTAATCCCTATCCCCATATCCCCGAAAAAACACAGTGTTGGCATATATACTCACTAATAACCGATATCTATAAACCTAAGCCCGACCGTATTCGCGACTGGGTTAGCACGCCTAAAGCTAATGGTTACGAAGCGCTACACTGTACCGTAATGGGGCCTCATGGGCAGTGGATTGAAGTGCAAATTCGTTCGCAGCGAATGAATGAGATTGCAGAGAGAGGCTTCGCAGCGCACTGGAAATATAAAACCAGCGATGCATCAACGCACGAGAATGTATTTGAACGCTGGATAGCTCAGGTTCGCGAGGTACTCGATAACCCACAAACCAACGCTCTAGAGTTTCTTGATGAATTTAAACTTAATCTATTCGCTTCGGAAATAGTAGTTTACACTCCTAAGGGCGAAACAAAGACTTTGCCGAACGAATCAACAACCCTCGACTTAGCCTACGAAATACATACCGAAATTGGTAACAAGGCGATAGGTGCCAAGGTTAATCACAAGCTCGTGCCTCTTAGCTATGTTCTTTCAAGTGGCGACCAGGTTGAAATTATAACCTCCAGCACCCAGAAACCATCGTGGGAGTCATTGAAATTTGTAAAAACAGCCAAAGCTCAATCGGCTATTAAATCGGCTATTAAGGCCGATACAAAGAATAGGATAGAGAAAGGTCGAAAGCTCATAGAAAACAAGCTGGCCGAATTGGGGATACAACCATCATCGCGCGTTTTTAAAAAGATTTTACCGGCTTACGAAATGGTGTCCAAGGACGAGTTATATAGTAAGCTAGGTTCGGGCTTAATTTCGCTTGATAACCTGAAGCGGATATTAAAACGGAATACTAAAAGCAAGTGGGTTAGGTACTGGGAGTTGCAGTTTACCAAGTCGGCTCATAAAAAACGAATTACAAAGCAAGAAGACGAAGACGCATCACAAAAACTGACAAAACTAGATACCAAAGAACCCTACCTTCTGCGCGAAATTGGTGACGACGATTCAACCTCGTACGTTGTTGCAAAGTGCTGTAATCCTATTCCTGGTGATGATGTTATTGGGTACATAAACGACGAGCAGAATGTTATTGTACACAAGGTTAACTGTGCCGAGGCCATAAGGCTTATGTCTCGTTATGGCGATCGTATTGTTTCGGCAAAATGGACAACCCACAAAGTGCTGTCGTTTTTAGCACGTATTGAGGTGAGGGGTATGGACAGGTCCGGAATACTCAGCGAGCTGGTTAAAATAATTTCTGACGAGCTAAGGGTTAACATTAGAAAACTTCACATTGATAGTCACGATGGAATATTTAACAGTTCCATTGATTTGTATGTACACAATGCCTCAGACTTAAATAGTTTAATTGGTAACGTTATGAAGATTAAAGGAATAGATTCTGTTAAACGAATTGAAAATTTCGATAACTAACCAAACCCGTTACCCTTTATCTCCTAAACATTTTACTTTATAATAATCGATGACAGAGGTGTTTGATGAGTGTTTTCGTGCGTTAAATATTTCACAGGTTATAAACAATATCTCGTATTTTCTGTTCTATTCATAGCATCGGTTTCAATTACAGTTTTTAAAACTAAAAAAATTTGAAACTAATCAAATGATTTACTATTTTTAACCATTCTAAATTAAACAGTGGTTACCATGGGATGTGATAAAACTTTAGACTCAGTAAAAAAGATTTTTGTTGAGTACTTAGAGAAAAAAGGACATAGGAAAACACCCGAAAGGTTTGCCATAATTGAGGAAATATACTCACGTGAGGGGCATTTCGATATTGAAACCCTTTATATTTATATGAAAAACAAGAATTATAGGGTGAGCCGAGCAACTCTATATAATACCATAGAGCTCTTGTTAGAGTGTAATTTAGTTGTAAAACATCAGTTTGGTAAAAATTTAGCTGTTTTCGAAAAAGCGTATGAGTGTCGCCAGCACGACCACCTAATATGCAATCAGTGTGGAACGGTTATTGAATTTTGCGACCCCCGTGTTCAGGAAATTAAGAATACAGCTAGCAAGTCTATGAATTTCAAAATTACTCACCATTCATTATACTTTTACGGGCTTTGTAGTAAGTGTTCTAATGATAACAATACTGCTAACTAGTGTTGTATTTGGTTTTTCAATTCTGCTGTAAATAACTTGTTTTTCATCTCTGTAAACTAAAATAGGGGATGTTTTATTCGTCGTTTAAATTGATAACTGTTCTAATTTACAACAATTATAAGTTTTGCTAGATAGCTATGTTTTATAATACAGCATTGCCTGTAATAATTTTGTCAAAATGTTGGCAACAACCTCCAAAAATCTGTACCTTTATCAAAATAAATTTAGTTGGTAATGCCGGATCTATTTTGACCGGCATTTATTGCGCATAATCCTAATTATAAGCGTTATAGTATGAAAGTAGATGTTCTCCTTGGCCTTCAGTGGGGCGATGAAGGAAAAGGAAAAGTAGTAGATGTTTTAACCCCTGAATATAGTGTTATCGCTAGGTTTCAAGGCGGGCCCAATGCTGGTCATTCATTAGAGTTTAATGGAATTAAGCATGTATTACACACTATCCCATCGGGAATATTCCACACTGAGTCGATAAATATTATTGGAAGCGGAGTTGTTATCGATCCCATTATTTTCGCAAAAGAAATAGAATCACTTCGTAAGTTAGGTGTTGAGCCCACAAAAAATCTCAGTATCTCAAAAAAGGCCCACCTAATTATTCCTTCGCACCGCGAACTCGATGCAGCTTCTGAAGCATCCAAAGGCAAAGGGAAAATTGGTTCAACCCTAAAGGGTATCGGGCCAACGTACATGGATAAAACGGGTAGGAATGGGTTAAGAGTTGGAGATATTATTAGTCCTAATTTTATGGATCGTTACAACCAGCTCAAGAATAAGCATATTAATATACTTAAACAGTACGATTACCAAGCTGATATTGAGCAACACGAGAAGGCTTGGTTTGAAGGTGTTGAGGTACTCAAACAGTTTAAGTTAATCGATTCTGAGTATGTTGTTAATGACTATTTAAAAGAAGAATATAAGATTTTGGCTGAGGGCGCTCAGGGTTCACTGCTGGATATCGACTTTGGTTCGTACCCCTTTGTTACTTCATCAAATACAATTTGTGCAGGTGCTTGTATAGGTTTGGGCTTGCCCCCAACAGCCATTGGTAACGTGCGTGGCATTTTTAAAGCGTACTGTACTAGGGTTGGTTCAGGCCCATTTCCAACCGAACTTAACGACGAGGTTGGGCAAAAACTACGTGATGAGGGTAATGAATACGGCTCAACAACTGGTCGCCCGCGCCGTTGTGGTTGGCTCGATTTGGTTTCTCTTAAGTATGCGGTCATGATTAATGGTATTACAAACCTTATTATGACAAAGGCGGATGTGCTTGACACCTTCGATACAATTAAGATTGCCACAGCTTACCGCATAGCAGGAGTTGAAACTCAGGAGATGCCATTTGATATTGATACCGAAATAGAACCCATTTACAAAGAGTTTAAGGGATGGAAAACCCCCATTACCGCTCTAAGGTCGGAGAAAGATTTACCAGCCGAACTGCTAAATTTCATTAAGTATATTGAAACAGAAACGGGTGTACCTATTTCAATTGTATCGGTAGGACCCGATAGGGAAGCCACTATTATTAGGTAATAAAAACTAGGCTAAGCGATATTTTGCTTAGCTATGCTTTTTACATATTAATCGACCCGCCATTGGTAGTTTAACTACTAGTGGCGGGTTGGTTGGTTAAGAGCGTTTATTCTGGGAAAAACATTTTGAGCCTTTTTATCGAAATTTCTACTCGATTAATTCATTTCTTAACCTCATAATTTCACGCAATTTTCCCATCTCTTCTTTAACTCCTTTCCTAATTACAATAAAAAGGATTACTCCAATTATCACATACGAAACATCGATTAGCACTATGTTCCAGAGTTGCATATGCAAACTAAATTCAGGTGTAATCATATAGAACCCAGCGGTGTATAAGATAATTATTATTGGTGAGATAATTTGATGAATAAACTTTCTAAATTGATGGAAGTTGATTGTATTCTCGGCTGTTTTTAGTGTGCTCTCGGTATTGTTTATTCGTTTTGCCTTATAAATACTTATTATTTCAATTCCAATTCGAAACAGCAAACCCAAAAGCATTAACCCTGCACCCAACCTGCTAAGCATTGCCTTCACAGGCGCTACATAGATTAAGAAGAGGGCGATAACTACAAATGTAATAAACAGGGTCGAAATGGTTCCATAGTAAAAAAAGTAATTCTCTCTCTCTTTGCTTTTTATTAGTTTATATAATTCATTAAAAGTACTAGGTTGTGATTCAATGGTTTTTTTGTTATTATCCCATTTACTCTGTAGTTCTTCAAAATTGTTATTCATTGTTATTGCTTTTTAGGATTATTTCGAGACGTTTCTTTATTCTATGGATTTTAACTCTTACGTTGGTTGGCTTTATGCCTAAAACCTCTGAAATGCAATCATAATCTTGGTTCTCTAACACCATCATAATTATTAGCCTATCCACCTCGTTTAGTTCTCCAATAGCCTTGTATAGCTGTGGAATATTGTTGTTTTCAGTACTTCCGTCCTCTGCCACAGAGGCTTTGTTCTCTATTTCAGTTGTTGGAACAGTTTTCACTTTTCCATCTTTTTTTACAAACTGTAAACAGGTATTTACCGTTATTCTGTAAATCCATGTTTTGTATGACGATGCCCCTTTAAACTTGCTTAAATTGTTCCAAACGACAATAAATATTTCTTGTGATAAATCCTTTGCTGTACTGCTATCGCCTTTAACAAAACCCAAGCACATTTGTAAAACCATAGGGTGGTGTTGGTCGTAAACTGACTCAAAAAGGGTGTTATTATTTTTCAACATTTTCTATAAACTTATTTACTGTTTCATAAAACCATTCTGGCTGGTCGAACATTATAAAGTGCTTGCTGTTTGATGCCATTACTATCGATTTGTTTGATAAGTTTGCATATTGTTTTTCAAAGTTCCCCTTCGCACCTGTTGCATCAGGAAATGAGGCGCCTAAAATTAGCGTTTCACACTTTACTTTACCTAAGATATCTCTTAAATCGACTTTTAATAAATCGGTATACCCATAAACCCAGGTTTCTCGGTCGGCTTCTAGTGTCCAATTAGCTAGCATTTCGTGTTTATTTTCGTTGAATGCCATATTTGAAACCATCATAGTAGCCATACTCTTAAATTGTTGCTCATCCATTTGGAGCACTTGATTATTGTACGGGCTGTCATAGGCTAAACTTTCAGCAGGCACACCGGGCATCATCAAATCGAGCATACAAGATAATGCGTCCACTATTATAATTTTAGAAACCCTATTGGGTAGTTCGGCGGCTATTTCAACAGCCAAATTACCACCCATACTATGACCAATAATAATAATATCAACCAAATTATTGTTTTCTATGTACTCAACAATCGAGTTCTTTATACTTGAATACCATGGCATTTCAATGGGTTCATTACCATTAAAACCAGCGTACGAGAACAGGTAAGATTGTTTATCTAAGCCTAAATTATCTACAGTTTCTTTCCACATAGAGCCAGGTGCTGTAAATCCAGGAAGATATATAATGGGTTTCCCTTGTCCAATGGTTTCCACGGTAAAAGGCTTAGATTCTGTGTTTGGTAGGTTCACTTCTCTGGTTAAGCCGTAGCTAAGTGAAGTACTTAGGGCAATTGCCAGTAGGGCGGTTGTTCTGATTAGTTTTCTCATAATGCTATCCTTTTTTAAGTTGTTTGTATGGCTTAGATAAAAAAGGATAGAATTTGTTACACTTGAATGTTGATTTTTGAAACTTAATCTTTTTAGAGACTATTTTATTATTGAGTACTCACACTTAGTTTAAAGGCTTAAGTGGAAAATTTTCACTAGCTGGGAAATTATTTTGCTTTATATAGTTTACTGACAGACTCTGCAAAAGAAAAATACCTTAACCAATGTGTTGACATTGATTAAGGTATTTTGTAGGTGTACATTATTCGCAGATGCACTAAATGACACCCAACTCCCTTTTTTTAAGATTATTAGCTCTATTTTAAAAGGTTAGTTTACTTTTAATACGTCCTTAAACGCCTCCTTAAAACTCTCTTTAGGAAGTGCACCGGCGGCCATTTGTGGCTTATCGTCCATAGGAACAAACAGAATTGAAGGGATGCTGCGTATACCAAACATACCGGCAAGCTCCTGCTCAGCCTCTGTATCAACTTTATAGATGTTAATTTTGCCGTCATACTCCTTTGCAAGCTCTTCGAGAATTGGAGCTACCATTTTGCATGGTCCACACCAGTCGGCATAAAAATCGATAACTGCGGGTTTGTCGCCCTCGAATTTCCAGTCGGTGTTTTTCTCAAAGTTAAAAACCTTTGACTTGAATGTTTCCTTTGTTAAATGTTCTACCATAGTTTCTGTTTTCGTTATATTAGTAATTGTGAGCAACGTGAATTGCTTCGTTTTAATTCTATTGAAATAGGTTTTAAGTTTGTTTAAGCTAGTAACACTAGTTGCCTAATTTTGTTCACAAGCATTTGTTGCTGTATTTAATGAGTTAGATTTACATTGGGTGCAGTGAGCCAAAGCACTTGTGCTTGGCGTTGTTAACCCGATTGAATTAGAGTGCGAAGGGTGGCTTTGAGCCAGATAAAATTGGTTGTAACTGCAAGTAAACCAATTCTAATAGAAGAGTTGTTTTCTGGTAGTCTATGCTTGTAGTCTATGCTTGTAGTTTACTTATTACTTGCTCTTTATATTTCCTGCCAATGGGTAATTCCTTTCCATCAATTTCAACATTGAAGTTGGTAAATGATTTAGCGTGGCTAATATTAATCATGTAAGAACGGTGTATTCTTACCATATTATTATGGTTTTTAAGTAGCTCTTCCATAACAACCAACCTTGAGTAGCAAACCAATTTTCCATTTATAGTATGAACTTTCACATAGTCATCGAGGCTCTCAATGTAAAGGATTTCATCAATCATAACCTTGTGGTTCTTGCTATCGGATTTAAGAATGATGTGATCCGATTTCTTTTCATCTGCTTTTTGTGATGACAGACCCTCCATTTGGTTCAGAAATTTGTTGGCCGATTTAATAAATCGTTCAAAAGGAATAGGCTTAACAAGATTTTTTGTAACGGTTTTTCTTTTGCAATTATTATTCGGAAAGAGTAGTTTTGCATAATAATTTATCAGAAAAAATGAATTGTAAAATAGTAGGCTTATGTATAATACAGGATAAGTTTTTCTGCAAGTAGTAGTATAGTTAGGTTATTAGTTTAGACACTAATCTGTTCATAAAATCGAATAATAATTCAGTCAAAATATAAATCAATGCGCAACAAAACTTTAATAATTGGAGCAAGCGTAAATCCCGAACGCTATGCTTATAAGGCAAGTGAGGCTTTACTAGAACATAATCATGAAATTTATATGATAGGCAATCGGCCTGGAACTTTATTAGACCGAGAAATAACGAAATCTCAAATACCCTATACCGATGTTGATACGGTTACTATGTATGTGTCTGCTAAAAATCAGGTAGATTATTACGATTATATTTTATCATTAAAGCCTCGAAGAGTACTCTTTAATCCGGGTACTGAGAATGAAAGCTTTGCAAAACAATTGGAGAAGAATGGAATAGTTGCTGAGGAAGCATGTACGCTGGTATTGTTAGCTACAGACCAATATTAATGGATTGGGCGAAATGCCTTTTTAGTAAGTTCCTATTTTTGAGACGGTTCAGTTTGTTAAAGCCTTAAAATCCCAATTCCTCTGAAATTGGTTTTAACGCTTCGAGCGATAGCTCTGCAAACTCATCAATTGGAATCCCAATTTTTTCGCATTCCATTATAGTTTCTCGGTTTACCGATGCTGCAAACGCTTTCTGCTTCATTCGCTTTACTATCGATTTGGGCTTAACGCTGGTAATCTTCTTATCGGGATAAACCAGTGCGGTTGCAAAAATAAGCCCCGTAATAGTTTCGCCAGCTGCCAGTGCATGCTGAAAAACTGTTTCGCGTTCCTTTCCTGTTGCCTCCTCGTTGTGCATACGAATGGCATCAACAGCATCACTTGGTAGGCCTTCGGTCTCTAGCAAAGCAGCTCCTTCAGGGCCATGGCGCATTGAATCCCCTTCGGTAAACTCCACATCAATATCGTGCAGAAGGCCAGCAATCCCCCAAACATCCTCATTTTCGTTAAAGCGCTTTGCCAATGCCCTTAGCACGGCTTCGGAAGCTAGGCAGTGTGCAGTCATTTTTTGATTTTTGATATGCTTGTTAAGCAGATCGAGGTAATGTTCTCGTGGTTTCATTGTAAATAGTTATTTTTTAACGCTATGGTATAGAGGCAAATTTATTAAAGTATTACAAACCAGCAAGCTAATATATTGTGAATTTTAGAGTTAACCAAAAGGATAAACCTTTGGTAAATCAAATGATGACTACTATCAAAATCATATAAAAACCTCTAATCCTTTGTCCAAATACGTGTGTTCAGGTTTAGTTCGTGTATAATAGTTTTGTTAAATAAAAACAGGATGTACATAAACTCCATATCCTCAAACTTAGATCCTGACGAGAATACCTTTGGTTCGAATAAATTTTGATTAAAATTCATGGCAACGTATACTCTGGAACCAATAAAAGAGAGGTGCATTTTGCGTTTGTACTTTTTGTATATGGCAACTAGGGCTTCCATAATAGTGGGGGTGAGGATATAGCGTGCCTCTGTTTGGTCGGTTGAGTATACAGCAAAAATCTTTTCAAATTCGGGGTTTTCTAACTTAACCAATTTTCCCTTTGAGCTTCGTTGAAGTTTTTGCCCAAATTTCCCCAGTAGTCGTTCAGCCGTATCTGGCTCAATGTAGGTTCTGCCTTTTATCTCCTTGTTAAAGTCGGCATGAAAAAACAGGCCTCTAAAAACAGTATGCCAAGTTTCCCTTCTATTACCATTTTTATCGTATGTAACAGCTTTGTATTCGGTATGTAGCTCGGAGAACCTAAAGTCTGTTTTATCAATTTTTCCGCTAATTAGGTCGTCGCCCCTATATCGGTCGAGCGATTGCCTAAATAGATCACTCTGACTGTACTCAAAATTTGTGATATACTGATCAGGGTAGTATTGCCAAGTGGGGTCAATTGCTTTAATAATTTCACGAACTACCTCATTTTTATATCGGTTACGGTATTCCTTCTTCTTTTTATGGGCTTTAACAAGTAAAACAATACCGAGTATCACAAAGGGGGCTAGAACCAAGAACGGAAGCACCTCGCTGCTATTATTTTCAAATGCTACGGCAACGGGGATAAACAGAAAGAAAGAAAGCACAAGCAGGAGTACGCCATATATTTGCCCTCTTTTTACAGCCTTACGTATTCCCTCTAAGCCAGACAGTTTGTGTTTTAAATCGGTTTCATAAAGAGTTTTAAGTTCGTCCTTTTCTATCATAACAATTCGGGTTTTTAAGGTTTAACTACCCCTAAATAGTAAACCATTGCTACAGATATTGTAACAATGGTTTACTAAAAAAATGTGGTAAACTAGTTGAAAAGATTTTTTACATTCACGTTTTGCCTTTCCGTTTCGAGAATTACAAAAACCTCTTTGCGTTTTAGGCTCATCATTCCGGCAATAATACTTTTCGGGAATACCTGAATGGCGTTGTTATAATCGGTAATAACAGCGTTATAGGTTCTTCGTGCTGCCGAAATTTGCGATTCAACCTCGTTAAGCGTGCGCTGTAAATTCATAAAGTTTTCGCTGGCTTTAAGGTCGGGGTAGTTTTCAACTGCTACCATAATGCCATGCATTGCGCTCGAAATTTGGTTGTCAACTTTAACCTTCTCATCGGGGCTCATTTGCCTGTCTGTGGCTTTTGCCCTAAGCTCGGTTACTTTAGTAAGTAACTCTTTTTCGTGGCTAGCATACTGCTGTACGGTTGCCACAAGGTTTGGTATTAAATCGTAACGTTTTTTTAGCTGCACGTCCATACCTCCAAAGGCGTTATCAACCTCGTTGCGCTTGCGAACAAGGGTGTTGTACATTCCAATTATAAACAGAGCCAAAAGAAGGGCTACACCAATAATTACAATAGTTGAAGTCATATTATTTTAATTTTTGTTTTCATAAAGATAGTATAAACTAAAAAGATTTAAAAAAAGTTTGCCTACTATACGCAATTAACTTTCTTGTTGTTAACCTTGGTGTTAGCAAACCTACTATTGTTGTTAAAAACGTAAAATTGGATGTTGAGTGTTCAATTCAACGAGAAATCACGATTGATATACAATGTCTCGTAAAACAATATTCATTGGTCAATTGTTCTTTACCTATCTTATTAACTTTAATTTGGATTATTATGGCAAATGAATTTGTAAAGGGTAAAAAGTTTAACTTTTCTGTCGAGGTTGACTATAGTGATGGCGGAATAGTAAGCAAAAATGTGCTAAAGCGTCCCACAGGAAATATATCTCTATTTTCTTTTGATAAAGGCGAAAGTTTAAGTACGCACACCGCTCCGTTTGACGCAACAATTCAAGTTTTAGAGGGGCACGCACGCATTACAATTGGTGGTGAGCCGAATGATTTGATTGGAGGCGAAGCTATAATTATGCCTGCTGGCATTCCGCATAGTGTTGAGGCAACCGAGCGGTTTAAAATGATACTTACGATGATTAAAGAGTAAGGCCTAAGGATTTTGTTATCAAAAGTTCTAGAGGGGTTACTCATCACTTTGCTGATGAATGCACTAGTTTTTTATATCAATTTTAGTGGGGCAAACGCTAGTTATTTAATCCAAAAGCGTATTTTTGCCCACTAAATTTATTTTTGAAAATGGGTCGCTTTTATAAGATCATTAAGAAATACCATAAATGGCTTGGTGTTATACTAGCCATTTTTTTTATGTTTTTTGCCTTCTCTGGCATTATAATGAACCACAGAGGGTTCTTCTCTCGTTTTGATGTAAGCCGTAGTTGGCTACCTAAAGAGTATCGTTATAGTAATTGGAATAATGCTGCCATCAGAGGAGTTAAACAGATTGGTGAAGATTCGCTCCTAGCGTATGGTAATATTGGTGTTTGGCTAACCGATACCAACTTATCAAAGTTTTCTGATTTTAACAAGGGCTTTCCCAAAGGGATAGATAATCGAAAAATTTCCGACCTACATAAAACGCAATCGGGTGATCTGTTTGCTGCAACCCTCTTTGGGCTATACCGATTATCAACTCAAAGTAATGTGTGGCAAAAAGTACAACTTCCTATTGATGAGGAGCGAATTGTTGCTCTAGAGGGAGTGGGCGATAGCTTGCTGGTTGTGAGCCGTTCAAGCATACTTTTGGGTTTACAAAAGGGTAACTTTAAGGAGTTCTCAATTGTGCCTCTCAACGGGCCTAATGGTGCAGAGAACAGAATTAGTCTATTTCGTACAATCTGGACTATTCATAGTGGTGAAATTTGGGGAAATGCTGGTAGAATTATTGTTGATATTGGCGGTATTGCAATGTTTTTGCTTTCGCTAACTGGGCTATTCTACTTTTTTGCCCCCAGGGTTTTACGCAGAATTAAAACGAAACCTAACCTTAAAAGTAGAATAAAACGGGGCAACCGATGGTCATTTAAATGGCACCTAAAGGTAGGCATCGTAGTCTCAGTTTTACTCCTAATTGTAACCGTAACAGGTACTTTTCTTCGCCCTCCCTTACTTATTCCCATTGCTAGCAAAACGGTTAAACCCATTAAGGGTTCGCGCCTCGACAGCCCAAACTTTTGGAGCGATAAGCTGCGCGATTTGGTTTACGATTCAAATCGTAAGCTATTCCTTTTGGCCACATCCGATGGTATATTTTTTACTCCTGTTAATTTTGCCGAACCTCCTTTTAGGGTTCCTTTACAGCCACCCGTTAGCGTTATGGGCATAAATCTATTTTGGCCCGAGGATGATGGTAGCTTTGCAGTAGCCTCATTTAGCGGGTTGTACAAGTGGAATCCATTCGAAAATGGGTTGTGGGATTATCTTTCGAATAAAGAAACGGAACCCGTTTCTACTCTTAGCTCGCCATTCGGAAATCTTGCCATTGCGGGTGGAGCAATATTGCCCAACGGGGAAAAAATATTTTTCGATTATAATACCGGAGCGTTCTCAACCAATAGTCAGTTTATAATACCCGATATGCCCACCGAAATTATAGAAAAGAGCGGTATGTCGCTCTGGAACTTGGCCTTGGAGGTGCATACTTGGAGGATATTGGGATTCATTATAAGTGACTTTTACATACTTATAGTTCCGCTTGCAGGATTGTTGGGGGTAATTATTATTATTACCGGCTCGTTGATGTGGCTGATTCGATACAGTTCCAAAAGAAGAAGAAAGCATCAATAATTATGTGCGATATTACAATTTTAATGCGAGAGGCTGTAACGTGTAAATGTTTCCATAACGTTTTGTGCATAGGTTTTTGAAACAGGAATCTCGATATTTGTCGGACTATCAAGTTCGAGTAATAGTTCCTCCTTATCCTTCCGCAAAATTTTAACGTTTTCAAAATTCACCATAAACGATCTATGGCATCGGATAACCTCTGCATTCCTTAGCAACGTCTCTAAATGCTTTATACTATTTCGAAGTGTAAAACGGGCAGTCTTTCCTTTATCAATATAAAATATATTAACGTAGTTATCGGCTGATTCGATATAAAGCAAATTCTCAGCTTTAACCGAAAACCTCAACACACCTTTCTCGTCATACAAGGGAATCATCCTTTTTGAAGAGTCAAGGCCGGCGGGTAAATTGGTCAGTTTTTGCAGCTCATTCTTCTTATCTTGCAATGAAAAATAGAGCCAAAGTACCGAGTATGGAATAAACAGTACCAGCGCAGTATTCTTTACTGAAGTCTTCAGTAAATCGAGTATAAATCTGGAGTCGTGGATAAACAACTTTTCGAATAGGGTGTAAAAAATGGCCATTGCAAGAGCTTCGGCAAACGCCCAAAGTATGTATTGCCAAACCAATAAAATATTACGTTTTGAAACATAATACATTATTACCCTACTAATTACCACAACCAGCACGCCGGTAAGTATAATTAGGGTTGATAAACCCAGAAACTCCCACTCGGTTAAGTCATAAAGGGTTTCAAGTCCAAAGGGCGCATAGATATTAATAAAAATCACCGCAAAAAGAGCCGTTAGGATTATAAGTCTAACAATATTCTTTTTATCGGTTAAGTATTTTGGAAGCGGAGTATTGAACATTTCTGTAATTTATATTTTCAAAGATAGCGAATTCAAATTTTATGAAGATGCTCTCTTTTAGGTAATGGCGCTAAATTTAATTAAAAATTGACACCTAAATACACGCTTCTACCCCTCTGAAAGTAATCATACCCCTTTTGAATGCTAATAAACCCATTTTTTTGTGGTAGAATTATTTTTATCAGACTTTAGTATAAAATAACCTACCTATGGAATTCACAAAAACTTACCACGAGTTAAAACAGTTTTTTTCGCTAACCAATGATAGCATTGAATTAAGCAATCAAGGTTTTTCTTTTAGGTCTATTCCATTTTGCAGCAATTCAAAACCATTCCCATTATCGGGAGACTACAGTGAAATTAACAACCATTCTTTTGCAGCTGACGATGCTAAAATCCAAGAGAATTTACACTTTAGGTATCCCATTTATTTGCCCAACTCATCAACAAAATACAGTAAAGCGATAGTTCTTCTGCACGGATTAAACGAGCGGAGCTGGCTCAAATATCTTCCATGGGCACATTACCTTGGACAAAAAACAAACAGACCAGTAATCCTCTTTCCACTTGCATTTCATATGAATCGTGGTAGCGATAGTTGGGGAGACCCAAGGCTTATGATGCCGTATCTTACTAATAGAAAGGTTGATAAAGATATTAGTATGGCCACCGTTGCCAATATTGCATTGAGCCAACGTATAAGCGATGACCCACTTCGGTTTTTTACATCGGGAAAACAGAGTGCCGACGATTTAAAGCAACTTTTAGAATCAATCAACGAAGGCACTATACCTTTTCTTGAAAAGGGAGCACAGGTCGATTTTTTCTCCTATTCAATCGGTTCCTTTCTTGCCCAAATCCTTTTTCTAGCCAATCCAATCGAGTTAGCTAGCCGCTCGAAGCTCTTTATTTTTTGTGGTGGTTCGTTCTTCTGCGATATGAATGGGACTTCGCGTTTAATAATGGATAGTCACGCGTTTAAGAGTTTACGAAAATACTATATGAGCGATTTGCCCAATGAATTAAAAGAGGAGTCTCCACTATCAATTTTTATTAATAAAGGAATTTGGGGTGAATCATTTTTGTCGATGATTCACGAGGATAATAATCGTTTATACCGAGAGCATAAACTCCAAAGTCTACGTGAGCAAATTCAGGTAGTTTCGCTGAAAAATGATGCCGTTATTCCTAGTAACGCCATGCAGTCAACTTTTGCGTGCATACGTAATAGGGGTGAAAATATGATTACAGAGTTAGATTTCCCTTTTAATTACTCGCACGAAACCCCTTTTCCAATTCTTCCATTAGATAAGTCGGAGGAAGTTGATAAGGCTTTTAATCAGGTGTTTAGTAGAGCAGCAGAGTTTTTACGCTGAGAGCAAACGTTAAATCGAGCACTAAATTTAACATGTAATTCGATTCCATTAGTAAATTGCTTTCCCTTTTGTTTAAGTGCATAAATTTACCAGCAATTCTTTTAAAACGTTGTTCCTGTTGAATAGTTAATTGAGGTGCTTTTAATTTTCTTTTGATTTGTACACTACGCTAATTTGAGTAATTATTGTTATAATTGCTTCTTCAAATGAAAAGTTAATCCAAATACTATGAAAATTACTACGCTAAAAACTGCCGAGAAGGTACCCTTCAACCTCGATGGGAAAATGATGTATATTGGGTTAAACGTAGAGTTGGTTCATCTTAACCTAAAGCCAGGTGATGTTTTAGAAAAGCACAGTAACCCGTTTGACGTGGTTTTTTATATACTTGAGGGTAAAGGCGTAGTGGAAACCGATGATGAGTCGATTAATGTTGAGCCCGATATGACCATAGAGATTGAAATGGGTATTAACCGAGGCATTACAAATACGGGAGATAATGTGTTAAGAGTTTTAGTTGTGAAAATTCTTTAGTATATTAGCTCTGCTTACATTGTTGGCTCTCAGTATTTATAGAGCACGAATTAGAGTTGGAAAGGGTAAGAATGTAGGCATCATTAAACTTAATGTTAGGGCTAAAGTCTTATAATAGTGACAAAGTAGTTTACATTGTCAATATTACACATTCAAATTGTTTAACAACATAGTTGAATTTAATTTTTTATAAAGCAAATTGTTTAATTTTGAAACTATTAATAACTCAAAATTGTAGTCATTATGCAACAACTCGATTGGAGTAACCTACCTTTTGGTTACATGAAAACTAACTATAATGTTCGTTGTACTTACAAAAATGGTAAGTGGGGCGAACTAGAGGCTTCAGATTCAGAATATATCCCATTGCACATTTCTGCAACTGCTCTTCACTATGGACAGCAAGCGTTTGAAGGAATGAAAGCATACAAAGGAAAAGATGGCAAGGTTAGGCTTTTCCGTTGGGAAGAGAATGCAAAACGCTTCCAAAACTCTGCAGAAGGTATTTTTATGGCTCAGGTGCCAAAAGAACTTTTCCTTCAGGCTGTTGTAAAAGCAGTGAAAATGAACTCTGATTTTATTCCTCCTCACGGAACAGGCGCTTCACTTTACATTAGGCCTTTGCTTTTTGGTTCAAGTGCTGAGATGGGAGTTAAAGCAGCAAGAGAGTATACTTTTATTGTTTTCGTTATGCCTGTTGGTCCTTATTTTAAAGAAGGATTCAACCCCACAAAAATTGCAATTGTTCGCGATAGCGACCGTGCTGCGCCACTTGGAACAGGAACACTTAAGGTTGGAGGTAACTATGCTGCCAGCTTACGTGGTACTGTTAAAGTTCAAAAAGCTGGCTACAGCTCTCCAATGTATCTTGACTGTGTAGAAAGAAAATATATTGATGAGATAGGTGCGGCTAACTTCTTTGGTATTAAGAACAATACCTATATTACACCAAAATCACCCTCAATACTTGGATCTATTACCAACAAGAGTATTATTACGCTTGCCGAAGACTTAGGTATAAAAACTGAGCGTCGTCCAATTCCCGTAGAGGAGTTGAGTACTTTTGAAGAGGTTGGTGCCTGTGGAACTGCAGCAGTAATTGCTCCAATTGGTGAAGTAAATGACCTTGATACAGGAAAAGTTTACAAGTTTTGTCCCGATGGTAAGGCAGGTCCCATATCTAAAAAACTTTACGAAACCCTTGTGGGCATTCAGTATGGCGATTTAGAGGACAAGCATGGTTGGGTAACCATTATCGATTAGTAATTGTCCAGTTTACTGGTTTTAGAATAAGAAGAAGAGCCATTTCGTTATCGAAATGGCTCTTCTCTATTTATTATGGGTTTGGAATACTACCAAAGGGCCAGGCTCAAAAATTAGCTCAAACCAGCTGCCTAAACTTTGGTTAAGGGTACCCATCCAAGGGGAGGGGAGGGCTGCGTTAGTTATTGGATATTTGAGGTTTTGGGTAGTTATTAGCGTGCTGTTATTAAATGAAAAAATGGATACCTGCTGGTTGGCAAAGCTATCTAATTTCTGACTAGCAAGAAGCGGTGTAAATACACCAAAATCGGTTACCATTTTTACATTCATCCCCATTTTGCAATACTTTGGAAGTAAGCCTATGTTCCCTATGGTATGGTCGTCGCGTTTGCCAGTACCTGCCAAAATAGTAATGTCATTATAACCCTTGCTCTTGCACCATTGCACCGATTTGGTAAGGTCATTCGATTCTTGATCGGGGTTGTAGTGTATCTTGTCGGAATATTTCACTCTGTACTTTTCTGGAAGCGAATCTAAATCGCCAACAATGGCAAAAGGTTCTTTGTTCAGCGAGTCAATATGTTCAACCGACCCATCGCAGCAAACTATGCGCGAGGCGCTGTTTAGTATTGCCAGCGGAATGCTATGTGTGGGAAACCTACCGTTTGCTAGTATTACAGTCGACATAAATTTTTATGGTAATATGTTGTTCCGTTAATTAGTGTGCAATGTAGGTATTTTTAAACTTTTTTGAGAAACCTTTTAGTTTTGCTATTGGCTACTTGCTATTGGTTTTTATTTAATATTTCGGTGCTCCGCACCTTGAATTTTGCATCAATATTTGGAGTCAACAAATATTTTGGCGCTCCGCTCCTTAGCCATTGATTTTTAACCCATAACTCAAAACCCGCAACCCGCAACCCGTAACCCGTAACCCGCAACCCGTAACCCGCAACCCGTAACCCTCTAAACCTCAGCCTCAACCTTGCTGTTGGCTTTTAACAGTTAGCTTGTATTTAATATTTCGGTGCTCTGCACCTAAGCCATTGATTTTTAACTCATAACTCATAACTCATAACTCAAAACTCAAAACCCGTAACCCGCAACCCGCAACTCGCAACTTTCTCAACCTCAACCTCAACCTAATCTATTTCTCCCTCTCTCGTGCCTTCAACATACTCTTTTTCCATTGCAAGTATCCCACAAAGCTCATAGCCAGATTAAAAAGGAATAGCACCGATGTTGGGTAAAGCCCCTTGTATATATATAGAATTAGCGAAACTAGGTTGGCAATTACCCATAACCACCACATTTCTAGAATTTTTTTTGCAAGCATCCAGGTTGCCGTTATGCTCAATGCTGTGGTAAACGCATCGCCAATTGGAACTGGCGAATCGGTAAAATTCTTAAGTACAAAAACTAGTATGGCAAATATGATTGTGGTAAGTAGGGCTAACTGCACCGCTAGTTTAGGTTTGATATGTGTAACCGATAGTGAATTACTGCTCTCTTTATTGCCACCGTAATGCCAGTGCCACCACCCATAAAGACTAACACCTAGGTAGTATAACTGTAAACTCATATCGGCATAAAATTTAGAGGTAAAAAAAATGTACACGTAAAATGCCGAGGTAACAAAGCCAAACGGCCACAGCCAAATTTTTTGCTTTATCTCAAGAAACAGGTAAATGATTCCTGTTACAGCTCCAATTACTTCAATATAGTGGCTTTGTAACCAGCTTAGCATCTCTTTTTTTTTATCGTTTTAAAAGGCAGAAGACTGTTGTGCTTTTACGCTCAAGCAGTCTTCTGGTAGTAGTTTTTCGCAAAGCTAAAACTCAATGGCCATCATACCCATAAAGTTTATTCCTGCTTGGGGAAAAAAACCATCGTCTCGTGTTTCGGGGCTTCCATCGTTAAACTCAGCACGCCATACCCAACCATTGGCAATGTAATTTGAGTTGAAAATGTTATTTACAAATAGTTGAAAGTTTATGCCTTTTGTTCCCCTCATCTTCAGTTTATAACCAATTTTAAGGTTGTTCACAAAGTATGCGTCGAGCATACGTGTTTGGTTGTTTGTATTGTCAATATACTGTGAACCTACATATTTAGAAATAAATGCAAGGTCTAGGTTCTCAATTGGATTAACCCTAATTTGGCTCGATACAACAATAGGGGGCGAGAATGATATATCGGTGTTGCCAAGCTCATACCTATTTTGTCCAACGTAATTCCAGTCGGTATCATACAGTTCAACGTACTCAGTAAAGTTAACTATTTTATTTTCACTTAGCGTAACGTTGGCATCCCACCTTAGCCAGCTTGTTAAAATTAGACCCGACGAAATTTCCACTCCCATTCGGTAGCTGTTTTCAACATTGGCCATTAGTGGGTATCCGCTATCGCTAAGTTTTCCGGTTAATACTAGCTGGTCTTTATAATCCATATAGTAGATGTTGGCGCCTAGTGCAAAGGATTGAGTTTTTAGGTTATATCCTAACTCGTAATCGATAAGTTTCTCGCGTTTCGGAGTATTGTTTGCCCCAAACTTCATTGCATCCTTAATATCGGCCCTACTGGGCTCGCGATGGGCAACAGCAACCGAGAAGAATGCCTCTTGACTATGACTTAACTTGTAAAAGACTCCACCTTTAGGGTTAAAGAATTCCCAATCGTGTTCTTGTGTAAGCGGCTGCAAATCATCATCAGAGCCAGCCATTTTATAGTTTATCGTCCTAAATTGTAGGTCCCCAAAAAGCGAAAGGTTATCTACTAACTCGTAGGTCGATTTCACAAAGAAGTTAAAGTCTTGCTTATCGCCAGTATTACGGTACCATTCGTAATTGTTCGGAATACTAATATTCGTGCTTGTCCACAGCACATTTCCAAAGTGACTATTTTTATACTGATTCCAACCACCCCCGAGGGTTGTATTTAAAGCACTCTTATTGTAATTTAGAGAGAATGTTGTACCATAAAAATCGTTATCGAGGCATTTTTCCCTAATCATATCAACCTTCTTAATGGTTTCGCCATCTACTACAAATGGTGCAATCCCATACTCAACAAGCTTGCGCCCTCGCTTATACTGCTCGTAATTTCCATCGCCTGTAATCCAAAACCCCGTAACATTTAGCGATAAGTTTTCAATTAATTGACGACTGTAAATAAGATGGTAGTGGTTTTGTGTATAATTATCCGATTCGTTGGAGTAGAATTGGGCTATCCCGTTTTCATCATCGCCCATATATCCTGCCGGATTGTATCGCCTATTATTTTCAAGCATATTGCTGGGTGTGCCCTCCCAAGTTATGCCCGTGTGCTGTATACCGTGAATAAGGTTTAGGCGAAGTAAACTTTTTTCTGTGTGCAAAGCACCCGTAAGGAACAGTGATTGGTGGTTGGACCAGCCCCTATCGATATACCCATCGGATTTTATTTTTGAGTAGCGTGTTTCGAAGCTGAAAAGGTTTTTTATTAGGCCTGTTCCTGCTTTTACCGATGTTTTAATGGTGTTGAATGAACCCGCCATAACTTCGCCAGAGGCGAATGGTTCAGGGTTTAATGTAGATGTTTGAAAGTTGACGGTTGCCCCAAATGCACCTGCACCCTGACTAGATGTTCCAACACCACGCTGTACCTGAATATTGTCAACGGAGTTGGCAAAATCGGGCATATTAACCCAGAAAACAGCTTGCGACTCGGGGTCGTTTAGGGGTATTCCATTTACCGTTACGTTAATTCGGCTAATATCTGTTCCGCGAATGCGGAACGATGAGTTTCCAACGCCCGTTCCTCCTTCAGAAACCGCCACCACAGATGGTGTCATCTCAAGTAAGTACGGGATATCAAAACCCGATTTTTGCTTCTGAAGCTCTTCGGCATTAATATTTGTTTGCGCAATGGGCATACGACTGCTTGCGCGGGTTGAACTAACAACTACCGCTTCGCTCATTATGGCCTCGGGAGTTAGCGAAAAGTTTACCTGTGTATCGTTATCTACTGTTACTGTTTTAGTTACATTTCCGTAACCCATAAACGATGCAGTTAAAACATAGCTGCCTGTTTTGCGCAGTCCTAAACGGTATGAGCCGTCAATTTGAGTAGATGTGCCAAGCAGTGTGTTTTGAATGGACACAACCGCTCCAGCCAGCGGTTGGCCGTGCTCATCGAGCACTTTTCCGGTAATCTTAAAACTTGCTTCACCCTCATAGGGTGTTGCCGACGACAAAAGTGTTAACATTACGGTTAACGCTAACAATGCAATTTTTTTCATTTTGAAAAATCCTTTTATTGGTTAATAAAACGGCTTGGCATTAGGCAGTACGAAAAGGATTGTACACTCCATTTGCGTATTGTTAATGTCAAAAACCAGTAAAAGGGGTATAATACGATAAGGTTGAACTACGAGAACTCTTTTTTCCTTCGCCGGTACTAACCGAATCAGGTTCAGAGGGTTTGATCTCAGCCCGTTGTATTAAGGCACCCCTAAAAGTTTGTAACGCTGCAAAGGTAAGGTTAATTAGTTTGAATTTGCAAGTATGAGTGTTTCTTTTGTCGAATTTAAACTGTTTCTTCTTTTGGAAAGTTGGTTTTACTGAAGAAATGGTAGCTAATACCCGCTAGTGCCACAAAAACTACACCCGCAATGGTAAGTGCCCCCATAAGGGTAAATTTATCGGTGTACCATCCATAGAAAGGTGCCCAAACGGCAAAAATTATTCGTATCACAAAATTACGAACCGAAAGAATTGTGGCTCTCACTTCCGATTCAGTAATACGGTTTATATAATCTTTTAAAACAGGCGTAGCCACACCGCGGGCAATGTAAAAGATGAAGAGGAATGCAAGTCCCCATAAGTTTTCGAAAAACGCCGCACCAAAAAAGCCAATAGCCAACGCAATGGTAAAACCTGCAACGGTTATATTCATTCCTAAAAACCGTTCGAGTTTATAGGCAAAAAGGGCGGCTATTCCAACCGAAAGGTTTAATGCAGTCCAAAGTATGCCAATGACCGAAACCGAAACATTGGCACGAATAAGCCACGGTTGAACAAACCACGCCATAGTTAGCGTTGATGCGCCAACGAATGAGGAGTAAATAATGTTCCAGCGTAGCTGTTTATTATCAATTAGAGCATACCTAACTACGCCAAGTATTTTAGAGAACGTCATTTTTATGGTATCGCCGTAAACTTTGGGTTCGGCTAGGGTTATGGCGGCTGGCACACCTAAAAAGGCAATTGCGGTTTGGGCGTAATAGGGGTAACGTAGGCTAACCGCAGCGAGCAAACCACCGGCTATGCCCGCCAGCGCTTCGGCAAAGTTGCCAACGGAAATCATCCGCCCCTCGTGTTTCATATAGTCGTTTTGACTGTTATGCTGAAGTAGCGTATCGTAAAGCATAGCCGAGTCGGCTCCCGAGATTAGGCTTTGTCCCATACCCAACACCACTTCGGCAATAAGGAAACCCCAGAAACCAAACGAGAAGGAGTATACAAAGTATCCTAAAAAGCCTAAAACAGAACCAATTATCAGCGTGTTTTTTCGTCCAAGCGCATCGGCAAAATATCCTGAGGGAATTTCGAGTACAACAATGGCCACCGAGTATATTGCCTGAAGCGTAAAAACCTCCTGCATACCAAGCCCGTTTTCCTGATAAAAGAGCACCACAATGGGCATTATCAGCATAAACCACTTGGCAGTTTTTATAATGTACAGCCTAACTATATTATGATGGGGACTTTTCGACATTGTGCCGCAAAGATAAGGGTTTTGGAGGTTCTACAAACTGCAAAGTGAAAAATATGGTATTGAAAAATTCATCGACGATTTGAAAATGATTTACTAAAACAGTGAACAGGCGCAAACTATTTTTTTGTTTTTGAAATCAATGCATTTTAAAATTTGTTTTGCTTCTAACTACAATCTGTTTCTAGGCAATAGGTATTGGATTTTCGTTGAAAACAGTGGGCCTATAATGAAGGAAGACCAAAAATCAACAGTATTTCTTAATCTTGTTACCAGCAAAATCAGTGATATTATAATTTAATACCTTTTTGAACCCTTAATTCATTAACTTTGTGCTATATACTAACCAAAACTTTAGACGATATGTAAATTAAGCAGTTCGTTTCTTTAATTTCAGTTGCCGTAGTTCTGTTTACCTCCTGTGGCCAAAGGCAAGAAAAGAAAGAGGTAAAAGAAGAAAAACTAAATGCCGAGATGGAGTTTTTTAACCGATTTAAAAGCCTTGAGGGTAAAAGTTTTTCAGGTAAAGAGGTGTTTGTTGGTGAAGGCGTAAGCAGTTGGGCAGACCTTGAGCTGGTAATGACTGTTCGTGAGTGCCACGATACTATAGTGTATATTCCATTTAGGGTTGGCGATAACACTTCGCGTACATGGATGGTAATTATGGAAAACGGTGAAAAGTTACGTTTCCGCCACGATCATAGGCACGCCGATGGTACTCCCGAGGACCTAACCATGTATGGTGGTTATGCACTTGAAGGCGGAACACCCTTTAAGCAGATTTTCCCTGCCGATGAGTTTACGTGTAATATGCTTGAAAGAATTTGTGATAATGAATGGTCGGTAGAGTTCTCCGAGGATTTATCAACTTATAGCTATTCGCTCAAAAAAGAAGGAAACCTAGTAATTCAGGTTGATTTTGATTTGACAAATCCACTGTAAAACATAAATAGTATTTAAAACGAAAAACCCGTTCAACCACTAAACTGTTGAACGGGTTTTTAATTTATTCTTTATAAGTTACGAACCTCTTATTGATTCGGTTGTAAAAATTTATCCCCAGTTTCCTTAATCAGGCTCTCTTTCCAGCTGTCAGGGTAATCTAGGTTTTTTGGATTCTCAGGAAATCCCCATTGGTTTCTCAAGAATTTTCCGTTCTCTTCTTGCTTAATGTTTCCATCAAGATATTTTACCAAAAGGAAGTTTCCTAATTCACGCCATTCGGTAACCAGTTGGTTTGCAGTATTATGCGAGAAGTCAGTTAGGAAGTTTGCAGCCAAATCAGGATTTGTTTTGTAAAGCACCATAGCGGCAGCATCAATAGCTGGCGTCATTGCTTCATACCTATCACGAAGTTCATTCTGTTTTTTCCTGATATCAACAATTGTTCGGTCGTAAAAAAGGTATGCAAAATGCGATACACGTTGAAACGTCCAGAATGCTGATGTTTCAGAGTAGGTTAGTAGGTCGCCGTTTTCTTCTGAATGTGAGAAGGGTACGTGGGTCATTCCGGCATAAAAAGGAACATGAACGGTGAAGTTAGCATCGTCGAGTCCGTACCAAAATATGCCGCCAACGGGATTGGGTAGCCAGCTTCGCATTTGTGCAACCCATGAGAAAGCCGTTTGCTGGGTTGCAGTTGTGCGCTCATGAAAATAGTTTTTGCCATTATATTTCCAGGTCATTGGGCGCCAGCGGTAGGGTAAACCATGAGGACCTGCACCAAGATCTTTGCTCATATCTAGCACGGTTCCTTCTAAATGGTCGGCTTTAAACTCCATTAAGTCTCGTGGGGTAAGCTTCCTATTGGGTTTTACCCAAAGAGGCATGCGTGGACTTTTTGTTACGCCTGTTGCGTAGTCCCAATACTGCTGCATACCATTGTTTACATGGTTAAACATAGCCCAAACTCTTAGCTCACAAAAACGTGCAGCGCCAAAGTCAAGCGGGGCATATGTGTCAGAAAAACTAAAGTCTGAACCATCGCCTTCGTAAAACCCTTTGGCTTTCGCAAAATCAACCACATCGTGAGAGTAAACTACCTCGATGCTTGGGTCAAAAATTTTATCAATATTTTTTGAACTTATCGACTTAACCCCATCCTCTTTTGGGAAAGTTGTAATGCGGGCGTGGTTGGCGTGCGCGCTAACATAACCATCGGGTACGCGCATGGCTACCCAAACTGCACCCTTATTGGCGTTGTATGTTTTCTTTGTTTTGCGGTCGGTTTTCATATCCATACCCTTGCCAATAAGTTCAAGTATCCATACCTCGTTGGGGTCGGCAATGGAGTACGATTGGCCAGAACTGTAGTAGCCAAACTCTTCAACAAGCTCAACCATAACCTTAATGGCTTCGCGGGCAGTTTTTCCTCGCTGGAGTCCAAGGAACATAATGCTTCCCCAATCAATTACGCCCGTAGTGTCGGATAATTCTCTTCCTCCGTAAGTGCTCTCGCCAATGGCCACCTGATGCTCATTCATAAAGCCAATTACCTGATATGTTTCGGCAGGGTAGGGTATTTGACCCAGGGGTTTGTGCGAACTTCTGTCGTAGATGGTTTGCATTGATCCTGCGGGCCACTTGGCTCTTTGGAAATAGTATAATTGTCCGTAACGAACGTGCGAGTCGCCGGCATAAGATATTAGGTTCGACCCATCAGACGAAGCTCCTTTTGTAACAAGGTAGCTTGTGCAGGCTCTTGTTTCGGTGTAAATTACCGAGATTAATGTAAGTGCTAAAATAGCTAGTTTTCTCATATCTGTTTATTTTGTGATTTTCGTTTTATAAAAAGCAAATATATAATTGTTAACATAAACCTTTGCAAACAAATGTCAGTAAGATGCGCTGATTTATGCTAGCTTGTTTTTTTTGAATCTAAAAGTTTCTGAAGCGATAGCATCTCATCACGGTGTTCGGCAGCTTCAATAAAATCGAGTTTTTTAGCAGCCGCTTCCATCGATTTCTTAGCTGCTACTATGGCTTTTTGAAGCGCATCAACTCCCATCAGTTGTACAATAGGATCCGCGGCAATATCGGGCTTCTGAGGCTCAACATAGTAAGGTTTTGCACTGCTCATTTTACCTGCCCCTATGCCTAGTATCGATTTCTGTGCTTTTATAATTTGTTGAGGTGTAATGCCATTATCCTCGTTGTACTTCAGCTGTTTTTCGCGTCGCCTGTTCGTTTGGTCAATGGTTATTTGCATTGAGTTGGTCATTTTGTCGGCGTACATTATTACCTTCCCGTTTATGTTTCGAGCAGCACGACCAGCAGTTTGTGTAAGCGATCTGGCCGAACGTAGGAAGCCCTCCTTATCGGCATCTATAATGGCAACTAACGAAACTTCGGGTAGGTCGAGCCCCTCGCGCAGTAAGTTTACACCAACCAAAACATCAAAAACTCCGTTACGCAGATCTTCCATAATTATTACGCGATCAAGGGTTTCAACGTCTGAGTGAATGTATCGGCAGCGGATATCAAGTTTTACAAGATATTTAACCAGCTCCTCGGCCATTCTTTTGGTGAGGGTTGTAACCAAAACCCGCTCGCTAATTGCCGCACGACTATTTATTTCGCCCACCAGGTCGTCAACCTGATCTAGGCTAGGACGAACTTCTATTACCGGATCAAGTAGCCCTGTTGGCCTAATAACCTGCTCAACAACAACTCCTCCCGATTTTTCTAACTCGTAATCGGCAGGTGTAGCGCTCACGTAAACCGTTTGTCCAACAAGTTCTTCAAACTCTTCAAATTTAAGAGGTCTATTGTCAATGGCAGCAGGTAAACGAAATCCGAAATCCACAAGGTTTATTTTTCTCGACCTATCGCCTCCATACATAGCCCGAACTTGCGGAAGGGTAACGTGGCTTTCGTCAACTATGGTAATAAAATCTTTCGGGAAGTAGTCGAGAAGACAAAAGGGGCGGGTTCCCGGATTACGGCCATCGAAATAGCGTGAGTAATTTTCAATTCCCGAGCAGTAGCCCAACTCTTTTATCATCTCTAAATCGTACTCAACGCGTTGCTTTATGCGCCTAGCCTCCTGTGGTTTGCCAATTTCATTAAAATACTCAATTTGCTTACCTAAATCAATTTGTATGCTGGCAATAGCCTCGTTAATTCGCTCGCGTGTGGTAACAAAAATGTTGGCAGGGTATATAATCGCTTCGTCAAGTTCTTCGATCAGCGCACCAGAAATAGGGTCGAATTTTTCGATACTCTCAATATCATCTCCCCAAAAGATTATACGATAGGCAAAATCGCCATAGGCAGCATAAATATCAACCGTATCGCCCTTTACGCGAAATGTACCATTGGTAAATTCAATCTCATTTCGCGAGTATAAACTATCAACCAGCCTTCTTAAAAATGCATTTCGGCTATAAGTTTGGTTTCGCTTAATGGTTACGGTATTGCTATGGAAGTCGTCGGGGTTTCCGATGCCGTATATGCACGACACCGATGAAACTACAATTATATCTTTTCTGCCCGATAGAAGTGACGATGTTGTTCTTAACCTAAGTTTTTCGAGTTCAGAGTTAATAGCTAAATCTTTCTCAATATAGGTGTCGGTAACTGGAAGGTACGCTTCGGGTTGGTAATAATCGTAGTACGAAACGAAATACTCAACAGCATTATTTGGAAAAAACGATTTGAATTCGCCATAAAGCTGCGCCGCCAAGGTTTTGTTATGGCTAAGTATTAAAGCTGGCCTATTTACCTGGGCGAGCATATTTGCTATTGTAAATGTTTTCCCTGAACCAGTAACGCCCAGTAAAGTCTGAAAACGGTCCTCTCTTTTAATGCCCTCTACAAGCTGCGCTATGGCCTCGGGCTGATCGCCTGAGGGTTTAAAATCTGATGTAAGACCATAATCCATACTAAAAAGGGAATATTTTGAGAAATAAAATTTCTCAAAAATACGTATTTTTAGGCAAAGGTCAAGGCTGGTAAAATATAACTACTAGTGGGGATGAAATTTAGAATGGTATAAGTACTGGTGCTAACTATTGAAAACTAATTGTTGTAAATATTCATTTTTAACAATTCCTGTGTTGCCTCCTCTTTCATATAGTAGCCAATGGTTTCTAGAAGTACTTTGGTTGCTATTGGCTTAGGAATGTATGCATTACATCCAGCATTTAGGCAGCGTTCCATATCGCCTGCAACAGCACAAGCTGTTTGGGCAATAATTGGAATTTTAGGATTTATTTTTTTTATTTGCTTAGTTGCTTCCAAGCCGCTAATACCCTTTAACTTAATGTCCATTAGCACGATATCTACTGGGTTTCCTTGTAGAACAAAATCTACTGCCTTTTCACCATTATCGACAACAAAAATGCTAATGCCTGTTTTACCCAGTATTGCTTCCAAAAGCATAAGGCTGGATGTGTCGTCTTCAACAATTAGCGCAACCTTGTTGGGCCATACGTAATCAGTAGTTAACACAATATTGGTTTTTTAGGTTTTTTAATTATTTGGCAAGTTAGAACTAATTTTTCTTTTAATAAAATATTTATAATAAAGAGTATTAACAATCAAGCTAATAATAACCTTTTATTAGGACTTGATTGAAGTAGGGGAGTTAATGAATATGAAAAACATATATTTCTCGACAGTATATGAATATATGTTCAAACATGCATATTCTGGGCGATAAAGGTTCTTTGTCATAAGCAAACTGCTGTTTATCGATAACAGATTTTCTCTGTCGAAGAAGTTTTTACATTTCGCTCAAGATATCTCTAACCTAAATTATGTAAAATGAAGAAATTGTTACTCAGTATTAGTTTTGGTTTGTGTTTCGTTGTTTTTGCAATGAATACAAGTAGCCAGAATTGGCAAAGATTGAATGATTCTAAATCCTCAATCGAAACCAAGGTGGGTATGCTTACCCCCGAGGGTAGTGAAATTAGCATTGAATTTGAGTTTAATGCTTATGCCCTAAAATCTGTACAAACTGGTAAAGGGAATGCCAGCTTACTGCAAATCCCGGATTGTTTTCAATCACAATTAAAAGGAGAACCCAGTTTGCCTCTTTTTACGAGGTCGGTGGTTGTTCCTAATAATGTTGATTTAAAAGTAAACATTGCCAAGAGCAAGTATGTTGAGTTTGAAGGAATTGACATTGTTCCTTCGAAAGGAGTTATCTCACGCGATAAGAATCCGGATGATATTCCTTATGAGTACGGTTCGGTTTACTCAGTAAATGAGTTTTACCCAGCAAATATTGCACAAACAAGCGAACCATACATTATTCGTAATGTTAGAGGACAGGATGTTACCGTTTATCCAGTTCAGTATAATCCTGTTACCAAAAAGGTTCGAGTGTACACAAGTATGGTTGTTGAATTGGTTGAATCTGGAAAAAAAGCGGCAAATGTTTTAAGCCAGAATGCTGTTATCGGAAACGATAATGTTTTTGAGAGCGTTTTATCTAACCATTTTATGAACTACAAAGGAGCTTCTTCAAACTCAAAACTTAGTGAGAGTGGTAAGAAAATGCTAATTGTTTGTTATAGCAGTTTCATATCGGCCATGGAAGAATTTAAAAGTTGGAAAGAATCTATAGGTTATACCGTTGATTTGGTAAACTACTCAAGTATTGGCAGCGCTTCAGCACTAAAAACTTATGTGCAGAACGCTTATAATACTAAAGGGATAAGCTACCTGCTGTTGGTGGGCGACCATGCTCAGGTTCCTGCTTCTAGCACTTCGGCTGGTTATTCAGACAATAATTACGGCTATACAGCAGGAAACGATCATTACCTTGATCTTTTTGTAGGTCGTTTCTCTGCTGAAAATACCACCCAACTGCAAACGCAGATTGACAGAACAATATACTACGAAAGGAATATTAGTTCCAGCGAAACATGGTTCAAAAAAGGTGTTGGTATTGCCTCAAACGAAGGTGGAAGTGGTGGCGATAATGGAGAGACCGATGAAGTTCATATGAATAATATTGAGAAAATCCTTAAGCCTTATGGATATAGCATTGATAGGGTTTATCAGAACGGAGGAAGTGCTTCGCAGTTATCCTCATTGCTTAATAGTGGCAGGGGTATAATAAATTATGTTGGTCATGGTAGTAATACTTCATGGGCTTCAATGACTTACTCGCAGAGTAATGTTAACTCGTTAACCAATGAGAATAAGTTACCGTTCGTTATTTCGGTTGCTTGTGTAAATGGAAATTTTACCGGAACCACGTGCTTCGCTGAAACTTGGTTGCGGGCAACCAATAATGGTAAACCAACGGGCGCCATCGCTTTTTGTGGTTCAACTATAAATCAGTCATGGGCTTCGCCAATGTGCGCTCAGGATAAGATGAACGCTTTGCTTGTTTCCAATAGCTATATTACCTACGGTGGTATGTTTGTTAATGGAATGTACCAGATGATTAGTGTGTATGGTACAGATGGCGCAAATATGGCCGATACTTGGGTTCTGTTTGGCGATCCATCCGTTCAAATGAGAACGCCTGGTCATCCAAACGGACCCTCATCACAGGTTAATAATCCTCCTATAGCTAACTTTACGGCTTCGTCCCAAACCATTACCCAAGGAAATATCGTTACTTTTACTAGTACCTCTACAAATAACCCTACTAGTTACTCATGGGTGTTCGAGGGGGGAACTCCTTCAACTAGCACCTCATCAAATCCTACTGTAACCTATAATAGTATTGGTAATTTTGATGTTAAGTTAACCGTTTCAAATGCAAGTGGAAGTAACTCTGAAACAAAGGCTAATTTCATTACGGTAACCGAATACGTGGCCGATTATTGTACAAGTGCAGGAAGTAACTATAGCTATGAGTGGATCGCAGGCGTTAAAGTTGGTGCCTTTACGAACACCTCTTCATCGGCTGGATACACAAACTTCACTAGTAAAACTATTTCAGTGAGTGCGGGCTCTGATTATGCCATAACGCTTACCCCCGGTCATGCCAGCTCAGCATACGCTGAATATTGGAAGATTTGGATTGATTTAAATGGAGATGCTGATTTTGATGACCCAGGCGAACTGGTCTTTGATGCTGGTGCAGCTAGCAAAACAGCCGTTAACGGAACGATTACTATACCAGCGGGCACCGTACCCAAAACAACCCGTATGAGGGTTAGTATGAAGTACAACGGAGCACAAACTGCTTGCGAAACTTTTGGCTACGGCGAGGTAGAAGATTATACCGTAGTGATTGCTGGTAGTACTAGTGATACTCAAGCCCCAACCACCCCAACAGGTCTTACCGCATCAAGCATAACTTCTTCATCGGCTCAGCTTAGTTGGAATGCTTCAACCGATAACGTGGGCGTTACTGGTTACGATGTATATATGGGCGGCACACTCCAGGGCACTGTTGCAACAAACTCGGCCAACGTAACTGGTCTAAGCGCTGGCACTTCCTACTCATTCTACGTAAAAGCCAAGGATGCAGCAGGAAACACATCAGGGGCTAGCAACACCTATAGCCTTACCACAACTGGTGGCACGCTAACCTACTGTACTTCAAAAGGTGCAACATCGTACGAGTGGATTGACCTGGTTGAGCTTAACCAGATTAGTAATACTACCTCTGCTAACGGTGGGTACGGAAATTTTACCAACCATACAGCCACAGTAGCTCGTGGCGCATCACAAACCATATTCTTTAGTGCTGGGTTTAAGGGAAGTAGCTACACTGAGTATTGGCACGTATGGATTGATTGGAACCAGAACGGAATTTTTGATGCAAACGAGCGTATGGTTTATGGATCTTCATCCAGTGCAGCCAGATTGTCTTCTTCATTTACCGTACCCTCAAACGCATTGCTAGGCACAACCCGTATGCGAGTTACAATGAAGTACAACGCTGCTGCCACTGCTTGCGAAACGTTCGGTTACGGTGAGGTTGAGGATTATACCATTAACGTTGTTGAGACTTCTACTTACGCACGTAATGATAAGCAAAGTGAAATTCTTGATTTCGAAGAGCCTACCAGCGTAACTCTATACCCTGTTCCTGCTAGTAATTTCATTACTGTTAGTGCTAGCAATGGTGTATTACTTGGTAATATTTCAATATACAGCGTAACGGGTTCGTTGGTTAAAGTAATTAGCTCGGAACATAATTCGCAAAGAATAGATATTTCAGATATCCCTTCCGGAGTTTACATTATTTCGGTTGAAAATGAGAGGGAGAAATTTATTGAAAAGTTCATTAAGAAATAAATATTCAGGCAGTTAATAAGAAGAGAGGGGGGTGTACGTTACACCCCCCTCTTTGTCTTTGTTTTTATCTTTAGTTTTGTTTAAAAAACAGAGATACCCGTAAGCGTAGTAAATTTTTCTAAGGCACAAACGCCTGCAATCGAATTTCCGAGATTGTTAAGAGGAGGTGACCACACACATATACTTAGCACATTAGGAATAACAGCCACTATACCGCCTCCAACGCCGCTTTTGGCAGGTACACCTACTCTGTACGCAAAGTCGCCCGATTCGTTGTATAAGCCAGATGTAATCATTAGTGAATTAATCCTTTTTGCTTCATTTAAGGAGACTATTCGCTCTTTTGTAGAGGGAATTATACCTTGGTTTGATAGGGGAAGGAAGGATTTTGCTAGGCAGTATGTGTCCATTTCTAGTGAGCACATTAGAAAGTATAGGTCAAGAACATCCTGAACGGGGTTGACGATATTTTTATAACTTTTCATAAAGTAGGCAAGAGCCGCATTCCTGTTTCCTGTTTCCTTTTCAGAGCGAGCAACTTCTTCATTAAAACTTATTGAGGTTTCATTGGCTGCCTTTTTGGCGAAGTTTAATAATTCGAGCGGGGGATTTTTATAATGAGATATAAGAATATCGGCCAGTACAATTGCGCCTGCATTTATAAAGGGATTACGGGGTATTCCATTCTCAAACTCTAGCTGAACTAGCGAGTTAAAAGCATTACCAGAGGGCTCTTTGCCAACTCGTTTCCACATTTCGCGACCTAAAGCCTTGTATGCTAGGGTAAAACCAAAGACTTTTGCTATGCTTTGTATTGAAAATGGGATACTATAATCGCCAATTGAAAAGTGCGTACCGTCAATCTTGTGTATGCTAATGGCCAAATAGTCAGGTGATACAGTTTCTAATGCAGGTATATATTTGGCAACCTGACCTTGAGAAGCCAGTGGCTTTACCTCGTGGTAAATATCTGTAATAATTGCTTGTATATCCATTTTAGTCTAATTTCAGATTACAAATTTACTATAGAATCCTATTGTTGCAATAGGCAATGTGTTAATATAGATAAAGTTTTGTGATTGGTTTACAAATATATTTATTCTGTTGAAGTTTCGTTTTTGTATTCATTGCACTTTTCTACTAGCCAGGGTATTTCCCTGTTTTAGTTTATGCCTTTTTATTTCCTTCTTTTGCGCCAGACCAATATAATAGCTAATTTTGAGTTCAACTAGTGTAACATTGCGCTAAACTCCTAGAATATTTGATTATGATACTAATATTGTCCCCCTCAAAAACTCTTGCAAAAATAGAAATTCAACCAAGAGTAGATCCAACACAACCCGACTTTTTGAACAAATCGGAGATTTTAATAAACCGACTAAGAGAGTTAAACGTGAATGATTTAAAAGGGTTGATGGGCATAAGCCAGTCGTTAGCCACTCTTAATTTTGAGCGTTTTTTGAAATGGCAAACACCATTTACTAAGCAGAATAGCTATCCTGCTTTGCTCAGCTTTAAGGGCGATGTGTATGGGGGTATCGATGTGGTAGATTTTAGTGCCGACGATTTTTTATTCGCCCAACAGAATTTACGAATTTTGTCAGGCCTATACGGGGTGCTTCGTCCGCTCGATTTGATGCAACCCTACAGGCTCGAAATGGGAACCAAAGTGGATGTTGAGAGCAGTAATAATTTGTACGATTTTTGGCGCGATACGATTACCCGCTATTTCGAGGGGCTAATTAAGTTGGATAAAGAGAATACGTTGGTTAACCTCGCCTCCAATGAGTATTCAAAAGCAATAAATTTTAATAAAATAGGCGGTACAATAGTTTCCCCAGTTTTTAAGGAGCAAAAAGGGGATAGTTTAAAAACCATTGCAATTTATGCCAAGCGTGCGCGGGGTTTAATGACTCGCTTTGTTATTAAAAATAAGCTTGAGCAGGTTGAACACCTAAAAGCATTCACTGACGAAGGGTACGTGTATGCACCTGATTATAGTAAAGGGAATAACTGGGTTTTTATACGCTAGCTAATGTAGCGCGTAAAACCAGTGGTTTTATGAAACCTATTTGGCCTTACTCGCCCTAAGTTTTATAAATATTTCGCGACACGCCCAAGCGTCAATAGCAGCATATTGCTCTTGCGCCTCGGTGTAAGTGGGGGCGTCCCAGTTCGAAAGTTGTTGCGATTTTGACACCTTCAACCCTAGCACTATAGCGGCCATTTTACGCACGCTTAAGCACTCAATTCCGTAATCGGAAACAATATTTTGAAGGTCAATAAAACCTGCTGGGGTAAATTTAGCCGCCTTTTGTAACCCGCGATTATCATCGCGAATTGCTGCTCCAATTTTCAGTATGTTTGGGTTCTCTAAAACTTTAATAAGCTCGTTGGGTATCCCAACTTCCTTTATTTTTATTAGTAGCGCAATTTCGTGAGTAGCAAGTTGCAATAGGGCTATGCCGTTTACCTGCCCTTTTTTAAAGGTGGGCTTGGTTTCGGTATCAAATCCAATAATTTTTTCTCGTGCTAGCGTGGGCAGGTGTTCTATAAGTTCTTCTTGAGAAGTTATAACAATAATTTTTCCGTTGTAAACTGCTTTTGGTAACTCGTTAACCTCTTCTTTTGTAATGTCGTTTTTAAAAATCATATCTATTCATTATCCATTTCGTCCTGACGACGAGTAATAAACCAGTCGCTGGTATCAATATTATCATTCTGTTCGGTTTCTTTCGGCTCATCTGCAATTAGCTCCGAGTTGCTATACGCGAGCTGGTGAATGGCTCTTATGCAATTAGCCAATCGAATTCCCCAAAACTCCCCAAAGTTAAGTTTACATTCCCACAGGGCATCGTTTATTTCTTCTGCCTGCCCTTTTTGGTATATCATGGTAAAGTCTTTCAAATCCTGATATATATCGCTTAGGTACTCAGCAAGACTGGCCGAAAACTGCTCGTCTGTTTCAACTATTCGCTCATCAAAAACTTCTGGGAAATCGTTGTACTGGCCTAAAAAGTGTTTAATGCGTTCGCTTAAAGCCAAGTAGTACTCTTCGGTAACATACTTTTGGTTACCCTGTTCATGAATGGGCTCAGTATTGGGAAGTAGTGATGCCTTATAGTAAAGCAGAGGTAAAAGGCTATTTGATATTTGAATAAATTGCTTTTGTTTAAATGCCGTTGGATTTTCAAGAAATGCACAGTATTCTTTAGCTACTGCGGCAAACTCAACCACCACCTTACTAAAAACCAATTCTTTTATTGTTGTCATATTAAATGTTTTTTGCCGCGTTCGTTAAACTACTCCCGATGTTTTTTTTGCTAGTCTTCTGCATCGAAAAATAGTGTGTAATAGCTTAGGCCTTTTTCGTGATCAAAACCTTTGTCTACCCTGTCGCGACCACCATGAATGTATAAGTGAAAATTCTTATCGAGCTTTATAACGCTTTTAAATGCTTTTTTTGCTTGTTTGGCAGCATCTACAGAAATGGTGAACGAGTCTTTTAAATTGCATCCTAGCTCGGCCTGGTAGTTATCTTTGTATTCTCTGAATTGCTCAACAACCTCAGGCTTTCTTATTATCTCGTCCTCAAATTCGTCCTGATTAAATGCATCGTTTTTTGTAAAGTAATCGCGGGTTTTGTTCAGTATATCAATCTGTTCGCTACGGTCAACGGTGTTTTCATCCTTTAAAACATCTTTTACAAAATCTTTACAAAGGTTAATGTAGCCACTGGTTTGGTAAAAGTCGTCTTCCCGGGGCTTAATATTCAAGAATGTTTCTTTCCAAAATCTGGCCTCATCGGTTTTGTTGGTGTTATCAATGGCAATAATCTTGTATCCAAAATCGCGCTCGGTATTAAAAATAAGGCAACCCTTATCCACTTTTTTTATATTAATGCCACTGTGTCGCTCAACTTCAAATTTGCTATGATTCTCGTAAACCTTAATAAAGGTATCCTTCGTTTCCGACTTAAAAAGACCAATGGCATCAACCAATTCGCCTTCAATTACGCAGTTCGACATAAAAATAACGTACAGCTCTCCGTCCTTAATATTTGGATGATTACTGCAATCGTACAAGTAGTTAGCAATGTTTGCCGATTGTTCGAGCAGATTATCTGGCGCGCTAAATATACTCGACGAGAAATTGAAAGTCTTATTCATTTCCAAGTCCGTACTATGCGAAAAACTATAAAACTCGGGTTGTTTAAAGGGCGAAATAAAAAAGTTTTTAAGTAGGTCGAGTAGGTCGGGATCGCTAATTTGAACAAGATCGTTGGATAAGACCAACTCATCTTCGCGAGCAGCACTTCCAACTCGATGTATAGCCATTGCGGCAATTTTTGCCTCTGTGAAATCGAACATATATTTTTTTAGCAAATGTAATGGTAAAATTTGTGAAAAGGAACATTTCGTTGTTCTTCAGCGATACGCAAAAATGCAAACGCATAGTTCAAACATAAAGTTTTACTAGCAACTATTTAACTTCACGAGGTTTGAATGTAATTAAGAAAGGGTTTACAACCAATTTCGATAACTATTCTTGTGGTTTGCTCCCATATTATCGCGATATTTTAACGTGTATCCCTTAAGAATTTACCATCATTAATTTTCTTGGGGCTTCTTTTTTATTTTGATAAAATCACTTAACCCTCATATTCTTTCATCTTTTTTGAAACATTAAGGCCCCAAAAGTAGTTATAGTAAATTGTACATACATAGTTGCTTAACCAAATAGTTAATTCTTTTTAGGTAAATAATTAAGATTTTAAAACATTAAAACAGCTCCCATTTTGTTACAAAAAGTCTACATATTTGTCTCATTACTTTTTTTAACGCTAGCATCGTTTGCTCAAATTAACGATGCACCCCAACCTAATGCAATTGAAGAGGTTGATAAGGTTCAATATGCCAACGATTTACTAAAAATAGCACAAGAATATTATGATGAGAAAGATACGGAGAGCGCAATTAGATATTCTAACCTAGCCTTAAAAGCCTGCGAAGAGGTTGGAATGCTTGATGAAATCTCGTATTTGCTTCTCGATCTGGGTGATTTATACCGCTTTCAAGATAATTTTACTGAAGCGTTAAAATATCTATATTTAAGTATTGAGCATTTCAAATCCTTAAATAATATCTCAGGCGAAGCATGGGCACTTAACCGAATTGGACCAATATACCGTTTGCAAGGCAATTATTCGGGTGCGCTCGAGCATTTATTTAACGCTTTATCACTCTTCGAAACCTCTCAGGATACCCTGGGTAGGTCAAGCACATTGAATAATATTGGTGTTCTGTACTTATATCAGGATAACTTTCCCAAAGCGCTTCAGTATTATATGAAATCGCTTGAAATAGAAAAAGTGCTGGGCAGCGAGTATGGAATATCAATTGCCTATATGAACATTGGTGAGGTGCACAAAAAGATGGGAAATTATAATGAAGCACTTGATTATTTTTTAAAATCACTCGTTCTGTCTAAAAAATATGAGGATTATGACAAAGAGGGTGATAGCGTTGGTATCCTTTATAACGAAATAGGATCAATTTACATTGCTTTAGATGACTATTACTTGAGTGAGAGTTACTTGTCTAAGGCTTTGAATATTTTCGAGAAGTTAGGTAATCACCAACGACTAGCTGAATGTAAAATTTACTTGGGTAAGCTAGCCTTTGCACGTCAAAAATATAGCCAGGCTCAATCCTATTTTTCACAGGCATTAAATCATGCAAATTCTATTTCAGCAATCGATTTATGCGCCGAAGCTCACAAGTGTTTAAGCCAGGTTTATGAAAAACAGAATAGCATTCCAAAGGCCTTCGCTCATTTTAAAAGTTATAAAGATGCCCGCGACATCATTTTTAACGAGGACAATATGAAGAGGATGGTTCAAACGGAGATGTTATACAATTTTGAGAAAGAGCGGCATAAATCGCAAATAGAACAAGCTAAACGCGATGTTATTGCAAGCGAAAAAGCAAGTACACAGCGCTTATTGCAAAACCTGCTGTTATTAATTTTGGGTGTTTTAATGGTTGGGATGCTGTTGGTGTACAAGGCTTATAAAAATAAGCAGAAGGCCAATATTAAACTTGCAACGCAGCAAAATATAATTCTCGAAAAGAATGAGGAGCTTATTCAGCAACAAGAAGAGATTTTGACTCAGCGTGATGAGATTGAGAGTAAGAACCTGATACTTGAAAATTCGCAGCGGATAATTGAAGCTAAAAATGATAGAATTATTAGTAGCATTGAGTACGCACAAACTATTCAAGAGGCAATACTTCCCAACCCAGAACAATTACGAAAGTTTTTCCCCAATCACACGATCCTGTTCATGCCTAAGGATATAGTGTCTGGCGATTTTTATTGGGTTAGCAATGTTGATAATAAACTTTTTGCTGCAGTGGTTGATTGCACAGGCCATGGTGTACCTGGTGCGTTAATGTCTGTTATTGGCAACACCCTGTTAAACCAAGTAGTAAACGAATGGCGTACCCATAACCCGGCTCTGGCGCTTGAGCTTATGCATAAGGAGGTTCGCAAGGTGTTAAAACAGGATGTTACCATAAGCAAGGGTCATATTAGTATGGATATATGCTTGCTGGCAATTGATTTAAAAGACAATAGAGCTACGTTTGCTGGTGCAAGCCGGCCATTGTTTGTGGTTACCGATGGAAGAGTCCAAAAGATTCCCGGGGATCCTCGGTCGGTGGGAGGGTTTCAGCGTGAGGATAAACGATATTTTACCAACCACCAAATTGATATTTCAAAGCCGGTTACCCTTTACCTTACTTCTGATGGCTACACGGATCAAATGGATGATAATTTCAAAAAATTTGGTCAGCGTAGGTTTATTGAGTTACTAAATGAAATTGATGGAAAACCATCTGCAGTTCAGGAGAAAGCATTGCTTAATGTATTGACTAAACACCAGAATAAGCAAGAGCAAATAGATGATATTTGTGTTTTTGGCATCAAATTTTAGTCGAAAAACAATAATTGCCGATGCCCATTTAAAGTATTATTGTGCGGTTGGGTTTGGTGTATCACTACTCGTGTAAAACGGGGTTAAGTTTGTGCAGGTTTTATAGTTGTAATCAGAGTTTTCTTTCTAATTAATTACGCCAGAGCCAATTAGCTCATCATCAGAGTACCAAGCAGCAAATTGCCCCGATGTAATTCCACGTTGTGGTTGGTTAAACGTAATGTACATCCCTTCTTCAAGTCGGTGTAGCTTGGCTTCTTGTAAAGGTTGTCGGTACCTAATTCGCACCAAAAAATCTTTCGACTCTCCAATACGCATCGTTTTATCGGGGCGCACCCAGTGTATTTCGTTTTCAGGTACAAGCAGCGCATTTCGGTATAACCCAGGGTGATCCTGACCCTGACCAACGTAAACAATATTATTTTCCACATCAATTGATATAACGAATAGGGGTTCGAGAGTTCCTCCAACGTTTAGCCCTTTGCGTTGTCCAATGGTATAAAAATGTGCGCCTTGGTGTGTACCAACCTTTTTGCCGTTACTGGACTGGTATTTATGCTCTGCTGAAATATTCTTAAGCGAATTGCTCGTTTTATTGGTATCGTCTTGTAGGTTGAAGTTTTTGGGTATTTCAATAATGTCTCCTTTTTTCGCCTTGAGTTTTTGCTGAAGAAACACAGGTAAATCAACCTTGCCAACAAAGCAAATGCCTTGAGAGTCTTTTCTTTGAGCAGATGCAAGCCCCAGTTCGGTTGCAATTCGGCGCGCTTCGGGTTTAACCATATCGCCAATGGGGAACAATGCCTTTTCCAGCTGCTGTTGGCTTAGCTGGCAAAGGAAATAGCTCTGGTCTTTGTTCGTATCAACGCCTGCAAGTAATCGGTAAACAGGTTTACCGTCAACGATAACGGTATCCTTACGGCAGTAGTGTCCCGTTGCTACGTAATCGGCACCCAGTTCAAGAGCCGCTTTCATAAAAGCATCAAACTTAATTTCTCTATTGCATAGCACATCAGGGTTTGGGGTTCGTCCGCGCGCGTATTCATCAAACATATAGTCAACTACTCGTTTCCGGTACTCATCGCTTAAATCAACCATTTTAAAAGGGATATTTAGCTTACGAGCAACCATTTGCGCAAAGTTGTAATCATCGTCAAACGGGCAATCACCTTGTAAAACGCCCGTGGTGTCGTGCCAGTTTTTCATAAATAGGCCAATAACCTCATAGCCCTGTTCTTTTAATATATAGGCCGCAACGCTTGAGTCAACTCCACCCGATAAACCGATAACTACTTTTTTCACAACCAAAAATCGTTTTATTGAAACGGCAAAATTACAAATTTTTATTTGATGAGTGAGTATGAAAAATTCTTAGGTTTAATTTGTTCATCTCTTCGGGTATGTTTACTTTGTACTGCATTTTCTAATTAAAAGTTAGTACAAAACAAGTTTAAATAGTTCTGTGCAATAATTACTAGCAAAACTTAAACAAAAATTAATTTTCATTGTTTAGTAATCAATTATATATATAATCAATAAATGAAAATTTAACTATCATTAAACAATAAATAATAGATGAAAAAAGCCCTTATTGTAGGAACTGGCTTAGGAGGTTTAACAACTGCTATTAGGTTGTCATCAGCAGGTTATGAGGTTGAAATGCTTGAAAAACACCATAAGGCAGGGGGTAGGCTAAACCAGCTAAAGCAGGATGGTTTTACTTGGGATTTAGCTCCAACTTTCTTTTCAATGAGCTATGAGTTTGATGAATTTGCTAAAAGTTGTAATATTGAGTTGCCCTTCACATTTTTTCCGCTCGACCCGCTGTATACCGTAAATTTTGCAGGCAGCTCAAAAAACTATGTTATACATAAGGATTTAAAAAAACTTGCAAAAGAATTTGCGGATGTTGAGCCCGATTTTGAAAATAAAATGATGGCGTACCTAAAAAAAACGGGCCAGCTATTTCATGATACCGAGAATAAGGTTATACGAAAAAATTTCTCGTCATTATTAAACTTTGCAGCTACACTAGCCACTGTTCCTCTTAAACACGGGCCGTTAATGCTCAAAACTATGTGGAGCGAAATGGATAAGAACTTTTCTTCTTATGAGGTAAAAGTAATCTTTTCGCTAGTGGCGTTTTTTCTTGGTGCAACCCCATTTGATACTCCTGCAGTATACTCTATGCTTACCTATACCGAACTTTTACACGATGGGTACCATAATGTAAAGGGGGGGATGTATAAAATTGTTGAAGGTCTTTTGGGTGAGATTGAAAAGCGAAACATAAAGATTACCTATAACACTGAAATTGTTAATTTTGTTGAGAAAAACGGCGAGATTAGCGGACTTGTAGACCAAAACAGTAAGGTGTGGACTGCCGATATTTACGTGGCGAATGCTGATGCAGCATCTTTTAGAGGAAAAATACTTAAACGCGAGAAGTTTAGTGAGAAAAAACTGGATAAGAAGAAATGGACACTATCGCCGCTTACAATGTATTTAGGTATTAAAGGTAAGGCTACTGGACTTGAGGTGCACAACTATTTTCTTGGTCAAAATTTTGAGGAGTATAGCTCCGGAATCTTTAAAAATAAGGTGAGTTTAGATAAGCCTTACTATTACGTTAATGTACCAAGTAAAGCCAATCCCGATCACGCTCCGGAGGGTGCAGAAGCAATTTTTATTCTTTGTCCGGTTCCCGATTTACGCTACAAACCTAATTGGGACGATAGCGAACAAATTGCCAATAATATTATCGACGACCTATCGGAACGTACCGGTTTAGATATTAAGAGTAACCTAATTTCAAAAACAATTCTAACGCCAACGCACTGGGAGAAAATGTTTAACCTGTATCGTGGCAGCGGCCTAGGCTTGGCACACGATTTAAGTCAAATAGGGTATTTTCGTCCGCACAACACCGACGAGAAGTTCAAAAATCTCTTCTATGTTGGCTCAAGCACTATTCCTGGCACCGGATTGCCAATGGCAGTTATTAGCTCAAAACTAACAACCGAACAAATTGTTAAGCGTTATGGATTTGTATAATAGTACTTCGATAGGTTGTAGTAAGCTTTTTACAGCGAACTACTCAACATCTTTTTCTAAGGCCCTATCTTCATTAAGCCCTAAAATACAGAATGATATATACGCAATTTATGGGTTTGTTCGTATTGCCGATGAGGTTGTTGATACGTTCCACAACTTTCCGAAAAATGAAATACTTACCGAGCTTCGCGAGCAGGTTTTTATGGCTATTGAGCGGGGTATTAGCACTAATCCAATTATACATAGCTTTCAACTAGTTGTTAATAAGTACGATATACCTCTACACTTGATTACAGCTTTTATGGATAGTATGGCTATGGATTTAGAGAAAGAGAATTACAGTACGCAGGACTATGAAAAATATATTTATGGAAGCGCTGAAGTGGTTGGACTTATGTGCTTAAAGGTTTTCTGTAACCGTAATGAAACGTTATACGATAACCTTACCCAACCAGCTCGAAGCCTTGGTGAGGCCTTTCAAAAGGTTAACTTTTTACGCGATATTAAATCTGATTTTGAGGAGCGGGGACGCACATATTTTCCATCGGTTGATTTCGAGAACTTTACCGAAACTGAGAAACGAAAGATTGAGGCAGATATTGAGATTGATTTGCATAAATCTTTAGAGGGAATTAAACAGCTGCCAGCTGAGTCTAAGCTCGGTGTTTACTTATCTTACTTGTATTTTAATGCATTACTTAAGCGAATTAAAAGCGTTAGAGCATCTCAAATATTATCAAAACGCATCAGGGTTTCAAACCTGTCTAAATATTTTTTAATGCTTAAAGCCAAAATATTTGTGGCATTGGGTGTAATCTAACTTTAGGTGTTTTTGTTCTGCCCAGCATCTCATTAGGATGCTTTTTTGTTGTTATGACTATTCGTTTAATCTTTTGTGTAGCAAGAGAGAATTCAAAACGTAAAAGCTATTTTTTTTTATTTGCCAACTAGTTTCCCCGCCAATTGATTTATTGTATAACTGTTAGGAAACTCTGTAATGCCTTCCTGATAATATTTTTTCGCCAATTCCCACTCCTCTTTTTCAATGTATAATTTAACTAGCACTTCAAAAGATTCCTCTTTTCCCCACGAGGGAAGTCGATTGTTCGCCACCTTTTGAGCGGGCAGCGTGATGGCTTTTTGTAAGTGCTTCTCAACTTCTTTCGTGCTGTTACTCTTCCCAAGCGAATAATAATTATTGCTTGCATAAACATAGTGGGCTCTTAGGTTTGTCGAGTCTAATTCAATCGCTTTTAATGCATTGTTTTTAGCCTCGTCTGCAATGCTTCTCGCTTCAGTCCATTTAAACTGTATGCTAAAACCTTGGAGCATTGAAAGGAGCGCGTATTCCTCTGAGTTCTTCGTCTGAATCTCGTTTAACCAAGATATGCCTTTATCTACTTCATTTTTGGCTGCTTCTCTTTGGCTTGTTTTTAAAAAATAGATTGAAGCATAGAATTGTAAGTATGAGCGCCAGTATATGATAATCTCTTGCTCATCCGTCGAACTCACTTCTTCAAGTTCAATGCTTAAGTTAAGTAGTGGTATGTTATCTTGCAGACGTAGACTTTGAGTGAAACTCTCGTAAATTTTACTTTCAATATTCGTAAGCAGGGTGATTTTGTTTTCCTGTTCATTTTGCTTTTTATAGTTTACGTTGGCAGTCAGCTCATTCGCATTCCCAATGTGGAGTGCAAAGAGTAATGGAAAAATCAGCAATCGTATCATAGTTTTATTTTAGGTATTTTTTTATCGCTTTAACATACTCTTCAAAAGCATCAATCCCAACTTTTGTAATCTCAATAGAGGTGTGCTGGTAGTTATTTAAAAAACCTTTAGTAATGGCTACGTAGCTCTCCTTCTCCAACTTCTTTAGCTGTACGCTTATATTGCCCGAGGTTGCTTTTGTAACCTCTTTCAGCTCGTTAAAATCAGCTGCACCGTTGCTTACTAGGTATGAAATAATAGCCAATCGCAGCTGGGAATGAAGTAAGGGGTTGAGTTCATCAAACATTTTATCTCTTCTTATGCTGAATCATCAATATAATTCCAGGAATCATAACCGCAATAATAGAGACTATTCCCATTAAGAGGGGACGATATATCGGCTCAATACTAAAACAAGCAAAAGCCGAAAGGTTAATCAGAATCCCAGAAAAGAGCAATAGCCTGCTTTTTATAGCAATTGCTGATATAAAAATGCCAACCGATAGCAGAATGAGAATAATGGGTATTAGGTTCTCTTTAAGTGTCGGGTAAAACATAAAACCTAAAACCATCATATTTATAGATAAGATTACGTACACCCAGGAAACAATTCTACCAATCATATTTCGTTGGGGTTTTTCCTTCTTTTTTGCAAAATAGTATCCTGAGAAAACCGCTCCGATGGGCATTAGCAAATAAGGATACCAGTTTATAGTATAGTACTCTTTTTGAAGTAGAATAAACTGCCCAATGGACGCTAACGAAATCAATAGGCCCCAAAACAGGTAAATAAACCCATTCTCCTCAAATCTATTTCTAGCTTGGGTAATTACTTGGGTAATTATCTCAAAACTCTTTTCAACCGATAGTTTTTCCGATTCCATAATAATTTGTTTTAAAGGTTAATGCAAACATAAACTAGTTTATGTTGTAAACCAAATTTATTTTGAAATTTTATTTTAATGCGAAGAAATATTTTTTTTAAGTTATATAAGTTTGTAACTCAGTAATAATGTGCTGAGTAAATATGCAGCCTACAATATTTGGGCAATTGTGTACTTCAGATAGTCTATAAACTTGTATCTTTGGGTTTTTGGCGCATAAATTAAAATACATTGTCGATGATTTTTTCCGAAAGTAATGGCATTAAGTTGGGTCATTTTGAGAATTTGCAAAAGCATCGTAAAGCAATAACGCATTTTGTAACTACCCGTCACGGGGGCGTTAGCGAAGGTACCTATGGCACTTTCAACTTAAGTCTTAACCAAACTGATAAGCATAATAATGTTATAGAGAATAGGCGAAGGCTTGCCAATGCACTTGATATTAAACCTACCGATTTTGTTTTCCCAATTCAGATTCACGGAACCAATATACTGCGCATATTTGACGAAGATAGGGGCAAAGGAGCGCTTACCAAAGATGATGCCTTTGATAATACCGATGGTTTTATAACCAACACAAAGGGGCTGTGTCTTATTAGTTTGGCTGCCGATTGTGTTCCAATCGTATTTTTCGACCCAACAAATAGTGCTGTTGGTGTTGCTCACTCGGGTTGGAAGGGAACAGTTTTACAGATTGCCTCGCATTTGGTTAGTGCAATGCAGCACAAATTCAATACTAACCCGAATGATTTAATAGTTGGCATTGGCCCATCGGGCGGACCCTGTTGCTACGAGGTGGGACAAGATGTAATTGATGAGGCTGCTACTAAATTTGATATTAGTAAGGTGATAATTCGCAGAGATGAAAAAAACTATTTTGATATGTGGGAAGCTAATCGCATAACGCTCATTGAATCAGGTGTAAAACCACAAAATATTGAGGTGTCGGGTGTGTGTACCATAAGTCAAAACGACACCTTTTTTTCGTCTCGTCAGGGTGATGGGGGTAGGTTTGTTGCTGGAATTTTACTCCTTTAATTTAAGAATATTCCTTAAAATTTGTATTTTGCACGGCATTTATGTCGAATAAACAATCAATATTATAAACCAAATTAACTAAACACATGTCACAAAATTCAGAGCAACAAGTGATTAAGGGTATACCCGATAATGCCTATCGGGAGCTTGCCCCTGGCGAGGTGTATGAGCCGTTAATGTCACCACTAAAAATTGTACCTGAGGTTAGTACCTACTCTGTAACTTGGGGTTTAATTATGGCTGTAATATTTTCAGCAGCAGCAGCTTACCTTGGTCTTAAAATTGGGCAGGTTTTTGAAGCAGCAATTCCCATTGCTATTATCGCCATCGGTTTATCATCGGTATCAAAGCGCAAAAATGCGTTGGGCGAAAACGTAATGATCCAATCAATTGGGGCCAGTTCAGGCGTTATTGTTGCTGGTGCTATTTTCACTCTACCAGCACTTTACATACTTAACCTTGAGGCACAATTTTATCAGGTTTTTATTTCATCATTATTGGGTGGTGTTTTGGGTATTCTGTTTCTTATTCCTTTCCGTAAATATTTTGTTGCCGATATGCATGGCAAGTATCCTTTTCCAGAGGCAACCGCAACCACAGAGGTTTTGGTGTCTGGCGCAAAAGGAGGAAATCAAGCTAAATTATTATTGGTGAGTGGTTTAATTGGTGGTTTATACGATTTTATCATTGCCACGTTTGGATGGTGGAGTGAGGTTTTTACAACTAGGGTTATCCCATTTGGTGAGCTAATGGCCGATAAGGCTAAAATGGTCTTTAAGATAAACGTTGGTGCTGCCGTTGTTGGTTTGGGCTATATTATTGGACTAAAATATGCGGCAATAATCTGTGCTGGTTCTTTTGTTGGCTGGTTCGTTTTTATTCCTTTCCTTAACTATTTTGCCGAAGGAATGACCGTTGCTGTTGGAACCAATGCCTTAGAGCTAATTGGCAATATGAGCGCCGAAGAGATGTTTACACACTACATTCGCCCCATTGGTATTGGTGGTATTGCCATGGCTGGTGTAATAGGTATAATTAAATCGTGGGGAATTATTAAGCAAGCCATTGGCTTAGCAGTTTCCGAAACTGTTGGACGTAAAGGTGGTGCCGATAAGGAGGTTTTACGCACCCAGCGCGACCTGCCAATGAAAATTATTGGTTTCGGTATTCTCGCAACCACAATCCTAATCTTCATTTTCTTCCAGTTTGGCGTTGTTCATAACCTTACTCACGCACTAATTGGACTAGCTATAGTTATGGTAATCGCATTCCTATTTACAACGGTGGCCGCAAATGCCATTGCCATTGTGGGTACAAACCCTGTTTCTGGAATGACCCTTATGACACTAATTATTGCATCATTAATTCTTTCGGCATCAGGCTTAACAGGCGAAAGCGGAATGGTTGCTGCGCTTATAATTGGTGGTGTTGTTTGTACTGCCTTATCAATGGCTGGTGGTTTTATTACCGACCTTAAAATTGGTTACTGGCTTGGTTCGTCGCCTTACAAACAGCAAGGTTGGAAGTTCTTAGGAACATTTGTGTCGGCAGCTACTGTGGGTGGGGTTATCATCTTACTTAATAAAACTTACGGTTTTACGGGCGAAGGTGCTCTAGTTGCCCCTCAGGCAAATGCTATGGCTGCTGTAATTGAACCTATGATGAGCGGAAAACCCGCACCTTGGTTACTTTACGGCGCAGGCGCAATGCTTTCGCTCATTCTCACAATGATTAACGTTCCTGCGTTAGCTTTCTCATTGGGTATGTTTATACCGCTTCAACTTAACACTCCTTTGCTTATTGGCGGAATTATTGCTCACATTGTTGCTACTCGTAGCAAGGATGCAAAACTTAATCAGTCTCGTCGCGAGCGTGGTACGCTAATCGCATCAGGGTTTATTGCTGGTGGTGCTTTAATGGGTGTTATTAGTGCCATACTTAAGTTCGGAGGCATTAACTTTGTTAATAATGAATGGTTTGAATCTAATCCCGCTCAGGTTCTTGGGTTAGGTATGTTCCTCCTTCTGTGTGCTTACCTAATTTGGGAGTCGCTTAGGGCAAAACCAGAAAAAGAGTAATGTTTTTTGAAGATTGAAGACGGAAGGAGGCTGTATTATTTTACCTCACCGTCTTCAGTTTTTATGTTTAAGCATAAATAATTAAAAAATATAAGTTATGATAAATGAAAAATTATTAATCGAGCGGTTTTTACGCTATATAAAAATCGATACGCAAGCCGATGATACCGTTTCCGATATTTTTCCTAGTACAAAAAAGCAACTTGATCTTTCAAACCTTTTAGTTAAGGAATTAAAAGAATTGGGCCTAAAGGATGCTAATATTGATGAGTACGGATATGTAATGGCTACTGTACCTAGTAATATTGATAAAAAGATACCCACCATTGGGTTCCTTGCTCACGTTGATACCGCTCCCGATATGAGTGGAAAAGACGTTAAACCTCGCTTTATTGAGAATTATGATGGTTCGGAAATTATCCTAAATAAAGATCTAAACGTTACACTTTCGCCAAAAGAATTTCCTGAACTCATAGATTACAAGGGACAAACGCTCATAGTTACCGATGGTACAACCCTGCTGGGTGCCGACGATAAGGCGGGCATTGCAGAAATTATGACTGCCATTGAGTATATGATGAGCAACCCTGAGTTTAAACACGGTCCAATCCGCATTGGATTTACTGTCGACGAGGAGGTTGGACGTGGAGTTGACCATTTTGACGTAAAGAAATTTAATGCCGATTTTGCATACACACTTGATGGCGGAGCCATTGGCGAATTGGAATACGAAAACTTTAACGCTGCAGGTGCAAAAATTTCTGTTCAGGGGCGTAATATTCACCCTGGATATGCCAAGGATAAGATGATAAACTCAATTCATGTGGCTATGGAGTTTAACAGTTTGCTCCCTGCCAACGAAAGGCCCGAACACACCGAGGGGTATGATGGTTTCTATCATCTTATTAAAATTGATGGCTCGGTTGAGAATACCACATTCCAATATATTATTCGCGACCTGAACCGCGACAAGTTTGATGCACGTAAGGCTTACATTGCTAAGGTTGCCGAATTTATCAATATGAAATATGGCGAGGGCGTTATTAAGCTTGAGTTAACAGACCAGTACTATAATATGCGCCAAATGGTTGAGCCCGTAATTCACGTGGTTGATACAGCCGTTAAGGCAATGGAATTGGTTGGTGTTGAGCCCCTTGTAAAGCCTATTCGAGGCGGAACCGATGGTGCACGCTTATCGTACATGGGGTTACCTTGTCCAAACCTATTTGCCGGTGGCGAAAACTTTCATGGTAAACAGGAGTACGTTCCTGTTAACAGTATGGTTAAGGCAACCGAGGTAATGCTGAAGATTATTGAACTTTACGCAAATAAGTAGTTGCTAATATTGTAAGCGCCAAAGTGAAGGTTAAATACCTCGCTTTGGCGCTTTTTTAGTTATTGCATTTCGGTTAAAAATAAATTGAAAACCTTTCACTACATTTTATTACAACTGCACGAGACCTCTCGTACGCAATAGTCGTAAAACCATTATCGCCACGAAGTGGCAACTTACTCCAGCCCAAGGCAGCGCCTTGGGTCGAAAGGGTATACAGATAACATTGCCCTGAAAGGGCAGGTTAAAGATTTCAACGAAGTTAGTCCATTTGTAATGATAGCAACCAAACAATTTATCACCACGGATTGGAAGTTTATCAAAGTTTAAATATAACGCCTTAGGTTAAAATAATATACTCCTGCCCACTGTCTCACGCCTTTTCTCGTACGCAATAGTCGTAATACCATTATCGCCACGAAGTGGCAACTTATTCCAGCCCAAGGCAACGCCTTGGGTCGAAAGGGGATATATGTAACATCGCCCTGAAAGGGCAGGTTAAAAACTTTACATGCTAAGACGAAGGATTATATACAAAAGCAGCGGGAACATCATCAAAAGTAGAGTTTTAAAGAGGAGTATTTGTTATTTTTGAGAGGGTATGGGATTGATTATAATGAGGATTATTTGTGGGTAGACTAATTTTTAATTTGCCCTTTCAGGGCGCAGAATACATCCCATTATTTAACCCGAGGCGTTGCCTCGGGCTGAATTTATCTGGGCTTTCAGCCCGATTGATTTTGTTTATACATATACGCTAGCGTAACATTTCCGTATTTTGTAAATATAATAAGCCGTTTATCAGGTCGTTGTCTTAAGGCTTTCGCCACGAAGTGGCAACTTATTCCAGCCCAAGGCACGCCTTGGGTCGAAAGGGGATATATGTAACATCGCCCTGAAAGGGCAGGTTAAAAACTTTACACGCTAAGACGAAGGATTATATACAAAAGCAGCGGGAACATCATCAAAAGTTGGGTTTTAAAGAGGAGTATTTGTTATTTTTGAGAGGGTATGGGATTGATTATAATGAGGATTATTTGTGGGTAGACTAATTTTTAATTTGCCCTTTCAGGGCGCAGAATACATCTCATTATTTAACCCGAGGCGTTGCCTCGGGCTGAATTTATCTGGGCTTTCAGCCC
>JBBACY010000005.1:0-112637 GCA_041656735.1 Bacteroidales bacterium | reverse complement strand
AAGGGATTATGCGGGAGAGCAAGGATTATTGAAAGGGATTATTGTGGCAAGATAGTGTTTTTGCTGTAGCAAAGCCACACGAGAGGACTCGTGCGGCAGCGGGGGAAGAGCAGCTACGGCTTCCTCACCCCCACCGCCACCACCCGCGATGCGGCGCACGAGCTGGGCCATGGCGTTTTCAACCTGCGCCACACGTTTAGTACAAATAATATGGTAAATTTGCCCGAGGGCACCACCCAAAACCTCATGGACTATTCAGCTGGAACTGAATTATTCAAGTACCAGTGGGATTTTATACACAATCCGGAAGGGGGGTGGTTTGTGTGGGAGGACAGTGAGGAGGGGGCGATGGGAGTAAAAACAAATCTGACATACTCCCAGTTTGTTAAACATAATATCTTGAATAATATTTCTTTGGGTAGAGACCCTTATTTACTAGGATTGGCATCGGCCCCTGGTGAACATATAACAGAAGTAGAAAGCGCAATGGAGAAGGGGAAGTTGTCTGCATCTGTAAATTTCAAAAAAGATGGAAAGTTCTCGATAGAGACCAAAATTGCTGTGGAAAATTTTCAAAAACAATTAAACTATGAAAGGTCAAATGGTATAATTGACCAAACTACTTTAATAGATATAGATAAATACATGGTGTCATATGAAAAAGGGAATTCTCAAGACGACATTTTTATTGAGCTAAGGGGAGAAACTCCAACTAGGGAGCAGAGAATTATTAACGAGCTTAACAATTACTTCGAGAGCAATATGGCGATACAGAGCAAAAAGATATAATGACTGCCTTGAAACCAATATCCTTTCCTAAGTCTTTCACTGTCTTGTTTTCTAAGCCAAAAAGTTAAATCGGGATATTTCTCCTCCTTGAGTTTAAGGAGATGGTTTAGGATTTTGTCGCTCCAATTTATTATTAGTTCTTCTTGTGTCATTTTTTATGTTTTATTCTCTGATTCGGAGTCGTCTTCACAATGACCGCCAACTCTCAAATAGGTATATCAAAAGACAAAACAAGTTACAAAGAATTACAATTAATTTCACTATTGTCCGGGAAAAACATTGTTTTATATTATAGATTCTTCGCTTCACTATGTTCCGCTATGAATGACAGGTTGTTGGGAGGAATATATTCCTTTTTAACCGGAGACCAATGATTTAATTTATAAAAGTTCCTTTAAGGAGTTAATAATGTAGGAAAAAGAAGGAGGCAATAATTGCCTCCCCCAAAGTAATTTACTGCTGATTATATTAACCCCTTCGCGTGCTTTTGTGCAATAATCTTAAGCATATCATCAGTCATAGTCTCTAAGTTCCATTTGGGGCTCCATCCCCACTCTTCGCGTGCGCAGCTATCGTCCATATAGTTAGGCCAGCTTTCAGCAATTGATTTTTTTACAGGGTCAACATCGTAGTTCATAGTAAACTCGGGAATACGTTTCTTAATAGCCTCCATAATTTGCGATGGCTCAAAGCTCATTGCCGATACGTTAAAACTATTTCTATGCTTTAGCTTGCTGGGATTAGCTTCCATTAAATTAACGCAAGCATTTAGCGCATCGGGCATATACATCATATCAAGGTAGGTTCCCTTAGGAAGTGGACAGGTAAAACTCTTATCTTTTATGGCACCGTAATAAATTTCAACAGCATAATCGGTTGTGCCACCACCAGGCAGGGTTACATTCGATATAATGCCTGGAAAGCGTACGCTGCGAGTGTCAACACCAAAACGCTGGTGGTAGTAATCGCTAAGCAGCTCACCCGAAACCTTACACACACCATAAATAGTAGTAGGACGCATTATAGTGTCCTGTGGAGTATTGTCCATAGGGGTTGATGGCCCAAATGCACCAATTGAGCTGGGCGTAAATACTGCATACTTATTCTCGAGGGCAATGTCTAAAGAGTTAAGCAGTGCGCCCATATTAATTTTCCACGCAAGCTGCGGATTTTTTTCACCTGTAGCCGAAAGCAACGCCACCATATTAAAAATTGCATCAACCTTATGCTTTTTTGCAACCTCGGCAAAGGCTTTCGCATCGAGCACATCAAACTCTTCAAGAGGGCCCGCCTCGCCAAGCTGCTTACATCTACCTGTGTTAATATCGGAGGCAACTACGTTACTATCGCCATAAATTTTACGCAAATGGGGAATCAATTCAGAGCCAATCTGCCCTCCAGCGCCAACTACTAATATTTTTTTCATCGAAATATAATTTAAGCAAATCAAACACTTGATTATAAACGTATCAACATTTTTTGGATTAAAGGACAAAAGTATATTATTCCTGTAATTGTAACAAGATAAATGTCATTTCTCATCTAAATATTCTTTAGGTAAAGAGAGTGGTCGCTTTAGTCTTACTATACTAAAAACAGGCTTTTAACATAATTTTCGACTATTAATCAAATTTAGTCGAAAGTTTGCTTGTATTATAAAAATACTGCTGTACCTTTGTACTGTTTTACTAAAATAGTCGAATGTACAGTATGGAAAACAAAACAAGGAATCACGACGATATGCGCAACACCATTATTAATAGTGCATCGGATGTTTTTGAAAAATTTGGATTTAAAAAAACTACCGTAGACGATATTGCGCAGGCCCTACGCAAAGGCAAAAGTTCTATTTACTACTACTTTAAAAGTAAGGAGGACATATTTAAAGCCGTTGTTGAAAAGGAAGCCGATGCCCATAGGGTAAAGATTGAAGCGATAGTAGCAAGCGATCAGAACGCAATTGAGAAGATAAAAAGCTACGTTAAAACCCGTATGCAAGCCATTAAGGTTATGGCAAATTACTATACCCTTATCCGAAACAACGACATTAGCAATCTGGACCTAATAGAGAAGCTAAGAGCAAAATACGACACCGAGGAGCTCGTTGTTATTAAATCGCTTTTAAAAGAAGGGATGGATAACGGCCTATTTAAAATAAAAGATATTGAACTTTCGGCAATTGCTCTTTTTACCGCAATGAAAGGGCTCGAATTTCCGCTTTTTATTGATAGCCCAAAAGCCGATAAGCTGGATAAAATACTAGACGATATGCTCGATATTCTTTTCTACGGACTTGTAATCAGAAATGAATAAGCCAATGAAACGATTACTTTATTCTGTCATTATAATGGCAGGGATTGGTTTTAACGGTTTTGCTCAACAAAGCCTATCGCTAGCCGACTGCAAAAGTTTGGCGCTTGAACAAAACTTTAAAATCAGAATTGCAAAGGAAGACCTTGGCACAAGCGAGGCACTTTCGCTCTCGGCTCGTACAAACTTCTTCCCAAACATTAGCGCCAACGGGCTCTATAATCGTTCTAACAGAAAGCTGAGCCTTCTTAGCGGCGATGCACTATTACCCGTAGTGCCGTTCAGCTCAATTAATCCCGAAACAGGGCAGTTTGACCCAAACCTCGACCCTGCAAATACATTTGTATTTAATCCCATTAGCGGTGGTATGCTTCACGATAAGGACGGAAATCCAGTATTCCAAAATTATACTTGGCTCCCCCAAAATCAATTTGAAATTGGGAACAAAAACCTATTTATGGCAGGAGTAAACCTTACCCAGCCAATATATATGGGAGGTAAAATTCGTGAACTATACCGAGTAAGTAAGTTGAACAGTAAAATATCAGAGTTAAAACTCACACAGGAGCAAAACGAGCTAATGTATAGTGTTGAGGAGAACTACTGGAGGGTCATTTCTGTACAGGAAAAAACAAAAATGCTTGAAAACTACATTAATCTACTCTCAAAACTTAAAACTGACCTTGAGGAGCTGTATAACGAGGGTATTATTCTTAAAAATGATATTCTGAGGGTTAATGTAAAAACAAACGAAGCGCAGCTAAACCTATTTAAGGCAACCAATGGGCTAAAACTTTCGCAAATGGCATTATGCCAACTTATTGGAATGCCCTTTGAAACGGAAATACTTTTGGCAGATACCCTTGGAGGCATATCGCTGGAACTGCCAGAAACCTACCTTTTGGATAGCGCTCTAGTAAACAGACCAGAATTTGAAATGCTAAACCAGGCAACTGGTATTGCCCAAGCTGGTGTTAATATAATGAGGTCGAGGTACCTTCCAAATATTGGACTTACAGCAGGTTACTCATTTCTAAACCCAAACCCATACAACGGTTTTTCCAATGAGTTTGGTGGCGATTGGAATGTGGGTATTGCCATTAACATACCCATTTTTCATTGGAATGATAGGGCACATACTATGCGAGCGGCGCTTCACGAACAGAAGAAAGTTGAATTACAGCTGGACGAAGCTCGTGAACTAATATCGTTACAGCTAAAGCAAGCGCAGTTCCAGGTAGCTGAGAACCAAAAAAAGATAGTAATGGCCACCACGAACCTAGAATTAGCCAATGAGAACCTAAGGATTACGCAAAATTCATTTACCGAGGGTATGGTTAAAACCACCGATGTGCTTGAAGCGCAAGCGCTGTGGTTCGATGCGTACAGCAACTTAATTGATGCCCAAATGGAAAACCAGCTAAGCATAGTAAACTTGAAAAAAGTAATGGGTAAACCCGATTATAACTAAAATAGAACGAGAAATGAACAGAAAATATATGGCGTTAATGCTAGCTTTGGCGCTTTTCGGCTGTAAAACCAATAAACCATCAGAGGAGTTGGTGCAAGCTGAAATACCTGTTGTAAAAACAGCAAGGGTAAGCGAGAAGCCTTTCGCCCCGAAGTTAACGTACTCAGCAACTGTATTTGCCAATCGCGAATCGAATTTAGGTGCTGTTTTACCTGGTAAGGTTGAGCGTATTTGCTTTGCCGAAGGTGATAGGGTAAAGAAGGGCGACCTTATAGTGGAACTTTCTGACGAGCTACTTACACAAGCTTTAGTAGAAAACCAAGCGTTACGCAAAGACTACGAAAGGCTTAAGCGGCTTAGGGAGAAGGAAAGTGTTAGCCAAATGGAGTACGACCACCTTAAAGCCAAACTCGAAGCATCTGATGCAAAAACGGATATGATAAGGAAGAACACTCGTGTTTATGCTCCTTTTTCGGGTACTATTGTTGAACGTATGATGGAAGAGGGAGAGGTTTACTTTATTAATCCTGGTCTCGACCCTGGTTACTCAATGCGCTCGGGCATTGTTAGGCTTATGCAGCTAAATCCTGTAAAAATAGAATTTGAGGTTAACGAGAAAGAGCTAGCAAAAGTAGTTCCTGGACTACAAACCGAAATTTCGTTTGATGCCTTCCCGCAAAAAAACTATCAGGGCACAATACACAACGTAAAGCCAATGCTCTCAACGCTTACCCGAACGGCAAAAGTTCAAATTATTCTCGAAAACAATTCGGGCGAACTAAAACCTGGAATGTTCGGGCGGGTTTCAGTTATTCTGCCTAACCAGCCATCGGTTTTTGTGCCGCTAAGTGCCATAACTCGATTAGCCGGAACAGGCGAAGAGTTTGTGTACGTTGTTGAGGACAATACCGCCAAACGGGTTGTTATAAATCAAATTCAAATATTTGGTAATAATGTTGCTGTAACAGGAGTTAAACCAGGACAAATGGTTATTGTTGAGGGTAAGGCAAAGGTGCAGGATGGCAGTAAGGTTGATGTTAAATAGTCTTTGCAAGAAAACGCCAAAAACTTCGAAAGCCTTGTCTTTGACGTTTTCTTATCAAAGACATAAAATCTGGAGTTTTATTGCTGACACTAAATAATGCACAATCCGATAGTAACATCATCTATTTAAAGATTTTAAAATATTAACAACTAGGAAAACGTACGAAAATGAATTTGCCCCGCACATCAGTTTACAGGCCAGTAGCCATAGCAATGCTGTTTATGGCTGTCCTCCTTTTTGGTTTAGTATCGCTCACAAGGCTTCCTTTAGATGTGATGCCCGAAATGGAATTACCCTCACTTACCGTAATTACCATTTACCCTGGTGCATCGGCAATTGAGGTAGAGCAGCAGGTAACGCGCCTGCTAGAGAGTGTGTTGGGAGGAACCGAGAACCTAAAAGAGATTAGCTCTCAATCCAAAGAAAACGCATCTTTTATCTCGCTCCAGTTCGAGTGGGGTTCCGATATTAGCGAATCGGCAGCCAATGCCCGCGACCTTGTTGAACTGGCAAAAAACAGGCTCCCAAGTAATGCGTACAATCCCGTAATATATAAAATTAACTCATCGCTACTGCCTGTGCTGGTTTACGGCATTTCGGCCAACGACAGCTATAATGGCCTCGAAAAAATAATAAACGACCAAATTGCAGCACCGCTCCGAAAAATTCCGGGTGTGGGAACAGTTATGGTGCTGGCTACTCCCAAAAGGGAAATTAAGGTTGATGTTGACCCTCAGAAACTAGCTGCATACAAAATTACCATTAGCCAAATTGAGGCAATACTTAATGCAGAGAACATAACCATTCCAGGTGGAAACATTCGGGTGGGGAACAACGATTTTGCCATTCGAATCCCTGGCGATATTCAGGATGCCAGCGAGCTGGGTAACTTGGCGCTAGTTAGTTTCAACAATAGGGTAATAAGGCTAAAAGATGTGGCCACCATTACCGATGGGTTTAAACAGCTCGATGAGCACTCGCGAACAGGTAATGGTGCAGGTGTGGGGCTAATGGTTCAGCGTCAGTCGGGTGCTAATACCCTTGAAGTAGTAAGAGCTGTAAAACAAAAAATAGACGAAATATTACCAACATTACCCCCCGATATTGCAATTGGCGAAATTATGGACTCGGGCGAGCTAATCACCGAAAGTATTAGCAATCTAACCCAATCATTTTGGTATGCGCTCATCTTCGTGGTGATTGTTGTTTTTGCCTTCCTCAGAGAATGGCGATTAAGCCTAATCGTGTTCCTTACCATTCCTTTTTCGCTCATAACGGCTTTTATCGTTATTTATATGCTTGGTTGGACCATAAATATATTTAGCCTAATGTCGCTTATCATTGCAATGGGTATGGTGGTAGACAACTCAATTGTGGTTCTCGAAAATATCACACAGCATATCGACAAGGGTTCGAGGCCTTTACAAGCAGCCATATTTGGTGCAAACGAAATGGCGCCTGCCATTACCGCATCAACACTTACCACCCTTATGGTGTTTGTTCCTATGATTTTTATGGGCGGAATAGTGGGTATAATGTTTAAACAGCTTGCCATAATTACATCGGTAACAATGATAGCCTCACTGGTTACAGCGTTAACCCTTACTCCAATGGTATCGTCGAAATTGCTAAAGGGGAAGAAAAAGGGCGAGGAAAGGAAAAGGTACCTTTTGTATCGATATAGCGAAAAGATGTTCCTTTACCTTGAGAAAATTTACAAAAACACATTGGGCTGGGCCGTGTTTCACAAAACCACCACCCTAGTTATTGTTGGAGTAGTTCTTGGGGTAAGCCTATGGGTGGGTAAAGGGCTTGGAACCGACTATATACCAGAGTTTGATGCTGGAGATATAATTGCCACCATTGAAATTGATATAAGTGCAACATCTACAAAATCGGATAGTATTTCGAAGGTTGTGATGGATATTTTCGAGCGAGAAGTTCCAGAAATGCGACACGGCAGCTTGGCATCCATTTCGGGTCAGTCGGAAAATGGGATGCTAACATCGGTTGGATTTAGGGAGGGAAAAAACATTACCACCGTGCTGTGCCACCTTTCGCGTCCCGAAGAGCGTAAGCGAACTGCCAAGCAAATTGCCAGCGATTTACGTGCTGAAATTGCCCAGATACCCGAAATTGAAAACTTCAATATCGTTGGAGGAAGCATCATATCGCAAGCGGTTACGGGTAATGTTAAACCCATTGAGTTTAATATTACGGGTTCAAACTACGATATACTAAACAGTTATGCCGATACCCTAACACACAAACTTTTACAGTCGCAAATGTTTACCGATGTGGTAAATACCGTTGACAAGGGTAAAATGGAGGTTCAGGTTAAAATTGATAGAAACAAAGCAACAGCGCTGGCCCTAAATACGGGAATGATTGGCATTCAGGTTCGTCAGAGTATTTTCGGAGTGGAGGCTGGCGGAATTAAGGAGGAGGGAGATAACTTCTCAATTGTGGTGCGCTATGGTTCCGACTACAGAAATAATATTGAGGATATTAAAAATATAACCCTTACCAACCTAATGGGTAAGCAAATTCCGCTCTCGGCAGTTGCCGACATTGAGTTGGCTATTGGTGCGCTGCAAATAGACCGATTTGCACAGGAGCGTATTGTTAAGGTAATGGCCGAACTCAATGGTGTTTCATTGGGCGAAGGGCAGCAAGAAGCGCAAAAAATTCTATCTACTATTGACGTTCCTTCGGGAATTGACATAATTCTGTCGGGTCAAACCAAAGAGCAAGGTCAGTCGTTTGCCGATTTGTACCTAATATTCTTTCTTGGTATTGCGCTGGTTTATATGGTAATGGCTGGGCAGTTCGAATCGTTCCGCGACCCATTTATTATTATGTTCGCCGTTCCGCTCACCTTTATTGGAGTTATTTGGGCGTTTAAAATTACGGGCATAACCCTAAGCGTAACTACGTTTGTTGGCGTTATTATGCTTCTGGGCATTGTGGTAAACAATGGCATTGTACTGGTCGATTATACAAACCTTCTTCGTAAGCGGGGCTTAAAACTTTACGATGCAATACAGGAAGCAGGCCAAAGCCGATTGCGCCCAGTTCTTATGACCAGCCTCACTACTATGCTAGGAATGATGCCAATGGCACTTAGCAAGGGTATGGGTGCCGAGGTTTACCAACCTTTGGGTATAACAATGATTGGAGGTCTACTGGCATCAACCCTAATTACATTGCTTGTGGTTCCAACCGTGTACGCAGTTTTACACGGCAGAGGCACAAAGGGTAAGGAGTAAAATTTACGCTCCCTAATGCCCCAAATCATTCATTTTGATATTAATATGCTAAAACAATGAAAATAGTTTACTGTACCTGCAATGTTAGCGTTTTAGAATCATTGCAAGAGCTAATGAATAGTCTAGAAATTAAAAGCTATCAGATTATAGATAGGGTGCTGGCAAAAAATATGCTGGGCGATAACAGGTTCGATACGGCTGTTTGGCCCAGCTACAACTCCTCACTTATTATGCAAATTACCGACGACCAAAAAGCCGCACAAGTTATGAACGCCATTCGGCAATTAAATAAAAAAGCTTTTAACCAAAACGAGCTCGTTATAGCCGCAATGTGGCCTGTTGATGATTTTTGCTTCGACTAGAAAATTTAGCTGTTTCCAAAAGCTAAAAAATTAAAACATTTACCCCAATGCAACTGTTTAGTATAGTTGCAGGGTATACCTTACATTGTTAAGTCCTAAAATATCTATACCTTTGCATCAAATTATATTATATAGTACAAAGTATTAGCACGTTCTTTAGCCATTCAAAAAAAATAAAAATATATGACAAATTCAAAAGAATTAAAAAGGATAGGAGTTTTTTACGATGGCAACTATTTTTTACACGTAAGTAACTATTACAACTACTTTCACTCTCGTCGTAAACGCTTAAACATTGCAGGTTTACACAGTTTTATTCGCAATTTGGTGGCCAAGGAAGAAGAGGTATCCGCAAGGTTTTGCCAAGTTATTGAGGCGCACTATTTTAGAGGTCGTATCAGTGCTCAGGAGGCTAGCCAGCGCGGAAACCAACTATACAACGACAGAGTTTTCGACGATATTTTAATGTCCGAAGGAGTGGTAACGCACTACCTACCCGTTCGAAACCGCAGCGGAAAGAAAGAGGAGAAAGGCATTGATGTTTGGTTGGCTCTCGAAGCCTTTGAGCAAACATTCTACAAACGATTTAACGTGGTTGTACTTATCACCTCCGATGGCGACTATGTTCCGCTTATTAGAAAACTAAACTCGCTGGGCACTAAGGTTATGGTACTTAGTTGGGACTTTGAATACACCGACGATATGGGGCGCGATGTGGTTACGCGTACATCGCAAGATTTAATTCAAGAGGTTACCTACCCCATTGCAATGCACGAACTTATTAACAATGGCTTAAGCACAAATAACTCGTTAATTACCAACCTGTTCGACCTACCAGAATATTCGCAACCCAAACGCGTAACCAGCATCGACCAAGAGGACGAACTGCACGAAGGCAGCGCTATGAATATGAATAATGGGTACGGTTTTATACAGTTCCCGCCAAACAACCTGTTTTTTCACTATCAGGATGTGGTTGAGGGCGACTTTAACGATATAAACAATGGCGATATGGTTCAGTTTACCATTGAAACCAACGAGCGTGGACAAGAGGTGGCAAAAAATGTTCGTAAAACGGAACAAACTGAATCCGAACCAAACGACCCAAATTTATACTAAAACTCAATAAATAGTAAGCAAAATCAGAAAGCAATGCAGAATATACTTATAACAGGTGGTGCAGGTTTTATTGGCTCGCATTTAGTTCGACTATTCGTAACAAAATATCCCAAAACAAACATCATAAATATGGATTGCCTAACCTATGCTGGCAATTTAAATAATTTAAAAGATGTTGAGAACCAGCCAAACTACCGCTTCGTAAAGGCTGATATTTGTGATGAGCAGGCAGTAAACCAAGTTTTTTCAGATTTTAAAATTGATGGCGTAATTCATCTGGCCGCCGAATCGCACGTAGACAGGTCTATTACCGACCCAATGAGCTTTATTAAAACCAATATTGAGGGAACCGTGGTTCTTCTGAATGCCGCCCGAAAATACTGGGGAAAAGATTTTAAAGATAAACTCTTTTACCACGTATCAACCGATGAGGTTTATGGCAGCCTAGGCGACGAGGGTCTGTTTACCGAAACCACACCCTACGACCCACGTAGCCCCTACTCGGCATCAAAAGCCAGCTCCGATTTTCTGGTTCGTGCGTACCATCACACCTATAATTTCCCCATCGTTATTTCGAACTGCTCAAACAACTATGGCTCTCACCAGTTTCCCGAGAAGCTTATACCGCTAATTATTAGCAATATTAAACAAAACAAAGCCCTACCCATTTACGGTAAAGGGTTAAACGTGCGCGATTGGCTTTATGTTGAAGACCACGCAGCAGCAATCGACACTATTTTTCATAACGGAAAAATAGGCGAAACCTACAACATTGGTGGCAATAACGAGTGGAAAAACATCGACCTAGTAAAACTTCTGTGCCGCATTGTGGACGAAAAACTGGGTCGAAGCACTGGCGAATCGGAAAAACTAATAACCTACGTAACCGACCGAGCTGGGCACGACCTTAGGTACGCTATCGACTCAAGTAAAATTACAAACGAGTTGGGCTGGAGCCCTCAGGTTTCATTCGAGGAGGGTCTGGAGAAAACCGTTAGCTGGTACCTAGCCAACTCGCAATGGATATCCGAAATCATTTCGGGTGAATACGCCAACTACTATAAGCAGCAGTACGAAAACAGGTAGTCCTTGCAAGGGTTTTCATACTGACACTGAGTAGGCAGCACAAAAAAAGGGCAAAAAATATTCTTTCCCACCACGGGTAAAAATATTTTTCGGCCCCTTTTTATTTCAACGGCAAAAAGCGGTACGCTATCCCTTTACGTCGTAGAAACACCGTTTTGGCGACTCCACCAAACCCTCGGCTACCAACGTTTTGATGCTCTTATCCACATCTTTCTTCTCAATACCAGCCAGCTCGGCAATCTCGCCAGCCTTCATTGGCTTACCAGCCTTTTTAATAGTTTCTAACACCTTGCCTTTCAATTCCATAGCACAACTTATTATTAATTAGTCAAATTTTTCTTTTCGCTACTAGCATAATTCGCAAACTAAGGATTAAACCAGAAAGCAACATTTTTGTTTAAAAGATGTTTAAAGGATGCGGTATGTTTTACACCCCGTCGAGCGAAACACGTTTTTTATGCTACAGTATATTCGTTTTAAATATTCAATTTTTTATTTAAAAAAACCTAATCTAATTTGCAATACAAGATTTTCTTCCAAAAAAAACTCACATTCTTCAAAAGTGGGTTTCGCAAATTTGGGTTTCACATTATTTGAAAATCCAAAAGGCTCTTTAGGAATTCCAAGCAAGTTACGGTTCATTTTACCATCAGCATTTTTATCGTGATATAACAAAAATGCGTATTCGCCTTTTGGTAAATCATCAATAATTATGGTTTCAGTAGTATTCTTAACAGCTATTATATAATTTTTAAAAGTAAGACCCTGTTTTAAAAAATTTTCGCTCGTGTTAAAAACACCAATTCTAATATCGCCTTCAAGGACTTCAATGTTTTCAATTTTAATAGTCAATTGAGGGTTTTCGTTGGTAACAAAACCCGCTAAAAACGAAAAGCATAAGAGTAAGATGTACATATTCCTGAATTTTAAGTATTATAATTTCAAGTAAAAAAAAGTGATTGAAACTGAATAGTAACTTACATAAGTCGAAAAGTTAGGTATAAAATATAATGCGTATTGGGCACTGTACTTTTATTTTTTTATCCCGTCAATAATCGACAATACAATTCTTACAAATATCCAGAATCCTACAAATGATAATCCAGCAACAAGAATCATTATTAATGTATCAACATTAAAATTAAAATAATAAGCAAATGGATAGCCACAAAGAGTTGGTGATAGTACTAATGAAAATACTATTCCAATTACTATTAAAAGTATTCTCATTCTTGCGTCAAGAGATTTTAAGCATCCCATAAATGAATTGTCTTTCATAATTATTAAATTTTAAAAGTTTCTACTATTTTAACATTTGTATCCTTTTCTGAAATTTCAGTTTTATTTTCGTTACTGATTTTGTCAGAATGATTTGACCCCTAAAAAACAAGAGTAATCTTTAATATGCTACTCTCCTTTTGTTTTTGCAAAAGGAAATCTTCTATTTCCCTTTTTAATAGTTCACATTACGAATGGTTCACTAAGTGAATAAAGATAGTATTAATCTAAACAAAATATGATAAAGTTTAGAAAAAAAAATGAATTTTGACATCCGACCTTATGAATGCTAACTTTTTAGTAAGAAGAGGCTTACGAGTATATACCATACCCTCAGCTTTTGCGTAATAAATTGTACCAAACAACACTAAAAACTAATAGTTGAGCTATACCGCTAAATATAATGCTCATAATTTTAGCGAATGGTATTTGATTTGTGCTTTTAAGATGCTATATTCGCTTACTGGGGAACAAATAAATTGCTTGGCAGCAAATGGCTAAAATACTTGTAGTTGACGACGATTCGAGCTTCTGCATAATGCTTAAAACCTTTCTTACAAAAAAAGGGCATAGCGTTTCTGAAGCTTTCTCGGCAGGAAAAGCACTTAAAGCTTTTGAGGCCGAAGTTTTTGATATTATACTAACCGATTATAGGCTTCCCGACGGTTCGGGGCTCGATATACTTAAACAGGTAAAATCGACGAATCCAGAAACGGGAGTTATCATTATGACTGGCTATGCCGATATTAAGATGGCCGTTAAAATGATGAAAATGGGTGCATTCGACTATGTTGCAAAGCCCATAAACCCCGACGAAATTATTCTTACCATTCAGAACCTTCTGGCACAAAAAAACGACTCTAGCGCATCAAAAGGAGTAAAAAAGCAGCCTAAAGATACCAACCCCAGCTTTATTCAGGGTACTAGCGATAACGCTTTGCTGGTTAAGCAGCACTATGAGCTGGTTGCTCCCACCAATTTATCGGTTATAATACAGGGCGATAGCGGAACGGGTAAAGAGTATGTTGCCCGCCGTATTCACGAGCATAGCCCTCGCAACACAAACCCCTTTGTTGCTGTTGATTGCGGCGCGCTATCAAAAGACCTTGCGCTTAGCGAATTTTTTGGCCACATAAAGGGCTCATTTACCAGCGCAATATCCGACAAAACAGGCCAGTTTGAAGTGGCCAACGGCGGAACACTATTCCTTGATGAGATTGGAAACCTCTCATACGAAGTGCAGGTTAACCTATTAAGAGCAATTCAGGAACGTAGAATTAAACCCATTGGCAGTAACCGCGAAATTAAGGTAGATGTGCGCATTATTGCTGCCTCGAACGACAACCTGAAGCAAGCCGTTAAGGAGGGAAAATTTCGCGAGGACCTTTACCATAGGCTAAACGAATTTTCAATTACTATTGCTCCCCTATGCGAGCGCACCAAAGACCTACCGCTGTTTGCCGAGCAATTCTTAAAACAGGCAAATGCCGAGCTAAACAAATCCATAAAAAGTTTTAGCCCCGAGGTTATGGACGTGTTTAACCAGTATTCGTGGCCAGGCAACGTTCGCGAGCTACGAAACGTAATTCGAAGGGCAGTTCTTATTGAGCAAGGCTCGTCAATTGGTGTTAAAAGCCTCCCACCAGAAATTGTTTCGAGTAAGCTGCGAAGCCAGAACCCTCTAATTGCCAGCAATAGTCAACCACCCGAAAACTTAAAAGACTTAAAGGAGATGGCCGAACGTGAGCTTATCCTCACAACCCTCGAAAAGGTTAGGTACAACAAAAGCAGAGCCGCCGAAATTCTAAATATCGACCGTAAAACGCTGTATAACAAAATGAAACAGTACGGGCTTCAGCTATAACCGCAGCAAACAGCCCCACTCGTAAAGCAATTTGCGCATTTTATGAATTTTTCGTGCTGTTACGTAGCGTATACAGCCATCTCAACAACTACTGAAATTTAGGCTGGAGAAAAGAATATGGACTATAGGGATAAAGTTTTTTTAGAAGTGGCCGAAAACCTAAGCTTCTCTAAAGCTGCCAACGAGCTATTCATAAGCCAACCTGCCGTTACTAAGCACATAAAAGAGCTGGAGAGCAACCTTAACAGCACCCTGTTTGAACGGAAAGGGAATAAGGTATATTTAACAAAAGCAGGAAAAACAACCTACGGTTATCTAAAAAAGATAGCGCAACAATACGAAGAACTTGAGTTTGAACTGGGTAGAATGAATGATACCTTTAAGGGCACGCTTCGCATCGGGGCAAGTTCAACCATCGCGCAATATCTTATACCAAAGGTTATTGCAGCTTTCCATAAGCGCTACCCCAAAATTGAACTATTCCTTTTCAATGGCAACTCATTTGAGATGGAGCAAAAACTACTAGAAAATGAGATTGAGGTTGCTCTAGTTGAAAATAATTCTTCTCAGCTAAACATAAGGTACACCGATTTTCTTGATGATGAAATTGTTGCAGTTACTGGCAGCAATAGCGCTTATGCAAAGTTAAAATTCATCTCGCTAGCCGATTTTCAACAAATACCCATAGTACTTCGCGAAAAAGGTTCGGGTACGCTCGAGGTTATTCAGAAACAGCTAATAAAAAACAATGTTAGGTTCGACGACCTCAACATCCTAATCCATTTGGGCAGTACCGAAGCAATTAAAAATTTCCTAAGCGATTTCGACGGGATAGCACTCCTTTCGGAGAAATCAATTGAAAAGGAGTTACTACTAAAACAGGTTACAAAAATCTCCATAAAGGGGGTCAACTTCCATCGTAAATTTCGAATTGCTTTCCGACAGGGAAACGAATCACTATCCTCAAAATTATTTACTGAATTCCTTTCTCGTTATAACCTTTAGCTATTGCCTATAGCAATTAAGTATTTGTTTTGATTATAGCATAGATGTATTTTTGTCTCATAATTAAAAGACAAGAATATGAGCAACAATCTAAATCAAAAGCAGGTTAGCGCCATTTACGGTGCAGCAATGCTTGCTTGTTTCCTTCCATTCATTTCACCCGCCATTGCTTTGGCAATGGGTTTAGCGCTATCCGTACTGGGCATAAAAAACAGCAAAACTGCCAAGCACACATCGCTTGCCCTGCAAGCCTCCATTGTGCTAATGGGCTTTGGTATGAACCTAACCCAAGTGATAAGCGCATCAAAAACAGGTTTTATTGATACCGCAATATCAGTGGTACTGGTTATGAGCGTTGGCCTTCTGCTAACCAAACTTTTGCGAGTTGATTCAAAAACAGGCATCCTTATCTCGGCGGGTACAGCCATATGCGGTGGTAGCGCCATTGCCGCAGTATCATCGGTAATAAACCCTAAGAGTTCACAAATCTCATTCTCGCTGGTGGTGGTATTTATCCTAAACGCAATCGCCCTAGTAATATTCCCTGCCATTGGCCACTACTTTAACCTGAGTCAGGAAACATTTGGCACGTGGGCGGCCATAGCCATACACGATACCAGCTCGGTTGTTGGAGCTGGCGCAACCTACGGCACAAAAGCCCTTGAAGTTGCCACCACCGTTAAGCTAATCCGTGCACTGTGGATTATACCCCTATCGATAGTAATTGCGCTGGTACAAAAAGAGAAGAATGGGAAGATTAAAATACCTTGGTTTATTGGGCTTTTTGTGGCAAGCATAATTATTGCTTACCTTATTCCAAGCGGGCAAGTTTTATTCGAAGGCCTAAGCTGGCTGGGCAAGCGCGGAATGGTAATTGCCATTTTTCTTATTGGTTCAAACATCTCGCTAGCCGAAGCCAAAAATGCAGGCTTTAAAAGTTTTGCCCTGGGCATTCTGCTGTGGATACTGGTTGGCAGCGTATCGCTTGTTGCACTTACGGCACATTTGTAAATGGAAAACCTGAGTGGCAATTCGGTTAAATTGGTATCTTTGACTTATTGAACACAACCAGAAAAAAGTTTTGATTTGCGCACAGGGTGTTGTGAATTGCTTTGGCTTCGCCGAGCTCGCATAGTACGCTCGGTTCAGATTGTATCTTTGACTTATTGAACACAACGAAACGGTCCAATTCCTTTGAACTTTCTTGTTGTGAATTGCTTTGGCTTCGCCGAGCTCGCATAGTACGCTCGGTTCAGATTGTATCTTTGACTTATTGAACACAACGATGCCCCCTTGATGTTCGAAATCTTTATAGTTGTGAATTGCTTTCAGATTGTATCTTTGACTTATTGAACACAACAAACCGATAGCAATGTACGATATTATTTAAGTTGTGAATTGCTTTCAGATTGTATCTTTGACTTATTGAACACAACAATACTAACCAGGTGCTTACTGCTCCATATGTTGTGAATTGCTTTCAGATTGTATCTTTGACTTATTGAACACAACATATAGAGCCGCCGAACCTCCTTGATGATGGTTGTGAATTGCTTTCAGATTGTATCTTTGACTTATTGAACACAACAAATAGACTAAAAGACCCTACGGTTTACCGGTTGTGAATTGCTTTCAGATTGTATCTTTGACTTATTGAACACAACCATGCTTAAACATTATGCAGCGCGTTACCGGTTGTGAATTGCTTTCAGATTGTATCTTTGACTTATTGAACACAACGTGTCGGCAGTTGTTATATGAGCAATGCAGGTTGTGAATTGCTTTCAGATTGTATCTTTGACTTATTGAACACAACGATGTAACTATCTTTAAACGCCTTTCCATTGTTGTGAATTGCTTTCAGATTGTATCTTTGACTTATTGAACACAACTTAGAATGGTGTTTTATTAAGCTTAATATTGTTGTGAATTGCTTTCAGATTGTATCTTTGACTTATTGAACACAACCTCCAGCACATCCTCCATAAATGCTCGCACGTTGTGAATTGCTTTCAGATTGTATCTTTGACTTATTGAACACAACGGAATGTGGAATCGGGTGGCAGCAGCCAATGTTGTGAATTGCTTTCAGATTGTATCTTTGACTTATTGAACACAACCGGATCTTCGAAGACCGAAACGAGGCCATAGTTGTGAATTGCTTTCAGATTGTATCTTTGACTTATTGAACACAACCCGCCTGTATTGTTCCTACTTTTCTTCACGGTTGTGAATTGCTTTCAGATTGTATCTTTGACTTATTGAACACAACTCTCGGGTGATGCATCGATTACATCGGTGCGTTGTGAATTGCTTTCAGATTGTATCTTTGACTTATTGAACACAACTTCTATTGGATTAGATGCAAGGTTGCGGAAGTTGTGAATTGCTTTCAGATTGTATCTTTGACTTATTGAACACAACTGCTCTTAATGAGCATGCTCTCCATACAGAGTTGTGAATTGCTTTCAGATTGTATCTTTGACTTATTGAACACAACGCCTTGCGCAGATTGAATGATAAGAGATTTGTTGTGAATTGCTTTCAGATTGTATCTTTGACTTATTGAACACAACCACGCCCCTGCTTGGAATCGAGATCGATGTGTTGTGAATTGCTTTCAGATTGTATCTTTGACTTATTGAACACAACATATAGAGCCGCCGAACCTCCTTGATGATGGTTGTGAATTGCTTTCAGATTGTATCTTTGACTTATTGAACACAACTTTAGATACGGAAGTAATTACAAAGCCATTGTTGTGAATTGCTTTCAGATTGTATCTTTGACTTATTGAACACAACGCGCTTCGCTTACTTGTGTTCAGCAGGCTTGTTGTGAATTGCTTTCAGATTGTATCTTTGACTTATTGAACACAACTCTCAGCGGTTAGGTATGCCGTGTCATACTGTTGTGAATTGCTTTCAGATTGTATCTTTGACTTATTGAACACAACTCTTCAATTGCAATGCCATCGTACACCCCTGTTGTGAATTGCTTTCAGATTGTATCTTTGACTTATTGAACACAACAAGCGGGAGGTATAAACATGTTGGCTAACAGTTGTGAATTGCTTTCAGATTGTATCTTTGACTTATTGAACACAACGTTGTTGAAACGATAAACTCGCGTACAACGGTTGTGAATTGCTTTCAGATTGTATCTTTGACTTATTGAACACAACATACCCTACATTAAAGGACTGTTTGTCAACTCAATAGGCTAAGATTTAGAATTAAAAAATGTGTTCAATTAGAAATCCCTCCAGCCATTTGGAGGGATTTTTTTATTTCTACTAACGGGAAAATACTTGCTCTGCAGAGATTCGCCCCGTGAGTATTTTTACAAGTTAAAACAACTGCAACTGTTGTGGGTCGGGACTAGCCTTAATCTGTTTAGTTGAATGAAAAAGTTCCATTGAACCAAACTGCTTATCGGTTACACACATTATCCCAACATACCCTAATGGAGGTAACAATCCCTTTACCCGTTTAATATGCACATCGGCGTTTTCTCTACTCGGACAGCAGCGTGTGTAAATAGAAAACTGAAACATTGTGAAGCCATCCTTCATAATTTCTTTTCGAAATTTTGCAGAATTTCTCCTATCCTTTTTAGTTTCAGTAGGGAGGTCGAAGAAAACTAATACCCACATTACTCTGTATTGATTTAACCGATTTGTTAAACTCATTGGAAAAATTTTAACCCTCTAAATACACTAAAAACACCACAGTTACTAAAGTATGGGGTAAAGAATATTTCTGCTTAAACCCTCAAAGCAGTCGTTTAGCGATGAGGATGTTCGTTGTGTGGCAATCATTAGCGGACTAGATTTTCCATCAATTACAACATCCAAGGCAGGTATAACAAGCAAGCGAGCCTTTAACTCGGTGGTTAATTCGCTAACATCATCAAAATCTTTTAGTATGTCCACCACCAACCTATCAACAAACGGCCGGTATGGCTCCATAATATCGTCGGCTAAACAAAAGGCGTTGTACTTATTCCGATGATGTATGCCCAACGTGGGTAACAACCCCGAACCAACTAAGCTACGAGCCACGGTTGCCCTAAGCACCGCGTAACCATAGTTTAATAAATTATTCGGGTCATCCTCAAATCGCCCTCTCACAAATCCATCGCTAAGAATTCCGTTAAAAATATGTTTCCAATAGTACGCAGCAGCTCTACCCTCATAGTTATCGGTATCGCCACTCTTAACGCTACGCTTAAAGTAGAGCATAGGCTCAATATCAACGCCAAGGGTTTTAAGTACAGCAGCCTGGTTTCCAATTTTAGTCTGTACCGTTTGCTGCCATAACTGTTTTTTAAGCGGTAGGCTTGCAGCAATTTGCTGTTTATACCTTTCACTCTGAAGGGTGTTACCCTCTATCGGAAGAAGAAGTCCCGAGGGCATATGCTTTTCGTTGCACGTTATAACCGAAGTATTATTAGCAAGCAATGCATTCAGAAGAGGTTGCGAAACGGTTATCTGCCAGCAATCTAAAAGAATTACACCAATATCTTCAACGGGTATACTTATCTTTTCGCTTAATCGCAGGTTTTCTATCTCTGCGTCACCCTCAGCACTGTTAACTTTATTTGACACCTTGCTTATAACCAGCTGCCGGTCCTTTAGGCTTAAATAAGCGGGATTTCCAAAGTAAAGCGTTCGTTTAATCATAGGTTTAGGAGTTTAAATTACTACTTATGGTTTGACTCCTCAAAGTTTGACTTAAAGTCAAGCCTTGAGGAGTGAGATCTAACCTAAAGCCAAGCCTTGAGTGATTAATACTCCAAGTAAAATCATAATAACACCAGCCCAAACTCCTCAATTCTTGCCCTATTTATAAGTTTGCCAATGCGTAACCCAACAATATCGGGGTACGACGAGAACTCCCAGTCCTCGCATTGTTTTACCAAACCATCCTTTACTGGATTAAAATTGATGTAATTAAAGCATTTATTTGGGTACTGATCCTCAGCATGCTGCATATTAATTCGAGTTGCACCCTGTGAGGTAAACCAAGAACAGTTTATTTTATCATTACAAGTTAAGCAACGAGCTTTTGTTTGCTGGCGAAAAAGTGCACCCGACCTATTTTCCTGAATATTAATGGCGCGAGTATATGAGCGTAGCATTATACCTATGGAGGAGTTTAGGGTAGTAGTCAAGGGTTGACTAGTATTTACGCTACGTATAGTCAACCCTTGACTATACTCTTGCCTACTCCACCTCATTTACATACGCCATTAAATGAAAATGGTTAGGCATAAGGCACCACGCCAGCACATCGGCATAGGGCAAAACGTGCTTTTTAATTTTCTCCAGAAAAAACAGGTAGTTCTCCCTGCTAAAGAAAATACGCTGGCGGTTATTGCCCTGATTGTAAACATGGTATAGGTGACTCTTTTCAAAAATCATACTTTTTCATTTTGAGTTTAGTCAAGGGTTGACTAATTTTTAAGCTACGTATAGTCAACCCTTGACTACTCGCATTCATCCCATCAGTAACAGATTACTATACCAAATTGCCAATACAACTAACTTTCACTTTAATTGGATTTAGAGAGTACAAAGCACCTATACTCCTAACGCTAATATATCTTTTGCTGTTTTGTGCATTAGCATCATCTACTATCTGAGTTTCTAGATGATGCCTAAAAACCCAGTTTTTCTCAGCGAGTTTCTGTACACGATAAAGTTTATCACTTATCAAACTATAATCACTTTCTGCCTTTGCGTTTTCGTACTCTTCATTGGTCATTCCTAAAACAAACATCTGGTTTTGCTGCATACTAATTTCTAAAGTAAGGTTTGGCTCAGGAAGTAGTTTTAAGAAACTTTCAGAGTATGTACCCTCGGGTTGCTGTTGAACCATATCCCAAACCTCATTCGTGTTACTAATAACTACAGGTATCCCATATTTCTTTCGTTCAACGGCATGCCAAAACGTGCAGATGTGCTCAACCATTTCACCTTCTGCATCGGAATAAATTACAATATGATGATTGTTTCCAGGTTTTACAAAGCCAATTTCTCTGCCATTATCATCCTTACGCAATGGCACTACTGCTGAAAGGCCAGTATAGCAACGAACTGACCTTATTGGTCTGCTTAGTCCTTCGTCCTCATACCATTTTAATATCTTGTTATTATGCTGAACATCCTTAAAGGCCTCTTTGGGTTTTCCGTTAAACTTCTCTAGCCTTTGTTGCAATATTTGCTTAACGTAACCATCTACAACCTTATCAACTTTGTTGAAATTAGTATCAACAGTGTACTTTATTACATACTCATCACTAAAAACCGAACCGTGTTCAAGTATTACATTTTTATCATCATCAAGATATATTGGGCTCTTTTTAATTGAAGTTATAGCCTTCTTTGTATCGTCATTAAACTCATTTAAACGTTGCTCTACAAGATGCTTGATGCGAGGATTAACGATTTGGGCAGGGTTTTCAAAAAGATACTTTAATGATTTATTTCTTTCTACCTTCTTAATTTTACCGTACACACTTTCTTCGCTTAAAGCACCTCTTGGTACAATAATTCCTGTTTGAACAACTTTTTTATGCCCTCTTTTACCAACTTTTCGCTTACCAGTCACTGCAACCTTTTTCCCTGCTTTAAACGATATCAGTATATTAGCAGTTTTGTCTTCAACCTGTTTTACAGAAAATGGTTGCTCGCTTACTATATACTTTTGCAGTAAATTTAGCTTTTCACGATACTCAATTGAACGATCGTCAACAATTCTTTTTAAATCTTCACGAGTTTTACTAGAACTTAAAGTGTTAAAGCGCTGTATATACCCCTGCTTTGAACAAGCCACTGTAAGTGCATCAATTGCGTGGTGCCTATGGTCGTCTCGCTTGGACCATCCAGCAACAACCTCCTTAGAATGTTTATTCTTTCCATGTTCACTATCCCACTCCCTAATTTCGGTTAAACCTAACTGTTTGTATTTTGGAAACTGTAAATTCATTGTAACATCGTCCCAGCCCCATAAGTGACGCAATTCAGATGTAACCATCCCAGAAGTTGCCCAAACGTTAAGACAAATAGTTTGTAGAATTTCCCTTGCTTTACGTGCAATATACTGACTTTCGCGTAGCTGCCTGCTAATAAAATTATCGGGAATACTTTTTCCCGTCATCAGTAACTTATCACGCTTGGCTTTCCCAATAACCTTACTTGTAAAAAGTTTATTAACCCTGTCAACATAAGCGGCAAGGACTTGCTCCGATTTCCCTTTCATAAAATCGTATGCGGTTCTATCGCCCTTGTCGGAATTACAACGCCTATGGGCTAACGTTTTGTTGCTTTGCGAGTCATCAAAAAGTTTAGACTTTGGTATAATATGCTCAATGTCTACATCATTACCTTTTATTGTTTCCGTAATTGAAATGGGTTGACCACAATAAATACAAATGGCATTCAACTTCTTATCCTCATTGTCCATTTCCTCGTATAAACGCCATTTCACAATATTGTTTCTAGTGGCCCTTAAACCAAACTCTTCGAGTTTTTTTACTATTTGTGCATTTTCCCTCTCCCGTTTGGTTATAAATTTAGAGGTATCACTCCTTTCCTCCCTACTTTGCTTTAGCTCTCTTGCCAGTTCCACCCTAATTTCATCGGGTTTGCCGTACTCATCAACAATTGCATTTGTAACATTTACCATCTGGTTGAGTATTTTCTCAACAATGGGCTGTCGAAGTGAATTGTTAGGTATGGGTTTAAGCTTATCAAGTAGTTTACGCTGTATGTTTTCATCTTTGGTTAAGGAGTTTGAATGGTTGTAACCAGCAAAACTCATCGCATCGCTATACACATAGCCCTCCATTAAGTATGGCAAAATCTTTCTAATTGCCTTAGCCGATTTGTTACCAAAACCACCTTTAGTTAAATCGAGCCTTGAAAGTTTATCGGCAATTCCTTCTTCAATACCAAAATTACTTTGCAGCACCTTACTACATTCATCAATATCACTTATTGAATATATGGTATGCCAAAGCCTATAGTAAGGTTCATTTTCAATTTTGGGATCAATGAATTTCACATTCTTCTCATCTAAAATCTCTCCTGTATCTTTGTCATATAGGTAACTTAGGGCATCGCTTTTAATAATATCAAAATCAAACTTAAAAAGATGATTATATTTCTCAGGCTTATCAAAACAACTACGAATAGCCACCTTTGTAACATTTCCCTTTATGCCGTTAGTAATTTGTTTGTTAAAAAAACAATCATCTTTCTTAAGTCCCAATATGTTCTGAATATCGGTTTTTGTAAGTTTTCCGTTATTGTCCAGGTGATTGAAAAGAGCATTTTTCTCGTCAAGAGTAAGTTCAATTTTACTTCCATACTTGTTTTCAATACTTATGCTATTAACAATTTCCCACGTCTTTGCAAGTTGAAAAAGAGGAGAACTACGTGGCGCAACCCTTGGACCAACAAAAAACTCTTTCTTTTCATCTGTTTTATGCCAAAAGCCCTCAAAATCACATACGGACACCAATCCTTTTTGGGATTTTAGTGGACGTTGAAAATAAATAATTTCATCTCGTAGTTTTTGAATAAATTCTTGGGTAACAACATCAGGGTAATGTAATTGCTGTTGTTTGCAAATAGTTTCAAACTCCTCAATGTAAGCCTCGCGAGGAAAAATATTTTCTTTGACCCTAAAAAAATGATCAGCTGCTAGTTGCTGATAAAAATACTGTCCAATTGTTAAGTTTAATTCTTGGATATGCTGATGTCGGCTCTTTACTTCCGCAACATATTCAGTATCCTTCTTATCCATATTTGCTTCGCTTCGGCCACTCTTATAACCTCTTTTCTGGTTTAGCCAAAGTAGCAAACGTCCTAATTCTTTCAGTGAAACCTTTGAGGTTACTGCATTATTTCGGAGTTGCCAGAGTTGATTTTTAGACAAATTCTTTTCAACTTCATCTGGAAACATCCTGGAATTTACGAGGGCATCAGCAAGATATTTTCTCCTTAGCTGATAGCGGTCGTAACCTTTACGCGCAGTCCGCATCTTGGTTCTAGTAAAATTACGACTTTCACCTGTTCCCTTTTCAAAATCTTTCCCCTCAGTTCCTTCGTATGGCACAATTCTACTTCCCATACCAAGTATTTCTCGCTTTACCACACCATTTTCATCATTTTCAGATATTAGCGCCCACCCTATAGAGGCAGAACCCAAATCCAATCCTAATATTTTTTTCATAGTCTATTGTTTTTAACGTTTTAAGGTTATATATTTGTTCTACAATCTGAAGCAATTCACAATAAGGATTATTCCGTTGTGAAAACATTTAAGCTGCCCTCGTCTTACAATACGGGGGTATTTTTTTGCCTGTTTTGACGTTTTCAACTAGCCCCGTTGGCGAAAAACTACTATTTAGCCCAAAAATCTTTCCATTAAAGATAACGTAAAAAAGTTAAACAAAAAGCTCTAAAAGGATAAGAATCCAAGTTTTCAATCAGCAATCACCCCATTTTTGCATTACCCCCAATAATTTTTAGCTTTGCACAGCAAAAGATTAGCAATATTATGAGTAATTACAGTAACCTTAGGGGGCATAAAGAGGTTTACCAAACGCTCGATATGCTCGATATTAAATACAGCTACCACGAGCACCCGCCTGCGCCTACCGTGGAGGAGGCGTCAAAATATTGGGCTGGAATTGAGTCGGCGCACTGTAAAAACCTGTTTTTTCGTAACCATAAGGGAAACAAGCACTACCTTGTGATTTTCGATTACAGAGAAACCCTTAATATTCGCGATTTGGAGCAAAGGCTTAACCAGGGAAAGCTATCCTTCGCCTCGCCAAAGCGGATGATGAAGTATTTGGGTCTGGAACCTGGCTCGGTGTCGCCCTTTGGACTACTTCACGATGTGCAAAATCACGTGCACCTTTTTATCGATAAAAATTTGGCAGAGTCTGCGCATATTAGCTTTCACCCTAACCTCAATACCGCATCGCTGGTAATTTCGCAAAGCGATTTTAGAAAATACCTTGAGCATATTGGCAATAGCTACGAGTTTATTGAACTATATGGCTAGCTTCTTTGTTTGGATATTTACATTTAATGAAGATTAAACTTTAAACTAAGGAGCAAAAGCCAAACAAATTTCAGCACAACGCCTCTTGCTTTTAATAAGTAGCATTCAAGTAAATGTATAGGGTGCGTTTTTAATTTTTTAAACGAAAGGCTTCCTCTGTTGAAAATAGTTTGTAACTTTGTATTTCAAATTAAGTGGAAAGATTTGATTGATTGCAACCACAATAAAAAATGCTAAAACGGTGTTTTTGTCCTGCATTCTACCAAACCTTCCCAACATTTTATTAATCATAAAATTAAAATGAAATGGGATATCTATTTACATCCGAAAGCGTGTCAGAAGGGCACCCCGATAAGGTAGCCGACCAAATTTCTGATGCAATTCTCGACGAATTTTTGCGCCAAGACCCCGATTCGAAGGTGGCTTGCGAAACGCTTGTAACCACGGGCTTGGTTGTGGTTAGCGGCGAAGTTAAATCTCAGGCGTATGTTGATGTTCAGCAAGTAGTTCGCGGGGTAGTTCGTGAAATTGGCTACACCAAATCGGAGTATATGTTCGATGCAGATAGCTGCGGCGTAATTTCGTCCATTCACGAGCAATCGGCCGATATAAACCGTGGCGTTGTTCGCCAGTCCGAAGACGACCAGGGTGCTGGTGACCAAGGTATGATGTTTGGTTACGCCTGCCTCGAAACCGACGACTATATGCCTTTGGCAATTGACCTATCGCACATTCTACTTATGGAACTTGCCAAAATCCGTCGTGAGGGCAAGCAAATGACCTACCTGCGCCCCGATGCAAAAAGCCAGGTTACCATTGAGTACGATGACAATGGGGCTCCAAAGCGGGTGCATACCGTTGTAGTTTCAACCCAGCACGATGAGTTTGATACCGACGATAAGATGCAGCAAGCGATTAAGCACGATGTATCGACTATTTTAATACCCCGAGTAATTGCTCGCTTACCCGAAAGAACTAAGCCTCTTTTTGGAAACGATTTTATACTGCACGTAAACCCAACAGGTAAGTTTGTAATTGGTGGCCCTCACGGTGATACTGGACTTACTGGACGAAAAATAATTGTAGACACATACGGCGGCAAGGGTGCTCACGGTGGTGGCGCCTTTTCGGGCAAGGACTCGTCAAAAGTTGACCGCTCGGCAGCTTATGCCGCAAGGTATATTGCAAAAAACTTAGTAGCAGCTGGTGTTGCAGGCGAGGTGCTTGTTCAACTAGCATACGCCATTGGTGTAGCCCAGCCTGTGAGTGTTTACGTTAATACGTATGGCACTGCACAAGTAAACCTAAACGATGCTGAAATTGCGGTTCGCATTAATGAACTTTTCGACCTTAGGCCAAATGCTATTATTAAGCGATTTGGGCTAACCAACCCTATTTTCAGGGAAACGGCAGCCTACGGCCATTTCGGTCGCGATTACTTTAAGAAAACCATTAAACTAGGCGGAGGCAATGGCACACCTGAACATAACAAAGAGGTTGAGTTTTTTGCCTGGGAAAAGTTAGATTCTGTTGATAAGGTAAAATCGGCTTTTAAGCTGTAACCATATTTTTAATTGAAACGGCTGGGCACAAACTCAGCCGTTTTTTTATGTTTTAAAATAAGGTAAGTCATCATTCGGCTCCGCTCAGGGTGACAAAGAATTAGGGTGAAGAGAACAGACTATTCAAGGCGACCCCAAAGTCAGACTGAGGTTAACCAAAGGATGAGGAGCTATTCTTTCTCCTTACCCAAAAGTGCCAGCAGGTTCCTAACACTCTCAACCGAATCGATATAGTAATTCGCCTTCGTACTTTTTGTGCCAACCTTTATGGTAAATGCATCGTTCGGCATAACGCCAAATGTAAACTCATCGGTCCAATCGTCGCCCAGTGCCATTACAAAATCAAAATCTTTTAAAACTAGCTGCTTGGCAGCTGCCCGCCCCTTGTTTACCCCCGAGTTTTTAATCTCTATCACCTTATCACCATCCATTATCTCTAGGTTAAGGTTTGACACTAAATCTCTTAGCTCATCCTTAAGTTCCCAAGCCCTAATAATTCCAAGGTCGGGGTCGGCATTACGATAGTGCCAAACCAACGAGTAGTTTTTTTCTTCCAGCAGTGTTCGGGGCGTACGGTCAACGTAAAAACTAATCAGCGGTCTAATAATATCCATCCATTGCTTATCTATTTTTTCGAGCATACCCCATTCACCATTAGGAGGTTTAACCCATACGCCGTGCTCAGCAACAAAGGTTATCTGGTTAAAGTTTTCAAACCACTTACCTAACGTTTCTTTGTCGCGTCCGCTAATAATTACAATCTTATTTTTGGTGTCGCTAACCAAAGATTCAAGTATTGTATAAAGTTCCTTATTGGGTATAGCTTTCTGCGGGTCCTTATGAAAACCAGTGAGAGTTCCATCGTAATCAAGAAAAATTATTCTGCTCTTACTCGCCTTGTACTTACTTTTGATATCAGCAATAATTTTAGGCGAAATTTTTCGGGTTAAGTTCTTTTCCTGAAGTGCTTTAATGCCCTTTAGTGCGTTAAGAATATCGGTGGCCCACTTTTCTTCGTTATATACCTGTAAGCGTTTGCGCATTATCCTATTACGCACAACCTGCTCTTCCTTAGGCATTTCCATTGCATCTTTAATGGCATTGGCAACCTCACTAATATTGCTGGGGTTAATCTGTATTGCCTCACTCATCTCTTTCGATACGCCTGTCATTTCGCTAAGCACCAGCACGCCTGTTTCATCGGTACGCGAGGCCATATACTCTTTAGCAATAAGGTTCATTCCATCTCGCAGCGGAGCAACCAGCGCAATGTTCGACACCGAGTACATCTCTATTTTTTCTTGTACGCTAAGGGGTCGGTAAAAATACCAAACTGGCACCCAGCCAGCGGTTCCGAATTGTCCGTTAATCCTACCCACCATCTCGTCAACCGTTTTTTTCAGCGATTGGTACTCGGTTAGCACTTCACGCGAAGGGATTACAAACAGCGCAAGGCAAACCCTACCCAAGTATTTTGGGTTTCGGGTTAAAAAGAGTTCGTACGCTTCGAGCCGTTGGGGTATTCCCTTTGCGTAGTCAAGCCTATCAATCGACAGAATTAGGGTTACGTTGTTTTCAAAAACAAGCTTGCTAAATTCTTCTCTAAGGCTATTGTTATTGGCAGGTTTACTATTCTCCAACTTTTTTGTCGAGTTGTTAAAGAAATCGTAATTAATACCCAGCGGAAAGTTATCGAACTTTACCACACGCTCATCTAGCTTCACAGTATTTAGTATATTGTCGTATCCTAATAGCCTACGAACCGAACTCATAAAGTGACGCTCGTAGTCGAAGGTGTGAAAAGCAACCAAATCAGCCCCCAGCATACCCTCAACAATCTCTCGTCGCCAAGGTAAGGTTCTTAGTATTTCGTATGAGGGGAATGGTATGTGTAAAAAGAAGCCGATGGTAAGGTCGGGCTGCATATCTCTCAAAAGTTTAGGCAGTAGCAACAGCTGGTAGTCTTGTATCCAAATGGTGTCGGTAGGTTTAGCCAATGCTATAATTCTTTTGGCAAACTTTTGGTTTACCTGCTTGTAGCCCTCCCAATACTCGGTATTAAACTCGCTGTACTGGGTAAAGTAATGAAAGAGTGGCCAAATAGTTCCGTTGCAAAAGCCATAATGATGGTTAGCCACCTCGTCTGGGGTTAGTTCAATTGGATGATAGCGTTCTTGCTCATATCGTTTGTGAAATTGTGCTTGTTCGTGCTTCGATATTTTTTCACCCTCATTACCGTCCCAGCCTACCCATATGCAATCATCTAGGCTGAAATAGGTGTTTACTTTATTAGGAATTCGTACAGATTTTTCAACCAATTCAACACCTGTTTCCCCTTGCTTTATCTCAAGCGGGAGTTTATTCGACACAATGATTAGCTTGCTCATTTTGGTTTACTTTTAGTTGAGTAATCAACATTCCACATCAAAAAACTTTACTATATTAGCAAAATAATAGCATTTTTTCAAATAAAATTTATTTTGAGATAAATAGCCGTTATCCCTGTAAACATTAGCAGTTTACAATTCTCTGCTTATTCTATTTTAACAAATAATAACACCTAACACTATGAGTAACTATAGTTTCGATGCAGTAATATTTGACCTAGATGGTGTAATTACCAAAACGGCGCTGGTACACGCAGTTGCCTGGAAGGAGATGTTCGATGAATTTCTGAAGGGTTGGGCCAAAAAAAATGGCAAGCCTTTTTTAGAATTTACGCATACAAACGATTATTTGCCCTACGTTGACGGAAAACCGAGGTATAAAGGTGTTGAGTCGTTTTTAAACTCAAGAAATATTAGCATACCCTTCGGTTCGCCCACCGATAGCCCCAACAAAGAAACCGTTTGTGGCCTAGGAAACAGAAAAAACAAGTCTTTTAATCAAATTCTGGAGCGTGATGGGGTTGAGGTTTACCAATCGACAGTTGAACTTATTAACCAGCTTAAAAGCAAGGGTATTAAAATTGGCGTAGCATCATCGAGCAAAAACTGTAAGCAGGTGCTTGAAAGGGCTAACCTTCTTCATCTTTTTGAAACACGTGTTGATGGCGAAGTTTCAATAGAACTCGGCTTACAGGGCAAACCCGAACCCGATATATTTACCGTTGCGTGTGATAACCTTAAGGTTGATTACTACAGAGCCGTTATAGTTGAAGATGCCGTTTCGGGCGTACAAGCTGGAACAAAGGGAAATTTTGGATTCGTTATTGGCGTTGCACGCGAAGATAATGCCTACGAACTTAAAGTGAACGGGGCCGATGTGGTTGTTACAGATTTAGCCGAAATAAATGGGCTAAAAGGGATAGAAAAATGGTTTAATGAGGGGCTAAACAACGAGCTATGGTCCTTAGGTTACGCTGGTTACGACACGCAAAAAGAGCGCTCGTGCGAAGCCCTACTAACCGTAGGGAATGGGTATTTTGGTACCCGTGGTGCTTTGGAAGAGAGTGAAATTAACCCTCTTAACTATCCAGGAACCTATATGGCAGGGCTTTACAACAGGCTACAATCGCCAGTGGGCAAAAAGACGGTTGAGAACGAAGACTTTGTGAACGGTCCCAACTGGCTGCATATCACGTTTAAAGTTGCCGAGGGCGAGTGGTTCGACCCCAATGTTGATGAGGTTGTAGAACTTGAACGTAATCTGAATTTTAGAAACGGATTGCTTAGCAAGCGTATGGTTGCTAGGGATAAGGATGGAAGAGAAACGCTTATTGAGGCTCGCCGTTTTGCCAGTATGGCAAATCAGCATCACGCTGCAATCGACTACTGTCTTACCCCGCTCAATTACAACGGGTATATTCGTATTAAATCGGCTTTGCGCATCCCCATAAAAAACGATGGAGTTGAACGCTATCAGGAGCTTAACCAAGTTCACTTGCAGCCTACTAAGCAGGGTGCCAAAGATAATTTATCGTATGCTCTTGCCAAAACAACGCAATCGGGTATTGAGGTGGCAGTTGCCTCCAAGGTCGATGTTTTTTACAAGGACAGACCTTTAGCTACAAATTTTAGAGTAAAAAATGACGAGGGCTGGGTAAACACCTACGTAAAAGCGATGGTAAAAGAGGGTGAGAGCATTCGTATTGAAAAACTGGTGTCGATTTGCAACTCAATATCACCCAAAACCCCAAGTCCACTTGATTTTGTTGTTGAAGATGTAAAAAAACTCAAGTCGTTTGGAGTTATGCATGCCGCAAGCTTAAGTGCATGGGAAAAATTATGGGATAAGGTCGATATTAGCATTACAGGCGATAGGCTAGCACAAAAGTTGCTCCGCCTCCATATATATCACACTCTTGTAACCACCTCACCGCATAATACCGAAATAGATTTTGGAATACCCGCTCGGGGGCTGCATGGCGAGGCCTATCGTGGCCATATATTTTGGGACGAACTGTACATTTTACCATTCTTCTCGTTGCATCTGCCCGAGGTGGCTAAATCAGTGCTAATGTATCGCTACCAACGACTACCTAAAGCACGCAAATACGCAAAGGAATATGGTTACGAAGGGGCTATGTTTCCGTGGCAAAGCGGAAGCGATGGCCGTGAGGAAACACAGGTGCTGCACCTCAACCCAATTTCGGATAAATGGGACGACGACCACAGCTCGCTGCAGCGTCATATCTCCATTGCAGTTGCCTATAATGTTTGGAACTACTATAACATTACCCACGATACCGACTTTATTAAGAATTATGGTGCTGAGCTATTTCTTGATATCTGCAAGTTTTGGGCAAGCAAAATAAAGTATAACGACAGTACTGGCAGGTACGATATTGATGCTGTTATGGGTCCTGATGAGTTTCACGAAAAAATGCCAGGTCAGAATAAAGGGGGGCTTAAAAACAATGCCTACACCAACATTATGGTGGTTTGGCTCTTTAACCAAATTCCCCAATTATTAGAAACAATGAACGCATCCGAAAAGGATACTGTTTTCAAAAAAATATCCATCACGGAAAGAGACGTTTTGAAGTGGCAAGGAGAAGTTAAAAAGATGGAAATACCCATTTCAAAGGATGGTATTATTGAGCAGTTTGACGGATATTTCAACCTAAAAGAGCTGGATTGGGATAAGTACAAAGCCGAGTACGGCAACATTCAGCGAATGGACAGGATACTCAAAGCCGAAGGCAAATCGCCCGATGAGTTTAAGGTTTCGAAGCAGGCTGATACGCTTATGACTTTCTATAACATTGAACTTAGTGAAGTACAGGGAATCATGCACGATTTAGGCTATAAACTGCCCCACAATTTCCTCGAAAAGAACTTCGACTACTACCACGCCCGATGTTCGCATGGGTCAACCCTTAGCAAGGTGGTACACTCACATCTCGCATCGGTAATTGGCAGGCAGGAGCTGGCTTGGGAACTGTTTTTAGATGCTTTAAAAAGCGACTATTCTGATATTCAGGGAGGATCTACAGCCGAGGGAATACATATGGGAGTAATGTCGGGTACCGTTATGCTCACTCTTACGATGTTTTTAGGGTTTAACTTCCATACCGATATCCTAAGTATTAATCCTGCTTTACCTAAGCATTTTTCTGAAATGAAGTGCAAATGCACTTTTAGGGGAATCGAGTACCAGTTCTCTATAAACAAGAGCAATATTACCGTTACCGCTGGTAAAAACAATGCTCCCATAATTGTTAAGGGTAAAAAATACACCCTTAATGCCAATGAGGAGGTTACAATAAATATTGGAAGATAGCCTACGGATTACGTGCAGGTCAACCACTTGACTTGCACGCAGGTTTTAGTACTTATGATAAATAATTAGGTGTTCAAATATTTTATTGTAGAATGCAATGTGTAGCTTTCAAACTAAGTGCAGTTGAAGAGTGATCGATTTAGCGAAGCGGCCTTTTATAAGTTTACTGAGGCATAGCCGAAGCTTTTTTGATTTGCTTACTTAACACAGTTTGAGTTTTCTGATAAAAAATCTAGCTTTACAGTAATAAAAACAGAGTACTATGATCGGCGATATCTTGCTAATTAATGATTTGCACAAAGCTGCAGCGGAGCAAATTTTGACTCATATAGTGCGCCTTAGGGGCGAAAAACTCGAAGTGGATCCAGATTACAAGTTTGTTATTGCAATATCGGGTGAATCGGGAGCAGGAAAGTCTGAGCTTTCGCATTCCCTAGGGCTTTTGTTAAAAACACAAAACCTGAGAGTTAAGGTAATTCATGCCGATAACTACTACGAAATACCTCCTCTTTTGCGCAAAGAATGGCGACTAAGTAAAGGGTTAAACGTTATTGGACCCAACGAGTACGATTGGGATCTGCTTAACAAGAATATATGGGAATTTAAGGAGGATATGATTGCACGTCTCCCTTGCATTGATATTATTCCAGAGCAGGTTGATGAGCTTATTACCGATTTTCAGAAAATTAATGTTCTTATAGTTGACGGGCTTTACGCTGTTATGGCAAAACATATTGATTTAAAGATATTTATTGACCTTACCTATAAGGAAACAAAAATGATGCAGCTTATGCGCGGGAAGGAAGAAGTTGATGAGTTTAGAACCAAAATTCTTGAGCGTGAGCATATGGGCGTTTTATCTCTCAGACCATTAGCCGACCTTATTGTTGATAAAAATTACGAAGTTAGATTGGCATAGATTAAGACAGAGGTTGAGGTTGAGGTTGAGGCAGTTGAAAGTACTTAAAGTGACAAGTGAGCGATAAGTTGTGAGTTACGGGTTGCGAGTTACAGGTTGTGAGTTACGGGTTGTGAGTGTACGCACCCGAATGGGCGTCGCAAAACAGCAATTTGTGTTAATTTACCTTCGGTGAACTCACAAAGGGCGCTCGGTTGTGTAATCTGTAGACAAAAAAAACAGTGCAAATCAGTGTCATTAGTATTCCAAAAAAATACAGAGTTACGGGTTACGGGTTAGCGACCCGATAGTGCAACGCAAAAACTCGAAACCCAATTTCATCTTTTACTCCACCACTCTAATTTCAGTAGTAACGGGAATAGCTTTTTTGTAAAGATAGCTAACTCCACAGTACTGATCCTCCGAAAGGGCTACTGCTTTCTCTAGCTTATCCATAGGTAAATCCTTGCCTTTAAACTCATAAATAACCTTCATTGATGAATAATGCTTTGGATATGTCTCGGTTTGCTCTGCCTCAACCCATACTCGAAAACCCTCGAGTTTAACTCTCATCTTTTTTAGTATCGATACTACATCAATACCCGTACAGCCAGCTAGCGCAACCAGCATTAAGGGTTTAGGCGTTGGACCCAAATCGTTACCTCCGGCAGCATGAGGTGCATCAATAATTAGTTTATAACCATTTAGATCAGCTTCAAAGGCCATATCGCTCTTCCAATCCATATGAATTTTAACAGTGCTCATTTTTATGTGTATTTATTTATTCTTTAAACAAAGAACAACTTAAAGAGACAATAGTTTAATTAAGTGGTGCGGGTTGGCGAAATAAGAGATGGTCAACTCAAATGTGCAACGCCGAGCCCAAAAACCCAAAATAAAAATGGGGTTCGACATAAAGCCAAACCCCATTCAATTATTTAACTAGAATAAAACTAGCCCTTTCCAACAATCTTTTCAACCTCATCAATGGTTACCGGAATACGTTTTGATCCGAGTAGGCGACCACCATTTTCGGTAATAAGCACGTCATCCTCGAGCCTTATACCGCCGAAGCCTATCATTTCTAGTGCCTTATCGTAGTTAATAAAAGAGCTGTTAATTTTCTCCTCCTTCCATTTCTGAATTAGCGCAGGAATAAAGTATATACCAGGCTCAACGGTTAGCACAAATCCTTTTTCGAGCTTGCGTCCTAATCGCAATGAGCCAGTTCCAAATTGGTCAATACGCGATATTTCATCGTCGTAGCCAACATAATTTTCGCCCAAATCTTCCATATCGTGAACATCTAGTCCCATCATATGCCCTAACCCATGGGGAAAGAACATGGCGTGAGCACCATTGGCTACAGCTTCGTCCACATTGCCTTTCATAATCCCTAAATTAATAAGACCTTGTGCAACCACTTTTGCTGCTTCGAGGTGAATGCTTTGGTTTGTTACGCCTGGCTTACACAGCTCAATGCCACGGTTTAGTGCGTTTAGAACAATGGTGTATATATCTTTTTGAATAGGACTAAATGAGCCGCTAACTGGGAATGCACGGGTATTATCGGAGGCATAATGTGAGCCAATTTCGGCACCTGCATCCACAAGTAGCATACGGCCAGCAGTGAGTATCTGAGAGTGATCGTGGTTATGAAGTGTTTCACCATTTTGCGAAAGAATAATGGGGAACGAGGTCATATAGCCCTTGCCAATAGCTACCCCCTCAACGGCTCCCACAAGTTCTTGTTCAGTCATTCCTGGTTTAGCCAGTTTCATTGCGGTGGTATGCATAAGGTAACCCACATCAGCAGCTTTATCTAGCTCGGCAATCTCTACGTCCTCTTTAATTGATCTAAGTGAAACCACAGCCTTAATAAGTTCAACCGAGGCATACTGTGATATTAGCGCAGGGCTAATGCCCATAAGTTTGTCAATCATTATTATATTATCGGCACGGTACTGAGGCAGAAAGTGTATGCGACGGCCGTTACGAATGGCACGTTGAAGCGTTGAACCAAGCTCCTTCATAGGATGGGTGCATTGGATACCTACCTTTTGCCCAAGCTCGTTTACTTTTGACTGGGGACCCATCCAAATCATATCGCCAAGGGTAAAATCGTTGCCATAAATGCTATCTTTCCCTTCTTCAATATCAATTACGCCAACAAACCCTGGTAAATCTAATCCAAAGAAATAGAGAAAGTTACTATCTTGCCTAAAACGGTAGGTATTGCCGGAGTAATTCATAGGCGATTCGGAGTTGCCCATTATGAGAATTAACCCTGAACGTATTTTTTTTCTGAGGTTTAACCTTCTGTTTACATACACTTGCTTTTCAAACATAACTATCTATTTATTGATTACTACTTACAAACATTTTTAACGGTTATAAAGTTAAAACCTTTTTTGGTAAAGGCAAAACTCCATTGATAAGTACGACCTTAATAGCTGTTAAAAAGGGTTAATTTGGATGTAGTGGTGAGTTCTATAGCCCTTTGTAGAGTTTATAATTACAAATGTAAACTGTAAAGCAAGTTTTTGCGGTTAACCTAAATATTTTAGCAAAAAAAAAGACCCCTTACGAATTAAGGAGTCTAGCATTGGTAGAGGTCTCGAGCGGATTCGAACCGCTGTACGTGGTTTTGCAGACCACTGCCTAGCCACTCGGCCACGAGACCATAATTTTGTTAATTGGTGTGCAAAGATACAAAAAAAACCTAATAAGCAAATGTCTTTCTAGGCATTTCGGTTAGCCTCTACCTATTTTTTCACAAACTTCGCATCCTTTTCTGCAAATTCTTTAAGGCAGCTGGGGCAAAGGCAGCCTTGGAATGTAGAATTAAGTTTCTCAAGGGTCTGGGTTGAAAGACTATAGGCTGCACACCAACATTCCCTGTCCGACTCGCAGTAACAATCGAACAGCGAATTGCAACGTGCACAGTTTTTTATTCTTATAACGCCCATTATTTTGTCCGACTATGGGTAACACTAACCCTATCCATCTTCCCTCCCATGGGTGGGTTTAGTTTTGAAACCTTAACCGTGGCTTTCTCAAGCAGATTGAGTTCGGCAAACAGTGAATCGAGAATGCGCGATGCAACGTGCTCGAGCAAACTGGATTGTATAGCCATTTCCTTTTTTATTATACTGTACGCCAGCTGATAGTTTAGCGCATCATCAATCCTGTCACTACCAGCTGCTTTCATCGATGAGGTTTCGAGCTTTAGATAAACCATAAATCGATTGCCCACCACACGTTCCTCGTGGTAGCATCCATGGTATCCGAAAAACTCCATATTTTCAAGTTCAATGATATTCATTTTAAAATATTTTTGTAATGAGTCTACAAAAAAAATGAATTTATTTGAGAGTTCGCAGTTTTTGATGGTTTATTTCGTAAGTGAGGAATTGGAAAGTTGAAAGTGTTTAAAGTGAAAAGTTTGAAAGTACTTAAAGTGAAAAGTTAAAAGTTAAGAGTTAAGAGTGTGTGAACCGAGTGGTCATCTCAAAAGGGGAAACACACATTAGGACACAGAGAACACTAAGATACAGTTAAGCTACTTATCTCTGTACTCCCCTGTGGCTTCTTCGTGTCTTTTGTGAAACCAAAAGAGGTAGAAAGTGGAATGTACTTAAAGCAATGAGTGAGCAGTAAGCACTAAATTTCGAGTTTGCGTACTCGAATAGTCATCGGAAAATGCTAAAACAACCTGTGCAAATCAGTAAAATCAGGGTCATCTTGTTCCAAAAAACATCAACAGCCAAGAATCAAAAACATTTTTTCTTTTAAAACCAATTAATTAGCGGCAATTTTCTAATTTTGCAATCCTCAACTAATGGTACTGCAAAATGGAAAATAAGAATATGAACACGAGCGAGACGAGCGAAAAAACACGCAACTTTTTAGAAGAGATTATTGAAAAAGATATTAAGTCGGGTAAACATGAGGGCAGGGTGCTAACCCGTTTCCCTCCAGAACCCAACGGGTACTTGCATATTGGTCACGCAAAGTCTATTTGCCTTAACTTTGGACTTGCCCAAAAATATGGTGGCAAAACCAACCTACGGTTCGACGATACCAACCCTACAAAGGAAGATGTTGAGTATGTTGACTCAATTAAGGAGGATATTAAATGGTTGGGTTTTAATTGGGCTCAGGAATTTTACGCTTCCGATTATTTTGAACAGCTTTACAAATGGGCACAAGAGTTAATACAAAAAGGGTTGGCTTATGTTGATGACCAGCCACAAGAGGAAATTAGATTAAACAGGGGAACAGTAACACAACCCGGCAAGAATAGCCCATTCAGAAACCGTTCGGTTGATGAAAACTTGGATTTGTTTAGCCGTATGCGCGCTGGCGAATTTCCTGACGGTAGCAGGGTGCTAAGGGCAATAATTGATATGGCGCATCCCAATATGCTTATGCGCGACCCCATTCTATACCGCATTATACATGCCCATCACCACCGTACAGGTGATAACTGGTGCATTTACCCAATGTACGATTTTGCACACGGACAAAGCGATTCCATTGAGAAGATAACGCACTCAATTTGTACCCTTGAGTTTGATGTACACCGTGTACTTTACGATTGGTTTATTGAAAAACTCGAGATTTTCCCATCGCATCAGTACGAGTTTGCACGCCTAAACCTTACCTATACGGTTATGAGCAAGCGCAAGCTACTACAACTGGTTGAAGAGAATTCTGTTAGCGGTTGGGATGACCCTCGTATGCCCACCATTTGCGGACTTCGTCGAAGAGGATATACACCCGAATCAATCCGAACTTTTGCCGAGCGGGTAGGCGTGGCAAAGCGCGATAACATTATAGACCTTTCGTTACTTGAGTTTTACCTTCGCGAAGATTTAAACAAACGGGCCGAGCGTCGGATGGCGGTGCTAGACCCCATTAAGGTAGTTATAACCAACTATCCAGAAGATAAGGTTGAGGAAATTCACTCTGTAAATAATCCCGAGGATGAGGCTGCTGGTAAAAGGGCAATTCCTTTTGGACGTGAAGTATATATCGAGCGCGATGACTTTATGGAGGAACCTCCCAAAAAGTTCTTCCGCCTGGTACCAGGTGGCGAGGTTCGCCTACGTTATGCCTACCTAATTAAGTGCAACGAGGTAATAAAAGATGAAAACGGTGAGGTTATTGAGCTGCATTGCACATACGACCCTGAATCGGCTGGAGGTACATCATCTGACGGGCGAAAAGTAAAAGGAGTTATACATTGGGTTTCGGTTGGCCACGCCATAAAGGCTGAGGTTAGGCTATTCGATCGCTTATTCCAAAACGAGGACCCGAATGATGTGCCCGAGGGCATCGATTGGAAAACTGGCCTAAACCCCGACTCACTAAAGGTTATAGAAGGTTTTGTTGAACCATCATTGGCCAACGCAGAACCACTCCAAAGTTTTCAGTTTGAAAGACTTGGCTACTTTAATGTGGATTACGACAGCAAACCTAACAAGCTGGTTTTTAACCGTACAGTTACATTAAGAGATAGCTGGGCTAAGATTTCGAAAAAATAGTAACCCAATAAACAAATTTCAGTAGAGACGCACGGCCGTGCGTCTCTACTGAAATTGTTACCACCCCGCCGCCTGCCCATCTTTACGCGATTCCGAGGCTCCATAGTAAACGCCATTTTTCGCATCCCACATAATAGCTTGGTAGCCTCCAAAACCGCCCAAATCCCACTGTATTTTATGCCCTTTCTCCATAAGCGTGCGAATATTTTTCCAAGTAATACCCGATTCGAGAAAAACAGTTCCGCCATCGGTCATCTTTTCGCCTGTTGGCTGTGATGAGCCAACGTGTTGCACGCGGGGCGCATCACCAGCTTCCTGTAGGTTCATTCCAAAGTCAATCATGTTTACCACAATCTGTACATGGCCCTGAGGCTGCATTCCGCCACCCATAACGCCAAAACTTATGTACGGCTTGCCATCCTTAGTTATAAAACCGGGGATAATGGTATGGAACGGTCGCTTACCCGGCGCGTAGGTATTTAGATATCCTTCTTCTAAATTAAACCCCTCTCCCCTATCTTGCAACACAAAACCTAGCCCCCAGGGTGTCATTCCTGAGCCCATTCCGCGATAATTACTCTGTATTAGCGAAACCATATTGCCGTCCTTATCGGCAACCGTAAGGTAAATGGTGCTAGGCGTATCCATATTTCCGGGTTGGTAGCTACGGGCAGCCCTATCGGGATTAAGCAACTTGCGGCGCTCTGCCGCATAATTCTTTGATATCAATCTCTCGAGGGGAACTTTGGAATGCTGCATATCGGCATAGTGATGCGCCCTATCCTCGTAGGCTATTTTTTTAGCCTCAATAAAATGGTGCAAGTACTCTGCACTACCAAAGCCCATTGAAGCAATATCGTACTCCTCAAGGATATTAAGTATTTGTAATGCGGCAATCCCCTGTCCGTTGGGGGGCAACTCCCAAACATCGTAACCTCGGTAATTTGTTGATACTGGGTCAACCCATTCCGATTGATGCGAAGCTAAATCTTCATAGGAAAGAAAACCGCCCTGCTCCTGAATATACTTGGCTATGGTGCGAGCAATATCGCCCTTGTAAAAGGCATCACGACCGCCCTTGGCAATTTTTTGATAGGTACTAGCCAAATCGGGGTTTTTAAATATCTCGCCCTTTGCGGGCATCTTGCCATTAGGCATATAGGTTTGGCTAAAATTAGGGTATTTGCCTAAACGAAACGCCGAACGCTCAAGGTAGTAAGCAATAACTTCGGTAACAGGGAAACCGTTTTGAGCATAGCCTATGGCAGGTGCTAAAATTTGGGGCATTGACTTACGGCCAAATTTTTTATGCAGCTCAAACCACCCATCAACCGCACCGGGCACGGTTACGGGTAGTGGTCCAAACGATGGAATTTGTTTATAGCCATTTTCTTTGAAATACTCAAGGGTTTGGGCTTTTGGTGAGCGTCCACTTGCATTTAAACCATAAAGTTTCTGTGTTTTTGCATCCCAAACAATGGCAAACAGGTCGCCACCAATTCCGCTACCGGTGGGCTCCATAAGTCCCAACACTGCATTGGCCGCAATAGCTGCATCAACAGCCGAACCTCCTTCTTTTAAAATATCGAGCGCAACCTGTGTTGCCAATGGATGACTTGTTGCAGCCATTCCGTTTTGCGCAATAACCTCGGAGCGAGTAGCAAAGGCATAACCAGAAATTCTATCCTGAGCAATCACACTAATAAATATAGCGGAAGCTAAAATAGTAAGAGTTAGTTTTTTCATAGGGTATTGTTTTTTATTAAAAAGATGAATGATTGTATATCTATCTCATCTTATAAAAAGTTTTACGTTAGTTTGATACATCTCATAGTTAATGGTTTATTCTGATAATGAGACCCTATCAAAACATCGAAAAAAGTTATAATAATTTCAATAATCATCCGCATAAGGTAACCAGCTAAAGAACAACTTGCGGCAATAAAAAGTTTGCATATAATCCCTATCTTTGCGCACTGCAACTAAAAAGAGTAACTATGTCACAATCAAACGTAAGGGTACGATTTGCCCCTAGCCCCACCGGGCCACTACATATTGGCGGTGTTCGAACCGCGCTATTTAACTATTTCTTTGCTCGCCAACATAAGGGTACCTTTATTCTCCGTATTGAAGATACCGATTCGCAACGCTTTGTGCCCGGAGCCGAGGAGTATATTAACGAGTCGCTAAAATGGTGCGGCATTACTATTGATGAGGGTGTTGTAGAGGGGGGCGAATACGGCCCTTACCGACAAAGTGAGCGAAAAAATATTTATAAGAAGTACGCCGACCAGCTGGTTGAATCGGGTAACGCTTACTACGCCTTTGATACAGCGGACGAGCTCGATACCCTTCGCAAAGAGGCTGAGGCAAAAGGCGAAGCATTTACCTATGGGCATAAAATTAGGAACAATATGCAAACCTCATTAACCATTGATAAAGAAGACGTTAATGAGCGCATTGCCAAAGGCGAACAGTGGGTTATACGTTTTAAAATGCCCGAGGATGAAGAGGTTGTAATGAACGACATTATTAGAGGTGAAGTACGAGTTAACACATCGACTCTAGACGACAAAGTGCTTTTTAAAAGTGCCGATATGCTGCCAACATACCATTTGGCAAATATTACCGACGATTATTTGATGAAGATATCGCACGTAATTCGCGGTGAGGAGTGGCTTCCATCGTTACCGTTGCACGTTCTGCTTTACAGAGCATTTGGCTGGACCGAAAGTATGCCCCAATTTGCTCACCTGCCACTTCTGCTTAAACCCGGCGGCAATGGTAAGCTAAGTAAGCGCGATGGCGATAAGTTAGGGTTTCCTGTTTTTCCGCTTAAATGGCAATCGCCAACAGGCGAAGTTTCTAGAGGTTACCGCGAGGATGGGTACTTTCCCGAGGCATTTGTTAACCTACTTGCCTTGCTGGGCTGGAACCCTGGAACCGACCAGGAGTTACTCAGTATGGATGAGTTGGTTGAAATATTCTCGCTGGACAGGGTAAATAAAAGCGGTGCGCATTTCGACCCCGAAAAAGCGAAGTGGTTCAATCATCAATATCTTATAAAAACGAGTGATGCTGAGCTTGCCAAAGAATTTAATAAAATACTTAAAAATAAGGGCATTGCTTTTGATATGCCAAGGGTTGAACAAATTGTTGGCCTTGTGAAAGAACGAACCAGTTTCGTTAGCGAAATATGGGAACAAGCTTCATTCTTTTTCGAAACCCCAGAGAAGTACGATGATAAGACCGTAAAAAAAGTTTGGAAAGAGGACACATCAAAATTAATGAATGGGGTTTTACAAGAAATTTCGACTATTGAAAACTTCTCATCTGAAAAAATTGAGACTTCAATTAAAGACTATATAAATACCAACGAATTGGGTATGGGCAAGGTAATGAACGCCCTAAGACTTTGCTTAGTTGGCGAATCAAAGGGCCCTGGCATTGCTGATATTTGTCAGATTTTGGGTAAAAACGAAACTTTAACGCGAATTAAATTGGCAATAGAAAAATTAGGATAATATTCTTCCTCTTACGTAGGCTTATAACGCTAAGCCTTCAATCTAAACCCTTTTGAAATTAACATTTATCGTATCTGCTTGTTTAATAAAGTTATAGATATGTCAAAAAAAATTTACATTTTTGAAGCCTAATTTTACACATTTTTAACCATGATGCGTTTTACCAAAATACTAGCCCAGCTAACTGCTATACTTATTGTAAGCGGGCTAATACTGCATGAGGTAATTCCGCATCATCACCACGCATCAACAGGTGAAGCGCATGCTTGCTGTGAGAACCATAATCATAATAGCCCAGAACATAGCAGCGAGCAAGCCTGCATATTTCTTTCTAACATACATTTTGAGAACTACAAACCTGCCCTTGAGGTTTACTCGCAGTTTGCAAAACAAGGCCATTTCAATGGTAAAAACTTGCACACAAACGAGAACATTAAGTTTCAAACAACGCTTGCCACGGCTAGCACACCGCCATATGTTCCCTTATCAGAGTTTTCTGAATCGGAATACCTCAGGTCGTTCAAGCTTCGAGGTCCCCCTTCTGCATAAAACAAAACCCTAACAGCGTTAGCGTACCAAAATTGCATGTACAACCTATATGCACTTTATTTTGGGTTTAACCTTTCGGGTTACAATTCGCCATCATATCAAGTGATGCAAGCAATGCTCTGCTGTTCAGGCACTTATTAACCAAACACACAAACATTATCGCCATGTATAAAAAACTTGCCATTATAGCTTTTACTATTCTATTTGCTTCATGCCACAACAAGCACGAACACCAGTCGTTGCATAGCCACGACCACGATAAAGCCCACAACCACGCTGTTTCAACAGAACATTCGCATACTCACACTTCTAGCTGCGACCACCCTGATGAACACGAACACGAACATATGGATAATCACGAGCATGAGCATGAACTTTACGGTGTTATTAAGATAGTCCACGCTCATTTTGGTGATGTAATTAGAGCCGGTGGCGAACTCTTGTCAACTCCCAAAAACGACCAGCTAGTTGTGGCGAGCCGCGATGGGCTAGTGTTTTTTTCGCAATCGAAAATGCAGGAGGGAACAACCATTAAAGCAAACCAGCAGCTATTTACCCTAACCTCGGGTAACCTAGTTAACAATAACTTAGAAGTTGAATATTTACAAGCCAAAGCTGAGTACGAAAAGGCTAAAACCGATTTTGAACGTGCACAAAAACTTGTTGCCGACACCATAATATCCGATAACGATTTCCTTCATCTTAAGCTAACTTACGAGAATAGCGAGCTTACATACAATAACGTTCGAAGAAATTACTCGGTGGGCAAGCAGCAAATAGTTGCCCCTACTAGCGGATTTGTGAAGAGGATTTACGTTTCCGAAGGCCAATTTGTTCAAGCTGGCGAACCTCTTTTAGTTATATCAGAAAATAAGCGGCTTACCCTAAAAGCCGAAATCCCACAAAACGCACTTCATAAAATACACTCAATACGGTCAGCAAACTTTTATACACCTTACAACAAAAAAATTTACTCAACAGCAAGCCTAAATGGCGAGTTGGTATCGTGGGGAAAATCGGCAGCAGAAAACAGTTTTTATATCCCTCTGTTTTTTGAAATTGATAATACAGACGATTTAGTTCCCGGTACTTTCGTAGATATCTACCTAAAAACAAAAACCGATGCCAACTCAATAGCCGTTCCAAAAACTGCAATAATGGAGGAGTTTGGCAACTACTATGTTTACGTTGATGGCCACGAGGAGTGGGAAAAACGATACGTTACAATTGATGGAACGGATGGAGAGTTAACTCGCATTACTGATGGGCTGTCGATTGGCGAACTGATTGCCACAAAAAATGTATCGCGAATTAAGCTATCGCTTATGTCGGGAGACCTCCCTGCGCATGCCCATGCTCACTAGTATTACGCTAATGAGCAAAGAGTTAAGTAACATGATTCAGGTTGCAAAACAACCTATAACCTTCAACAGATAAGCCGAAAAATGCTGAATAAAATAATTTCATACTCACTTAGCAGTCGCCTCCTAGTTTTAATGCTTGGACTTATACTGCTTGTTGGTGGTATCTGGATGACCACAACAACCGAGGTAGATGTGTTCCCAGATTTAAACGCACCCACCGTTGTAATTATGACCCCTGCACCCGGAATGGCGCCCGAGGAGGTAGAGAAGATGGTAACCTTCCCCATTGAAACATCGGTAAATGGAGCAACTGGTATTAGGCGCGTACGCTCAGCCTCAGCTATGGGACTTTCGACCGTTTGGGTTGAGTTCGATTGGGAAACCGATATATACAATGCCCGCCAAATTGTGAGCGAGCGACTTATGTTTGTTGCCGATGAGCTTCCTCAAAACGCGAATAGGCCAATGCTAATGCCACAATCGAGTATTATGGGCGAAATTATGATTTTTGCCCTTACCTCGGAAAACACTTCGCCCCTTGATTTACATACCATTGCCTCGTGGACAATTCGTCCGTTACTTCTGTCGATAGGTGGCGTTGCCGAGGTATCGTACATTGGTGGGGAAGAAAAGGAGTACCAAATACTAGCCAATCCGCTAAAATTAAAACATTATAACGTTTCGCTTCACGAACTTCATAACGCTTGCACCCAGTTAAACATAAACGTTTCGGGCGGTTTTATTGAGCAGTACGGCAATAAGTACCCCATTGTAGGGCAATCGCGTACCAATAACCTTAGCGAGATTGGAAGCACCGTAATCAAAACCTCAAACGGCTACCCCATAACCATTGCCGATGTGGCAAACGTTGCCATTGGGCCCGCACCCAAAGAGGGCGATGGCTCGTATCGCGCCGAGAAGGCTGTAATAGTTACCATTACAAAACAGCCAAATGTAAATACATTGCTTTTAACCGAAAAAATAAAGGAAGCCCTTGCCGATGTGCAAAAAACGTTGCCTAACGATGTGCAAATTCACACCGATATTTTTGAGCAGGCTACCTTTATAAAAACATCCATAGGAAACGTAAAAAAAGCGTTAATTGAGGGGGCAATACTTATTGTGGTTGTGCTGCTCATCTTTCTTATGAATTTTCGCACTACCATCATTTCGGTGGTTGCCATCCCCATATCAATCGTTACCACCCTTATTGCACTAAAATGGATGGGGCTAACCATTAACACTATGAGCCTTGGCGGAATGGCGATTGCCATCGGCTCACTAGTTGACGATGCCATTATTGATGTGGAAAATGTGTATAAACGGCTTAGACAAAATTCTATTCTACCTAAGAATGAACAGAAGCCTACCCTACAAGTTGTTTACGATGCATCGGTTGAGATACGCTCGTCGATATTTAACGCAACGCTAATAATTGTTGTGGCGTTTATTCCCCTCTTCTTCCTTAGCGGAATGGAAGGGCTAATGCTGCGGCCGCTGGGAATATCATTTATTGTTTCGCTTTTTGCCTCAACGCTTGTGGCGCTGAGCCTTACTCCAGTTATGTGCAGCTATATGCTTACCAGCAAAAAACAGCTAGAACGTAACAACAAGGTAAGCTGGGTTGAAAGGAAACTTACGAGCGCATACGCCAAGCTGCTTAGCAAGGCTCTGCACCACAAAAAGCTGATTATTGGTAGCGCTGTGGTTCTGTTCGTTGCCTCAGTTGTGGTTATTGCCATGCTAGGTCGAAGTTTTTTACCACCGTTTAACGAGGGCTCATTAACCATTAATGTTGCCACAAAGCCAGGAGTTTCGTCAGAAATATCAAATCAAATTGGGCAGCAAGCAGAAGAAATTCTACTATCAATACCCGAAATAACTTCGGTAGCGCGACGAACTGGGCGGGCCGAACTCTCGGAACATACATTTGATGTAAATCAATCAGAAATTGATGCTCCCTACAAGCTGATAGACCGAAGCAGGTGGGATTTTTTAAGCGATGTTAGAACTAAACTCAATGGTATTGAGGGCATTGTACTTGAAGTAGGGCAGCCCATTAGTCATCGTATTGACGCTATGCTCTCTGGCCATATGGCCAACATTGCAATAAAAGTATTTGGGTACGATTTAAACAAAATGTATGGCCTCTCTACCGAAATAAGCGAAGCCATAAAAGGTGTTAAAGGAATAGGCGATTTGGCTATTGAACAGCAGGTTGAAATACCTCAACTGCGAATTGAACCACGCCGAAAAATGCTTGCCCAGTATGGTATTAAAACCAACGAACTAAATGAGTTTGTGGAAACGGCCTTCAGTGGAACTAAGGTTTCTGATGTTTTTGAGGCAGATAGAAGCTTCCCAATGGTGCTGCGTTTCGATAACGAATTTCGAAATTCCATCGAAAGTATTAACGAAGCACCTATCGATGCTGAACTTGGGAGAAAAATCCCTTTGGGGTTTGTAACCGATATAGTTAGCACATCGGGGCCTAATACCATTAACCGTGAAAACGTTCAACGAAAAATTGCCATAAATATTAACGTTGCCAATCGCGACCAGCTTAGCGTGGTTAACGATATAAAGGAAATTATTGCCTCAGAAATTTTGCTTCCCGAGGGGTACCGAGTTGAATACGGTGGACAATTCGAGAGTGAGGCACAGGCCTCAAAACGACTTCTGCTGGCATCAATTCTATCAATAGCCGCCATATTCCTGCTGCTATACCATGAGCTCAGGGAGCCAGTTTTATCATCCATAGTGCTGGCAAATTTACCTCTAGCACTAATTGGCGGCGTGGGGGCCATTGCGCTTTCGTCGGGTATGCTCAGTATCCCTGCCATAATTGGGTTCATTACCCTATTCGGCATTGCAACACGAAACGGGATTCTGCTTATATCACGCTATGAGGCACTTAAAACCGAAGGATTATCATTAATTGATAGAATTATTGAAGGTTCACGCGACAGGCTAATGCCCATTGCTATGACTGCCCTTACCACAGCCTTAGCATTAGTGCCACTTACCTTGGCAGCCGATAAACCTGGCAACGAAATACAAAGCCCTATGGCCGTAGTAATTCTGGGCGGACTGCTTAGCTCCATACTTCTTAATATGTTTGTAGTTCCTGCAATTTATATGGTTTATGAGCAGAGAAAGAATAAAAAGAATGATGAAACAAACCAACCTTTACTAGAGTAACAAAAGATTGGTATATATCAGCACTGTTAAATTGCTGTTAGATAAACTCTTAACAATAAAAATTGTCATGAACAGAATAATATCATTTTTAATGCTTCTGCTAATATCTACCGCATCGTTTGCTCAAATGGGCATGAACGATGCGCTAAAGCAAATTGAGGCAAACAACCCAACCATAAAAGCGTTACAAGCGCAAGCCAACAACATAAAAGCGAGTCTACGTACCAATAGTACACCGCCCAATCCGAACGTTGAGGGCGGTCGGTTTCCTGCCGTCGACGGAACGGGGATAAAATACGCTTGGGGAGTTTCTCAAAGTTTTGAATTTCCAACGGTTTACTCATTGCGTAACCAGCTGGCAAAAACATCGGATGTACTTGCCGATGCAAGCTTTAACGCAGCTAGACAAGATGAATTACTTAGCGCAAAAGTTACCATCATTGAGCTTGTTCATACTATGCAGGTTTTAAGGGAGCTACAAAACCGAAAAACCTTTGCTCAGAAAATGCTATCAATTATTGAAAAGAAGGTTGATGCAGGCAACGCAACAAGTTTAGATATTAACAAGGCAAAACTAAAGCTAGTTGAGGAGGTGCAGAATGTTAAGCATTACGAGGCAAAGGTTAATTTACTGAGCAGCAAACTGGAAATGCTAAACGGCGGGAACGAATTGCCTATATCCGAAGCAATTTTTTTAGACAATCCTTTAGAACAAAAGGACACTATACTAAACAGATTTAAACAGAACGACCCGCGCTATACATCGCTTGAGCAAACAGTGGAGGTTGCAATGCAAAACCAAAAGTTAGTCAAACACCAAGGGTTACCAAACCTAAACGTTAGCTATGAATCAGAGCAAACCGATGCCGAGCATTTTAGGGGATTTAGAGCGGGTATCTCAATACCGCTATGGGGTAACTCTGGAGCACGAAGAGCAGCAACAATGAACCTTAGCGCAACCCAAACCCAAGAGCAGAGCCAGAGGTTAATGCTAGAGATGGAATTTGAAGAGAATTACCTTGAAACCCTTAGCCTAAAATCGCAGCTTACCGATCTACAAGAAGCTATTAAAGGGTTTAATAACCTGCACTTGTTACAAAAGGCCCTTGAGGTAGGACAGGTTTCAACCATCGAATTTTTTAACGAGGTAACCTTTTTATATGCTATAACCGATAAAGTTTTAGCGCTTGAGCTGGATTACGCTAAAAGCTTTGCTATGCTACACAAGTTTGAACTATAACGCTGTATTGAAACCAAATACTGCCAGTTTTTGAAATTATTTTAGTTGGCTTTCTTTGAAATTTTCGGTATATTTATCAAAAATAAACTAAAAATGAAAAAACTGGTAGTACTTACTGGCGCAGGTGTATCTGCCGAGAGTGGTATAAAAACGTTTCGCGATACAGGCGGACTATGGGAAGAGTATGAAGTAATGGAAGTAGCCAGCCCCGAGGCGTGGGAAAAAGACCCAGAGCTGGTTCAACGGTTCTATAATGAACGCAGAAAGGAACTTTACACTGTAAAACCAAACATTGGACATACCACCCTAGCAGAAGCCGAAACAGATTTTGATGTTCGTATTATTACCCAAAACATTGACAACCTTCACGAGCGGGCAGGTAGCACTAAAATTATTCATCTGCATGGCGAGCTTACCAAGGCGCAATCGGTGCAAAACCCAGATAGGATTTACGAAATTGGAAACAAGGACATTAAGATGGGTGATGTGTGTGAAAAAGGATTCCAGCTCCGCCCGCATATTGTGTGGTTTGGTGAGCCAGTTCCAAAAATTCCCGAAGCAGCCGAAATAGCAGCACAGGCCGATATTTTTGCCGTGGTAGGAACATCACTTAACGTTTACCCTGCAGCAGGTTTGCTGAGCTACGTTCCAAAAAGTTCGCCTGTTTATGTAATTGACCCTAAACCCGTTTCGGTCCATACTGGTCATAATGTAACCTTTATCAATGAACCAGCATCAACGGGTGTGCCAAAAATGTTTGAGCTAATTAAAAAGAAGTAAACATACATTGCCACCATGCGCAAACTGATTCTACTACTAAGTTTTCTTCTACTATACATTACGGGCTCAATAAACGCACAGGGTTTTAAGGGCGGGTTGCTTGCTGGAATATCGGCCACACAGGTTGATGGCGATGGGTACGGCGGGTATAAACAGGCCGGGCTAAACGCTGGTGTTTGGGTAAGCAAACCTCTTACAAATACTTATAGCATACGAACTGAACTGAAGTTTTTACAAAAAGGAAGCCGTAAGCGAATAAGAGATGATGTGGGAAATGTTATTGATTTTTACAACCTCAGGCTTAACTATATTGAAATGCCTTTTTTGCTTGAATATCAATTCAATGAAAAACTTGTGCCGTTTGCTGGCATAGGTTTTGGTTTCCTTTGGAAAGCTACTGAAAGCGATATGGCTGGGTTGTTCCCCGAAGAGGATATCGCCATGTTCCGGAAACTTGAAGTTTCGGCATTGGCGGGTATTGAATACTTAATTAATAGTCGGTTTAGTTTTTGTGCTAGCTTTTCATACTCAACCTTTCCGGTTAGGCCGCATCGAGGGAATATATCATACCGCTTAAACCGTGGCCAGTTTAATAACGTGCTGCAATTCTACTTTAGGTATCATTTATAGAAAAAAGTTATGTCTTTATGTGAGTTTCAGAAGCAACCGAAGCGATACGGAACTCGGCAACACCAATCTGTTGAGTGCGGAGCATAAATGTACAGATTGCTTCGTTGCACAGAACGCTCCTCGCAATGACGAGGGAAAATTCGATTTCGCACACTTTCAACTTACTCCCTTGTCACTTTAAATACTTTCAACTTTCAAACTTGTCCCTACTCCCATAAACCTTCAACGCTAAGGTACCTGTCGCCCGTATCGTAAGCAAGGGTTAGAATCGTGGTATGCTGTGGTAATGATTTAATTTTATGGCTAATAGCGACTAACGATGCTCCTGTTGAAATACCCGCCATAACCCCCTCTTTTACGGCCAATTGGCGTGTCATTCGGTAAGCATCGGGACCGTTTACCGCAAGTATTTCGTCAATTACCTCACGACAAAGAGTATTGGGCACAAAACCTGCCCCAATACCTTGCAACGAATGCGGTGCTGCACTCCCGCCACAAAGCACAGCCGACTCTTTAGGTTCAACAGCAATTACCTTCAGATTGCTAAACTTTTGTTTTAAAACTTTCCCCAAGCCGCTAATGTGTCCTCCCGTTCCAACACCCGTAATAAGGTAGTCGATGCCATTGGGGAAATCTGCTATTATCTCAACAGCCGTTGTGTCTTCGTGAGCCTTAGGGTTGGCCATATTTTCAAACTGCAACGGAAGAAACGAGTTGGGCGTGTTACGCTGAATTTCCTTAGCCTTCTCAATAGCCCCTTTCATTCCGCTCTCTCTGGGCGTTAGTACAACCGTTGCTCCGTATGCTTTTAGTATTTGTTGCCGCTCAACCGACATTGAATTGGGCATAACAATAACTACCTTGTAGCCTCGTAATGCCCCTATTAAGGCTAGTCCAATGCCCGTATTACCCGAAGTTGGCTCAATAATAACACCCTGCGGCTTCAATAACCCTTTTGCCTCAGCATCATAAATCATTGCCAGAGCAACCCTGTCCTTAATGCTACCGCCCGGATTGGTTTGCTCAAGTTTTATCCACACATTATGATTAGGAAATAAATTTGCTAGCCGCAAATGGGGTGTGTTGCCTACTAACTCAATTACACTATTCACTTTCATAGTTTTCCCTAGAATTTTACTGAATTCTTATGGCCTCGAAGCGCACCAAAGAGTTGTGTACCAACATAGGGTATGGATTTGAAAAAAATTTTCGTATCGAGCCAGAGGCTCCAATTCTCAACATACTGTATATCCAACTCTATTAGCTTGTTAAAGGTTAATTTTCTAAAAGGCGTACTAAGTTGCCTTGTACATGTAATACCTGGCCTAACCCTTAGCCTTTCACACTGCCACGGCTCATACTGCACAACATGCTCAGGAACGTGTGGGCGCGGGCCAACTATCGACATGCTGCCAGCTAGTATATTTAGCAATTGGGGTAACTCGTCGATATGCGTTTGCCTAAAAAAACTAAGGGATTTAAACTCTTTTATGCGAAATTTTTGGGGTATTGTTTTAAACTTTATTATCCTAAAATCCTTGCCGTTTTTACCTACTCGAATTTGTACAAAAAATGGATTTTCATTAATTAGTAACCATATCCACAGAGTAATGAAAGCAGCGAATGGAGTTACCAAAATAAGAAGCAGTATGGCTAAAATTTTATCGAGAAAATACTTTACGGCAAGCATAGGACTAGTAAACTCATTATTAATCTCCTCAGAAACCATAACAACCTCCTAGTTTAAAGGTAAGGTTGCTATTTAAAAGAAGCGGAGGTGTGTACTTTGAAACATTTCCCGAATAGTTTGCATAGTCGAGCCCCACATAAAAATAGCTATCGTGCAGCACCTGCATCGAAAAGGTTGTTGATACCTTTTGCATTTCCCAATCAACCCATTCCATAAAAATCAGTCCCCACCTCGAATCCCCTTCGCTAGTATCGGGTCCCTTTTTCGCATGGGTGTATGCAACTTCGAATTTGGCATTTTTAAACGGCCTATAGGTTAGCGATAAAAATAGTTCCTTTGAATTCTCGCCAAGGTAATGCCCCAAACTATAACGGTTGCTTTTAAAAGCAGTAGTTTCAATAATATGCTCGTAAACCTGTGGGTTCGTTCGTGTATACTCGGCGGTTAACGTAACATTTTTTAGTGGGAAGTTTGAAACCTGTCCGCCCAACTTCACACTTACAAAATTACTGTGCTTTTCGGGGTCAAACATTCTGGAAAGGCCTATTTCATCAATAAAAACTGTGAGAAAAAGATGGGTGTGTTTTATTAAACGCGACGAGATATCGAAAAACATTTGTGAATTTTGCCCCGTATAGTTCGACATACCATTTAGGTGATGGTCAACAGACTTGTAAAAAAACAAGGGGGTAAGGTATGCCGGATGGATATCCATATCGGAGTAAATAATAGAGTTACCAAGCGAAATATTTAGCCTTTTAATTGGGGTAAAGGTAAACAGGTTGGCCGCTATATACATTGGATGAAAAGAGTGTCGCTGCACACCAGCATAGGTGTACGAACGGCTACTGTCGATAACCTGTGAAACAAGCCAACCATGCATATAGTTAAGTTCAAACCATTTTACGGGTTTAAGCTGCATTTTTAGCATGGCAAATGATGGCGCACGACTATATAAAATGTTTGTGCCGTTGTAGCCACTACCCCACTCAACATGGTCTTTTACCAGACTGATATTTCCCCAGCTCCACCCCCAACTCATACCGCCCCTCATCTCGCTAAAATCTCCACCAGTTCCGTCTATTTTATACCCTCCACCCTGGTACTGATTCAAAAAATCTCGAGATCCTAGCCTATGGTTCTCGTGATAATCGCGTAGACTGGCATACATACTAAAATTTTTACCAATATACCCCCACGCCTCGGCACCAATCCAACGCCTATAACCAACTTCGCCATCGTTCATTAGTGTGGTTACGCCAAGCGTAGGATTTAACGTGGCCGCAAATAGGCTATCGCGATAGTAAAGTACATCGAATCGTTTATCGAAATTACGGTCCGAGTGAAGCTCTTTCCCAAAATCTTTTAGGTAAAATTTTAGCTCTGCCTGCTGGCGCTTATTTAGCTGCCCCTCCTGCTCTAAAGCATCACTTAAAATAACGCTTATCCGCTTGCGCGAATAGGGTTTAACCGAAGTATTAACATCAACCAAACCCAAGGCTGCCAGCTCATCAATAAACTCGTACACGCCCCTATTGGTAACATGATGGTATATTTCCTGTGCCGTTAGCATAGTATGCACGGTTAGCGTAAAAAAGAGGAGTATGACAAGGGCTCGTCGCATTCAATTTTATTTTTCAAAGTGGCGAATATTCAGCAAAAATAGTGATAAAAATTAGAGAAATCTCTCTAATACAAAAGCCCAAGCAACCAGAGCGGTATGTATTTACTAGTACCCACATCAAAACCATCGGCAAATGTGTATGCTGGCAACTCGGACTTGGCTTTTCGCAACTTTTTACCCACCGTTACTGGTGCCACCAAAAGGCTACCATCAACCTCAAAATAGTTTTTTGCAAAGTTTTTAATAGGGTGCATTGCTCCCAAATGCGAAAGGGCAAAAGTGTTTACCAAAAGTTCGCGGGTTGGTGTAACACTAGACAGCAAATGGGTTAGGTTGGTGTTGCTTAAAATAACGCTTTCGGGCTTTTGAAGTATGCTAATATTGCTGCCTGCAGGATATAGTAGGGTTAATAGTTTCGCCTTTTCCAGATGAAAAATATAGCTTATTAGCGTATTGCGATGGATGCCTATGTCGTTGCTAATTTTAACCAGATTGGGTTTAAAGGGTGCATTTTGAGCAATGATGCTAACCAACCGCTTGAGTTTAAACACATTTTTTGCGTCGAACCCATCAGTATATACCATATCCCTCTCAATAACTTCAACCAGTAGGTTCTCAAGAAAACGCTTATACTCCTCGTAATCGGTTGAAATAAATGGGTAACATCCCTGGGTTAAATACTCATCAAAGTATTGACTTGGCGAAAATTGCTGAACGTGCTCATTTGCAATATCAATATGATGGCTTAGCAGCGTTTGTAACGTGTATGTTGGGAGCATGGCAGCGCCCTTTAATGCCAAGTATTCCCTAAACGACATGATACCAATTGTATGTATGGTTGCTCGTTGGCTTAAATTTGTATAGTGCTTTACCATTTCAATGGTTGATGAGCCAGCAAAGGTTACTTTAACGTTAGGGAGGGTTTCGAATATGTTTTTTAACTCGAGCGACCAGTTAGGCAACTTGTGAATGTTATCGACAAGTAGGTGCTTACCTCCCTTGCTTGCAAATTGCGCTGCAAAATCGCGCAGCGATACACCCACCAGGTAAAGGTCATCCATTGTAACGTACAGCGCCGCTGGGCTATACCCATATAGTAACTTTAGCTGTTGCAACAGTAGGGTAGTTTTACCAACCCCAACTGGTCCGATAATGCCAACTAGCCGCGCCTGCCAATCGATGTCGGCACTCTGACTACGAACAAAATTGGTTGAGACCTTGCTCGCTAAATGATTTGATTTTAACCTTAACTGTTCCATTGCTTTAGTGTTTAAGCAAATATATAACTATTTTAGTTAATTACAACAGCATTATTGGTATTTTTTAAGTCGAAAAGAAATATAAATGATTAAACCTTAGAGATAGTCCTTGCGTGCTGATTGTCTATGGTAATTCGAAACCGTACAACATTCTCAAGGGGAAGAATATCCTCAACCAGCTCGGGCCATTCAATTAGGCATATGCCCTGATCGGAGTAGAAATACTCTTCATAACCAAAATCGTAAACCTCTTCGAGCTTATTTATTCGATAAAAATCAAAATGAAAAATTGGCTTCCCGCTGCCATCGCTATACTCATTAATTATAGCAAATGTTGGGCTCACTACAATATCGGTTACGCCTAATTGTTCGCAAACTGCTTTTATTAAAGTGGTTTTACCCGCTCCCATTGGTCCATAAAAGCAAATAATACGGTTTTCGCCCCACTGCTTAATAATCCATTGAGCCGCATTTTGTATGTCGTCAATATTACCTAAGTAATAACTATCCATAATATTTATAATGGTTTAAGTTCTACGTACGGAATTAACATCTCCTCAATTGAAACACCACCATGCTGAAACGTATCGCGATAATACTTTACGTAGTGGTTGTAGTTATTGGGGTACGCAAAAAAGTCGTTACCAAGTGCAAAAATAAACGATGAGCTTACATTTGCTTTTGGCAAATGAGCCTCCTCGGGTTTGCGAACCTCAAAAACTTGCTTGGCGTTGTAGCTTAAATTACGTCCCAATTTATACCTCAGGTTTGTTGAAGTAGCTTTATCGCCAACCACTTTAACGGGATTTTGCACTCTTATGGTTCCATGGTCGGTTGTAATAATTAAGCGAACACCCATTTCCGAAGCCTCCTTTATAAGCGTAAATAGTTCGGAATGCTTAAACCAGCTGCGAGTTAACGAGAGGTATGCCGCCTCGTCGGAGGCTAGCTGACGCATCATCTCCATTTCGGTGCGCGCATGCGAAATCATATCAATAAAGTTGTAAACCAGAACCGTAAGGTTATTCTGTAGTATCTGTTTTAGGTTTGAGGCAATGGGTGAATTTGATTTGATGGTGCCAACCTTCTCGTAGTATAATTTGTAATCCTTTCCTAAACGCTGTATTTGCTTAGTAAGCAGCTGCTCTTCAAATAAATTTTTCCCTGTATCCTCCTCATCAAATACCCAATAATCAGGGTAAATATCCTGTATCTCTTTGGGCATAAGGCCTGAAAACAAAGCATTACGTGCATATTGGGTTGCTGTGGGCAGAATACTAGAGTACAGCAACTCTTTCTCAACTCGCCAGTACGGGGTAAGTAAATCTTGAATGGCAACCCACTGGTCGTACCTAAAATTATCAATTAGCAAAAAAAGCACCTTATTTCCACTATCGAGCGAGGGAAACACCAAGTTGCGCATCACATTGTGCGACATTGTGGGTTTGCTTTGGCTACTGCCCGAAAACCAGCTGAGATAATTGGTCCTTATAAACTTCCCAAACTCATTATTGGCCTCGTTCATCTGAAAACTAAATATTTCGGCTACGCTTGGGTCATTAGATTCTTCAATTTGCTTACCCCACTGTGTTAGCTTACGGTATATGCTTACCCACTCGTCAAACGAGTTGGCCAAACTAATTTGCTGGGTTATCTTACCAAAGGCCTGCTGGTAGTCCGATGTAGTTTTATCGCTTACCAAAGTAAGGCTATGCACGTGCTTTTTTATTGAAAGAAGAATTTGCTTTGGATTAACAGGCTTAATAAGGTAGTCGGCAATTTTTGAGCCAATTGCCTCATCCATAATGCTCTCCTCTTCGCTTTTGGTAACCATTACCACAGGCATATTTGGTTTTAGTTCCTTTAGCTGCGACAGGGTTTCCATACCCGATAGGCCTGGCATATTCTCATCTAAAAAAACCAAATCGAAATTCTGTGAGCCAACCATTTCAATGGCATCGGCACCGTTGGTAGCAGTAGAGACCTGATATTCGCGCTTTTCTAGAAATATGATGTGTGGCTTTAAAAATTCTATCTCATCATCAACCCAAAGAATTGATACTGCCATACGCTTTATTTTAAGTAGTTTTTACGGAAAAAATTAAGATAACCCGATACAGATTTATCCCGTTTAAACGTGTCGAGGTTTGAAAGGCTAATCACAGCATAACTATACTCGCTACTAGTGAGTGCACCCATAAGTCCATCCTCAGCGCTAGCTTTAACATAGTACTCCATTGCCTCATCGATTGTTTTAAACGTCTCAACCTGAATTATTTGAACAAAATCGGAAAGGTCGCTGCTGGTTACGTTAAGATTCAGATTTATGTAGTTATCAACATTAAAAGAGACCAAGTTGAAGCGAAGCTGATTTACTGGCGAATTTTTAGGTACAATGGCAATAAACAGATGCTCGCCCTTTGGCTCGGCATAGCTGGTTGCATAGCTAGCTACTTGTGTATCGTCAACCTGCTCTTTCTCCATAACACCCGTGGTAGCCAGCTGCAGCTCGCGCTTATCAAGCATAGCGAGAATATTGCCAACGGTTGATGCAATTTCGGTATTAGGGTATGACTGCAAAATCTCATTTAGCTCCTCTCTGTATGCTCTTAAGTTACCCGATTTACCTGCACATTGTGCTATAATAAATTTGAACTTGGGAATAATGTCCGTTTCGTTAAACTTCTCAATACCCTGGCGAGCCATACGCACCGCCTCTGTACAGCTGTCTTTTTGGTATAAATCGAAGGTTTTTGCATAAAAATCTTCCTGCTCTTTGGTTTTTAGCCTAAGGCTTTCAATATAGTTGGGGTCGCTAAGCATTAGTGCGTACGTACTGTTTGGAAACTGCGAAATTAGTTTCTGCTTGTACTCCTCCATTTTTAGCGGTTGGTTGTTAAAATGCGCTATTTGGTATAAATTATAATATGCCGATAACGTAAAACTACTTGCTGAGTAACGGTTTATAAGAATTTCGTATGCTCTAACGGCTTCTGGGTAATCTTTTAGGCTAATCTCATATACCTCGGCTATTCTGAATAAGGCTTCCTGAATTCGCTGATGCGAGAGTGCAACCAACGAATCGTTTAGAGGAAGTTCCTGTAAGTAGTATTCTCGGCTCTTATTATCCATAACCTTCTTGGGCATCCCCGTAGTATCGGCCTCCGCATCGTTATCAGCTATTGATTCGATAATAACGTCGCGCTTGTTAACCCTTCGCCAGTTGTCTTCGAGTTTTCGACGGCCCCATCGCATCTGAAACTCAGCCAATCCGAAGCTCAGCGACGACTGATTGTAAAAATACCAGCTGCTCCCTTCTTGTGTAGGCTGTGTTCGGCCCTGCTGCGTTTGCTGAAAATGCGAGAACCTGTCTCTTCCCTCCTGCTCTTCTAATTTAAGCTTTTCCTCCTCGGCTTTTACGGCATTTATTAGCTCTGCAATTATGGCATCGCGCTCTTTGGGACTCATTTCCGCAACTCGCTGCAAGCTATCCTCTTTGGAAACCAAATTTAGGTTTTCAACCAGCTTGTTTAGGTTCTGTGTTTTAGTTGCTAGCTCGCTGTACCCTGGAAAGTCGGCATCGAGCGCATTGTACGAACTATCATAGTATGCTTGGCTTTGTGTGTAATCTGGCTTAGCAAAGTAGTAGTCGGCCAGTATTAGGTATGATATTCCCTTCTGGTAGCTATTACCAACACTTTTTTGTGCAGACAGCTTATAGTACTCTATGGCTTTTTCAGTATTCTTTTTAGTTTCCTCAATATTACCAAGTGCAAAGTATATTTGGTCCAAATATTCAACGTTCTTTTCGTCGTTGGCCATTTTTAGTAACGCCTTAACCATATCGCCACCACCGCCACCCTGATAATTTGACGCCAAGCTAATTTTGGCATTAAAGGTCATTTCGTACGATGGGTTAGACTTCACAACCCGATTAAAATACTTATTTGATTGGGCAAACTTTTTCTCGCTTTTGTACAGCTGGGCTAAGAGATAGTTATACCTGTCTTTATCGGCGCTTGACCTTACCACGGTAAGAGCCTTCTCTAAATGTTTTATGGTTGTAGGAGTATCATCCTGAGCCTGATAAAAAAACGCTTGGGTAGCCTCAAGCAAATGCTTGAAATACTTAGTTTTTGGATATTTTCGGTTATTGGCAAGATCCCTAATCCTGTCTTCGGCCGATACAAAATCGTTTTTCACAATATCAATACGAGCAAGCCACACCTGCGATTCGAATGCTATTTCGCTATTTGGAAACTGAAGAACATTATACTCCAGAGTCATTTGAGCCTCATCGTAGGCACCCTTCCAACCTCGCGCCTTACCAATTAGCAACCAACCCTCTTTAACCCAATTAACATACTCATTCTGCTTATAAAACTCCCTATCTTTAGCAGAAGGGACGCCTCTTTTACGCTCAGGCTTAACCGTTATTGAGTGCCTATTTATCATTGCAGTGCTCTTGGTTATTGCCCTGTCCATATCACCACCAACAACGCTCGAAACTTGCTTATCGCCAAATAGCAATACGGGCAAATGCAAGGTATAATTGTAGCTGTAGTTATTGGTAGCCGTTTTAATTGCGGTCTTATAGCTCTCGTTGGCGTTAAAATAGTAATTGTATTTTGACGTAACATTATGATATGCTCGTGATACAGGTGTATTTTTTTGAGTTGAACACCCTGCAAACAGAAGAATCATTATAAGAAAAACGATACGGATATGCTTAATTGTGCCTAATATCTTCATTAAAATAAGTTGTTGATATACTAACTAAAAATGGGCTAACTTATTATTTTAAAACGCTAAATTACGTAAAATTTGAAGCGAAACAATATATACCAAACATATACAAATGAATGCAGGGTTTACACGGTGCACTAAAAGCCTATAACAAATATTTTATAACCGCATTAGATTTAATATCTTTGTCAACACATTGGTAGTACCATAAAAGCCTAATCTGTTGGTTACAAGAAGGAGAAGTACATCCTTTACCAATTTTCAACATAAGTTGCCATAACAAGCTGTTTGACCCATAATTTACAGTAAACGCAAGTAAAAATATATAAAAACAGTATATTTAGCTCTACTGCAAAAAGAAGTTTATGAAAAAGAAGCAAATAATTTTAGTCGCAATTATAGTGTTTTCTTTAGGAATAGTTATCGCTCTGGTGTTGCTTTTTTCCTCACGTACAAAAGACACATCGGAAGCGATACAGGCTATACCCATTGATGCGGCTATGGTTGCTAAAATTAGCAGTATAAAGCAGCTGGCTACCGAACTTCAAAACGAGAATGCGTTTTGGCTTACATTAAGCAGTTTTACCGCTATAAACAAGGTTGACCAATTTTTCAACTTTGCAAAGCAACAACAATCAGCAATTTTCGACCAGTTTATAATGCACAACGAGGCATACGTGTCGGTTCACGCCGTTGGCAACGGTACTCCCGAATGCTTATTTGTGGCAAACGTACCCGAACGAATTAAACAGAGTGAAATTCAAGCCTTTATTCAGGAATCGTTTAGTGCAGACTATACCGAAAGCCACAGGGAATATAATGGAACAAAAATTTTTACAGTAGTTCATAAAACGAAAAACAGCGAGCCAGAATACTCTTTCGCCATACGCAACAACGTGGCCATACTTAGCCAATCGCAACTTCTTGTTGAGTCGGCCGTTGGACAGCTTAGCAGCGGCATATCACTTTCAACCGATGCTGGATTTGTTAAGGCATTAAGCACGGCGGGCTCAAGGGTTAACGTGAGCATTTTAGTAAACCATACAAAGTTACCGTTGGCTTTTGCTTCATTGTTTTACCCAAATAAACGCAACGAAATTAGCTGGATTTCAAAAACCGCTAACTGGACCGAAGTTGACCTCTCGATTAAGAAAGATGCCTTTTTTCTGAACGGATTCACTCAAGTGCCCGACACGGTGAATGCTTTTTACAAAGTTTTAAGCAAACAAAAACCTGTTAACATTACTTTACCCCAAGTTATTCCTGCACAAACGGCAGCATTTGCCCTGCTAGGTATTTCAAACATAAACACTTACCTAGCATCATACGCCAGCTTTTTACAAAGTCAGGGGCAAGGTTTCGAATACAATAAAAAGATAGAACAATTTAACAGTGAACTAGGAACCAACATCACAGAGCTATACTCATCTATTTTTGGCAAACAGCTTGCGGTGGTCTTTATTCCCTTTGAAAACGGAAAGTATAACAATTGCTGGTTTACTGTTGCCGAGGTGCAGAGTCAGAGTCTAGCGCGGCTTGAACTAACCAAAGCGATAGAAACCTATGCCCGCAAAAATAATCTTTCAAAGAACTCATTTATTCAATCGTTCCAAATAGACCGTGAAAAATCGGTATACATCTATAAATTCCCTAAAAAAGGATTGCATAGCACGCTGTTCGGAAACCTATTTTCAATTACTGATGATCAATACTTTACGTTTATCGATTCGTATATGATATTTGGCGAATCGGTTGAAATGCTATCGAAATTAATTATTTCGAATGTTCACAATAGGCATTTAGCCCTTGACGAAGGATTTAAAAGTTTTTCGCAAAGCCTCACTTCCGAATCAAATTTCACAGCCTACATTAACCCCTCGAAAGCCGAAATGCTTTATGGAAACCTACTATCGCCTACCTCCGCATCGCGAATCCTATCGAGAATGGAAACGATAGAAAAAATTCAGGGGGTTGCTTTCCAACTAAATGGTGGCAAAAATTTGATATTTAATAATATATCAGCAAAATATACACCCTACTCTGTCGATTCGCCCCAAACCGTATGGGAAACAAGGCTCGATACATCAATAAGTATGAAGCCCCAGCTGGTAATAAACCACTCAACCCAAAACAGGGAAATATTTGTGCAAGACAACCAGCATAACATATACCTGATAAACGACGTGGGGAGAGTGCTATGGAAACGACCTATAAACGAAGAAATTATGGGTGAAGCGCATCAAATTGATGTATACAAAAATGGCCGTTTGCAAATTCTATTTAGCACAAAATCGAAAATTTACCTTGTTGACCGCTACGGAAATAATGTGAGCGGATACCCCATAACCCTAAGGGCTAGCGCAACAAACCCAGTTGCAGTAATTGATTACGACAATAATAGGGACTATCGTTTTTTTATTGCTGGTGAAGATCGCTCGATTAGGGTTTACAACCGCCAAGGGAATTTGGTTACCGGCTGGGATTTTGATAAAACAGAAAAAACGGTTACCCAACCTGTGGCCCATTTTAGGTATGCTGCCAAAGATTATATTGTGCTATCGGACGCCAACAGAATATATATTTTAGACCGAAGAGGAAACGAGCGGGTAAAGGTGCAAGAGCATTTTACAAAAGCCTATAATAGCACCATTTCGCTCAACGTTTCAAGCGGGACAGCACATTTTGTAACAACCGATACGCTCGGCATTGTTAAAAAAATATCGCTTAGCGGTCAGGTAACCGATATGAAGCTAAAGCCAGCGGGTGCTAACCATTTTTTCGATTGCCAGGATGTAGATGCCGATGGTACAAACGACTACATTGTACTAAACGAGAATGAGTTATACGTTTACAAAGTAAATGGCAAAGAAATATTTACAAAGAAGTTCAAGGAAAAACCGCTGCCACAGGTAACCTACTTCCACTTTGGTGCACGAGATCGTAAACTGGGGATAACCTGCACAAATTCGTCCGAAATTCATCTTATTAATGGCAATGGTGAAACATACAAAGGGTTTCCGCTAAAAGGAATAACCCCTTTTAGCATAGGCCAATTTGCTAACACTAAATCAACCTTTAACCTAATTACGGGTTCGCCAACAGGCTATGTTCTAAACTATGCTGTTCAGTAATTTTATTATTAATTAGCTGCATTATGCGCCAGCATTAAACAGGAATGGCTAAATTTGTACCAAAACCGTTGTTTTACCCAAACAAACTAATACACAATGCTTTATTTGCTCCGCTTTTTCGCTATAATTTTTATCATAGTATTTGGCATCTCCTTGATTTCACGATTTGTTTTAAGACAGTTTATTCGCAAAATGGGAGGAGGATTCCAGAATCAAACTCAAAACAAAGCCCGTCGTGAGGGTGAGGTGCACGTAAACACCCAACAACAAAAAGAAAAAATTGTTGACAAAAATGTGGGCGAATACGTTGACTACGAAGAGGTAGACTAATTGTAAAACTAAACCATTACCTGCAAATATGGCCATTAAAGTTGAGGGCATTACAAAGCTATACGGAAAGCAAAAAGCTCTGAATAACGTTTCGTTCAGCGTGCCGAAAGGGCAGGTTGTTGGATTTTTAGGCCCAAATGGTGCCGGAAAATCAACGATGATGAAAATTATTACCGGTTTTATTCAACCTACCTCTGGAAACGTAATCATAAACGGTGTTCCGGTTAATAGCACAAGCAAAGATTCGCGGGTTGACATTGGGTATATGCCCGAAAATAACCCGCTATACCTCGATATGTATGTAAAAGAATATCTTCAATTTGTTGCAAAAATATATAAACTAGGACGCTACTCAAACAAAAGGGTAAGTGAACTTATTGAGCTTACAGGTATTGTAAACGAACAAAATAAGAAGATTGGAGAACTCTCAAAAGGCTTTAGGCAACGGGTTGGACTTGCACAGGCACTGCTTAACCGGCCATCGGTTCTAATTCTTGACGAGCCTACCAGCGGACTGGACCCAAACCAAATTGTTGAAATAAGAAAAATTATTGCCGATGTGGGAAAAGAGAAAACGGTTCTGCTGTCAACCCACATTATGCAGGAGGTAGAAGCAATTTGCAGTAGCGTAATAATACTAAATAAGGGCGAAATAGTGGCTAACGGCCCAACATCATCCATAATGCTTGCAAATTCGGTAGGGCAGCAAACTGTAACCCTCGAAATTCTTGAACCCATTACAGCCAGTATGCTAATGGAAATTAAAGGCGTATCAACCGTTAAACAAAGTAATTTAAATGAAAATTTATGGGAAGTTAAATCCTTGGATGAAAGTGACATACGGCCTGCAATTTACAACTTCTGCATAAAAAATAACCTAACCTTAATTACTTTATTCGAAAAAACTATGCAGATGGAGGATGTATTCCAATCAGTTACCCATTCATCTAATAGTTAAAAAGCTAAGACAAAGCCTAAACCAGCGTGAGTTATATAAAATTGGCACGAGCTTCAGCATACTACACACCAAAACAACTAAATACTGATGAGAAAAATTGTTGCTGGCGTTGATATTGGCGGAACCAATACCGTTATTGGCTTAGTTACCCAAGAGGGCAACTGCATTGCCGAAACATCATTCCCTACACAGGAAGATGCCCAGTTTGAGCAGTTTACCAACAAAATTGCTGCGCAAATATTAACCCTTATTGAGCAACAAAATAACAAGTACACCATACTGGGTGTAGGCATTGGTGCACCTAACGGATCATACCTAACCGGTCAAATAATTGATGCGGCAAATCTCCGCTGGAAAGGAACTCTTAACCTTTGCAATAACATAGAGAAAGCCCTAGAAGTTCCAGTGCTTCTAACCAACGATGCCAATGCAGCTGCCCTTGGCGAAATGATATTTGGCGACGCGGTAGGTATGAAAAACTTTGTTTTTATAACCCTCGGTACTGGGTTGGGCAGCGGAATTGTGGTTGACGGGAAACTTCTGGTTGGCCATACTGGTTTTGCTGGCGAGCTAGGTCACACAAACGTTAAACCTTGGGGAAGAGAGTGTGGCTGTGGAAAGCGCGGATGCCTAGAGACTTATGTTTCTGCTCCCGGATTGCGGCGAACCGCTTTTAATCTGCTAAGCGAATCTATTGAACCCAGCGCACTGCGTAGCTATACTTATGATAGCATATCATCAAAAACAATTTCCACTCTTGCCCAAAAAGGCGATCGCATTGCCATTGATGCATTTGAAAACACAGGGGCTATTCTTGGAATGAAGCTAGCCGATCTTGTTTCCATTTTAAATCCTGAGGCCATATTCCTATTTGGTGGCTTAAGCAAAGCCGGAAACCTTATATTTGAACCAACAAAACGCCATATGGAAAAAAATCTTTTCCCTGTATTTCAGAATACGGTAAAAATACTTCCGTCGGGCTTAATTGATAAAAATGCTGCGGTATTAGGTGCCGCCGCATTAATATGGCAAACACAACCAGAATAGGGATGGCAAGCTACTCAAAAACCCGAAACCTACGATCGGCTGTTTTATATATTTCGTAACGCCAAGCCTGATAGTCAATGAGCGTTTCGTTGGCATCGTAAACCATCAATCCTTTAATCCTATTATCGGGTCTGTAGGCGTATTCGTTCCGTTTAATCGTATTCCCATCTTTGTCGCTCACTACTTCGGTTGTAATATTCCCGCTAGCATCGTATGTATAGTGAGTTTGAGTCGTTTTTTTTGGCAACCCATATTTCTCAATGATTAGCATCTCGGTATTAATTCTTCCAACAGAATCGTACGTAACCTCACGGGCTAAGTATAGAATCGAATCGGAAGGTACCGCCCGTTTTGCTCTAACCTTACGCTGTGTTTCGGTGTTAAACCCGTTGTACTTATATTTTGCCGTAAACCCTTTCTTTCCGTTTTTGTTATAACCCACCACCTTAGTAACATTACCATTGGTGGCATATGAATACTTTTCTTGCACAACCAGAGAGGTGTCATTACCATTAACCGAGTATACGCTTAGCTCGCTTAACGCCCCTGTAGGGTTATAATTATATACGTTAAAATGATTTAGCTTCTCCTTAAAAAAGAAATCGGTTTTCACCTTAACCATATCGTCAAAATAGTGCCACCGATAGTTATCGGGGTAATGTGTTTCCCAGTTAAAATCAATCTCGGTATGCAGCCTACCAAGCGAATCGGAAATAAGCTGACCAACAGCAAAGTACTTACTTTGGCGCTCACCGTTTTCAATTACGTAGCGAGAATTTACCGTAACCCTGTAAATATTATCGGGCTTAACCCCCTGACTAAAACCATTGTATGTGAATAATAGCAATGCTACTATGGCTGCACTAAACCGAATATTTGATTTTTTCATATTGGGACGTCTTTATTATTACGAACGAACAATGCTTACAAAAACAAAATTAGAATAGCTATTTGTAATAAGCTATCGCGGTGATATACTTTCAATCTTTCTGTCCATAACTCTTAACGAGTCTCTAAACAAAATTCGACTATCCCGCAATTCTATTTTTGGTAGTACTGGTGAATAGGTAATCTCTATATCAGAAACCTCTGCAAATTTTTTCCAATCGCCATATTGTGGTATGTGCCCAAGCACAAACCCTTCAATATGCGTATAGGTTGAGTCGGTAACAGAAAGGGAGAGTGTAATATCAATGGCCTTACCATTCCTAGTGTACTGCTCCATTTTAATGTTATCTCTAACACCCGTAGAGTCTCGAGTAAGCCATATGGATGATCTCGGCTCAATAGACTCATCGTTGGGTAAAACCTTAACCAGGGCTGAAAGGGTATATGTACCAGGTTCTTCAATCGGAATTTTAAAATACAAGCTATCCTGGTCAGAGTCGGCAGGAAAAGCCCAGGTAGTTTTTTGTTTCCACAGGTTTAACGAATCAACATTAACCGTTATTGGTTTTACTATTTCTTTAGCAATGCTTGCCTCCAGCTCGGCCTCCATTACCGATAAACGATTTACAACCTTATCGAGTACAGAATCGAATACTTCTGGATTATTAAAGAAGTAGCTCATAGTAGCCATAAACTGTTTATCGGTATAACCCATTTTGCTATATATAGGAGCATAGTACTCTATTGAATCGCGTTTTGAAAACTCAAACGAATTCCTTGAACTAGCCACCACCGCATCGGTTATAAACACCTCAGCTAAAATTTTAACCATATCCTTTTCGGGTATAGTTTTGCTTTTACATCCAGATAGAACAATAGCAAGGAATAAAAAAAACACGAAAAACCGTTGACTATTAATCATTTTAAACCTATTGTTTTCAGTTTAAGCACAAGGCAAGCCATTTGGCTTGCCTTGGTTAAGTTGGGTTATACCAAGGTATTATTTCAGTTTATCAAACTTAAATCCAAGCATAAGTTCATGCGAACCCGCTGAATACCTTCGTAAAGAAGTAATGGCATAATCGAACGAGTAACCAAAAAGGTAGCGTTTCTGGTGGTTGTATCCAATTAGGATTGATACCCCATCCTGCCACCTAAAAGACAGTCCTCCCCAAAACTCATCGCGATAAGTTACTTTTGCATTAATATCTACCTGTATTGGACTGTTCATAACAAATTTAACCAACATAGAGGGTTCTATAACAAAATCGCGATTTAGAGGAAGAAAAATTCCTCCTGTAAGCATAAAGTGCTGCTTAAGCTTATTCAGGCCATAGTAGTTTAGCATTTCCCCATCTTCATCTTCATAAGATAAATCTGAACGGTAGAGCCGCTGCCCTAAAAGCTGGTGAGCCGATATTCCTGCGTACATTCGAGTATCGTAAAGCATAACGCCTACCGATGCATCGGGTGTGAATATTGATTTTGCATTTGCAAATAGCGCTGGGTCGTTCTGGTTAAAATTATCACCAAACTCAAATCTTGATCCATCAATTCTAAACATCAGAAAACCTAACGATACCCCTCCTGAGATTCTTAACCCATTTTCGGAAATTTGCAAATTGTATGAATACGAAAACATACCGCTAGTTCGACCTGTTGGACCTGTAACATCGTGGTAAAAGTTCCCTCCAAACCCCATGTCTTTTGAACCATGGGGACCATAAACACTTAAATTATATGTTTGTGGCGCATCTTTTAACCCTACCCACTGAAAGCGGTTATTTAGTTGAACTTGATAGTAGTTAAACGTACCTGCCACCGCTGGGTTAAAAGCATACGGATTAAACATATACTGTGTAAACTGCGGAAGTTGTTGAGCTACCGCTCCTGTAATAGCGAGCAGCATAGCTGCAACGGTTGTTAGTGCTTTCCTTTTCATATAGTTACATTTACTCAATGTCTAAATTATGCATAATTCTTTGTTACCTAATTATGGTAACCGAACCAGATATTGGTTTCCACTTATTTGTTCCAGCAACGTTGTAGCTAATTACATAGTAATAGGTGCCAATAGATAAATCTTTCCCCCTACTATTCTTTCCATCCCATCCTTTACTAGCTTCTGACCCCTTTGCCGACCATATGAGCGCACCCCAACGGTTATAAATTTTAATTTCAAGGTTCGGAATCACATCAGAATACGGTATCGTCCAACGGTCATTTATACCATCGCCATTTGGTGAGAATACGTTGGAATTTTTAATCTTATCGAGAATACGGGCTTTTAGGTTTACTATCTCTGTACATTGGTGTTGTGAAGTTACTATGGCTTCAATCGGAATGTATTGCTCAACCTTATTGGTAGTTTCATTTGTAATTGACCCTGTAAGTAAACTCTGATACTCTCCCGTTCTAAATATCATAACCGTTTGCTTCTCATCGCTAGGGTTAAAACCAATAACAGGTGTCCAGCTGTACGAAAGTGTATAATCTGCATTCTCTGTGAATATCTCTATTGGATACTCTGTATCAGCAAGTAACGAAATAATCGTTGAATCGCCGTAGCTCTCCCCATCTTCTGGTTTTATCCTAAATGCGTCAAGGTCTGAGTCTACAAAGAATGGGTGTGTTTCCCTGTCAATAAATGGACCAATACGTGGGTACACAGACAAAGTTGCTTCGGCCGATTCGATACAACCTTTTTTGCTAACCGCATCAACACGGAACAATGTGCTATGCAAAAGTTCTCCTGTTGTGTATACATTCGACACTCTCTTGTTCTCAATATCTGGGTTGTCGGTTACGTTAACCCATCGGTACGAATCTATACTTATCAGATTGGGAGTTTCAACCAGCGCAGTAAGATAAGCCTGATCCCTATAGCAATAGTTATTGTCTTTTGTTATTAAAACATCAAAAAGGTTGTTCTCATCTACTGGTATGGCAAAGTCTGTTTTATCAATACATCCCTCAAGGTCGGTAACAACTGCATAAAATTCATTTGCCTGTCTCCCCTTTAAGTGCAGTTTATTATCGAAATCTGTCAAATGCTCATCATTAGTACCTCGATACCATTTTAGGCTATAATCGCCAGCACTTTCAGCATTCCCTCCGGTAATAGCTGATATGTTAATACCTCCATTTACATTACCAATACCCACGTCAACCACTCTACAGTCGGCTGTATCATACTCAAAAGTAATTATAATGGGCTCTGGACCTGGTATTACAACATCCTTAACAGCCACGCACTGGTTTTTGTCGGTAACCGTAAGTTCATAGATACCCGGAATGGGGTAATTTAAGAAAATCGAATCTCCCTCCGTTTTATTCCAGCTATATGTGTAATCGCCTGGCTCGCCCAGATCGCCTGTACCGCCTTCAATCTTCATCTCAATAATTCCATCGCCATCCACACCTATTGTATCATCATGGCAACGACGAAGTGATATATCTGTAACGGTGGTAATTACTATTTCATCGGGTTGCGTTATCTCGTATTCACCATCTTCTGGGAAAGCCTGTGTACAACCATTCCCGTCGGTAATAAATACTTTATAAGACCCTGCAGCTAGGTTAGTAAAAATACCCGAATTGTTAGTATGTTCATATTCACTATCTAGCGGGCCTTCAATTCTATATTCCAACGCTAGGGTATCACCTTTTGCCCAAATCGAAATCTCTCCTTTATTGATTCCAAAACAGTTCAGCGGGTAAATATCAAGACTTGTAATGGTCATTGGGGCGGGTTCGCTAATCACAATCTCATCCGTTTGTACTTCTCCATTAATCTCAACATCCAGCTTATAGGTTCCTGCACAAATACCCTTGTATAGTCCCTCTGCAACATCATACTTTCCGTTCATCTCAGCTGATATGTCTTCTCCATCTTTAAACCATTCTCGCTTATCCAATGTAAATAGGCCTTGATCATCATTAACTGTAATTGTACCATCGCATGCACCATAACAACTGGCAGGGGTACCTGTTAACTTTAGTGGCGCTATCAAGGGTTCGAGTACCGTAATAGTATCCGAGAATACTGGTCCGCAATTTCTGTCATCGGTTACCTCTACAATATAATCACCATTGGCTAAACCTGTAAATATTCCATTACCTAGCTGAGGTCCGGCTATAACTATACCTCCCTTAGTAAGGGTGTAATACAAGTCTCCTGTACCACCCGATGCACTAAGGAATATTGCACCATCAGTTGCACCAAAAGTTGAAATCGGAGTAACCACAATGGAATTAATATCAATTACAATTGGGTCGGGTTCGTCAATATCAAACACTGTTGAGAACACTGGGCCACAACCATTCTTATCATCAACGCCGATATAATAATTATTGCCAAATGCTACATTTTCAAATACTCCATCATTATTAATATCCGATACGTTGTCGTTGTTATCATAAAGTGTAAATGTATAGGGTGCCGATCCTCCAGATACTGAAACGGTAACCTTGCCAGATGCATCACCAAAACATAAAACATCCTGAACATTTGGCGTACCTATTATAAGTGGTAAGGGTATGTAGACCTCCACAGCAAGGTAATCTGTGCTTTCGCACCCTTCAGCTGTTTGAGTTGCATAGTATGTTTCGCCATCAACCAAAATATCAGTCATATTTAGTATATTACCATTGGGCGCATCGTACCAAGTAATGGCCTCGCCGGTAACAACAATATCGGCAATGGTTGCACCAGCGCAAAAATATTGAGGTGATGAGCCGGTGGGTGGGTCTGTTGATTTCTCTGTCACAACCACCTCGTTATCGCCAAGAATAATGCCCGGACAGTGGGCATCGCTTACGCTCACAATGCTGTAGGTGCCTACCGTTGCGTTTTCAAGCACCAGAACAGCGTCGCCAGAGGGTATGGGGCCAATCTCATCATCATCTCTTTGGAAGACTAATGACCAAGGAGAAGTACCGGTAAATGTGAAAATTACATCTACTCCCGTAGTAGGCGAACCCTCGCAAAAAGATCCACCCCCTGAAATCTCAGCAGTGGGGATTTCATTCACCACCACAGTGATCTCGTTGGAGGTGGCGGGGCTGCCCAATGTGCAGGTCTCGCTCGAGGTAAGGATCACCGCTACCACATCACCATTCGCCAGGGCATCGGTGGTGTAGGTGGGCTGGTCATCGCCCACGTTGCCACCGTTCAAGATCCACTGGTAGGTCGGCGCAACGCCCTCGTTGACTGGCGTTGCGGTAAAGGTAACCGATGTGCCCTCGCAGATCTCTTCGCCCGGATCGGCCGCGATGGTCACACTCACGGGTAGTATGGGGTTCACCTCAACTGTTACGGCCAATCGATTAATGCTCTCGCAACCGTTAAGGTTTTGGGTTGCATAATAGCTTTCACCATTCACCAGCATATAGTCGTTTGCCAACTCAACCCCACCTACTGGGGCATCGTACCACTTAACATCCGTTCCTGTTACCTCAATGTCAGCAATGGTTGCCCCAGCGCAGAACTCTTGATTGGCTGGACCAGTGGGAGCTATGGTAGAAATTTCGATAACTTCGGCTTCGCCAGAAACGGAACCAATACAATCTTCATTTGTAACACTAGTGAGAGTATAGGTACCTGAAAGCGTTAAATCTTGAAGTGAATACTGCATAACATTTATATCTGTTATAGCAGGCTGGTCAGCACCATTAATAGCATAAACAATACTGAAGGGTGGCGTTCCTGTAAAATCTATAAGAATGGAAATATCATCCAAGGTATTACCTTCGCAGTAATTACCTCCTCCACTAATTATGGCTGTTGGCAATTCAATGATTGTTATTTCAGTAGTTACTGTATTTACGCAACCCTCGTTATCAAGAGTGTAATTAACAGTATAGGTGCCTGAGGCGCTGGCTTCAAGATCAACCTCGCCTGTGTCAATATCAATTATTAAATCAGCATTATCACACGAGAATTCCCCGCTCATATCGCCAGTTATGGTTACTGTTGCAACACCAGTAGCACAGTATGGAGAGTCATCGAATGATATAGTTGCCTGAGGTAAATCATTAATTGTAATTAGAGTTGTTGCTTTATTAAAGCATCCTGTAAATATATCCTGAAAGCGATATTCAACAGTGTACGTTCCCGGAATACTTGTTTCAAGGTTAATGTCACCTGATATCGGATCAATATCCAGGTTAGTGTCCTCGCAGGAGAAAATACCACCATCAATTCCTATTAAGGTAACCTGAGCTATACCTAATCCTTCGCAATAAGGGGATTCGGAGTACTCAATGGTAGCCTCAGGAAGAGCATGAATATACAGGCCGAAAGTTGCAGTATTGGTACAAATCCCATCTGTGAACTCATAAGTCACCGTGTGAGAGCCTGCGTCGCTTGCGCCAATATCAATCTGTCCACTTGATTCATCTATTGCCAAACCATCGGTTCCGCTAAATGATCCTCCAGGATAGTCGCTTACGGTAACACCTATTAACCACCCCTCGTAGCGACAGAACTCGTCATCTTCGTATGATATAGTTGCTACAGGCAGCGGATTTAACACAACCGAGACTTCGTTGCTTAAACCAGTGCATCCACTGGTGGTCACATCAACACTGTAGTTCCCCTCCGCCGTGGCGGTGTAGGTTGGGTCGGTGGCCCCCGCAATGGCTACATCGTTGCGCAGCCACTGGTAGGAGTCGCCAGCTATATCGATGGTGAACGTGGTGCTAATCGTCTCCCCGGCGCAGTACTCCAGGCCATCCAGCGTCGAGATGGTGGGCTCTGGCAATGGCTTGACTATGATCTCGAGCATATTGCTGGTGCCCTCGCACCCATCGTCGGTTACCGCCACGGTGTACTCCCCCGCCTCGGTCGCGGTGTAGGTGGGGTTGGTGGCCCCCGCAATGGCTACATCGTTGCGCAGCCACTGGTAGGAGTCGCCAGCTATATCGATGGTGAACGTGGTGCCAATCGCCTCCCCGGCGCAGTACTGTAAGTCATCTGCTGTGCTTATGGTTGGAGTTGGATTTGCATTGATAACCACTTGGGCTGTTGTTATATTGAAGCACAGAGTGAATGGATCTTGAAAGCGATACTCAATAGTGTATGTTCCTGAGGGGCTTGTTGTAAGATTTATCTCGCCAGAACTTCCATTAATATCAAGGTTAATATCATCACAAGAAAATTCACCACCTCCCTCTCCATCAATAATAACTGTAGCCACTCCTTCCCCTTCGCAGTAGGGCGAGCTAGGATACTCAATGGTTGCCACAGGAAGTGTATGAATAACTAAATCGAAAGTTGTGGTATTAGTACAAGTACCATCGGTGAACTCATAAGTCACTGTGTGTGTGCCTGCATCGCTAGCACCTATGTCTATCTGCCCTGTTGCTTCATCTATAACCAAGCCTGAGGTACCGCTAAATGTTCCACCAGGATAGTCGTCAATACTAACATCTACTAATTTTCCCTCGTATTTACAATATTCGTCTTTGTCATATGATATTGTAGTGGTTGGAATCGCCAGTATTTCTATATCGGTTGATGCAATAACTGTACAACCATCAATTGTTAGTTCGTATTCTACAGTATAAGTATTAGGGATGCTTGCTTCTAAATCTACTTCACCTGTAGAGGAATCTATTTGAAGCCCAACATCTGAGCTATATGTACCCCCGGTATCTCCTGTAAAAGTTACAGTTGCAATACCTTTACCACAATATGGGCTCTCCTCATACAGAATAGATGCCTGAGGCATTCCCTTAATTTCAATAATTGCAGTTGCTTCGTTGGAACACTTTCCGTCTGTGTAATTATATGTTACGGTATAGATACCTGGAGTGCTTCCCTCGAGGTTAACCTCTCCTGTAGAACTGTTTATAGACAATCCATCGGTAGAAGTAAAAGTACCAGAGTAAGCAGGGCCACCATATGACACGGCTGCTACTCCTTGGGCACAATAAGGGCTATCGTCATAGGAAATAGTTGTTTCGGGTATTTCGTCAATTGTAATAGTTGTAGTAGTAGTGCCGCTGCAAACGCCATCACTAAAATGATAGGTAACGGTATATGTACCCGAATCGCTAGCATCCAAATCTACTTCCCCAGTAATTGGGTCAATTGCAAGACCTGCTGGTTCAGCAGTGAAAAGGTGAGTATCCGCATAGTAAACTCGCACCTTCCAAGTATTATTATTAACCCTATGTTGCGAAACAGAGCATCCTCCTGTAGGCCAAGTTCTTCCAGCGTGAAGTTCGAAATTAATATCACCTCCACCAACAACTCCATTGGCAATATCTAACCCAGTTCGATTATATTGATAAACCCCTGAAGTATTGCCAACCCCTTTATATACTTCTGACTCAGCGACACCCCCTGCAGAAACACATGACAAGTAGCTCCTTTGCTGAGAGAAAACGAACATTTCTGGAGGGAAAGCAACCGCCCACATTTCATATTCCACATCAACACCAGTAATTGTAGCTCCTATAGGTATTGTTACTGTTAGATCCCCGGGACACGAAGATGATGTGAAATTGTCAAGGTTATTAAAATCGGTTGGTAAGTTGCCTCCACTGTAAGTTGCTTCAACATAATTAATTATTTCTCCATTTATGGTAACTGTAGCTGTAGTTCCTGGGATCTTGCAATAGGGATCTTCTTCGTACTCTATAGTTATTGTAGGAAGTTCACTTACCTGTATGGTTCCATTGGCCGAAGCCCCAGCGCAACCACCAGCTCCATCAACGGTTACAGTGTAGCTAGATGAACCTGTGGCACTAGGGGTTCCACTGATTGTAAGGGTTCCACCAACTTCGGAGTAAGAAACACCAGCTGGAAGGCCAGAAACCGATACAGCACCGTAATCGCCTGTAATTGTGTACACAATATCGCTTATGGCATCACCGTTACACACTCCCTGATTGTTATTACCAGTGGTTAGTGTTATCACCGCATTGGTGCAACCACCTGGTGCGGTAAGAATAATATCGGTTACCGATGCGCTAGTACAGCTGGCTGCATCTGTAACATATACGGTATAAGTTCCAGCTCCAAGTCCAGTAAAAGTATAACTTGTGGCAGATATTTCACCAGAGTTGGCTGACGAAGTACCTGTAAGGTAATATGTGTAATCAGGTGTTCCTGTTCCTCCATCAAGGTTAACGGTAATTGATCCTTCGGTTCCACCAACTGTAGTAGGATCGGAATGGGTAACATTATCAATTTCAGGAGCCCCTGCTGGCGCATTAATTGTTTCTGATGTGGGATCGGAAACGCAGGTGGGATCGCTAACCAATCGTACCCTAATATTATATGTGCCTGGATCAAGGTCCGGAAAAATTGGTGATGCTTGGAAGGCTCCTCCGTCAATATTGTACTCATAATCAACACCTGCTGGTGTATTAACAGTAATAGTTCCCTTATCTGGACCACCGCAAGCGGGGTGGGTTGCTGATAGGTTTGGGGCTGCGGGGGGGCTGGAGGCTGCGATTAAAGTGTAAATATGACTAGTTATACACGAATGATCGAGCTTATTACGAGCACTTATCAGGTAACTGTCCGCTGCCAGATTGGGAAACAACTCCGAATCTTGCCAATCAATACCAGCAATATCCTTGCTATACTCGTATGTTACTCCACCACCAGACAGAGGTTGTAACACTTCAATCGAGCCTAGGGGGTTAGCACATGATGGATGAGTAGTGAAAACTTGAATGGGGTCGGGGGTTGGGGGTACAGCATAAATGGTAACATCGTTTAACAATAGTGTGCACTTTGCTGTTGCTTGAGTGGTTACTTCTACTCTAAGGTTATAGTCTTGCCCTCCTTCTAACCCAGGGAAACTAGGTGTTCCCACATAACTTGTTCCACCATCTACGCTATAGTGGAAACTGTATACATCACCTTTCGAATCAATAGGAGTGTTTATTTGAATAGTACCCGTTGGAACTGCACAGGTTGGTTGAGTGGTAGAGAAAGTGAGGTCATCGGGTGCAAAAACTTCGAAAGGATCTGCAGTTTTATTTGCTGAAGGGCCTGAAACAAATACAATAAAGCTACCGCTTTTGACGGGTAAAGCACCATCATCTGGTAAATTTATAGTAGCACTTGGCCCAACAATTGGGATAAAATCATACACTCCAATTGTAGTATTCCAAACCAAAACACTCATTGGTTCTGCTGTTCCGTTACTTACAACTATCGTTAGCTTACCATCATCTCCACCTGGGCATGACACATGCTTATCAACAGTAACATCAACGGTAAGCTGCGCCATTGAAAAAAGGGATAAACTAAGGAATGTAACAATAAGTAGCGAATACCGAAGAAGTGACTTCATAGGGCAATTTTTTAAAATGGGTTCAAAATAATTTAAAAGACTTAAATCCTTTATAAATTATTATAGGACAATGAACAACAAGTATATTATTCGTTCTCAAACTGAGAAAAGAAATTTTGAGTGACTTGAAAAAGTTTTCACCTAACTTAATTAACATGCGAAAGTAATTTTTTTTTTTCAAAGACAAAAACATCTGCCTACAAATTAGGGTTTTAGAGTACTTTTTAAAGTAAATATTTATTGTTTTATAATAAATCTACCATAAAATCGAATAATAACTCAAGCCCTCGTTTTACTACAAACTATGTTGCTCTTTATTAAGTGTTTATTTTTACGTGAAACCCTATAAAAAGGTTTGAATTTAGAATAATCTGCGTTTTTTACTTTCTGTTTAAAATACAAACTCTTCGAATAAATAATTTATTAGTACTAACTGTTTAGCAAGTAATTATATGCCACGATTGCGTTTAGGATAAAAAAATTATTAAACAACTGTAAATGAATGTGGTTTAATTAACAAGATGTAACTTACTATTCAACTATAAACGCCCCTTCGACTACCTTAATTAAACTACATTGAACCATAAATATATAATCTCTAGACACTAACAACCACTAAAATTAAGTTACATCAAATTTTACACCAAAATACATAACTCGTTAATTGTTTGTCATATGGATGTTTCATGGCGATGAACAATGTCCGATACTGGGCATTTTACTTAAGGGGTTAGCTTACGCCGTTCACAAAATTTACATTTTGATGCTTTGCAAGGTATACAAATATTTGTAACTCCTTAAAATACAGTGTGAAAAAATGCAACAAATAAAGATAATTTCCGAATACTATAATACACTTAACTAACCAGGAGGGTAAAATTATGAAAACAGATTTTATGTGTCCAAAATGCAGGGGATACCTAAGCGTGGACAATAAGGTAATTTTCAGTATTAAAACCAAGGGTTGGCAAGGCGGCCTGCTAATGCTAACCCCTACGCTGGGCGACTATACAACGTTACACCATCCATCATTCTCGTTTAAAGATAATGATGATTTTGATTTTTACTGTCCTATTTGCGGCTACGACCTATCGGTAGAGGGCGAAAAGCGTTTGGCCAAAATTATACTAAAAGAGGATAACGGGAAGGAGTACTCTGTGATTTTCTCGAAAATTAAAGGCGAACAATGCACCTACAAAATTGCTGAGCAGAAAATTGAGGCTAAATATGGTAAAGATGCCCATAAGCACGCAAACGTGCTAAACCTTTCGGCTTACAAGTAGGTTACATTAAGCTTGCAGCTGGTGCGGTAAAATACCCATTGGGATAATACCCTCGGGCGAAACCTGTACTTGAAACGGAATAATCTCAACCCCTTTGCCGTGGGCTTCAACTAGTAGTTTCGCATAATCTGGATCGATATTCCTTTCTGGAGCAAAAATATTAACATCGGTGCGCTGGATAATGTAAAGCATTACTGCTCGCATACCAGACTCCTTTACCTTAATAAGGGTTTGAAGATGCTTTTGCCCACGGGTAGTTTTGGCATCGGGGAAAAGTGCAAAATCGCCCTCCTTAAGGGTAACGTTTTTTACCTCAATAAAGCATTTCTCTTTATCGTTCTCAGCAAAAATATCAAAACGACTATCGCCAAAGGTTACCTCGCGCTTTACGTTGGTATAACCCTGTAAACCAGGAATAACACCTGCCTTAACCCACTCAAGGGCAACACGGTTGGGTACAGAAGTGTTTATGCCCACCCAGCCGTTGTTAATCATAATCATTTCCCAGGTAAACTTGGTTTTTCGTTTTGGGTCGTTTACAGGCGAGAGGTAAACCTTTGCCCCCTCCTCGAGGCAACTTTTCATAGAGCCAGAATTGGTGCAGTGGGCGGTTACCGTTTCTCCGCTATCCAATACCACATCGGCTAAAAAACGTTTGTATCGCTTAATAAGTCGGCCTGCAACCAAGGGGGTAGGGAAATTAATATGCATTATAGAGCTATTTATTTAGATGTGTATATACTTGTCAAACAGGCTCTTTACTCCCTTTGGCTCTCCAATTATTGTTACAATATCGCCTTCAAGTAAAAGGGTATCGCCCCTAGGTGTAAGTATGGTTTTTTTACGTTGCACCATAGCCACAAGCACATCCTGCGGGAATCGTATATCCTTAAGCATCTTATTAACAAGATGTTCTGTACTTGTATTTGAAATAAGTTCGAGGGTGATATACCTGTCGTTGTGCAGTAAGTACTCTTTCATTTCGCGCTCGTTACTAATTTCGCACATACTCTCTACAAACTTTCTTCGTTCCACAATATCCATTAGGCGCGAAAGTATTCGAAGTTGCAGCTTGGGATTGTCCGCCCTATTTAGCAGGAAGAAGAAAACCCGAATGTTATCTTCAGAAGAAATTTCACCTTTCTCTATGGGTTTATCTACGCCAACGCTCGACGTGACAATAAGAAGCATTGGTCTTTCCAACGTTTCAGCTTTCCCATAGAGTATGGATACCCGAGGAATAATCAGAGCAGGATCAATATTGGTTACCTGCATAAATTCATCCACTAGGTGTTGATGACTTGAACCCTCAATTTTTATTGAAAGGTCGGTTGAAACCCTATCAACCAAATCTTTAAAACTAATTATTTTATCGTGCAGACTTATAACTTGAGCATGCACAACCATTTCATCAAAAGGATCGCCATCACGTAACCCCTTCTCTTTAAGAATAAATAGCATCTCATTCTCAAGCCCAGCGTGCTGTTTTTGCCCAAGTAGCGCAAACCAGTGGTAAATGGCCCCTTCGCGCTTGGCATTTTTTCTTGAGTAGTACCTATACCATAGCATAGCAAAAATTACGATGGCTGCACTAAAAAGGATGGGTACCCACCCTGCGTAGGCAATTAAAATTACCGACGAAACCATTCCAAATATTTGCATCCAAGGGTAAAAAGGAGAGTGGTAGCCTGGGTCGTAAGACTCTATTCGACTATTGCGCATAACTATTACCGCAAAATTTATCAGAAAGAATATGATAAACTTAAATGCCCCAGCCATCTTTGCTAAAACCTCAACATTAACGGTTAAAATAAGCAATATCATAAGTGCTGAGGTGGCAATAATAGAGTAAACGGGAGTTTTATACTTACCTACAAACGTAAAGAACGATGGAAGTACCTTATCGCGGCCCATAGCCATTGGATAGCGTGAGGCCGACATTAGCCCTCCATTGGCAGTAGTAGCAAAAGCGGCAATGGCTGCACCAATTATTAAGATACCTGCAATTTTCGCGGGTATAATTTTAAAAACTGTAAGCCTGGCAGTCCATACAGGAAGCACATCGCTTACAAATTCTGTTTGGGGAATTACAGCAACCATAATAAAAACGCCACCAACGTAAATAATGGTTGTTACTATTAGCGAAAGAATCATACCAAGCGGTATATTCCTTTCGGGGTTTTTAACCTCTTCGGCAACGCTGGCTGCCTCAGTAAGCCCAAGGTACGAAACATACACAAAGGCTGTTGTGGAGATTAATCCGGCAAAACCATTTGAAAAAAAGGGCGAAAAGTTATCGCCAACCATCTCCTGTATGTTAAGGCCAAAAATTGTTCTAAACCCTTCAACCAAGAAAAGTACCATCACACCTATCAGAAAAAACACCAAAAAATTCTGAAGTTTTGTCGTTTTCTTCGACCCAAGAATATTGACAAACATAAAAAGCAGGGTAAGGACAACGGCAATAATGCGGATTGGAAAATCGAAAAAGAGTGCCGTGTAGGCACCAATACCAACAAGTGCAAAACAGGTTTTTAGTACCAATGAAAAGTATGCACCTATCCCACCCAGGGTTCCCATCATTGGACCAAGGCTTCTGTCGAGCAAAAAGTAAACCCCACCAGCGCGAGGAATTGCAGTAGCCAGCTCGGCAATGCTAAACATTGCAGGCAAAATTAGGATTGCAGCTAAAAGGTATGATATAAAAACGGAGGGTCCCGTGTACTGAGACGCCAAACCGGGCAGCAAGAAAAACCCTGAACTAATCATTGCTCCTGTGCTAAGAGCAAACACATCAACTAACCCAAGCTCCTTATTTAGCTTATTTTTTGGTTTAACAGCCATGCTGTAAAAATATAAAAAAAAACGCTTACAACCACCAATGGGTAATAAAATACCTGATAATTCTCAGTTTCTAATTAACTTTAGCTAAAAAGTTAAAACAACATAAATACTTAAAGGGCTGCCAGCCAATTAATACCTATATTTGTACTTAGAAAATAATTATTTTATGGTAAAAAAGAAAAAAGATACAAAAAAGACGAGCTTCAATAAGAATATGCTCATGAAATCAGTAATGAGTGTTTTCGCATCAAACTCATCGAAAAGCCTTAATTACAAGGAACTAGCCAGTTCGATTGGAGCCAAAGATGCCACATCGAAAAGGCTTATTAATGAGGTACTTTACGAACTAGCCGACCAAAAAATGCTACAAGAAGTACTTAGGGGTAAATTTATGATTACCTCACTATCAAACGCCATTGAGGGCGTTGTTGAGATGGAAAGGGACGGTAATGCCTACGTTATAACCGACAACAACGAAGAAGTATTTGTACCCGACTACAACCTGAACCGTGCCCTGCATGGCGATAGGGTTAAAGTGGCAACTATTCCAAAGCGCAGGCGACAAAGAACAGAAGCAGAGGTAGTTGAAATTGTGGAACGTGCCAAGCGTACCTTTGTTGGTAAAATTGAGGTAGAAAAAAACTACGCCTTTGTAATTAGCGATAATAAGCTAATGCCCCACGATATTTTCATCCCAAAGAATGCACAAAAGGATGCCAAAAATGGACAAAAAGTTATTGCCCGGATAATAGACTGGCCCATAAACACAAAAAACCCTATGGGTGAGGTAGTTGAGGTAATTGGTAACCCCGGCGAGCATGAGGTTGAAATGCATGCTATACTGGCCGAATTTGAACTCCCTTACCATTTCCCCGAAGAGCTAAACAAGTTTGCTCTCTCCATATCCGAAAAGATAACCAAAACCGACTATGAGCAACGACGAGACTTTAGGGAAACAACAACGTTTACCATTGACCCAGCCGATGCCAAGGATTTTGATGATGCGCTTTCATTCAGAGAGATAGATGAAAAAACCATAGAGTTAGGCGTGCATATTGCCGATGTAACCCACTTCGTAAAGCAAGGTGGTCCTATTGATAACGAAGCTATTGAACGCGCAACATCGGTATACCTAGTTGACCGATGCGTACCCATGCTACCCGAAAGGCTATCGAACTTTATTTGCTCGCTACGACCAAACGAAGAGAAGCTTTGCTTCTCGGCAGTTTTCGAAATGGACCTTGAGGGTAATGTTCAAAAGGAATGGTTCGGCAGAACCGTTATAAAATCAACTCAACGCTTTGCGTACGAAGAGGCACAACAGATAATTGAAACGGGCAAGGGTCCTCTGGCCAAAGAGGTACTAACCCTAAACAGTGTAGCTCAAAAGTTAAGGGCCAAACGATTAAAAGCGGGTGCCATTAATTTTGATAGAGCCGAGGCAAAGTTTGACCTTGACGAAAACGGGAAACCCCTGGGCATTTCATTTAAGGTTCAAAAGGAGGCAAACCAACTTATTGAAGAGTTTATGCTGCTTGCCAACCGAAGCGTAGCGCTGTTTATAGGAAAATCGAAAGATAAATTTAAGTCGAAACCATTTGTTTACCGGGTTCACGACAAGCCCAATCCAGAAAAATTTGAAACCTTCCGCAAATTTATTACCCGTTTTGGCTATAATATTGAAGGAGGTACAGATAAACAGATTGGTAAATCGCTAAACAAGTTGCTTAACGAGGTAAAGGGTAAAAAGGAGCAAAATCTTATAGAAACCCTTGCCCTACGGTCAATGGCTAAGGCTCGGTACACCACTAATAATATTGGGCACTATGGCCTTGGATTTCCGTTCTACACACACTTTACATCGCCCATACGCAGATATCCTGATATGATGGTGCACCGATTGCTTGCGCACTATCTCGACAATGGAAAACCCAAGAACGAGGACGAGCTGGAGCGCCTTTGCAAACACTCAACCGATATGGAGATTAAGGCTACCGAAGCCGAACGCGCATCAATAAAATACAAACAGGTTGAGTTTATGTCCGATAAAATTGGGCAACACTTCCAGGGTGTTATTACTGGGGTAACCAGTTTTGGGCTTTTTGTTGAGATAATTGAAACAAAATGCGAAGGGTTAGTTGCTATTCGCGATTTAAACGATGATTATTACGAGTTTGACGAGGACAACTACTGCCTAACCGGACGACAAAACGATAAGAAATACCAGTTGGGTGATGAGCTACTTGTTGAGGTTTATAGAGCGAACTTACCAAAAAAACAGCTCGATTTTAGGCTTGTTGAAGATTCCGACTCAGAGGGCAAAAAGACAAAACCTTCGACACCAAATAAAAATAAATCAAAAAAACGATACTAGTTTTGTAACCAAAGATGAATTCGCTTGTCTCAATATTGTGAAAAATATTAGAACCGTGTATTTTAAGTATTCTGATTGCCGGAAAAGTCAATCGGAATAAAACTTCCCATAATAAATTATCAACAAATTAACCAATTTTTTAAAATGAGAATTAAACATCTTTTGCTAGGTTTAGCTACCCTAGTTTTACTTAACCTAGGGCTAAGTATTAATAGTTATGCCGTTACTTTTAACACAGGCACTATAAGTGTTACCCAGTATAAACTTAGTAATGGCCTTACGGTAATTCTAAACGAGGACCACTCAAAACCCGAAGTTTTTGGCGTGGTTATGGTAAAAGCTGGTGCTAAAAACGACCCAGCCAACGCCACCGGAATGGCTCACTATATGGAGCATATGCTTTTTAAAGGAACTCAAGAGTTGGGTACCATCAATTGGGAAAAGGAGAAACCTCATATCGACAAAATATTTGAACTTTACGACGTGCTGGGCCAAACCACCGATGAGGCTAAACGCAAAGAGATTCAGTCACAAATTAACGAGGAATCGCTTAAGGCAGCCGAATACGCCATTCCCAATGAGCTGAGCAACCTAATTAACGAAATGGGTGGCAGCAATATGAACGCCGGAACGGGCCCCGATTACACCGTTTTCTACAATAAATTCCCATCGAGCCAAATTGAGAAGTGGGTTGACCTTTACTCTCATCGTTTTGCTAATCCTGTATTCCGCAGTTTTCAAGCAGAGCTTGAAGTTGTTTACGAGGAGAAAAACTTATACAATGACCAGTTTCAAACAAAGTTACTTGAAGAATTTCAAAAATATTTCTTTAAAAACCATCCTTACGGGCAGCAAACAATTATAGGAACTATCGACGATTTAAAGAACCCCTCGCTAACCAAGATGTACGAATTCTTTAAAACTTACTACGTTCCAAACAATATGGCAGTGGTGCTTACAGGCGATTTTAACTCGAACGAGGTAATGCCTCTGATTGAAAAAAAGTTTGGTGCGTGGGTGCAAAAAGAAATTCCCGAGCCTAGGGTTTGGAATGAAGAACCCTTTAACGGCAGAGAAATACAGGAGGCTAAACTTACCCCCATTAAAATTGCCCTACTGGGTTTTCGCGCACCCTCGGCTACACAAAAAGAGAGCCTAATTGCCGACGTTACGCTTAAAGTGCTTAACAACTCATATTCAACAGGCTTACTCGATAAGTTGACTCTCGACGGGAAAATTCTTGCTGCCCAAGCTATGTCGATGCCATACTACGACCACGGCGCAACTATTCTTTTTATCATTCCTAAAATTATTGGTCAGAAATTTGAAACTGCTGAAAACCTTGTACTTGCCGAAATTGAAAAACTTAAAAAAGGCGAGTTCGACGATTGGATGCTCGATGCCCTTAAGCAAGATATGTATCGCAGCCATATGACCAGTATGGAGAGTAATGAGGACAGAGCACTTCTTTTTGCCGATGCATTTACCAAAGACCAAAGTATGGAGGAAGCCCTAGCCTACGCAGATAGAGTAATGGAAATATCAAAGGACGATGTAGTTAAAATGGCAAACACTATTTTTGGGCCCAACTATTTAGCTTTTCACTCAAAAATGGGATTTCCAAAGAAGGAGAAAATTGAAAAACCCGACTACAAGCCACTTAAGGCAAATACAAATGCCCTGAGCGAGTACGCTAAGCATTTCGAAGCAATCTCATCGCATGAGCCAAAAATGCAACCCATAGACTTTAGTAAAGATGTAACTACTAAGGATATTTACGGTGGGCACAAATTACTAGCTGTTACCAACCCAGTAAACGACGTTTTTTCATTAACCCTTGCCTTTGAAGTTGGAGAAGTTGAGAACCCTATGTTAGAATTTGCAACTACCGGCATTAATATGAGCGGAGCAGGCGAGTATGATGTTACGCAGCTAAAAGAGGAGTTTTCAAAAGTTGGAACCTCTTACAGCATCTTTGCAAATGATTCATACACTATTATTGATGTTCAAGGAATTGAAGCGAACCTCGCCAGAACAATGGAACTTGTGGGCTTAATTATTTCTGACCCAAAACTAGATCAGAGTAAAATAAAAACAATAATTGAGGGCGAAGCCACAAATAGGAAAATGGAACGCTCCGAAGCCGATAACGTTGCCCAGGCGCTGCTTGAATACGGATTATACAATCAAAAATCGAGCTATATTGAAAGGCTAACCTCTAAGGAGTTGAAAAGCCTTCAGGCATCACAACTTATCGATGCGTTTAAAAAATCAACTGGCTACACATGCCAAATTCGCTTTACTGGTAAAACTTCAGCTGAGGATGTTGCCACGTTGGTAAAAAATCACATCCCACTTGCGCAGAACCCAACCGTTGGGAATAGTCCTATCGACAGGCTAGCACAAAAGTACACCGAAAACACTGTGCTTTTTGTTAACAAGAAAAAGGCACGCCAAAGTAAAGTATTTCTCTTTGTGAATGGTGCCCCTTTTAACGTTGAAAACGTTGTGGCAATGGAAGCGTTTAACGATTACTTTGGAGGGGGTTTTTCAGGGTTAATTCTTCAGGAGATTAGGGAATATCGCTCATTGGCGTACTCTGCTGGTGGTAACTTCCGCGCTCCGCGAAATGCTGGCAATCCAACCGATTTTATTGGGTACGTTGGAACACAGGCCGATAAAACCATAACCGCAATAGAAACCTTTAACGGGCTAATTCGCGAAATGCCTGCCAAAACCGAACGGATTGATATGATTCGGAACCATCTTCAGCTTTCGGCGCTAACCAAACGGCCCAACTTTAGGGGTCTTGCCTCAACCGTTGAGGGTTGGAAAAAACAAGGGTACAAAGCCGACCCAATGTTAGTGAATATGCCTGCCTACAAAAACATAAGCTGGAATACAGTTGAAGAATACTATAAGAAAAATATGAAGGATAAACCACTGGTTTATATGATTGTTGGTGATAAGAAGCAGGTTAATATGAAGGAGCTGGAGAAATATGGAAAAGTGATTGAAATTAATGAGCAGCAACTTTTTACAAAATAAAAGTTAACGGCTATAATATAAACCCCAGCTTGTGTAACCACAGGACTGGGGTTTTGTTTTTAGTAAAAAGTTCAATTCAACAGCCCTACCTTACGGGGCAAAACTTACTATTCGTATTTAAGAGCGAACCAATGGTTAACCAATTTTTAATATATTTGCCCATACATTCGCTCCAAACCAATCGGGGCATCCACTAAATTTTGCCAGCCCTACAACTAAGTTCTTGGCTAGCAAGGACAAAAGCAGCAAACTATGGAAAAAATTAAAATTGCTAAACAGCTAAACGATACCCTCTCGGGCAAAACACCACAAGAGATACTAACATTTTGCATAAATCATTTTAACCAATCTATTGCCCTTTCGTCGAGCCTTGGGCTCGAAGACCAGGCGCTTACCGATATGGTGGCAAAAATAAACCCTGAAACAACCATATTTACTCTTGATACAGGCCGATTATTCCCAGAAACATACGACCTAATTGACCGTACCTGTGGCAAGTACAATATTAAGATAAAGGTTTACTTCCCAAACAAAGAGGATGTTGAAAAGATGGTGAACGAAAAAGGGATAAATCTTTTTTACGAAAGTGTTGAAAACCGAAAGGAGTGCTGCCGCATACGAAAACTGGTTCCCCTAAAAAGAGCCTTTGAAGGGCTCGATGCTTGGATTTGCGGCCTTAGGCGCGACCAATCGGTTACCCGAAAAGATATGCAAACCGTTGAATGGGACGAGGCCAATGGTCTGATAAAAATTAACCCGCTTATTGAATGGAGTGAGCAAGATGTTTGGGACTATATTAACCAACACAACGTTCCCGTAAACCCATTACATAAAAAGGGATTCCCGAGTATTGGCTGCCTTCCCTGTACCCGAGCCATTGAACCTGGCGAGGATATAAGAGCTGGAAGGTGGTGGTGGGAAAACCCTGATACAAAGGAATGTGGCCTGCACAAAAAGTAGGTAAAATCCACCCTCTATAGCGTTTTTTTTGGATTGTCTTTTTGTATGGTAAATACAAACGAGGTACCCTCGTTTACGCTACTGCGCACATTAATTGTTTGCTTGTGAGCCTCAATTATATGCTTAACTATGGCCAAACCTAAACCTGTACCGCCCTGCTCACGCGACCTGCTTTTATCGACCCTATAGAAACGCTCAAAAATTCGTGAAATATCTTGTTTCGAAATACCAATACCATTGTCGTTAATTTCAACCAAATAGTTCTCGCCCATATCCATAAACGACACCTTGGTTCTGCCCCCATCTTTGCCATAACTTATCGAGTTAACAACCAGGTTAGTAATTACCTGATAAATCCGTTTTTTATCGGCAAAGGCCCAAATGGGCTCACTATACTCCTTATCAAAAACAAGCTCAATCTTCTTTTTGCGCGCACGCATCTCTATTGTATCAAAAACCTCATCAACGAGCTTAATAAGATTTAGTTTTTCGAATTTTAGCTGAATTTCATTGGACTCAAGCTTCGATATGGTTTCTAAATCTTCTACAATTGAAATAAGCCGGTTAATACTTTTCTCGGTACGCTCAAGGTAATTTCTGTTTATGGTTTTATCTTCTAAAGCGCCATCGAGCAAGGTTAATACGTATCCCTGAATATTGAAGATAGGCGTTTTAAGCTCGTGCGAAACGTTACCCAAGAACTCTTTTCTATAATCCTCAAGCTCTTTAAGCTTATCAATTTCAAGGCTTTTACTCTTTGCCCAAACTTCAACATCGCGGTTAACCTCGGCAATCAAATCCTTGCCTTCGAGCTGCTTGCGGAGCTTCGCGTCTGGTACTTTTAGGTTCTGAATAGTTTTGTAGATTGGGTTAATTTTACGGAAAATAAACAGGTTAATAAGCCGTAATACCAGTAAGTACATTAGTAAAAATATGATTAACGCTAATGCTAAAACCAGCCAACCCGTTAAATTAACGGGACTATTTTGCAGCAGCGTATAAACAAGCAAAAGAACTCCGGCAGTAACAAGCGAAACCGTTAGCGCAATAATTTTTGCAAAGTTTATCCTCATAAATTATACGTCTTTACTTTTTACTGCTTTTTATTAGTTCGCCAAGCATTCCCCCTTCAAGGTACTGTTTAAGCAGCTTGGTAATATACTTTCCAACAACATCAAACTCCAGATTAACCACTGTGCCCACCTTAAACTCGTGAAAATTGGTTATGTCGTAAGTAAAGGGAATTATTGCCACCTGAAACGATTTATCCTGCGAGTTAACCACGGTAAGGCTAACCCCATTAACCGAAACCGAGCCTTTTTCAACGGTGATATTTCCCTTGGTTGGGTCGTACTCAAAGGTAAAATACCAGCTACCGTCGGCCTCTTCAACCTTGGTGCAAACGGCTGTTTGGTCAACGTGCCCCTGAACCATATGCCCATCGAGCAAGCTTTCAAGCGACATACTACGCTCTAGATTAACTTTAGAGCCCACTTTTAGCAACCCTAAATTCGACTTGTCGAGCGTTTCCTTTATTGCAGTTACGGTATAAGTATCGTCCTTTTGCTCAACAACCGTAAGGCACACCCCATTATGCGCAATGCTCTGGTCAATTTTAAGTTCCTTAGCAAAAGAGCAGCTAAGGGTTATATGCAAGTTCTCTTGGTCTTTGGTAAGCTTAACTACCTTTGCAGCCTCTTCAACAATTCCTGAAAACATAATTCAAATTTTTCTGTTTAACAATAGGTCAAAAGTACAAAAATTGTTTCAATGTGGTTTGTAACAATTTTAGTATTGACTTTGTTTTTACAAAAGTTAACAATTTTACCCTAACAAATAAGGCTGGGTTTAGCCAATTTATTATAACTTTATCGCTTTAACGATACCAAAACTGCACCAACTATGATTTTAAGCCATATTATTTGGGATGTTAACCCCGAAATATTTTCTCTAGGCCCTCTCTCCATTCGTTACTACGGTTTGCTATGGGCAATGTCGTTTCTTTTAGGCTATATGATTTTTGAACGAATCGTAAAAAAAGAATCGCTACCCAAAGATTATCTCGATACCCTAACTATGTATATGGTAATAGGTACTATTGTTGGGGCACGATTAGGGCATTGCCTTTTTTACCAGCCAGATTACTACCTTTCGAACCCCTTAGAAATTTTATATATTTGGAAAGGAGGGCTTGCAAGCCACGGAGCAGCCATTGGAATTATATTATCACTATACCTCTTTAGCCGAAGAACTAAACGACCCCTTATATATATTCTCGACCGAATTGTAATTACCGTTGCCCTTGCGGGCGTACTAATTCGTTTAGGAAACCTAATGAATAGCGAAATTTACGGTATTCAAACCCAATTACCTTGGGGCTTTATTTTTAAACAGAATGGCGAGATTGTTCCCAAACATCCAACACAAATTTACGAGGCTTTATCGTACTTAGCAGGATTTATAGTTCTAGTATATATGTACATTAAAACCAATGCAAAACCGAAGCCCGGCTTACTATTTGGGCTATTCCTTATCTTTATTTTTGCTACCCGCTTTTTAATTGAGTTTATTAAGGAGCCACAGGTTGGGTTTGAACAGAATATGGTACTTAATATGGGTCAATGGCTAAGCATACCGTTTATTATTACAGGCGTAATATTTATATACCTTGCGCTTACTAAAAAGGAAGTTCCGCAAAAAAAGTAATAGGAGTAAATCGGGCCTAAAGCCGTCCGAAACGGATGGTGTTTTGAATGGCTTGCTCCATCGAACGTGGTTTTATTCCCAGTTCATTCTGCATCCTCTCGGAAGAGTAGTACGTAATACTATTACCGCTTTTAGCGGTATCACTAGTTAGTGCAGGGGTTTTTCGGGTTATTAAACTTACTACCCACACCAAGCGCCAAGCAATTGCGGCCATTAAAGGCGTTACCCTAATACGTGGAGGCTTATTTCCTAACTCTTTAGCAATAAGCGCAAATACTTCGCCGTGTGATATGTTTTGCCCATTTACAATAGTACGCTTACCCCAAAACTCTAGTTCCATAGCCTTAAGCATAGAGTCGACCACATCACGAACATCAACATAACCTGTTATGCCCGTTGTATAAAAGGGAAAACCTTTTTCGAGCGTACCAAAAATTTGTCCGCTCCCACTATCCCACTTTCCTGGACCTAAAATTACCGAAGGGTTTACAATGGTAGCATTTAGCCCCTGTTCTATTCCTCGCCACACCTCCATCTCGGAACGAAACTTACTAATTGCATACCCCGACTTACCCTTTGATTTTCCCCAAACTGCCTGCTCAGTAACTTCCTTCCCATCTAATGCATCGCCCAATGAAGCAACCGAGCTAACATGACAGAATTTTTGTACCCCTTGCTCAAGCGATGCATCAACCACATTGGCTGTTCCTTGCACGTTTACTTCGAGCATACGGTTAAAGGCACGTTTGCCAAACGAAACGATAGCAGCACAATGGTAAACCTCACTAACACCGCTAAGGGCAGCCCGTATCGAATCAAAATCTTCGGTTTGACCCTCAACCCACTCTATTTTTTCAAAAAGTTGCTTGCCTTCAGGACTATACCCTTCAAATATTTTTTGGGTGAGGCCAGTATTGCTGGTTTTTCGTTTAAGCGCTTTTACCTTGCGTCCTTGCAAAACGAGTTCGAATAGGAGATGCGACCCAATTAAGCCTGTTCCGCCAGTTACGAGTATCATTCTATTTGTTTTCTTTTGAGAAGAATGGGTTCACAATAAGTTCTTTTTCCCAAGTAAACTTCTTGCCAAAACCCAAAGTATTATCTGTAAACTTTAAAAAGGTAAGGTCAATAACCCAAAGCGGAGTTTTTAGAAGCATAGCAACCGGAAAACGCTTTAGGTAAGCATTCCGTGCTTTTGTGTATAGCTCGTCACGTGCTTCGCTAACAATACCTTGAAACTGGATTCCTCGAAGTTTGCCAATAATATCGGTTTCTAAAACAATACTACCCGCAACGTAAATATTATGGCTAACCTGCCTTATGTGCTTGGTATCGAAATCCGAGGTAAAAACAAGACTGTTATCCTCTTCCATATACACGTAAAAACAGTTTGCACAATAAGGTTCCTCATCGTTGCACGTTGCTAACGTTAACACATGGTGGCTGTTAATAAAACTAACTATTCGTTGGTCGGGTAGGCTCATCAATTTTTTACTGCAATTGAAATGATTAACAAAGTTAGCTAATAATATGTATTAAAAAAACTACTGTTTTTGAAATTAAACTCAAAAACTTTGAATTTATAGCTAAGTATTTTCAACAATACGGATTTGATATTTGTTATAAGAATGACCTATATACATCGAATAGAATACTTTATAAAAACATTGAAATGGATTGGTTACTAGACTATAATCCGGTTTTATTGGCTCTTGGAGCAACCCTTTTTACTTGGTTTGTGACATTGATGGGAGCATCGATGGTTTTCTTTTTTAAATCGATAAATAAAAAAGTACTAAACCCGATGCTGGGTTTTGCCGCTGGGGTAATGATTGCTGCCAGTTTTTGGTCCTTGCTAAAACCTGCAATTGAGATGTCTGAGAAAAGTGGTTCTCATCCGTGGGTGCCAGCTTTAATTGGGTTTTTATCGGGCGGGGCTTTCCTATTTTTAGCTGATAAAATACTACCTCACTTACATATGGGCTTATCAACCGATAAGGCAGAGGGCATTAAAACATCGTGGCAAAGAAGCGTATTGCTTGTGCTTGCAATTACCCTACACAATATTCCCGAAGGCTTAGCTGTAGGGGTTGCTTTTGGTGCACTGGCAAATAACCCAGATACGGGCGTTCTTGCAGGTGCTGTTGCTCTGGCTATTGGAATAGGATTACAAAACTTTCCCGAAGGTGCCGCCGTTTCAATCCCACTGCGGAGGGAGGGCTTTTCGAGATTAAAAGCGTTTAATTATGGTCAGCTATCTGGAATTGTTGAGCCAATATCGGGAGTGATAGGTGCATATTTAGTGTTAACAATAACCCCCTTATTGCCTTATGCTCTTTCGTTTGCCGCAGGAGCAATGATTTTTGTGGTAGTTGAGGAGTTAATTCCCGAATCGCAAACCGGAAACGAAACAGATTTATCTACCATTGGAGCAATGATTGGTTTTGCGGTAATGATGGTTTTAGATGTGGCTTTATAATGGGCTAAAACCCTAATATTAGAATTACTGAAGCCCAAAAATGTTTCGTAAAACATTCTTGGGCTAGAGTAAATTAAAACCTGCTACGTTATCATAAGTAACAGGTTTATAGTTATATGTGTTGTTTTACTTTTTATTCCGACGAACAAACTCCTGAACAACGAATGAAGCAACATCGTCGGCATAGGTGTTCATTCCAAAACCAGCATCGTAACCCAGCTCTTTGGCAAGTTCGTGGTTTAGGCGTGGTCCACCACAGCAAAGAATAACCTTGCTCCGCAAGCCTTCGGCCTCAAGCATCTCGACCAATTCAACAAGGTTTTGAATGTGTACATCCTTTTGGGTAACGGTTTGTGAAATGAGAAGCGCATCGGCTTTAAGCTCAATTGCCTTGGCAATAAACTCATCGTTTGGCACTTGGCTGCCTAGGTTATAAGCCTCAAATCCTTCGTAACGCTCTAGGCCAAAATGACCCGCATAACCCTTCATATTCATAATGGCATCAATGCCTACGGTGTGGGCATCGGTTCCAGTACTTGCGCCAACAATAACCAATTTGCGGCCTATGTTCTCCTTCACATACTCATCGGTTTGGTTCATATCCCAAGTTGTTGCCTCAACCTTTGGAACGTGAATAGTGGTAAAGTCTATTGTGTGAACACAATTTCCGTAGCAATTAAAAAAGGTAAAACCTTTAGTTAACTCTTTGTAAAAAACCACTTGAGGGTTCTCAAACCCCATTTTTTTCATTAGCTGCTTTGCTGCCTCAATAGCTTCATTCCCTGCAGGCACAGGGAGGGTAAAACTTACTTGCGTTTTACCGTCGTTCATTGTGTCGCCGTATGGCTTTGTTTTCTTGAGGTCTTGTGTTGTATCAAAGCTACGCGCCTCCATCGAATATAATCCTTCGCTCATATTTTCTGTATCTTTATTGCTATTCTACTTACGATTTTTCATTAGCTCAATAAATGGGTTGCTGTAGTTGGCTCCACGCTCAACAACGCCAGCAAGACCCTTTCCGCCAGTTTTTGCCCGTTTAATGGCAGCAAACTTTCCCTGTTCAAGCGCATCAAAAAGGCCTTCTTTCTGAAGGGTTTCAAGCAGTTCAACCGTTTTATTTAGTACCTCCTTTGCCCGATTGCGAATAATGCCATCCTCCTTGTACTCAACCTCATCGCCTATATTCTTCATATTATTAAAAATATACTTGGCATTCTCAATGGCTAGGTACCTATCGGACATAAATGGCGTATGAATTGCCTCGGTAAGCATACCTAGAAGCTGAAGCCCTTGTCCGGTCCAAATGGCAATTTGGTTGAAAAGAGCATCCTGTATATGTCCGCGGAAAACATTTCCGGTTTTAAACTTTGTGGGAGGCATATACTTTAGCGGCGCATCGGGGAATATTTCGCGGGTCATTTGAGCCTGTGCCAACTCGTAAAGGAAGCCATTCTCCATCTCAGGGTCCATTTCGAAAGCGTGCCCAAGGCCCATTTGTTCCGAGGGAATTGCGGCAATTAGTGCCAGCTGCTCGTTTATAAAATCGGAAGCTAAAACCGTATGAGCCTCCTCAAACGCATCGGCAGTGGTTAGATAGTTATCCTCTCCGGTATTAATAATAACACCAGCGTAACCATTGATAATACGTGAAAAATATTGGTCAATTAGGGTGCGCTGCATATTGATGTCACGGAAAAGGATTCCGTAAAGGGCATCGTTAAGCATCACGTCCAACCCCTCAAACGCACCCATAACAGCTATTTCGGGCATACATAGGCCTGAGCAATAGTTGCAAAGACGAATATAACGACCAATTTCCTCGCCAACCTCATCGAGCGCTTTACGCATTATGCGAAAGTTTTCCTGAGTGGCAACTGTGCCTCCAAATCCCTCGGTTGTTGCGCCATAGGGAACATAATCGAGCAAGCTTTGGCCCGTTGTACGGATAACCGCAATAATATCGGCCCCTTGGCGTGCTGCGGCTTGAGCCTGAACAACATCCTCGTAAATATTACCTGTGGCAACAATTACGTACAGGTACGGCATTGAGCCTTCGCCAATGGTATTTAAGTAATTATCGCGACGAGCCTTACGTGTTTTAATCCTATCGAGGCTTGCATATACAATGGGCATAATTGCCGCATCAATTTTTTCCTTTGGATGAATTGGCAGGGTTGTTAAATTTAGTTTTCCCTCGGAAACCTGCTCGGCTATTTGCTGTGGATTTAATCCAGTTTCAACTATGGCATTGCCTATATTGAAGATAACCCCTTGCCCCAAAACGCCCTTCTCCTTCAGAGAGTCAACCAGCACATTGGGTAGGGGAACTGCATTGGCATCAATCCCATCAATTCCCAGCAAACGGCAAAGGGTTCGCTCTACTGCAACCGTTGTGTAATTCTCAACAAAATCCTGCACATCATCGGCAATATCCTTGGCGATATTCTTGGCATATCCTACCTTCTCAAAATCGAGACCTAACTTACTCTTTCGCATAACTTTAATCGACCTTTATTATTGTAAACTCTAATTATTATCCTTGTCCATATCTAGCTGTTTTGATGCCTCCGAAAGTATATCGGCATCAACACCAAGTATTTGTGCAATACGTAACGCTTCGTGCGGAACATTAGCGCCATCGTCATCAATTAGCGAGTAATCGATATAATCGCCAATATTTTTTACTGTAATTGTGGCGCCCTCGCTCTTCTCCATAAAACCCTTAACCCTAAGCTTGCGGCATTGTGTGCTTAAACCACTATAATGGGTTGTGATAACTGCTCTTACGTTGCATCCATCTAAAATGTTTGCCACAGCGCTTACAATTGCTCTACCCTCGGTGGGGTTTGTGGTGCGGGCTAGCTCATCAATAAGCACCAATAGTGGGCGCTGCTTTTTGGCCTGCTGTACAATGTGATCTACCTTTAGCATTTCGGAAGCATAGGATGATAGTCCGGATAGTTCCGATTGCTCATCGGCAATGCTAAAAAGGATTTGTTCAACTAGCGCAATTTTTGCACCAGTTGCTGGCACAAAAAAACCAAACTGGCACATTGCTTGGCTTAGTGCAAGCGTTTTTAGCAGTACCGTTTTACCAGCCATATTGGCTCCGGTAATTAGGCAAGTTCCCTTAAAAACATCAACATCAATGGGTTGGTACCGTTTTTTAGCCTGTTCCAGTGTCGTTTTAAGCTGAGGGTAAAACAGCCCATTATAAGATGTAACATCTCCCCCAACCTCGGGCATAATTAGCTTTTCAGCTATTGCCTGCTTGGCTTTAGCAATTAGTATATCGATGTTACCTATTCCACAAAGAGCCTTATCAATTGCAGCTACTGATTCAAACAGCTTATCCGACAGGTTCTGTCGAACGTTATCCTCTATCTCGGTTATTCTGCTCCTTAGCTCGTCCGATTGTTTCTGTAGCTGCTTACTATCCGTATTAATTTCGGCATCTTCTAATTGAAATTCAATCCCAATCAGTTTTTTTCGAAGCTCTCCTAACTCAGGGGCAAAATAATTATTTATGTAGAATGAAGGTATTCTATTCCCTTCTGGGTCGAGAATCTGGATTATATTCTCAAGGTTTGGAAGCTGCTGGCTCAGGAATTGAAAGGGTGCTATCAACTGTGTAATATCACTGACTATAAGGGCAAAGTTTTTTACTTCGAATAGTTCTATGTCGTTAAGGGTTAAACGATTCAGAATATTTTTGATTGTGCCAGCAATATCACGAACCTGTGAAATTTTTATGGATACCTTATCGAGAATTGTCCTGTTTTGTTCGAGGTTTAGCGTGTTAACAGTTTGACTTACTTGTTGCAGCTGGTAAAGAACATCCTCAGGGCTAATCAGAAAAGGGGAAGCAAGCAACATACGATGAGCCAAGCCCGATTTTAAGTCGAGCCTATCAACCATATAACGTAATCCCGAAATTTCGGTAAGTGCAGTTTTAAGTTGCATCGCTATAATTTTTTAACATCATAAACTGGTATTTGCAGGGCGTCTTGCATAGCTACTTTAAGCTCGTCGGAGTTCAAATTGTACCCTTGGGGCGAAACGGGATTTATGCATACCGCCGCAAGTTTTGTTCTGTTTATGACCTTCACTTTACCCCCTTTTTGGATGAACGAATAGTAAACATCGGGGGAGGCAAATATCCTAGAAAAATCTTTAACTACCAACTCGATACCAGCCACATTTTTTTGCATCCGCAGAAATTCGAATAGATAGTTGCTAGTTGCTCCCGCAACAAATAATCGATTTCCGTAGGTAAAAATTTTATCCTTCGCTTTCTTTAGCATAAAAACCGACTGCACATTCAGGTCGTGCAAACTATTTTCGCTATCAATGGCAATTATTCCAGAGTTAATCAAATCGAGCTTTTGCTTAAGTTCGGGCTCAACCTCGGGTAGGTTTATTAGGTCGTGAATAAACTTTGTTTTACGCACTAGCACCGGAATATTTGCAGAATATGCCGCACCCGTTGTAAGAATCATTCCCTCTGTTACTACGGGCGATGCAAGGCTAAGCCTCGACAGGGCACCATCGACCATTGTTAAATCAACATCATACTTAGCCATACTGGCAATTAGGGCTTTAAGGTTTTGCGTATCGGCTGGACCCGAAAGCAGCACCTTGTCGGAGCTAATTGCTTTGGCCACAACTAATCGACCCAGCGAAGTATGAATATTGCTTACCTCCAATATTTCAGAAGTAATTCGGCGCTGCAGGTAGTGCTTTTCCGTCGAAATAAAAATCATTCCCTGATAAATACGAATCTCAGGCTTTTGGGTATCGGTAACTATATCACGACTTTCCCCATCAATCCCAATTGACGTAAGGGCTACCCGCTTATCCATATTCTTTAACCTACCCAGAATATAGTTAAGGGTTTCCGTTTTGCCAGTATTCTTCTCGAGCCCTACAATTGAAAGGCTTTTGTAGGTGAGCACATCTTTTATGAATGGCATCCTAGTTCGCCCTTATTAATTATGGTATAAAACCACGAAAACACATTTTGCATATCGAACTGGAGCAAAATGTGTCATCGTGCTAATTATCTTCTAATGATGATTCCGTTTATTACGGCTTAGTTCTTTTGGTTCAATGGAAATTTTATCGCTGTGCATTAAACCAGCAATGCCATCTTCAAATTTCTGATTTTTACAATCTTCGCACTGGCAATCGTTCACATAGCCAGTGGGCTCGGTATAGCTTGCAATAACACCCTCAAAATTACGGAGGATAATTTTACCCGGCATTTGCGAAATAACATACTGAGGCATAACAGGCGTTTTGCCACCACCGCCCGGAGCATCAACCACAAAGGTTGGAACAGCAAAACCCGATGTATGGCCACGCAGACTTTCGATAATTTCAAGCCCCTTAGAAACGGGTGTTCTGAAATGCTCAAGTCCCATTGAAAGGTCGCACTGGTAAATATAATATGGACGAACACGTATCATAACCAGCTTATGAACAAGCCTTTTCATAATATTTGGGCAGTCGTTAATTCCCCTAAGCAGAACCGATTGGTTACCTAAAGGTATACCAGCATTTGCCATTTTTTCGCAAGCTTCGGCACTCTCAGCAGTAATCTCATTGGAATGATTAAAGTGCGTATTTAACCATATTGGGTGGTACTTCTTAAGCATATTTACCAAGTCGTCGGTAATACGCTGAGGAAGAACTACTGGGGTACGACTTCCGATACGAATAATTTCAACGTGAGGAATTGCACGAAGGCGCTTGATAATATCTTCAAGAACCTCGTCGCTAACCAACAGAGAGTCTCCACCAGAAAGGAGTACGTCACGAACCTCTGGATGAGCGGCAATGTACTCTATTCCCTTATCAATGTTATCCTTTGGTAGCGATGCGTCTTTTTGACCTGCAAACCTACGGCGAGTACAGTGACGGCAATACATTGAGCACATATCAGTAATAAGGAAAAGAACCCTATCGGGATACCTGTGGGTTAACCCTGGAACCGGCGAATCCTCATCCTCGTGAAGGGGGTCCAGCAAATCGGCAGGCGAAATGTGAGTTTCAGCAGCCGAAGGGATAGCCTGTTTTCTTATTGGGCAATTTGGGTTATTTGGCTCAATAAGTGAAAGGTAATATGGGGTAATAGCCATTCGAAGAGTTTGCAGCGACTTTTTAATGCCCTCTTCCTCTTCGGCTGTAAGCTTAATATATTTTTTTAACTCCTCAAGAGTTTCAACGCGATTACGAAGTTGCCATTTCCAATCGTTCCACTCGCTATCTGTAGCACTAGGAAAGAACTCCTTGCGTCTGCTTTTATTTTCGAGATTAGACATATAGCTTGTTAAATAAGTTACGTATATCCTTTGATTTTTTAATTATCTCAAGTGTAAGCTCGGCATGCCCTTTAGCATAACCATTGCCTACAATAAGATTAATATCCTTTCCTACCCCTTCGGCTCCAAGCGCAGCTTTGGTAAATGAGGTAGCCATTGAAAAAAAGTAAACAGAGCCATTGTCCTTAGTTATAAGGATTGATGTCATCTCTGTAGATTGTACGTTCACGTTGTTAATGGTAACATCGCATCCCTCCTCGCCTGTAATAGCAACCACTTTGGTGTAAACATCCATCACATTGGTAGCATCGGCAATAATAACGTGAGTTGCAAGCTTCATATCCAGAATACGTTGAGCGTTAGCTTGCGAATACTCAACCACAATAACTTTACCGTTAGGCCCTGCATTCTCCATTGCCTGATAGCAGCACAGAATGCCCGATTTACCACCGCCTCCAATTATGCATACGGTATCGTCTTTTTTTACCAAGCGCTTAACCTGAGCAGGAGCACCTGCCACATCGAGTGCGGCAAGTGCTAATTTCTCAGGAATATCATTTGGCAGAACAGCATAAATACCACTGGCAAAAAGAATGGCTTGCGCCTCAACATCAACCTGATCGTTATGAAAATTAAGGTTGAGTACCTTTGAAATTTTCAATGGTGTTAATGAAAGAGACACAAGCGTTGCAATGGTATCTCCCACACGCAAACTTTTATCTGGATAGTTTGGTCCAATCTCCTTCACGGTGCCAATGAGCATACCGCCCGACCCCGTAACAGGGTTCTGCATTTTACCTCGCTCATTTACTATAGACACAATCATCTCCTCCATTACCTCAATATTACCATGGCATGCCTCTTTAATTTGAGTGAAGCTAGCAGAATCGATATTGAGGGTTTTTACATCAATTAAAACCTCATTATCGTAAATTTCCATAGTATTATCCAGCCTTTGAGCAGGCTGAGGCAATGTTCCCTTTGGCTCAAGAACTCTATGCGTTCCGTATTTACATCCAGATTTCATTTAAAATATCAATATAAATTTTGTGCTCAGATGTACCCTTAACTATGCATACAATTCAGTAAAAACTTTACGCAACGAATCACTATCACGAAGGATTTGTAGCGTAATTTCAGCATGACCCTTTGTGTAGCCATTACCAACAATCATGGTAACATCACTACCAACGCCCTCGGCACCTAGAGCAGCCTTTGTAAAGCTTGTTGCCATTGAAAAGAGGTAAACTATACCATCGTTCTTTGTGCAAAGTATGCTAGTCATCTCAGTATCGGGAATGTTAACGTTGTTAATGGTAATATCTGCCATTTTACCGTCGGTTAACTCGCTGATTTTCTCAATCATAGAAACAGGGTCGGTAGCATTGCCAGCAAATACATGGTCGCAAAAGCCTAATTTCTGTAGCCTTTCGGTAGATTTTTGACTGTGGCACATACCAATTACTGTTCCGGTAACGCCTACGCGCCTTTTAGCCTCATAGCTACAAAGCATACCCGATTTTCCTCCAGCACCAATGATAAGTACGATATCACCAGGCTTGCAAAGTTTTGCAGTTTGAGCAGGAGCACCAGCCACATCTAATGCAGATAGGGCAAGCTTTTCTGGCATATCTGCAGGAATCTTAGCATAAATACCACTCTCGAAAAGAATAGCCTTACCATCAATGTCAACTTGGTCAACATCAGGACGGATCTCCTTAATTTTATCAATACGAAGTGGGGTTAACGATAGAGATACCAAGGTTGCAATCTTATCTCCAACCTTTAGGTCAATCTTATCAACTAGCGCATCACCTATTTTCTCAACCGTGCCAAGCAGCATACCACCCGAGCCAGTCCATGGATTACGATGTTTACCTTGCTTTGCAACAATATCCATCATAATCTCAGCAATCTTTTTGTGATCGCCATTGGCGCGAGCCTCAATATCGGTAAATGAAGCGGAATCTATATTTAAAGTTTGAACATCGATAAGGATTTCGTTATCGTAAATCTCATCCATATTGTTATCAATCTTATTTGCCGGTTGTGGCAAAACACCCTTAGGCTCTATTACCCTGTGAGTTCCGTACTTGTTGCCTTTTTTCATATAAGTAGCTATTTTTTGAGTTTTGAAAATTATTTTTTCTTGAGACCAAGGATTTCTCTAGCTTCGGCCGAAGTTGCTACCCCACGACCTAACTCTTTTGCAAGACGAACCACTTTGGCAACCAGCTCGCCATTGGACTTTGCTAGTACTCCTTTTTCTATGTAAAGATTGTCTTCGAAACCAACCCTAACATGTCCGCCCATAACAATTGCAGGGGCAGCAAGTAAGAATTCATGGCGGCCAATACCCGTTGCGGTCCAGGTTGAACCTGCTGGAATAGCATTTGCCATCCAAACAAGATTTCCAACTGTTGCTGATGTACAACCTGGTACGCCAAGAACAAAGTTAAATTGCATTGGTGCACCTGGTGCTTCACCTTTTTTTACCATATGAACAATGGTATCGAGATGCCCCATTTCAAAGCATTCGTATTCTGGCTTAATATTGTTTTGCATCATACGTTTACCGAAATCGCGCATCATAGGCATAGTATTTTCAAACACCTCGTCGCCAAAATTACAAGTACCACAGTCAAGGGTTGCCATTTCAATTGGCAACTCGGTGGGCTGAAGGCGCTCTTCGGCGCTCATTCCTACTGCACCACCTGTTGAAGGGATAAGAATAACATCGGGGCAAACCTTATAAATAGCATCGATACACTCTTTGAAACGAGCTTTGCTCTGCGTTGGAGTGCCATCGTCCTCACGAACGTGCAGGTGAACAATTGCTGCACCAGCATCAACGGCCGATTTAGCTTCTCTAACAATCTCTTCTACAGTATACGGAACCGCCGGATTGTGCTCCTTGGTTACCTCTGCACCGCAAATGGCTGCTGTAATAATTAATTTATCCATAGTTTGATAGATTATTTACGTTGACAATTCTTTGGAACAATACAAGTACCGGTTGCACGACAAACAACAACTGGTTCAGCAAGTACATCTGCAGCCGAGGCAGAGATATCAGTGCGAGGCGCAATTACTTTAACTGCCTCGAAACTCATTTTCCTAGACGAGTTACCAGCTTGTGTAATTTCACCTGTAACCTCAATAAAATCGCCAGCATAAACTGGAGCAAGGAAGTCAACCGTATCGTAAGACCTAAATAGCCCTTCGTCACCGTCGTTTCTAATTAGAAGTTCGGTAGCTACATCACCAAACAATGCTAACATCTTTGCACCATCTACTAAATTTCCACCATAATGAGCATCTTGGGTGCTCATTCTAAGTCTTATTAAAACTTTGTTATTCATAATATATTTATTTTGATTTATTTTTTTACAATGTGTGTTACGAAAATAGACTGCGTTCTAACGTTGTCTGGGCAAATTTGTCCCATTTCAACAACCTCTTCCGCCTCAACAATCACAAGTTTTGCAGCAGTAGCCATAGTTGGGTTAAAGTTTTGCGATGACCCCTTATATGTCAAGTTCCCAATAGTGTCGGACACGCTGGCACCAATTAATGCGATGTCTGCGTGCAATGGTTTTTCTAGAATATAGTCAATTCCATCCACATTTAAAACTTGCTTGCCATCTTGCACTATTGTTCCTACGCCAGTTGGTGTTAAAACACCACCCAAACCTGCTCCTGCACATCTAATTCGCTCAACCAGATTTCCCTGTGGGCTAAACTCAATGCTTATCTCTTTATTGTTAAATTGCTCAATGGTACTTGGGTTAGTGCCAATGTGCGAAGTAATTATCTTTTTTACCTGCTTATTGGCTACAAGTAAACCTATTCCCTTATCAACAAAAGCAGTATCATTACAAATTATGGTTAGGTTCTTAACACCCGATTTCACCATTTTATCGATTATGCTCGTGGGGCTACCAATGGCTAAGAAACCACCAATCATAACGGTCATTCCATCTTTAACCATTGAAGCAGCTTCTTCAGCTGAGATGAATTTATTTTTCATACGTATAGTTTTTCAATTATTTGAGAAATAAGATTAGCACCTAACCCTAGTAAAAATAGCCACTTTGCCTAGCCATTAAGTTTACAATTTGTTACTCATGAAGCAAGTTTTGCAACAATTTGATTAAAATAAGGCATTAAATATATGCAAAAATACTATATTCTTCCCAATTAACCTTGAAGTTTTCTTCTCGGAGTTATGCGTTAGTTAAGCAAACAAAGGTTTATCCTATTAACCGATCATTTAGCTGTTTTACTATTTGCTTTGCATCGCCCACAATACCCAAATCGGCAACCTGAAAAATAGGTGCAGTTTTATCCTTGTTGATGGCAACAATAAAATCTGATTCCTCCATTCCTGCAAGGTGCTGAATTGCTCCAGAAATGCCCACGGCAAAGTACAAATCGGGGCGTACTGTTTTTCCTGTTTGACCCACCTGACGGTCGTGAGGAACAAGACCCGCATCAACAACTGCACGTGAAGCAGAGACTTGGGCATTTAGGGTTTTAGCTAAATCATCAATAACCTTTAGTCCTTCCTCGTTGGCCATGCCCCTACCACATGAAATAAGAATTTTGGCTTCGCTAATATCAACCATCGCACTTTTTTCTTTCACGCTGCTCAGAAGTTTTACCCTAAACTTATCCTTGTTAAATGGGATTTTAACCTCTATCACCTCGCCTTTACGACTATTATCGGCAGGAAGTTTATGCATAACCCCAGCACGCACGGTACTCATTTGTGGGCGGTGCTCCTTGCATACAATGGTAGCCATTAGGTTTCCGCCAAATGCAGGACGTGTCATTAGCAACTCTTTCTCCTCAGAAATTTCTAGCTTAGTACAGTCGGCGGTTAGCCCTGTTTTAAGTCGAGCCGACAATCGTGGTCCCAAATCGCGACCAATGGTGGTTGCACCAAGCATTAATATGCTAGGCTTATACTCATTTACAACGTGGCAAACAGCCTGAGTGTAAGGCTCGGTAAGGTAATCGTTTAGCTCGATGGCATCGGCATAAACTACCACATCGACACCATGAGCAATAAGCGTTTGGGCTTTATCGGCAATTTTACTCCCTAGCAGTATTGCATAAACTTTTTCGTTCAGTGCATCGGCCAAATCGCGGGCTTTGCCAATAAGTTCTAGTGAAACTTTCTGAACTATTCCTTTGCGCTGTTCAACAAAAACGAACACGCCTTTATATTCTAATTTTTCCATTATTACCAAAGATTATATTATGAACTTCTCTTTCAACTTACTTAAGATTATGCCAGCAGCTTCGGTGGCATCAACCTCATATAGCTGACCTGGAGCTTTTACACCACGCGAAAATGCTTTGTGAACGCGAGTTGGAGAACCTTTTAGCCCCAACCTAGCTTCCTCAACATCAATCTGCTCGAAGCCCCAAACCTCAACAGTTTTAGGAAACGCTTCAACAATGCCCCTAACAGACATATAGCGAGGCTTATAAGCACCCGAAAGAACTGTTACAACACACGGACCGTCAACCTGAAGCATTTCGTAACCATCCTCGATTCTACGCTTAACGGTAAAAGTATTTTTTCCATCAAACTCTAAATGCTCTAAGTAGGATACTTGAGGAAGGTCTAGATGTTCGGCTATTTGTGGTCCAACCTGAGCGGTATCACCATCAATTGCCTGCCTACCTGTGATTAACAAATCGAACTCCATTTTACGAAGCGCACTAGCCAACGCGTATGAAGTGGCAAGGGTATCGGCACCAGCAAATTTACGGTCGGTGAGCAGAATTGCTCTATCCACGCCCATAGCATATGCTTCGCGAAGCACATCTTCGGCTTGTGGTGGCCCCATGGTAATAACAGTAACATGCGCGTTGAAACTATCTTTTAGGCTCAACGCAAGTTCAAGACCTGCTTTATCGTCGGGGTTTATAATACTTGGGACACCTTCTCTGATAAGAGTTCCCGTAGTGGGATTTATTTTTATTTCGGTTGTATCCGGAACCTGTTTTATACAAACTACAATATTCATGGCAAAGTATGTTCTGAATTTAATAATTCCAATAATTTATCTCAATAAAGCACCAGCAATTACCATACGCTGTACCTCCGATGTTCCCTCGTATATTTCGGTAATTTTAGCATCGCGAAACATACGCTCAACTGGGTAATCACGAGTATAGCCATAACCACCATGGAACTGGATTGCCTTATTGGTAACCTCCATTGCCGTTTCTGATGCATAAAGTTTGGCCATTGCAGCTTCAACAGAGAAAGGCTCACCCCTATCTTTTTTAAAGGCAGCCTGATGAACTAGCAATCGGGAGGCAATAATGCGAGTTTGTAAATCGGCCAGCTGAAACTGGGTGTTTTGAAATGCTGAAATGGGTTTACCGAATTGCTTGCGCTCTTTAACGTATTTAACCGTTTCGTTTATAGCACCCTGTGCAATACCCAAAGCCTGAGCCGCAATACCAATGCGGCCACCATCGAGCGTTTTCATGGCCAGCGAGAAACCTTTGTTAAGCTTTCCTAACATATTTTCTTTGGGAACAACACAGTTCTCCATGATAAGCTCGCAAGTTGCTGAACCACGGATCCCCAGTTTCTTTTCTTTTTTCCCAACCGAAAAACCGGGGTAATCCTTCTCCACAATAAATGCAGTTATTCCTCTGGTTCCCTGAGATTTATCGGTCATTGCTAAAACGATATACACATCAGCATATTCTGAATTGGTGATAAAGATTTTAGTACCATTGAGAATGTAATTGTCTCCGCTCTCAACCGCTACAGTTTGCTGCGATGACGCATCGGTACCAGCATTGGGCTCGGTTAGTCCGAATGCGCCAAGCCACTCACCCGAAGCAAGTTTAGGTAGATACTTTTGCTTTTGCTCCTCATTGCCATACTCAAGTATTGGTACAGCACAAAGCGAAGTGTGTGCTGATACAATTACCCCAGTAGTTGCACAAGCTGCCGAAAGCTCCTCAACAGCCATACTGTATAGCATGTTATTACCTCCGGCGCCACCATATTGTACAGGAATGGGGATTCCCATAATTCCCAGCGGAGCCATCTTTTTTACCGTTTCAATAGGAAAACGCTCCTGCTCATCAACCTCTGCAGCAAGTGGTTTAACCTCCTTCTCTGCAAAATCTCTAATCATTTGAAGAAAGAGAGTTTCTGTTTTTGTTAGACTAAAATCCATCTCAGTTATGTTTTAATGCAATTTTTAAAATAAAAAAATTCACATCCAAAGGAATGGCTTCGGATGTGAATTTATATGATTCGAATTCCTTTTACGACTTCATTGAAGTCACAAAGGTAAACAGAGTATTGTTAATACAATAACAATAGGTATATGTTAGAAAACAATGTTCTTAAATAGTAATACCTCCATCTACACTGAGCGTTGTGCCATTGATGTAAGCAGCCTCATCGGATGCTAAAAACAGGTATGCCGATGCAATTTCTTCGGGTTCGCCAAGCCTTCCGGCGGGCACTTTACTCTTCATTCCGTCAATCACATTTTCGGGCATTTTAGCTACCATTTCGGTGGCAATAAAACCAGGGGCAATTGCATTTACTGTAATACCCTTACGGCCCAACTCGCGAGCCCATGTTTTTGTCATTCCAATAAGCCCTGCCTTGGTGGCTACGTAGTTTGTTTGCCCAAAGTTGCCATAAAGTGCCACAACCGATGATGCATTCACAATTCTACCGTAGTTTTTTTCCACCATATATTCAGAAATAATTTTTGTGCAGTAAAAAACGCCGGTTAGGTTAACATCAATTACCTGTTGCCATAGTTCGGGGGTCATTTTCTTAAGCGAGCTATCACGTGTAATGCCTGCATTATTTATCAGAATATCAATCTTACCATACTTTGCAATAACCGCTTTTGCCGCTACCTCAATCTCATCATACTTTGCAGTATTTACTTTCGCAAAAACTACGGTCTTACCCTCAGAGGTTTGTTTTTTTGCAAATTCATTACCTCGTACCTCATCCAAATCCCAAATAATGGTAATTGCGCCCTCGGCGGCAAATTTTTCTGCGGTGGCAGCACCAATACCTGCTGCGCCACCAGTTATAATGGCTACTTTCTTATCGAGTCTTTTCATACAAATAAATTTTATTCATTTTTACTTACAATTACATTTCATTGCATTCATCATGCTTAAACAAACTGCGTATTGTGTTTGAGTTTAGCTGCACCCGAAATGCAGGTTGTTCCATCGGAGCTTACAAGCGAGCAGCTGATAATACCGATGTGTTTTTCAGTATTTACTTCCGTTACCTCGAAACGAGCCTCGTATTGCACCTCAACAAAAACGGGAGCAAAAAACTTCATTTCTTGTGATAGGTATATGGTTCCTTCTCCTGGGAAAAGAGTGCCAAAAACCATAGAAAAAACTGCTCCAGATAGAAAGCCATGCACTATGGGTTTTTTAAACATCGTTTTTGAAGCATACTCTTGGTCAAGATGGATTGGGTTAAAATCGCCAGTTACCTCAGCAAATTTAACCACATCGGCCTGCGTAAACTTTACGCTATGCGTATATGTGTCTCCTTGTTTTATCATTGGGTCAATTGTTTTTCGTAAGTGTTTTTATTTAGAACAGACGGCTATTAAGCTTTTTTAAGAATGATAGCTGTACCCATTCCTCCGCCAATACAAAGCGAAGCCATACCAATGGTTTTATTGCTTCGTATCATCTCATGAATTAGGCTAACGGTAATGCGGTTACCTGAGGCACCAATTGGGTGACCAAGGGCAATTGCCCCTCCGTTAAGGTTGCAATTTTTAGTAAACCAATCGGGCGTAACGCCATGATCCTGGCAAAGCTGCTTAATAACACCAAGAGATTGAGATGCGAAGGCTTCGTTTAGTTCGAGTACCTCTATATCATTAAGTTTCATCCCAGCCTTTTTTAGCACATTTGCAATAGCCGGAACTGGTCCCATACCCATAATTGAGGGGTCAACACCACCTTGACCAGTTGCAACAATCTCTGCCAATGGGGTTAAGCCATATTTGGCCACCGCTTCTTCGGAAGCAACAAGTACGAACGATGCACCATCGTTTATGCCAGACGCATTGCCAGCCGTAACTGTTCCATCCTTTTTAAATGCAGGACGAAGCTTTGCCAACTTTTCAGGGTTAGTGCTGCGGTTTACGAACTCATCGGTATCAAAAATCAAGGTTTCTTTTCTTGAAACCACTTCAACGGGAACAATCTCTCCTTTGAACCTACCTGCATCAATTGCGGCAGCAGCTTTTTGCTGCGAAGCATAAGCAAATGCATCCTGCTCTTCGCGAGTAAGGTTATATTTGGTTGCAATATTTTCGGCAGTAATGCCCATATGGTACCCTTCGAATGCATCGGTTAGCCCATCGGTTACCATATGGTCAACAGCAGATATATCGCCCATTTTGTACCCGTTGCGCACCGATCCTGGTAACACAAAACCTGCACCCGACATAGATTCAGTTCCACCAGCAAGAATTAAGTTTGCATCACCAGCCTTAATGCTCGAAACCGCGTTGATAATAGATTTCATACCACTTCCGCAAATCATATTAACACCATAAGCAGGAACTTCGGCAGGAATGCCAGCCTTTATTGAGGCTTGGCGAGCGATGCCCTGCTTTTGGCCAGCCATTAGAATGTTACCAACAATAACCTCATCGAGTTTTGATGGATCTATTTTAGTTTCGGCAAGAATGTTTTTTATAACGGTAGCGGCTAAATCGGCTGCAGAAACATTAGTAATTGCTCCTAAAAATTTACCAACAGCAGTTCGCTTGGCGGCAACAATATATACTTTACTCATCGTACTATTTTTTTATGGGTTTAATATCTTTAGGTATAATAAGTTTGGCTTCTGTTGCAGCTTGTACCTCTTCAACTGTAAACTCGGGGTTTATCTCCTTCAGCACAATACCTTCTGGGGTAATTTCCATAACCCCCATTTCGGTAATAATAAGGTTTACTTGTCCAGCAGCTGTTAAAGGTAAAGTGCACTCCTTCATAATCTTATGCCTTCCCTTAGCAGTATGCTCCATGGTAAGTATTACTTTTTTTGCCCCCATTAGCAAGTCCATTGCACCTCCCATTCCCGGTGTTAATTTCCCAGGAATCATCCAGTTGGCAAGGTTCCCTTTTTCATCAACCTGAAGAGCACCCAGAATAGTTGCGTCCACATGACCTCCGCGGATAATACCAAACGAAGTAGCAGTGTCAAAACACGACGCCCCAGCGGTTAACGATACAAAGCCACCTCCAGCATTCGATAAGTTTCTATCCTCAGTGCCTGGCGCAGGGGCTGGTCCCAGACCAATTAACCCATTTTCACTCTGTAAAATAACATTTACTCCCTTTGGAATAAACTCGGGGACAACGGTTGGTAAACCAATACCAAGGTTAACCAAATCACCATCATTTAGTTCTAAAGCCGCTCTACGGGCAATAGTTTCACGTATTTGTTGCTTATCCATAATCACTCGTGGTTTGCTAAAAAATTTAATAAATTAATCGTGTGAATTTGTGTGCTAAGGTACGAAAAAAAATCTGTACCGAAAGTTGAAATTTTGCTTCCGTGTTCGTTTCGCTTTGAACAAAAGTTTTTGCTTTATTCTATCTAAATTAGATACTTTACCCTAATGTAACTACTTCTTTATAAAGTTATAATGTTTGTTGGCAAAATACCCTATTAGGGTAAGGTTTGGATATTTTAATTCTTCAAACTATCTTTACGAAAGGGCTAATGAACTATCTCCGTCCCTCTGTTCATTCACATACCCTAATAATATTCGCCATAAGCACAAAGTAAAGTATCTCCTTTGAATATTAACCCTTAATAAAATAGAAGAATATGAGTATGTATTGTAACCAATGTCAGGAAACAGCCAAAAACACTGCCTGTACAATTAATGGAGTTTGCGGAAAAAAAGAGATTACTGCAAATCTTCAGGATTTATTGATGTATGCGTGTCAGGGTCTATCTTATGCTACAATTGAAGCAAGAAAGAAGGGAATTGATACCAATGCTGAAAGTAAGCACATCACCAATTGCTTGTTTATGACAATTACCAATGCAAATTTTGATGATGATTCGATTTTAGAAGCGATAAAAGATTGCAACAACTATCGTGATGCATTAAAAGGTAAAGTTAAAATTTCCGAAACCCATGATTCAATTACTTGGAAAGCGTCATCCACCGAGGAATATTACGAGAAAGCAAATCATGTAGGTATTCTTACCTATGACGCGAATGAAGATATTAGGTCGCTGAAGCAATATGTTCTTTTTGGTATAAAAGGTGTTTCGGCTTACGTTGAGCATGCTTTTAACTTAGGGTATGAGCAACAGGATATATATGATTTTATGGAAGAAACATTGGTTATGATTACAAAGCCAATGGATTTGAATGGTATGTTAGAGTGGGTAAACAGAACGGGCGAATGTGGCGTTAAGGCAATGGCTATACTCGATAAGGCAAATACCACAACCTACGGAAATCCCGAAATTTCAACAGTAAATATAGGTGTTGGGAAAAACCCAGGGATTCTAATTAGTGGTCATGACCTTAAAGACTTAGAGCAGCTGCTAATTCAGACTGAAGGCAAAGGCATTGACATTTATACGCACTCTGAGATGCTACCTGCTCACGCTTACCCCTCGTTAAAAAAGTACAAACATCTTGTTGGAAACTATGGAAATGCTTGGCATAGACAACTTGAGGAGTTTGAAACATTTAATGGCCCCATTCTTTTTACCACCAACTGTCTTGTTCCACCAAGAAAAACAACTACCTATAACGACAGAGTTTTTACAACTAATGCAACCGGAATGCCGGAGTGGAAGAGAGTTGAGAAAAAATTAGCCAATGGGCATAAAGATTTCTCGGAAATTATTGAATTAGCCAAAACATGCAAGGCCCCCACTGCCATTGAGAATGGTGAAATTACAATAGGGTTTGCGCACAACCAGGTGTTGGCACTTGCCGATAAAATTTTGGATGCAGTAAATTCGGGCGCAATTAAAAAGATGGTGGTAATGTCGGGTTGCGATGCAAGACACAAAACCCGTGAATACTATACTGAATTTGCAAAGCAACTACCCAAAGATACCGTAATTCTTACGTCGGGCTGTGCTAAATATCGTTATAACAAGCTTCAATTGGGTGATATTAATGGAATACCAAGAGTGTTAGACGCTGGACAATGCAACGACAGCTACTCATGGGCGCTTGTTGCACTTAAGCTAAAAGAGGTGTTAGGATTAGATGATATCAATAAGCTACCAATCGTTTTTAACATAGCTTGGTACGAGCAAAAAGCTATAATCGTTCACTTGGCACTACTTTATTTAGGTATTAAAAACACGCATATTGGACCAACCCTACCTGGTTTTATGTCTCCAAATGTACTTAAGGTTGTACAAGAAAACTTTGGAGTTCAAACCATTACTACGGTTGACGAGGATATGAAAATTTTCAGTATAAATTAAATCTTTGTAAAAATGGAAAAGGATAATTTAATTTGCAATTGTAATGAAATTTACGAAAGTGAGATTGTGAAAGCAATTAAGGAAAAAGGGTTGAAAACGGTTGAAGAAGTAGGTGATGAAACCACGGCAGGTACAATTTGTGGCCAATGTTTAGATGATATACAAGATATTCTTGACGAGGTAAACAAGTAGTATCAGCAATTATTGTATTATAAAAAACATCCATGTTAACAATGTTAGCATGGATGTTTCGTTTAGGTTTAAGATCGACTTGAAATCAAGTCCAAAGAGATCAATATTACTCAGCAATAGATAGCCTATTGTTGTTTCCTTGGTAAGGGAAAAAACTTACTGGGTACTTGTATCTGATATGTTTTGTACAAAGGGTATTTGCTCGTGCTGATACCCTCAGCAAGAGTAGAACTTACCTGGAAAAGAACCACCAATAGCAAGCTACCTGCTATTGTCCAGTTTAACCAATATCCGCCAGCTGAAATGCTAAACAGATAAAAGCATATCCATGCAGCTTGTTCACCAAAATAGTTTGGGTGACGACTATACGCCCATAATCCTTTATCTAGAAATCCTTTTTTGTATTCACCAGTGAGCTCTTCGTTTGCATTGATTTTTGCCCACTTTTTGCTTTGGAATTTCCAGTGCTGGATGTCGGCTATCATTTCATATAGAATAAAACCGACCATTGCACAGGCAATTATAAAATCAAATGCATTCAAAGGTGTGTTTGCATAGTGAAGTGCAATTAGAGAGGGAAGTGTGAAAAGCAAAATAAGTGAATGTTGATAGATGCAAATGAATAGGAGATTGAAAACTGTCCATTTCCAAGGCGAGTTAAACTCTGGTCTGCTCCGCAGGTATTCCCAACGATAATCTTCTTCTCCTGTCCAAAAACGCCATTGATAAGCTCCTTTCAAAGCAAAATTTGCAGTTAGTCGTATTCCCCATAAACTCACTAGAACAGCCATAAGCACTAACCTGGGAGAGAAATTACCATATCCAGCCACAACCCAAACATAAATAATGGGGACAATACTCCACAGCTTATCGGTTTGGCTGTTGTTTTTGGTTATTTCGCCCACAATAAAGGAAAAGGCAATGGCAGCAAAAGCTATGATTCCAACTGTTTTTAGAGCCTCAAACTGCAATGGGGATAATGAGGTTCCGAAAAAATAGGTAATTACAGGTACAACCAGTAATGTAATAAGTAGCAGTATTGCTGTTGAGTTAATTTTCTTCATTTATATATTTTTTATTTAAATAATCACTGTTGTCCGATAAAAAATTAAGAGCAGGAAGATAGTAATATCTTCCTTGCTCTTTTTGTAGTTTTGTTTTTCACCACAAAAAATAAACTACATGGATAAAAGTACACATTTTTTTGGAACC
>JBBACY010000004.1:0-118063 GCA_041656735.1 Bacteroidales bacterium | reverse complement strand
GTTGCGGGTTGTGGGTTGCGTGCCCGAATGGACTTTGCGAAGCACCAAAGGCTAATAGCTAACAGCCAAGAGCAAGGATGAGGATGAGGTTGAGGTTTAGATGGTTGCGGGTTGCGAGTTGCGTGCCCGAATGGACTTTGCGAAGCACCAAAGGCTAATAGCTAACAGCCAAGAGCAAGGATGAGGTTGAGGTTTAGATGGTTGCGAGTTGCGGGTTGCGGGTTGCGGGTTGCGTGCCCGAATGGACTTTGCGAAGCACCAAAGGCTAATAGCTAACAGCCAAGAGCAAGGTTGAGGTTGAGGTTGAGGGTTGCGGGTTGCGGGTTGCGAGTTGCGAGTTGCGTGCCCGAATGGACTTTGCGAAGCACCAAAGGCTAATAGCTAATAGCTAAGAGCAAGGATGAGGTTTAGATGGTTGCGGGTTGCGGGTTGCGGGTTGCGGGTTGTGGGTTGCGTGCCCGAATCGACTTTGCGAAGCACCAAAGGCTAATAGCTAAGAGCAAGGTTGAGGTTGAGGTTAAGGTTAAGGTTGAGGTTAAGGTTGAGGTTTAGAGAGAAAAACTAAAAGTAGAAACTCATCACCATAACCCATTACTGTTAACTTTTAGTTTTTAGTTTTTAGTTTTTCACTTTTAGTTTTTCACTTTTCACTTTTAGTTTTTAGTTTTTAGTTTTTCACTTTCCACTTTTAGTTTTTAACTGTTCACTTCTCCCTTTCATCCCCCCAAATCCCCCATTCACCAAACCCCCTAACCCTTTTGTAAACAAGTTGTTGAAAAATGCGTATTGTACGTAGTTTATTGTCCGAAAATAGCGAAAATGTGCCTATCTTTCGGGCGTTATAGCCCGTTTTCGGACAGTAAAAGCTTTATAAAACTTCTGCCCTTGGCGTATTTGCTTGATAATATGCTAAGTACAGAGTATGGCGCATTTTTTGATTAATATGTAGGTTACGTAATGCCTTTTTTAACAAACCCGAAATTACTACCAATATGATACTACCCATATCCCTAAAAAAAATGAAGATTTCCCTATCTTTTACCACTCTTTTTGCCCTGCTACTGCTAAGCAGTGGGGTAGTAGGACAAGCCATAACCGAAACCTACAACACAACGGGCACCTTTACCGTACCCGCTGGGGTAACGGAAATTACCGTTGAGGTTTGGGGCGCTGGTGGTGGTGGTGGTGGTTCAAATTCAAATAACGCTGGTGGTTCTGGTGGTGGTGGTGGCGGCTACGCTTTGCAAGTTTTTAGCGTTACGCCCGGGCAGGTTATACCATATAGCGTTGGTGCGGGGGGCAATGCGGGAGCTGCAAATGGTGGCAACGGAGGGAATGGTGGTGCAACCACAATTCTAACCCTTACTGCCAATGGTGGCACAGGCGGTGGTGGAAATGCTGGTGCAATTGGCCAAGGGGGTTCTGCCACTGGCGGAGCAACCAACCTATCCGGGGGCAATGGAACGCAGGGAGGTGGCTCAGGAGGCGATGGTGGTAATGGAGCCAATGGTGGTGATGGAGGTGATGGTAATACTGATGGTGCAGGAGATAATGGAACTGCCCCGGGTGGTGGCGGTGGTGGCGGTGAAAGATTTAATGGATACATCTTTGGGATTGGAGCGTCTAACTATGCCGGCGGATCTGGAGCTAATGGCCAAGTTAAAATAACCTACGCTACCCCATACTACTCTGTGGGTAATGGTAACCCTACAGTTCCTAACAGATGGAGATCACAGCCCGATGGTAACGGTAGTGAACCTGCTAATACGACTGGTGATTACCAAAAGTTTATTATCCAGAAGGGCCATACTATGACCACCACAGGGGCGTGGGCCCTTGGGCAAAACTCGAGCATACAAATTGATAATGGTACGTTGGTGGAGAACAACAATATCACTATTCAAGCTAATGGTGCACTGCGGGTTGAGAATAGCGGTACGCTAAACCATAACGTAAACTCTGCTACTATTGCGGGGGGTACAGTATACTTAGCCAATGGCTCAACTGTAAATTACGGTTTTAATGGGGCACAAACAGTTTTGCCTACTACCTATGGTAATTTAACCATTTCAAACACTGGCACAAAAACCCTTACGGGCAATGTTACCGTTAATGGAAACTTAGCAATTGAAACAGTCTCAACATTAAACTTAAATACCAGTTCTGCCACAGTTTTGGGCAATATAACAGGTGTAGGTGCAATAGCTGCTGGGAGTGGCACAATTTCGGTAGCTGGTAATTTTTCAAACAGCGGTACATTTACCCCTGGAACGGGTACCGTAAATTACAATGGAACTACACAGCAAATTAAGAATACAGCATATAATAATCTTACCATCTCTAATGGGGGCATTAAAACCCTAACTGGAGACACTCGCATTAATGGCGAGCTAAATTTAAGCAACGGTATTCTTGCGCTTGGTAGTCACCATCTTACCCTCACGAGCGGAGCAACTACAGCGGGAACGTTTAGCCCAACCAGTATGATTGATATTGGAACGGGAAGCGTAACTAAAGAGGGCAACGCCTATTCCGACTTTGAACTTACATTCCCAATTGGGCTCGGAACGGTTTACACCCCTTTTGAGATTGACCATTTTTCTGCAACAACCATTGCTCCTTCAGCAACCATTAAAGTGCAAAGTAGTGCCGTCGCACCAACGGTTGACCCTGAACTTGGTACGCACACGCTAACCCGGCAATGGACAACATCAACCACTGGCATAACGGGCTCTGTTCTGGCAGATGTTAGCTTTACATACGATGAAGACGATATTCCCTCAGGCGCAACCGCTGGCCTTGAAATTATTCATAAACCAGCAGCTGCCAGCCTATGGACATTGCCCGGCGGTGCTAGCGCAGCCGGTATTAACCCCCTTAGGGCAACAGCAGCAACTACACTCGATGCTGTTTGGACTGCCACCGTACCCATTAAGCGTAAATTCTATTCACTGGTATCGGGAAACTGGGACGACCCCACCACCTGGACACTCGACCCATCGGGTACACAGCCGTTAAATCCCAATGGCGTTACCCCTTCCACATCAGCTACATCGTCATTCGATGAGGTTGTTATACTTTCGGGACGGACTGTTACCGTGCCCACCGCCGCAAAGGTAAATAGCAAGCTTACCGTTATTGGTACATTAGATTTTGGCACAACAACTGGTCATAGCTTTGGCTCTATCTACGGAACGGGTCGTGTTCGGCTTGCAGCCGATAATTTTCCGGCAGGCGATGCCACCAACTTTGTAACCGCCGGACAGGGCGAGGGAACGGTTGAGTATTATGGAGCAACCAGGAGTTTGAGCGCCGAACATACGTTTTATAATGTGGACGTAAATATGACAGCTGCAAACACGCTTACTTTGCTGAATAACTTCACAATAAACGGAAACCTTACGATTACCAACGGTACGCTTGCCATAAATAACAATTCAGCCACAACGTCTATTAATATTGATATTTTTGGTAATATGCTGGTAGCATCTGCGGGTAAAATAACCACAGGCACAGCCAACGCACGCCACCAGCTAAATCTTTATGGCGATTTTACCAATAACGGGGACGTTCGGTTTACCAACCGAACTACTGCCGATTATGCCAATGAAGCTACAAATGGTATTGTTGATGCCAACTTTATTAACAGCAATAAGAATCAGAGCATTACGTGTAGAGGCATAACAAATTTTTATCGAATTAAAATTGATAAGGGAACAGACTTTACCTATACGCTAAATATTGAAGCAACAGCAACTGCCAACTTCAATTTATTTGGTTATGCCAATGAGAATCATTACGCAGATAATTCGCAGCTCACCGATAATAGAAATGCACTTGGTTTAGTTAGGGGCTCGGTAAAAATTGGGAACAGCATTGTTATACCAACACTATCCACAGCAGATGTGTACAGCATTTCTGCAGGGGCACAGCTTTGGGTTGACCGAGGAACGGTGCAAAAAAATAGCGGTTCGAATATTGCAATTTATGGTAAGCTAAAAATAACCAACGGGTTGCTTGAGGCAAAAACCGCAAGCGGAATAACGTTCCGTAATAATGGTATACTAAGCGTTGAGGGGGGAACCGTTAATGCCAATCAAATTAGAACATCCGATGTTGGAGCAAATAATTATGGTGGATATGTTCAAACAGCAGGAGCCGTTAATGTACTTGGCGGCACAACCAATACCGGCTACTACGTGTTTTCGCTTCCATACGCCAACAGCGTATTTAATATGAGCGGTGGTACGCTAAGCGTAAATACCTCGACAAGTAATGGAGGTATCTTTATAAACTCCGACCCCGATAACGTGAAGGTTACAGGGGGTACAGTAATTGCAGAAACAAAAGCTACCCAAAACTTTGTTATTACCTCGAAGGCTGCGTTTTGGAATTTTTCGCTTAAAAACGCCACCGCTGCTGCACGACAATTCACCTTGGGCGCAGCAGCCAATATTGGCCCCGACAACGTAAGTGTTGCTGCACAACCACTTAAAGTGCTCAACGATTTTAGAATCTGGGGAAAAGAATCTGGTGGGCCATCATACGCTGCCATTACCTTTACTACTGGTTTAAACGATGTTTACATTGGGGGTTCTTTTTATGTTGAAAACGGCGCAATATACGCACCAGTAAGCGGCGGAACACCGCCTTACGATGCTATTGCAAACCAACCCACCGCTCGCAATACTACATTTTTTAACAGAACGGCAGGAACAGGTGCTGTTGAAGTGTTCTACCAAGGCGATGCAACCAACCCTTTGGAGTTGGGTAATTTAGTTGTTGACAGACCGAGCGGATACGAGGTAAAGGTTACATCAAGCGCAACACGAACCAACGAATCGGTTGCGCTCGATATTAATGGAGCTACCACGGTGCTATCTGGTACTTTAAACCAAGGCTTATACACTATTCGTACCTGGGGCGCAATTATAAACGACGACCGAATGGGAACTTGGTACCCTGGCGTAACACCCAGTCGGGCTCAAATACAGCTGGTTGAAAATCCTTTGCTTACACTTACCACAACGGCCAATGCCATATTTGGGAACGTACAGATAAACGTTACGCCCCCATCAAAAATTACCCTTACCAGCGATGTGTACATTGAGCGTATGGAGTATGTAAAGGGGCTTATCCATCTAAAGGGATATAATTTAAAGTTGGATAATTTATGGAATTTACCAACAGATATCTTTGAGAATAGCACTGTAAATAGCTACCTAAAGGTTACTAATAATGGTTACTCGGGTAATTCTCTAATTTATACCGATGGTAAGGCCAGCGATGGCGGTTTAACCATAAAGGTTACTGCAAATTCGCAGGCTGAGAATGAGAACAGTAGGCTTAATAACTTTGGCCCCATAACCTACCCCATAGGTTTTACGCCTGATAACGGTACAACACTATACTTCCGTCCGGCGCAAATGGTGGTAAAAGATTTTACTTCAGAGGGCTATGTTACCATACGTCCCATAATGGGCGCACTGCAAACTACAAACCAAGCCGGGGGCGAAGTATTACAGCACTATTGGCGCGTTTCGCATTCGGGTTTTACCGCATTACCTACGGTTGCCTACCGTTACTATTATAGAAGACAGCTAGGTACTACCAATGTGGATTTACCTGCTGGTGCAGCTAACGAAGCGTTATATGTTCCAGGTAAAGTTTTGGATGAAACCCCATACACCCGACAGTTTGAACCCCTTGCACAAAACGATGTGGTTAAGGGTTTTGGAGAAGATGGTAATTCTCGCTTTATAACCATAAACGGAACTAGCACAAATGGACTGTTTTCACCGTCATCTGCCGGTGTAACCCTTGAGAATGCCAACTATAGCACTGGCGTTCCGGCACGTTTTACGGGTAGTGTGCTTATATACTATTCCGTTGATAATGTTAATGTAGATGAGGGTAAAGGTACAGCTTGGAATAGGGCTGCATCGTGGACCCGAAGCGATATCCTAAATCCAAGCCTAATTTCACCACATCATAGTGATCAACCAAAATCAAATACAATTCCGGGGGCTGGAGATGTTGTAGTAATTGGTTGGGTGCCCTGGAACGATACAAAAACAACTTTAAGGGGTCAACCTCACGCCATTTGGTTAACCGATATAAGAGAAGTTGCCGAGGTTGTATTTACCAAGATGACTGATGCCGAAGGCAATCCGGTTGCAAGGGTTTACCGCTCAAATTTCCAGTTCAGACCCACACTGGTAATAAATGGAAATGGGGACCAAAATACATACGATAATGATTATCAGAATGATGATGGTAAGTTAACAGCAAAACTCGTAAAAGGTGAAGGGTTATTCTGGAACCGTCAATCAGACCCCGATTACACCATAATGGATATTGGTGACTTTGCCCGTCAGGATTCCTCTTATGTAATCTATGAAAACTTCACAAATAATCGGGTAATTAACAATACTCCAGAGCTCTTTCCTAATATCTATATATCTAATGATGGGTGGGGAAGTAATGATCACAACTTTACTTTTTCAAAGAATATTACTACTACAGGAAATGTAGAACTTTTAGGTGATGTAAACCTAGTATTGCCTACAGGAGCTACTGGGGACTTTTTTGTTGGACGAAACCTTGTGATGTTCGAAAACAACACTCCTTCTGCTTCGGGTGGGGGAGCAAGAATTGATTTTGGAAATACAGGAACCGCTCGAAAAATTGTGGTTAAGGGCGACCTACTAATGAGAAATAGTAATAGTATTATTCAGGTATTAAACCCTAATTCAGGAGGAACCCCGGTAGATCATGAACTACATATTCATGGCAATATTGTACAGGGAACAGCAACACTTGCATCAACGGGGCTTAACCTGTGGAGCGATGCCAATAACGATAGAATTACCCTATACCTCGATGGCAGCACTAGTATGACCTATACACTGAATAGTGGCACAATTCCTAACCTTTACCGTATAGTTGTAAATAAAGGAACCAGCCAGGCTACTACTGCACAATTCAATACCGATTTTGTACTTAATGGCCCAACATCGGGTGTTGGCGTAAAAAAAGCGCTCGAGTTACAAAATGGTACCTTTATCTATAGAAATACAAACGCTGCCCGTATCCTTAATCTAACTACTGGTAACGATAATTTTGATATCCCATCAACAGCAGGCCTCGATATAAGGCAAGGAACGGCAAGGGCTAGCGGAACATCTGGTATTAACCTCGACGGTAGGCTAACCATAAGCGGAGGAACGCTTGATATGAGTGGAGGCGATAACCCCATTGAGTATTCGGCATCGGGTACGGCAGCAATTTCGGTAACAGGCGGAACGCTTACAGTTGGTGGTCAAATCCGCCGAAGTCCAACCTCCGATGCGGGTGTTTTATCATACAATCAAACAGGGGGAACAGTTGTGGCTGGTAACGATGCTGCAACATTCGGAAACCGAGGTGTGTTCGAAATTTTAAATGCAGGTAGCTCATTTACCATGACTGGCGGCGATTTGTACATTGCCAGAGCTCAATCGAATCCTACCATTTCGGCATTCTACTTCGATCCGGCAACCTATAATGTAGGGTCTGCAGCAAACATTCACATTGGCCATTCATCAACACCTGCATCCCAAACAATTGGTGTGTTTATGGGCAAGCCACTGCCTAAACTGCGGATAAATAACAGCTCTAATCGTAGTCCCATAGCAAAACTTGAAGTTGTACCTGCCACTATTACCAACTTATTACAAATTGATGGGGGAGCCACATTAAATGCCAACGGAGTAAATCTAACCCTTAAAGGGAATATGGTTGCCAGTGGAACATTTACGCCCAACGGCAATACCACCTATTTAAGTGGCAGTAATGCACAAACAATAACCGGCAATGGAACCCCGCTTAATTTCTATAATCTTAATAAAACTGCAGCAAACACTGTAACCCTAAATGCAGCAAATACTCCGTTGCTTGTAGCTAATACCCTTTCACTTAGCGGAGGATTGTTTACGGATAACGGCAATACCATAACAGTAAAAGGCAATGTTTATAATAATGCCACCCATGTGAATAGCGGCACTGGCGACGGTATTGTTCTTAACGGCGATGCTCCGCAGGAACTTACTGGCAATGGCACCTTTGGGAAACTAACAGTAAACAACCTGGCGGGTATAAGCGTTCCGGTTGGTAACCACTTTGTAATTTCCCGATCGCTAAAAATGCATGCGGGGGTATTTAATATTGGAAAAAACCTTCTCGATATTGGAGTTAATGCAGTAATTGAAGAGGCCTCTCCGTTCTCGGCTACCAACATGATTGAAACAAATATTTCATTTACCGATAATGGACTTCGTAAAACATTCCCTGCGGGCCCATCATCAATATTTACCTTCCCAGTTGGTTCGGGTAGTAAGTACACACCAGTTTCCGTTACAACCTCTGCAAATGGAAATAACACGGGTAGTATTACAGTAAAGCCAGCCAACGAAATTCACCCCAGTATAATTGAGGATACCGAAACGGGTACACAAATTGTTGATAAGGACAATGCGCTACAGTACTACTGGACTTTAAAGGCAAGCGGAATGACAGGGTTTTCATCTGTTGTAAAAATGAGATATGTTGATGCAGATGTAAAGGTTACTGATCCTTATACTATTGCCAATTACCATACAGCCAGTTTGCTTAACAATGGTTTAGGCAATTGGTTAAAGTTTCACCATGATGATTTCGATTATGTAAATAAGGACTTGATTTTTAATTTTTCGGGGAAAGATGACTCTGAAATAAGCGGTGACTATACTGCTGGTGCTGGTGATGAAAACCTTAACGGAGCAATACCCGATTTAGTTTCAAAATACGAAACCAATACTAGTGGGAACTGGAGAACAAGTACAATATGGACACCAAATGTTGCGGGTGGTCCAAGTGGTGCCATTGCAAAAATTAATGCTACCCACATTGTTGATGTTACAGATAACTACCTTGCCGGGTATATGACTGAGGTTTACGGAATCTTAAAACTATACTCTACATATGGACACAGGCTTGGGATTTTAAACGGAACGGGTACATTATACCTTGAGAGGGGTGACATTCCCGCAGCTGTTTATGATGAGTTTTTCTCTTCTGCTGGAGGTACTATCGAGTTTGGGGGATCGTCAAACTATGACCTACTTGGAAACATAACAGAGGTAAACAATTTATCATTCTCGGGAAGCGGTGATAGGAAACTCCCCAATAACATCCTACTACTTAATGGAGGCCTCACAATATCAGGTGGAAATGTGCTGAACTACTATAATCGCAAGATGAGTATTAAAGGCGATTTAACCCGAACAGGTGGTACATATAATGCAGGTTCTGGCGCAAATGCTACAATCGCTCTAATCGGCTCATTAACCCAAACAATAACAGGTCCATTTGCCAATAGTAATGCGCTTAATAACCTTGAGATTAATAACTCAAATGATGTTACGGTTATAAACGATGTTGAAATTAACCGAGAGCTGAAACTTACAAATGGTTTGGTAAATATCACTCCGGGTAACCTGTTCAGGTTAAACTACGGAGCAACCGTATCGCCCGCAGCTGGTTCTGCACTATCATTCGTTAATGGTGTACTTACCAAGGAGATGATGAATGGGAATAGCTTTACGTTCCCCATAGGTAACTACGATGACACTAAAGCCCATGGGCCTATCACGCTACAAACGGTTACAGGTCCTTCGGGTATTAACGACTGGAAAGCATCGTACTTCTATGCAAATGCCTCACTTGCAGGGTTTAGTACTGAGAATTCTGACCCTGATATTTCAACAGTTAGCCACTCTGAGTACTGGAAAATTGAAGCGCCCACTGGTGGTGCATCAATAATTAGTATTACACTCAATGGTTCGAGCGATGTGGCCAGTTCGCTAACCAATCTGACTGACCTTAGAATTGCAGGGTGGAATACCGCTTTATCACAATGGGAAGTAGTGGGAACGGGAGCAACAACAACGGGAGATGCAACCAATGGTTCAATAACAACAACAGGGTCTGTAAACTATGGAAGCTACAGCCACTTTACATTGGCCTCAGTAACACCAGTGGCAGCAAGTACTGCAACCATAACAAGCCCTGGTATAGTAAATCTATGTAACGGAACCCCAACTACCATTAGAGTAACTTTTACAGGTGAAATGCCTTATGTGCTTACCTATACTGCAGGCGCTACCACAATTACCACACCTTCCATTAATGCATCGTTTTATAACATTACAGTTACTCCTTCAACCACCACTGTATATACGCTAACAGGCGTTACTGCCAATGGTCAGCCTGGTACTATTACTGGGGTAACTTCGGCCACCATAAACGTAAGCCCAATACCCAACGTAATAATATCGAGCATACCGGGTAGCCCAATCTGTGAGGGAACAAGCATACAATTTACTGCAACGGCAGGGTTATCAAACTATCGTTTTAGGCTAAACGGAATAACTACTCAAAACGGAACAAATAATACTTTTACAACAACTACTCTGGCAGCAGGAACACAATCGGTGGATGTGATTGGTACCAATACAGGTGGATGTTCAGCTACAAGTAGTGCTTTAGCTATTGTTGTAAACCCCAAACCTGCTGCTGCGGGTGTAATTTTAGGTGATGTGTCTGTTTGTAGATCATCTTCGGCTGTTTATACTGTGCCCGCCATTGCAAATGCAACGAGCTACAGCTGGTCTTTTTCTGGTTCAAATACAACTATTACTGGTAGTGGGAATTCTGTAACATTAAATTTTAGCACAACTGCTACTTCTGGTGTATTAACTGTATATGGTATAAATAGTTGTGGTGATGGTGTATCATCTAGTTTATCCATTAACGTGTCAAGTGGGGTTGCGGTAATTGAACAGCAGAATATTAATTCTGGTTCTACTTCTGTTTGTAGTGGAACGGAATCGCATACATACACTGTCCCCATTATTGCAGATGCAGCAGGTTATAGGTGGTATTATACCGGTAATGGTGTTAGTGAACAGGTTACTGGTACTGCCTTTTCTACTGAAGGTTTTGTAACATCAACCAACACAATAACCTTAGCTTTTTCATCAGTTTCAACATCTGGGTTTTTAACGGTTAGGGGTGTTAGCGGTTGCCCTACTGGTGATGGTCCATTATCTGATCAGTATTCGATAACGGTTAATCCAACTCCAACAGCAACTATTTTACCAGCTGCTCCATCAATTTGTAGTGGAACAGATTTAGCCATAACCGCCTCAGCTACAGGTGGAGATGGTAATTATACACACGATTGGACAGGTTCTGGCGCAAACTCACTAACACCTCCAAATTCTACTAACCCAACATTCAACACTACTACTGGTGGCGACTATGATCTTATTTATACCGTAACTGATGGAAAAGGGTGTAAAGGAACTGCATCGATTATAGTTGAGGTAGCTCAAGCACCCATTGCTAATGCTGGTCCGGATGCATTAAACCTTTGTACGGGTATAGCACCCATTGCAATGACTGGTGCAACGGCTAGCGGATCGTACAGTGGCCAGCCCACTTGGAGTGGCACAGGAGGAACTTGGACACAAAACCCAAATCCTGCTTTAGCTACATTTACCCCATCCACAGTGTCTGGCTCAACCACAGCAATGCTAACACTTACTGGTGCAAATGGTTGTTCAACGGTAACGGATACTAGAGATATTTCGTGGAGCAGTAAACCAGATCAACCGGGTGCATTTACCAAAGGGCTTACTCCTGTATGTCAAGGTGATGCGGATGTTACATATACTGTCCCAGATGATCCGTTTGTTATAACCTATAATTGGACATATACCGTTGGTTCAGGTGTTACGATAACGGGTAGTGGGCATAGTATTACACTCGACTTTTCTGCAGCAGCTACCTCTGGTAAGCTGAATGTAACAGCAACAAATGCTTGCGGAACAAGCATAGCGCGTACGCTAGATATCACTGTTAACACAACGCCGGCTGTATCTATCGTATCGGGCAATGCAACTACCTGTGCAGGGTCAATTGGTGATGGTTTCTCGGTTACCGATAACAGCAACTGGACCTACGTCTGGAGCGTAGAGGATAATGCAGGAATAGTAAGGGCTCCGGGTAATTCAAGTATAGTTGAAATAGATTGGAAATCCAATGCTGATATTACTTGGCCTGCTCTTACCCCAACCCAAACCACTAAAAAGGTATCGGTTACTGTAAATACCACACCTGCTGGGTGCCCAATAACCCTTGAGTGGGATGTTCTTATTCACCGAGTACCCGAAACCGGACCACAGTTCCATATCCCTAATACATATGGGGAGTAGGGAAAATAAAAAATCCCTTGCTAATCTTCATAACGAAGATAGCAAGGGATTTTTTTAGTAGTAAGAGGTAAGAGGTAAGTTTCTTTTCCGTCATTGCGAGACAGCGTACTTTCTGACGAAGCAACCGAGTACAAAGGACGAGCTCAGCGAAGCTAATCTGTTTATCTACACGCTTTATGAGGCACTTTAATTGCGAAAGAAAAAATTGGCTTCTTCGTTCCTCATCGCAATAACGGAATGGAAGATTGCAATGACGGGAAGGGAAGCGGTTGGCAGTTGGCTATTGGCTTTTAACTTTTCACTTTTAGTTTTTCACTTTTAGTTTTTAGTTTTTCACTTTTAGTTTTTAGTTTTCAATGACTTACGGTTGATGGTACTTTTATTGCAGAAGAAAAAATTGGCTTCTTCGTTCCTCATCGCAATGACGTGGAAAAGTTCGGAATGACGGAATGAAAAATCGGAATGTCGTGGGGGAAGTTTGCATGTTGCAAACATTAGTTTTGTTAATCGGTTGGATCTTTTTGATATTTTACAAGACCAAAAACTTCAATTTGATTTTCATTAATTCTAAAGACAACTGTGTACCCCTTAAAAAGTAGATCCCTAATATGTGAATCTTCAAAATATATTGATTTTCTGTATTTATAAGGGTTTGCTGTAATTTCTTTTATACGGTTTAGTAAGTCATTTTAAATTTTTCGTGCTCTTTTAGGACTGTCTGATGAGATGTATTCTATTTGATTTTCTAACCGTTTAAGAAATGATTCTTTAAATAGTATTTTCATTCCTAGCAATAATTGTTTCTAGCCTTTCATTGACATTGTTAATGTCTACAAATTTTGCTTCTCCCTGAATAATCTCATTGAGTTCTGAATTTAAATATTTTTGATTCTTAATAAATTCATCATTTTCAGGAATGATTTCAATCTCGTCCTTGCCAAATTTACTTAATAACCATATTAGCTTATCGTAAATTTTGTCGTTTATTCTTAATCTAATGGTTTGCATATTCTTCTCTTTATGCAAATATACGAATATTTAGTAAACTCGTTTCAAAATATTCTGCTCCGCCTTTTCTTTGGCTATTGGCAGTTGGCTATTGGCGTTTGGCTCTTAGTTTTTAACTGTTAACTTTTAACTTTTAGTTCTTAACTTTTAGTTCTTAACTTTTAACTGTTAGTTCTCAAAGTTTTTGTTTAAGCGTTTTAATTGATGCAACAAGCATTGCAATTAGCTCCTTACAAATAGTTTGCATTTGATTAAACTCTTCGCCATCAATATAATCGGTATCGTTTAGTAAGCATAGCCAATACTCTGTTTCGTTTGCCTCTTTTAGCGCAATGGAGAATTTATGAATATAATCGGCTTTGCTTTGTCCAAACTCAGCCTCCCGTAATAGTGCCCCAACGGCCGTACCGCTTCGCAACAATTGTTTACTAAGCACGTACTCTTTCTTTTCGTTTTGCAACCGCTGTGCTAGCTTAACAATCCGAATTGCAAACTGATAACTTTTATCCCTTAAAATCGACCCCTTCATTTAACTCTTCACTTTTAGTTTTTAACTGTTAACTTTTAGTTGTTAGTTGTTAGTTTTTAGTTTTTAACTATTAGTTCTCAATTATTTAAGGCTGTGAAGCACCTTTAGTGCGGATGGAAAGATTGGCTTCGCCGTCCTTCGCTTCGCTACGGTTGCTTCTCCCGACAAAGTACGCCGGGATCGCAATGACGGAGGTTATGTAGGAATGAAAGATTGCTTCGTCACTTCGTTTCTCGCAATGACGGGAGGGAAAGTGCGCAATGACGGGAGGGAAAAGTGCGCAATGACGGAGAGAAACTTTTAACTATTAGTTCTTAACTATTAGTTCTCAATTATTTAAGGCTGTGAAGCACCTTTAGTGCGGATGGAAAGATTGGCTTCGCCGTCCTTCGCTTCGCTACGGTTGCTTCTCCCGACAAAGGACGTCGGGATCGCAATGACGGAGGTTATGTAGGAATGAAAGATTGCTTCGTCACTTCGTTTCTCGCAATGACGGGAGGGAAAGTACGCAATGACGAGAAGGGAAGAGAGCAATGTCGAAGAGAAACTTTTAACTCTTAGTTATTAGTTCTTAACTCTTAGTTCTCAACTCTTATCCCTTAAAACAGACTCCTTCATTTAACTCTCAACTCTTAGTTTTTCACTTTTAGTTTTTAACTTTTAGCTTTTAGTTTTCAGTTTTTAACTGTTAACTTTTAACTTTTAGGTTTCAGTTCTTAACCCTTATTTTTCCTAACAATAATTCTTTTTACAATATTCTTTACGTTTTGTAATATCAATTCGGTTGTCCAGCTAAAAAGTGAATTGCTCCAGCGCTGTGGATGGACGGTAATCATAATTTGGTTGGGGAGGCGTTCCTGGTTTGCGGCTTTAATAATATCCTTTGTTGAGCGGAAGGTTAAACCCTCCCTATCCCACTGCCCCTGCTGGGGCATCTTATCGCGAATGCTAACCCTATGGCCATCCCAACGGCGACCGGTATCGGTTAGGTAGAAGAAATCATCAAAATTGATATCGAAGTAGGGCTCGCCAATTATTCCCAGCTCCCTATAGCTGTACTTTGTCCATATATCGCGGTTATCGTACTTTGAGCGTGGACTGCCATGCATACAAATGGTTTTAACATCAGCAATCTGACGGAACTCCTCAAGATTCTCACAAAACTGTTGGTACGCAGCATCAATCAGCTCATCCTTCTTCATCCCGTCATTGCGAGGAGCGCTTTTTGTGACGAAGCAATCTTTAATTTCCTCTTTGTTTAGATCGCTTTGCAGAGTACGCTCGCGATGACGTGAAGAAGCCGTATCCATCGTCTCATAGTGATATCCCACCTCGTGTCCCAATTCGGCAATCTGTCTTATTATATCAATATCATAACTTTCGGGCACCATTCTAAAGTAGTAACTGCCTTTAATTCCCAGCTCGTGCTCTATTTTGGCGGTAGCCAATGAGTTTTGGGGAAGGAGGTCAACATCGTGGCGGAGGAGGATTAGTTGCGGGTTACGGGTTGTGGGTTGCGGGTTACGGGTTACGGGTTGCGAGTTACGGGTTGTGGGTTGAGGGTTGCGAGTTTCGAGTTTCGGGTTGCGGGTTTGGGTAAGGTAATCGTGAAAGGTAATAAACGGATAGCCCTTGTTTTTGAGGGTTTGTAGTAGATTTTTGTATGCTTTTAGGGTGAAGTCCATTTTTTTTAAGTTAATAGTGAAAAACTAAAAGTGAAAAGTTTTTAACTCTCAATGTCAACATTTAACTCCTAACTGTTAGTTTTTAACTGTTAGTTTTTAGTTTTTAACTTTTAGTTTTCAATTACTTACGGTTTTAGGGTGCTTTTATTGCAGAAGGAAAGATTGGCTTCGCCGTGCTTCACTTCGCTACGGTTGCTTCTTCGTTCCTCATCGCAATGACGTAGGAAAGTCCGCAATGACGCAATGGAAAATCGCAATGACGGGAAGGGAAGCGGTTGGCAGTTGGCTATTGGCTCTTAACTTTTAACTTTTAGTTTTTCACTTTTAGTTTTTAGTTTTTCACTTTTAGTTTTTAACTTTCAGTTTTTAGTTTTTAATCACTTACGGTTTTAGGGTGCTTTTATTGCAGAAGGAGAGATTGGCTTCGCCGTCCTTCGCTTCGCTAAGGTTGCTTCTTCGTTCCTCATCGCAATGACGTGGGAAAGTCCGCAATGACGCAATGGAAAATCGCAATGACGGGAAGGGAAGCGGTTAGCAGTTGGCTATTGGCTCTTAACTTTTCACTTTTAGTTTTTCACTTTTAGTTTTTAGTTTTTAACTTTTAACTTTTCACTTTTAGTTGTTAGTTTTTAGTTTTTCACTTTTAGTTTTTAACTTTCAGTTTTTAGTTTTTAGCTGTTAGTTCTTAAATCAAATTTCCCTATAATAATTCAATATTTCTTTCAAACATCTCCCCGCTGTTTTGCCATCCCATAGTTCTGGTCGCTGGGGTTTTCTGCGCAATTTTATTGTTGACTGGTATTCCTCTCTTATCTTTTTGATATTGTTGCCAACCAAAACCGATGCGCCACCATATTCGCGCAAGGTAATTGGGCGTTCGGTATTCCAGCGTAACGTTAAACAGGGAGTACCCAACACGGTGCATTCTTCTTGTAATCCACCGCTATCGGTTAACATTATGGTAGCCTGCATATTCAGTTTCAGCATTTCATGATAACCTAATGGGTGGAGTAGGATAAGCCGATCGTTAGCAAGCACCTCATCCCATAAACCAAATTGCTGCAGCTGTTTTTGAGTTCTTGGGTGCACTGGCCAAATAAGGGGCATATCCTTAGTTACCTCATCTAAAAGAAACCGGATAATTGGTTCAAGCACTTCTTTTTTGTCAACATTTGATGGGCGGTGCATGGTCATTAGGGCAAATGTGTCAGCTAATTCGGGCTGTTGACCTGTCAAGATATTATTCGCTAAAATATCTTTAACTGGTATTCTCTCAGCCTTTTCCCGATTTGCCTCAAGGGTATCAATCATGATATTCCCCACAAACCTTATCTTGTTATGGGAAACTCCCTCCTTTTCCAGATTTTCAATGGACAATCTATCGGGGGTTAGCAGCAAATCGGATAAACGGTCCGTAACGAGCCTGTTAATCTCCTCTGGCATTTTCTCGTCGAACGAACGCAGACCAGCTTCCACATGGCATACCTTTATATGAAGCTTTTTGGCTGCAACTGTGGCTGCCATTGTCGCATTAACATCACCAAAAATTACTACCCAATCGGGCATCTCTTTCATAAAAACACGCTCAAGGGCAATCATTGAGTTGCCAACCTGCTCGGCATGGGTTCCAGAGCCAATACCCAAGTTTATATCTGCCTCGGGGATATTTAATGCCTCAAAAAATGCTTTCGACATGCGGTCGTCGTAGTGCTGACCGGTATGAACAAGTATATGCTCAATATCCTGCTTGCCGGTAATGGCTGCCTTGGTGTTATAGTCGATTATGGCGTGTACTAAAGGGGCTACCTTCATAAAATTTGGGCGAGCGCCTACTACGGAGATGATTTTCATATATTGCTGTTTTTTGATATGTTGATGTAAAGTAAGTGGTATAGAAAAAACGAAAAGTGAAAAATTTTTAACTCTTATCTCACAACCCTCAACCTGCCTTCGGCAGGCAGGCCCTTAAGCTCAACCTCAATTTTTAGTTTTTAGCTGTTAACTTTTCACTTTTAGTTTTTAGTTTTTAGTTTTTAACTGTTAACTTACCTAAAGTTGTACTGACAATCAGGCTTTTTTGTTTCCCCTTTTGCGCTGTGTGGGGTGTTTCTTAATTAAACCAGACAGGAGTATCTTTGATGTTTACTATAATATTTTTAAAACGACAAACCATTTCAAACTAACTAGACATAAATTCTATTGTTTTTGAAATAACCTCGTCATTTACTGAAAATGCTTTCTTTAAATCAGCATCCGCATTACTAGACGAAATAAAGTGTTTCACTAACTCATCGGGATTTCGTGAAAAAAACATCTTATTTTGCTCAACCAATCCCTTATCAACAGCAAGTAATTGTTTGCCTAAAAAAAACGAAAAAGAAGGTACTCCTAAGCATGCTGCTTCTCTTGCAAATGTGCCTGCCCCTGTAAAAACTCCCCTGGAGTTATAGCAAGCATCTAGACCATTTACGGAACGGGTGGGTATATATATGTTTTTAATTCCCTTTGCATACAAGCGATCTGTCTCGTATCTTGGTAGATATAGAATGTTCTCTCCTTTTTCGTGAAGCAATTTAAGAAGTCGAGGTGTAATTGACATGTTGCTCTCACCCGATGCATAGTTTGACTGTATGTTTTCAGGCCTAACAACTACATAGTTGTCAAAAGGTAGCAAACTAATAAAGTTTTTGTCGGGGACAAAGTTGGCTATATACACATGTTCCTTTAAACCATCATACTGATAAAGTTTACTGCTCCACAAACCTTGTCGAGTTAAAACTTTCTTTGGTATACTCCTAGGAAAAAGTGCCTTTGAAACAAAATATGCATATGTCCATTGTTTTGCTAAGTCGTTGTCTCCAAATGCAATTGATCGTTTACCTTTTAAGAATGACGACCAAATAGCACTTTCACTGCCACAGGATAAAGAGATATCAAAACCTTGCACTGACCTATATATGTCAAAAAACCTTGAGATTAAACCTATTGCCTTTTTAGACAAATTCTTTCCCTTATGTTGACCAATAGTGTTAAATGGCAAATCAGTTTGTTTTGATAACAGGTTTGTTGTTTCCGAAAAATCCCTAGCAGTTATAGTGAAGTCGCTAAACCCTCTTTCTTGAAGGCCACTTAAAATTGCTAACAAAAAATGTACTTGAGGCGTATTTGTTATATCAAACCATACTTTCATACTATCTGTTTTTTAAAAAGCTAAAACTCTTATAGAAATACGCAAACCCTGGCTTTAAATCACCCTTTGAGAAAAGTGCGTTTACCTTACTTTGCCTGAAAATACTCTGGAGGTAATCTCTAGGACTAACAAGCCCTTTTAGTATCCCTAACAGCGAAAAAACCGTGTCGGTTATGGGGTTAATCCAAGCTTTATCAGCAATATAGTTTGATGGATAATCAATACTGCTATTATTTACATAATCATATATAATCTTTGCATAATCAACACCGCAGGCTTTAGCTAAGCCAACCCATAACCAGGTTCGTGCATTTATCTCTATCAGCTTGTACTTCTGATCACGCGGATCCTTAATGTACTCCACCTCGCACACACCGGTATAGTTTAATTCTCTGAGTAGCAAAATTGATTGCTGCAGGCAGTCTTCGCTATAAATGCTTTTGGCAAAGGTTGCCGTACCAAACTGTATGGGATGCTCACGTAGCTTAACGCCTGCCCAATGAGTTTTCACCTCGCCATTAACGCAAAAGGCAGTAAACGAGACGGTTTTATTTGTGCCATCGAACGGAATAAGCTCCTGAGTAAAAGTTTTGCTTATATCGTACTTTGAGCGAATAAGCTCGAACTGAGATTGTAACTCTGTTTTATTACTTGCCAAAAAAGCTTTTTTACCAAGAGTTTGGTAAAACGATAATCCAAACCGCCCCTTTGTGAGAACAGGAAAAGTTATATTTCCGATACTGTCATTAGCGCTTGTAAAGTACTGCGTTTGGGGTATGGCGACACCACATCGCTGTGCAATGTGAAGTAGCTTCGATTTATCGTAAATACTCTCAATTATATCAAGGCTCGGAGTAATAACCTTATAGTATTTCTCAAGTTGCTGTTTGTGTTTCGAGATGGTGTAAACAGCATGGTCGTTAGATGGAATAAGTACCCAGCCACGTATATTTTCCTTTTGTGCAAGTTCAATCATAAACGTTGCAAATTCATCCGTTCCAAAATCGGGGCAACGAAAAAACTTAGCGCAGTACTTTGAGTAACGGGCAATGCAGTTTGTTTTATCCACCACAAAAACCGGAATACCCGCCTCGCCAAGCGAACGGGTATTTGAAAGACCCTGAACGTGGCCTTCGATAATTATTGCGCCGGGTTTACTGCTCATCCTTCACAACAGATTTATAAATCTCGATAATTTGTTTTGCAATGGTTTCTGAGTCTAGCCCAAGTTTAATAATGCGTTGCCTTCCGTTTGTTCTCCCTTTTTCTTTGGAAAACTGCAAGGCAAGTTTAATCTTTTCTGCAACATCTTCGGGTTCGAAACTTGTTATAAAATGTCCGGGTTCATCAGCAAAGAGCCAGCGTACATCGCCCACATCAGTTGCCACAATAGGGCAGTTACAAGCCATAGCTTCCTTTACAACATTAGGAGAACCTTCCCATTTAGAAGTCAGTAAAACTATCTGAGAAGCAAGGATTTCTTGAATTATTTTTTCGTGTGGAACGTTATAAACAACGTTTATATCAACACCTAATATTTCTGAAGCAGCAGTTGCTAGTTGCCAATTTTTTGATTCCCGCGCAGGATCTGCAGCGAAAAGTATTCTTTTGCTATCTGGGTTGGAATACTTATCTATTTCTTTCCCAATGCTATTTATGCTTTTTAAATCGACGCCATTGGGGATGACAATTGCATTGTTTAACGATAATTTATCCCTCATTTCCTCACTTTTAACAATGGCTTTACTCCAAAGCGTACGATAAAAAACTTTAACAACAATTCTGTAAAAACCTTTTAGATGAGCATCGCTACCCATAAATGAAACAACAAGAGGTTTGCGTTTTGACAGAAGGGCTGCAAACGATGCTACTATTGCCGAAAGGGAGTAATGGGCGTGTATTATTTGAGGCTTAGTTAATCTAATATATCTTGAAAGTGGAGTAATGTTCCTAAGGTAGCCAATTAATCCAGTCCTTTTGATAAGGAAAAAATCAACGGACACTCCTTCATTTTGTATCGATAATGCTTGGTTAAGAACTACTGCTCCCGGCTTATCATTCTTATTGCCACTTGCAACGAAAAGAACTTTCACTAATGCTGGTTTTTATATAAATTAATGGCTGTTTCTAAGCGCAAATCATACGATTCGTTTGTATTAAAATCGCCTTTCTCAAAATGCCACCCATTATTGTAAACATATCGCCCCATTTCACTATCTACCTCTAAAATATGATCTTGAACATGGCCAAATATTGTTTGTAATTCATTAACCACATAACCTTTGGAGGGATGTTCAAATATATCCAGTGCCATTGATGTAAATTCGTGCTCTTCACAAATATTTCGGCAAAAGTTTAATAAGTCGAGTGGCGGTGCAATATAATTAATGCCCTTTGTGCCGCTTGCTTTTTCACCATCTTTGACTTTTTGATGACCAAACCATGATTCTCCAATTTTTACAACTCTCCACTCAAATTCATGTGGGGTATATTCCTGAAACAATACAAACCCTTTTTGAGCATCCCTATATATTTCCCAGTATTTTTTAATTTTATTAAAAAGAAATTTTGGGCTTGCAAAAGCTTTCTTTGACCAACTTTTCAAGTTTCCTGTATTCCTGTTTGGGCCTAATCTTCTTTTAATACCCTTACTAAAAGCTGTTTTAATATAGTTTTGTAATTCCTTTCTTGTCCTAATAATCTTCACTCCTGTACCTGATGCACCAATGCCTGTTTTGCCAACAATTGGTAAATTAGCAGACTGTGCAAATTCAATTGCGTTAGTCTTATTATAAAAGACCCAGGTTTCAGGCATGGGTATTTGTGCTCCTTTTAAAAAGGCAGAGAGCATTATCTTATTTTCATAAATTAAAACTTCTTTGTAAGTGGGAAATGTAAATTTATTCATTACCTCACAAATCACATATAAACGCTCATCATATAAGTGCTTGAATTTAAAGGTCTCACCTGGGGGTTTGAGCAAGAAAATATCGGATTCAGTTTTACAAATCTGTTTATACCAATCAGCCGATGTCAAATCAATAACATTAAAATCAATTTTTGCCTTCAGACAAGTTAATTCCCACTTCTTTGAAGATGAGGGGTCTTCATTCCGTAATATCGTTATTTTCATTGCGATGTAAATTCTTCAATAATAAAACGCATCATAATTGGATTGGTAAACTTGAGCCAATATGCTTCTCTGGGGTTGTGGTTGCCTTTTTTAAACTCCACCATCAAGCCATCTAAATCAAAGGTGTCTTTAAGCTCCTTGTGATTGTAACAAAGGGGTAGGTTTTTTTCAACAAACTCTTCCATCCACCTACCCAGTGGAAAGTTGGGTTTATATTTGCCTCTATTCTTTCTTTGTCTAACTATTTTTAGTACCGCGGCATAGTATTTATTAAAGAGTACTTCTGACGGCTTGTGGTCGCCAGAGTATAGGAATTTGAGTAAAGGCGTATAAGTTGCCTTAATAAAATTCGACGCATATACCGGATTGTTCAGTTTTTTTAAATATTTATTTCCTATTCTTTCTTTATTGTCAAATGTGTATTTCGATGAAAAAATCAGCTCAAGATAATCAATATCTAAAAATGGTGTAAAAACATCTTGCATTGCACTTCTGTATAAATTTATATCCTGAGCATCGTGCAGATGAGCAGTGATGTAACTCAATGCAGCGTGTTTTCGTTTGGTAACACTCCCGTTCATATAGGATTGGGATTTTACCAATGAGAGTAAACTATTCAAATCAACATTTTTATGCTTTATAAATTTTCCCTGAAGATATCCTATCAACTGATCTTTTGTGAAAGATTGATTGTCCCAATTTTCATATACAATTGGAGGTACAATGTAGTTATCTTCACTTACCCCTTTTATAAATTCCCCGCCTAACGTACCTAGAAACATATTATCAGCAAACTGTTTTTCACGCTCAACGGCAACAATACGATGCACCCGATGTATTGAAGCCAGCCCGCCGCCTTGTTTGATTATTTTTCTGGCATATTTTTCAAATAACTCAGCAGTCATCTGTATATCGTGAATGCTATGATTTAAGCCTAAGCCATCAGCAATAGCTCTGGCTTTGACGCAATCATCAGAATTTGGATTTCCGTATGTATATAGGTGCGGTTTAATTCCTTTGTTTAGAAAAACAGCCAAAAGGTTTCGGGTATCAGCCCCGCCTGTTAACGATAAGCTAATCTTGTTTTTATCTATACTATTCAACCCTTGGGAAACCGATTTTGATAACGCTTTTGAGATGCTTGCGATGTGAACTTGCCGTTTTTTGAGTTTAAGAAGTTCTTCAGGTTGCCAGTAGGTGCTATAATGTAATTTATCTGCTTTGTATTCAATTATCTGGCCAGGTTCATTGTGTTTTAAATTTTCAAAAGCTGTGGTTCCTGCAGTAAAATGATAATCAATGGCATAGTTGGCCATGGCTTCTTTTGAAGGCCTGAGTTGAATGTGTTGGATTATCTGGTTTAAATCATCGCTAATAATGAAATGGCCGTTTTTTTGCCAGATAAAAAACTTTTTAATGGCAAAATGATCTGAGTAAATGGTGAATTTATCAGATTCAAGGTGTATGATAATAAACTGCCCTGTAATATAATGAATAAAATCAGTACCATATTTTTGATATAAGGCCACAAGCAAATCTACACCTTGGGATTTTTCAAAGTCTACATCAACTTTCTTTCTGGTAAAAACATGCCCAGATATTATCCAATTTTTAGATTGCTTTAAAGGAACTCCTTCATCAGCACGGGTTACCATTGAAAAATTTTCGTAGCCGCTTTTCTCGGCTGAAGTGTTGTTTTTATTGTTTGATAAAATCCACATAAGTTTTTTGTTTAATCCATTAGTTTTTCAAGTATTTCAATACTTTTATACCGATGTGCATCACACCTGAAAAGATTTAATATGATTGCTTTTTTATAAGCACTCATTGTATTAAAAAAAGGAAACCTCTTTCTAATTCTATATTCAACTTTCGAGTTACTTAAAAGCAAGTTAATTAATCGTTTTTTTTCTTTATTGTAATAGTTATCCCATATTTTTTTAAGTTCTTTTTCAATTTTTATAGTATTTGAAATATTTGTAATATCATTTAAAATTTCGTCTTTATAAGTTTGGCTGGGAATAGAAACTTTTCCTGTATTTATGTTTTGAATCGTAGGTATAAGTGAAGTAGAAATTGTGTGATTCTCATCAATGCTTATTTTAGCTAGTAGTCCAATAAAGAATGCCCGATCAGGGCTTTTTGATGAGGTTTGTGCATAAAAATTACCGAGACTGAAAATGATAGGCTTCCCTTGGTACTCAATCATGCCGCTATAAAAATGGGTGTGATGCGCTACAACAGCATCTGCACCCTGATCGATTAAAAATTTGAAGTTTTTTACAATTTGTGGAGTTGGATATTTCATGTACTCCAATCCCCCATGATAAACAACAATTACAAAATCATTTTCTTCATTTTCTGCTTTGATCTGATAAAATGCATCAATTAAATCGAAAGCGTTGGCTCCAGCTCTATTTTCGCGGGCAACATTAAATTCGCGCTCACTGTAATTAAGGATGCTAATCTTTTTCCCCTTTATGTTTATCCTTAGTGGCTTTGCCGCTTCCCTGGTGTTTTTACCGGCCCCAATTGTTAAAATACTGTTTTCCTCACAGACCTTCAATGTATCCAATACACCTTCATCGCCATAATCACGAATGTGATTGTTAGACAGAGCTACAGCATCAAAAAACCCATCGGTAATGTGGTGAATAACAGTAGGGCTTCTTTTAAAATTATTCCCTGTTTTTTGTATCGCTATTTTACTTTCTGTTAATGGTGTTTCCAAATTAACAATCGAGAAGTCCTTATCTTTTAAAACCTCCTTTAGTTCATCCGAATAAATAGAATCAGAAGTTTTTGGGGGGATAAAGTCGCCAGCAAAAAGTAAATTTATCATTGGTACCGATTAAGATATTTTTAAAATTAGTTTTTTCAATTTTTCGGCATTTGCCTCAGTACTGAAATATTTAAATGCTTTGACTTTGGCTGTTTTTGCAATTTCAAGCGACTTGTCATAGTTCTCCAATATTTGAAATGTTTTTTCAGCCAGTTCACGTTCAATGTACTGAGGTGAAATAAGAAATACCTCCCTATTTGTTAGGTAGTTAGGGATTTCGCCTACACGTGTTGCGATTACCGGCTTACCGGTTGCTAAATACTCTCCTAACTTTGTCGGGAAACCTCCGCTTGCCTGAATACTATCAGGCCTGGGTAGGGTTAATATTTTTGCATTTACTAGTAAATCAGGCATTTGAGTTCTTTGAACCTCGCCAAGTAGTTGTACTTTTTTTACTATACCTAGTTTGTTTATTATTAGTATTAGTTCATCGATGCGTAATGAACTCCCTGACCCTGCTATTTTTAAAGAAAGATTAGGGTATTCCTGTGAAACTTTTGAAAAAGCCCTAATCAACCTCTCGACACCATCTTTTTTTTCACTTAAACTTCCTGCATAAAACATGTATTCCTCTTCATTTTCAGTAGTCTTAATGTTAAATCTATTAAAATCCACTGTCATGGGAAGTTTTTGAATGATGCACTTTTTTGATGTGTGAGGACTATAAAAATGGATTAATTCATCCGTCATCAGCAATAAACCATCCAATAACCTATATTGCCACCATAATACCGTTGTTTTGTATATCCAAACCCTCCACCTAATACCTTTCCTGATGGTTTCAGGGAATTCATTTCGTTCATTAATTATTTTATTGCCTTTGAAGCGGGCAATAATCCAAACTAGTAAGAATATTAAAGGTTCGGTAGATAATAAGAAAATAATATTTGTTTGCTTACTATTTGATGCTGGAACCAGAAGGGCGCCTCTCAAAATGTTCAATCGAAAGCGCAGACCATTTATCCATTTGTTACCCCGTATCTTACGATTCAAATTAGATGTAAAACCAACAACTTTAGCATCAAAATGTAATGCTGCCATCCTTAAACCTCTCGAAGTTTGTGTGGGGCTCTTTGCTTAAAAGGCCTGTGAAGGCTATGTCGCTGAAGAGAATAATTGATTGTTCTAGCATAATCCATTATAAAGATTTATATATGCATCTGCCATCTTATTAATGCTAAATCTTGTTTCAATTACCTTTTGGCCATTTAGTCCCATTTGTTCTGATTTTCCTCTATTTCTAATTAACCACAATATCTTTTGAACAACTTCTTTCTCATCAAATGCAGGTACTAAAAAGCCTGTTACATTATTTTGAACCAATTCGGGAGTACCGCCTGCGTCAGTTGCAATTACAGGCAATCCCGCTGCCATATATTCCATAATAGCATTGGATATCCCCTCGGCATGCCCTTTGGTGTTGTTTAAAAGTACACCAATATCCATTTTCTTTAAAAGAGAAGGAATATCATTTCTATTTCCTAAAAAGAATATGTTAGTATTTAAATTGTCACGAGTTTCTGCTTCCGCATTTATTCTATTGGGGCCATCGCCAATGCAAATAAAGCCAACGTTACTGTAACTTTGAGTAACGAGTTTTGCCGCCCTTATAAAAGTTATATAATCCTTGGCACCATAAAAACGGCCTACCATAACAATTTTAATTTTATAATCGATGTATTTTAAATGTGTATCCACTTTCTTATTTGATTCACAATCAAAGTTTTTTAAGTCTAGTCCATTATAAATAACCTTTCCCTTTTTATTATTCAATAACCGTTCTACCTCTAGCCCCTTTTGTGAATTACTTACGATACAATTAGATGCCCAATGAGAAATAGTTTTTATTAGCGATTGCTTAAAACTTCGTTTAAGTTTACCTGCATATCTTATTGATGTAATAAGGCTAATCTTATTTAAAAGTATATAAGGTATAATTAGTATTGTACCAATATCGTCCCAGGAATGTACTATTTGTGTTCTTGCCTTTCTTAGCTGTCTGTATAGTAAGCAAATAGTAGTAAGTCTATATTTGTTTGTCTTCTCAACAATAGTTAGATCAATAGGTAATTCATAAATTTCTTTATAGAATATCTCACTGCTCAGTACTATGATGGTTATTTTAAAATAGGTTGGTAAAGATTTTATTAAATATAATAACTGCCGTTCTTTACCTCCTGCTCCTAGCCCCCCAATAATAAATGTTACTCTCAATTCTCTTTTGCTGGTTTTTGTTGTGGATGCTACTGTATTCATAAAATAGGGTATAAAATATTAACGTAAAGATGAAATACTGATTATGGATTGAAAAAGATGTTGCACCTATTACTATAATAATAAAGAAAGAATACTTGGCTTTTGAAAGATAAAACTTTGAAATTTTTTTAGAACTATTATACAGGGTAGTAAAAAAAACAATTATGCCAAACAGACCAAATTGAGACATAATGTTTGCTAATCCATTAATTATGCCTACTCTGCCCCCAGATGTCTGTCCAGCAGTAAGTTCAGTAACGCCCCCTCTTCCTAGCAAAGGGAAGCGTTTAAAATCCTCCCAACCAATAATAAAACCTCCAAACCGCCCACCCGAATATGACGAACCTGTTTGCTCAGCCCGTTCAATTACTTCGTTAATCTCTTGGCCACTATAATATAGTTCCTGAATTTTATTGTATAAAAAGTCAACTGTGAAGAAGATGTAAACTGAAAGTAGAAGTGAAGCAATTAGGTAGAAATATTTACTAATTCCTTTAACCTCAACAAAAATAGAGTAAATTACTATTACCCCAAATGCAATATATCCAGTTGTTGAGAAGGTTGTTATAAGTGCTAGTGTAAGAATATAAAATTGATAATTACTTTTGGGATTAAAGTTGAGGTGTGTGCGCAATAAATTAAAAAGAATAGCAATGGCTAAAAAAACTGAGTAACTCCCAGGTTCAAACACGAAACCATAGTTCCTTTCATAGCTTGTATCGTATGCACTCTTTTCAACAGTATGTAGTATAAAATTTCGAAATTCGTATGAACTCCTACTCATTTCGCCAGAAACATCAACTAGCTTAGCTAAGCTGAATAGGCTTTCGTTTGATATAAGTTGCCATAGAAAGAAGAAGAGGCTAATTAAGGCCAGTGTAGTAACGTACTTTTCATATTTAAAGAATAGGTCTTCTTTATATAGCATTACGAGTACGTATGCAACTGTAATGTATGTTGCGTGCCGAAATATAAAGAATGGGGTAAATACTTGATAAAGAAAAAAGGTTGCTATGGAATATAGTGCCCAAACTAAAATTGCTACTCCATACTTTCTAGAAATAGGTAACTTAAAATACACCCATATTGCAACAGTTATAAGAAAAGTGATTATAATACCAATTTGGCTACGGTAAAACTCAGTTGCAAGTCCCGATGAGATTAGGATATAAAGAAAGTATATGTTCTTTATATATTTATCCATTGACTTTTATCTCACTTAAGAAGTCCTCAATAATACACCACTGTGGATTTATGTTTGTAGAATGCCATTTTAAGTATCGATCCCAATAGCCTAAGCAATTATCATATGCTTGGCCTTGGGCATAAGCGTAACTTATTTCAACAATCAAGGGGCTACCGTTTTTATCATAAATAAAATCAAATGCAGTTGATTGACTTTTTAATTTTTCAGAAATACGGAAAGCTATTTTGATAGTATCTATAGGAAATAATTCGGGGTTGTATTCTATTAAACCACTCCCAGATGCTCTAAAATCATTTTTTCTATTATGTCTTCGAATTGCAATTGCTTTGTCGCCAATTACTACAACTCTATCATCGTAAGCATTGCCTTCAATAAAATCCTGAAAATAGATATACCCTTTCTGTCTTGCTAACAGGTTGTAATTTTCCTTTGGAATTATATATCTACCAAATCCTTTAATTAAACTAAGTAGTGATGAGAGTGTTCTATCCCGTTTTAAAACCCATAAACGTTGCTTTATGTTAGAGTATTTATCTGTTAGAGGGAAACCACTACCAAAGGCTTTCCTTATTAAACTATTTGCTTTTGATTTATTACTAACTAGTTTTACATTTTGAGAACCAGCTCCCCCTCGTAGCTTGAAAACTTTAGGAAAATCTTTTTTACTTACCCAATTAATAGCTTCTTTTTTGTCATAAAAAATATAGCTTGGAACAAATGGTGCACTTATGCTTTCAAACAAATACTTTTGCCCCAGCTTATCGTCGAAATGCCAGCATGTATTATAGCTTGGAAAAACTTTAATTCCCTTTTGCTCAATTGAATAAATTAGCTGCCGGGCAAAGTTTTGCGCACGGTAGTCCATATGGCTCCAGTGCCACATTAAACCGTCACAATCGTTGAGCTGGTCAATAATGTCGGAATCATAGCAGTTTACAATCTTATACGGTATATTATTATCTATACAATAAGGTATCCAACGATCGCTAAAACTTCCTTCTCTTTTATGTATAGCAATTTTCATTTATTATCATTAATTCTTTCTTGTAGAACATCAATTGTAATATCACGGTGTGCCTCACAGCGAAAACGATTGGTCAATGATTTCAAGTAATTATTGTTCATGAGGAGTTTATTTACACCCATTCGCCTAAGAAATGCTGAAAAATACTTAATCGGTATGAAACTTAAAGGGGAAAGTGAGTTAATCAGTTTGCTTTGTCTTTTTATGAAATGCGACCACTCTAGGTGTAGCTTATTTTCATCTTGTATTGTATGGTTTAATAACGCTAAATGACCTAACACTAGTTTCTTATTTATTTCATCACATACAGTTAAATTAAAATCTTTTTTGTCTTGTTGTATTGGAATGATATTTAAATCTATAGGTTTGTTTTTACTTAAGTTTAGTTGTGCAACTAATCCTGTATACCACACCTCATTCTTGTTTGGTAGTGTAAATAGAAAATTACCCAAACTATATAAAATAGGAACATTATTATAAATTTCGTAACCGCTTATGCAATGAGTATGGTGCCCAATTACTGCATCGGCACCAATTTCTGTGTAAAACCTATACTGTTTTACCATACGAGGGCTAGGGTAAGGATTGAATTCATGCCCTCCGTGTACAATTACAATTACGAAATCAGAATTTTGTTTGGCATTGGTTATTTGTTTGTAATTATCAATTGTATCCATAGGGTTTGCGCCCCCCCTCAATGAGTTAGCAACAGACCATTCGTTTTCACAAAAATTTATAATTGTAATTTTTAGACCATCCTTTACAAAGGCATAAGGTTTTGACGCTTGTTTGAGGGACGAGCCTGCGCCAACGTAGTTAATATTATTGTTTTCACAAAACCTTATTGTGCGTTCTAGTCCAGCTATACCATAGTCGAGTATGTGGTTGTTTGCCAATGTAACCAAATTAATGCTTAGCTGGTGTAAATGATTTAAAACCCTCTCATCTGTTTTTAAATGGGGGCCTGTTTTCTGTATCTTTTTGCCTTCGCCCACATTTACAATTGGGCACTCAAGATTAAAGATATTTATATCGGAATCTTTGAAGACACCATCAATAGATTTATCTATAAGGGGTTTCGACAGGTATTGTGGTGTTATGCAGAAGTCACCGCCAATTGTAATTTTCATTAATCTTTTTTCAATTTAGTCAAGCAATCATATAATATTTTCGCTTGTATTTCAGAATTAAAGAACTTATGAGCTATTTGCTGGCCATTTATTCCAACATCCTTCGCATTATGATCAGTCAATGCTCTTTTTAGTACATTAGTAAAGGACTCAATAGAATTTGGTTGTGCAATATAAGCACTTTCTCCATCTTTTAAATAGTTAGATATTTCTCCAATATCGGTAACACAAACTGGGTTTCCTGTCGCTAGATATTCGCCAAGTTTTGTAGGGAAACCACCCTCAGTTTGTTTCGTTTTTGGTCTAGCCATTGCTAAAATTGTTGCATTTAACAAAAAATCAGGAATTTCATCCTTTGTTAAAGCCCCTTTGTAAACGATTCGATTCGTTGCATTATATTTTTTTATAATTTCTTGTTGCATCAAACAGTCTTCTTGTGGGGTAAGTTCACCGGCTAAATATAGATTAACGTTTGGGAATAAATTCATTATATCAGCAAAGGATTGAATTAATATATTTACTCCATCCTTATGATTGTTCATTGTGCCACAATATGCAATATAGTTTGTTTTTTTTGAGGGAGTGTCATCACTTTTATTGAATCGGTTAAGGTTAACTGTCATTGGAAGGTGTATAACAATCGTTCTTGGGTTAAGGAAATCATTATAGTAATCGATTAAGGTTTTTGTCATTATTGCTAAACAGTCAATTTTTGGTAAAAACTCATTTAAGTATTTATAATGAATCCGTTTATTATTTCCCATACCAATCCAACTATATTCACTTCTTTCATGAAAAATTTTAAAATTGAAGGTTTTTTTTAAATGAAATATTTTTAACCCAATATTGGTTACTCTTGTGTGAACCCCCAACCATAAAATATCATAATTATTTTTCTTTACAATCTTCTTTACTAAAAGCGTAGAAAATAAAAAGAAATAGAGTTTAAAAAATAATTTCCTCAATAATTTATTTTCAATAAAGTAAGGGGCTAAATATGAACAATATATGTTGTTTGGCAGGTTGTTTTGGGTTATATTTTTTTTCTCATTCCTATTATTTGCACAATTTAGAATTAGTATCTCTACTTTACAGTTATTATTAGCTAGTTCTTCTGCTATTCCAAGAAATCTATTATTGGCAGCATTGGAATCAAGAAAAGGGTTATTGCCAAGTATTGCTAATATGTTTAATTGGGATTTCATCATTGCATTAATCATATTTTTTTCTAACCAATCGTAGGTAGTATGCCATTATAATGCAAATATATATTAATCCTGTGCTTAGTTTTGTTAATGCAGCGCCAGTTGCCCCAAACTTTGGTATAAGCAAGATGTTAAATGCTAATAGGCTAAGGCCAACAAAAAAGGATGCGTTTCGCAACGCTTTACCTTGTCCGTGGGCACCTAAAAAACGGTTAATAAAATCGGCTAACCCGTGGAGTGCAACACCGGTGCTAACAATTAAGTTTAGACGAATTACAGGTAGAAAATCTTCGCCATAAAAATACTTAATAAATGGGGGGATTATAAGCCATAAGACAATGAGCGCAGCTATGCTTAGGCTGAGGGTGACGATAAATAGTTTTTTTGGTATATTTTTTTTTGTAGAGAAATCTTTGTAATGGGTTGTGGCTATTACATTAGGAATTAGTGCAAGTGGTCCAGCAAATGTTAGGGCAAGTGAGTAGTATCCAACACCTGTGTTATCCATACCAAAGTAGCTAATTAAAATACCTGTAAGTTGAGCAAAACCAACAGCCATTAAACTACCAAAATACACTTGCAGACCAAAGGACTTATTGTAGCCCCAAATTTCTTTTACCCTTTTTTTTAGGTTTTTAAATGAGGGTTTTATTTTCCAAATTACGTTTACAAAAACAACTGCTTGGGTAAACAAAAATAAAAACCATATAAGTGCTAGTCTATTCCCGCTATAATCTAAAAACAAGAAATATATTGCTAATGCTGCCACCAAAAAACCCACTTTTGGCCAGAACCTTGTTAATGCCAGCAGTTTAATGCGATTATCAGCCTGAAAAAGCACTTCGAAATAGCGTACTAGAATAAAAATCCACCCAAAAGGTATTAGTTTTATAAAAAATGATGATAGACCCTTCTCGTTCAAATTGCTGTCGAACAGACCATAGGCAAGTAAAAATACAGACATAATAAGGAAAAGCACTACAACAAGGATTAACTCAGCTCCGTAATACTCCCTTGCAGTCTCTTTGTCGTCATTAAGTACTAATGCCCTATTCCCAGCTTGAAAAATTCCAAAAGAAAATATTAGAATAGCCAGTGAGAAAATGCTATTTAAAAATTTGTAATCACCATATACCTCCGCTCCTAGGTAGCGGGTAATTATAATACTGGTAACAATTCCCAGCGGGATTCCAATAAGATTTACCCCATATAATAACGCAACCTGTTTTACTTTTTGGTTTTTACTATATGTGGTAAATAATTTTTTAAGGGTTGTGATATTCAATTGGATTTATGTTTTTCCCCACTGATGACGCTGTTTTTTTGTCTTACAGTGTACCTCCGTGTTAAACACTGTGTTGCACTGTGACCAACTCAGTGTTACTCTGTGGGCTTATTCCCCCCACACCGTTCGTTTAATGTAATCGGTATAGCTTAAAATGATTCTCACCACCTTATCGGATACGTTGGGCATGGAGTAATCTTTTACCTTATAGAAATTTCTTTCCTCCCCTATTTTCTGATATTGTAGCTGCACAAGTCCTTGCATAATTCGCTCAGGGTTCAGGCCAACCATCATCACGCTAGCCTCTTCCATGGCTTCGGGGCGCTCGTGTGCCTCGCGGATATTGAGTGCCCTAAAATTTAGCGTTGATGATTCCTCGCTTATGGTTCCGCTATCGGATAGTACGGCGTAGGCGTTTATCTGTAGAGCGTTGTAGTCGGAAAAACCTAAGGGTTTCATAAATTGGATTAACGAGTTTATTTCAAAGTGTTGCTCAGTGTTTAACACAGTGTTACGCTGTGACCTTAACTCGTCTAACTTTTTTCGGGTGCGGGGGTGTGTGCTCACAATAATGGGGTATTGGTATTGCTCAGCAATTTGGTTTAGGGAATCTATTAATCCCTTAAAGTTTTTTGGGTTGTTGATATTCTCTTCCCTGTGTGCCGAGACAACAAAGAATTTATCTTTTGTTAACCCTAACCTTTTAAGCACATCGGAGCTGTTAATTTTTGGTAGATAGTAGTTAAGCACCTCGAGCATGGGCGAGCCGGTTTTAATAATCCTATCGGCTGGTAAGCCTTCCCTTAGCAGGTACTCTCGGGCAATATCGCTATAGGTCATATTAATATCGCTGATGTGATCAACAATCTTACGGTTGGTTTCCTCGGGTACTCGCTGATCGAAGCATCGGTTGCCTGCCTCCATATGGAAAATGGGAATGTGCCGTTTTTTGGCAGGGATGGCGCACAGGCAGCTGTTGGTATCGCCCAACACCAGGAATGCATCGGGTTTTATCTGCTCAAGCAGTGGATCAATCTTTATAAGTATCTGGCCAATGGTTTCGGTGGCGGTGGTGCCTGCGGCCTCTAAAAAGTAGTCGGGCTTACGGATACCCAAATCTTCGTAGAATATCTCATTTAGCTCGTAATCGTAATTCTGACCCGTATGTACGGTGATGTGCTCAATGGCTTCTGATTGGTCGAGCTTAGCCATAACTCGTGATAGGCGGATTATTTCGGGGCGGGTACCTACTACGGTGAGGACTTTTAGTTTTTTCATTTCTTGGTGATTGGTGATTGGTGACTGGTGACTGGTGATTAGTGGTTTATGACTGATAACTAGTTACTAGTCACTAAGTAATAATAGTTTTTATTAAACCTTGAATCATTTTAGAAATGGAAGTCAATTCAAGTTGAAGTTCATCCTTTTTGTTTGATTCTAAAAAACCAAGTTTATTTGCAATAATTAGTTGCGTATCAACTTCAGCAGCACTAGATAATGCAATATATAAAAATTGTCTGAACTCTTTTTTGTATTTTCTGGTTGCACCTTCGGCTATATTAGAAGGGATGGAAATCGCAGCTCGACGAATTTGTGATGTTAATCCAAACATTTCAGCCTTTGGAAACTTGTCGGTAACACCATAAATATTTGTTACAAAATCAACAGATTTCTTCCATACATTCAAATCTTTATGAGTCCTCACCATATTCCATAATTTACTAATTACCAGTCACTAATTAAACCTCCTCGAAAAACGTATCCGGATCCTCAGCATTAAAAAACTCACTAATCCAGAAGATGGTATAAAGATCCTGATCTCCGATGTTGGTAATATTGTGTGTGTACCAAATGGGCATATCAACAAACGATGGTTTTTCGCCATCCAGTTCAAATGATAATACTTCGTTAGTGCCAATGCGTCGTAATTCGATGCGAGCCTTTCCTTTAATTACGGCAAACCGTTCTGCTTTTCGGGTGTGGAAATGGTTACCGCGTGTAATGCCCGGTTTTGTGGTTGAGAATGAAACCTGACCACCGCTATTCATCTTTACTGTTTCTACAAAGCTACCCCTATCATCGGTATTTTGCTTTAGGTAAAATGGGAAAAAACCTTTATGGTCGATATAAGAAACAAAGGAGTTAAATAGGTTACGCTCAAAAGGGTTGTTTAAATTTGGAAAAATACCATCTTTAAAATAGTTCGCTTTAAAACCTTCAAGTAGCTCTAAAACCTCCGAAACTTTTTTTTCTGCTGAATGCTTAAATGGCACAAATTCAACAATGGCTTCATCTGATTCTTTGCCTTGCATTGAAAAAATAATTCTCTTAACCTTCTCTATAACCTCTTCTATATATATTAGTTTAATTGTTCCGTCAACCTCAATTCTAGGTTGTTCATTATGAGTCAATTGGTGACAGAACGTTGCTATAAAAGAGTTGTAATGTGGATCTCCGAAAGGACCAAAAACATTGGGAATAAGCAAGCCCGAAAATTTTGCTTTGTTCCGAATGGCCCACTCTTCTAATTTCCATCTGCTCTCCTTTTTCGATCGACCGTAAGCATTATCTTTTTCTTCTTGGGTTGATGATGTAAAAACAATGTGTGGTTTTGTATCGGTTGTTTCGCAGGCATCAATCAATCTATTTACTAAATCAATATTTGTTTCATAAATCTCATTAGGGTCGTTGTGCCTATTTAACCCTGCAAGATGAACAATTACATCGCACTTTTTTACAAAAGTTTGTAACAGGTTTTGATTGGTAAAATATTCTTTTTCGAAAGGTATTCTCTCTACTTCATTATCAAATTTAAGATTATTGTACAAGTTTGTTCCAATAAATCCGTTTTGACCTGTAATTCCAATTTTAATCATATGTGGAGTTTAATTGGGGTTTGTTAATTACAAATAGAACATAGAAGCCAAACACAAAGTTTATCTATTAATTTTATTTCTCTGTTAAGTCATTTTTCACCAAATCGAGTTTTAAAAGCAATTGCTTCATCTCGTTTACATTCAATTGGTAGGTGTTGTGCGAGTGGTAATCCTCAACACTGGTAATTTTCTTCTGCCCCTCTACAAAGTACTTGTCGTAGTTTAGGTTACGAGCATCGCAGGGTATGCGAAAGTAGTTACCCATTTCGATGCTGTTGGCCATTTCCTCGCGAGTAACCAGCGTTTCGTAGAGTTTTTCGCCGTGCCGGGTTCCAATAAATCTAATCTTGCACTCTGATTTGTATAGTTCCTTCAAAGCAATAGCCAGTACTGTAAGGCTAGCCGCGGGTGCCTTTTGTACAAACAGGTCGCCATTTTGTCCATTTTCGAAGGCAAATAGTACTAAGTCTACTGCATCTTCTAAAGTCATCATGTAGCGAGTCATTTTCGGATCGGTAAGGGTGATATCTTTTTTTAGTTTAATCTGATCGATCCACAAGGGTATTACCGAGCCTCTACTAGCCATAACATTTCCGTACCTAGTGCAACAGATTGTAGTTTTGGCTTTTGGACCTAAACTTCTTCCCTTGGCAATGGCTACCTTTTCCATCATAGCCTTACTAATACCCATAGCGTTTATAGGGTAAGCGGCTTTATCGGTGCTTAACACCACCACATTTTTCACACCGTGTTGTATTGCCGAGTCAATAACATTTTCCGTTCCGAAAACATTTGTACGTACGGCTTGAATTGGGAAGAACTCGCAAGAAGGTACCTGTTTAAGAGCTGCTGCGTGAAATACGAAGTCAACACCCGACATGGCACCGTCAACGCTGCGTTTTTCTCTCACATCGCCAATGTAAAACTTTACCTTTGGGTTGTTAAGGCGGTGGCGCATATCGTCCTGCTTCTTCTCGTCGCGTGAGAATATTCGGATTTCGCTAAAACGATCATCGTTAATAAATCTGTTGAGTACAGCATTGCCAAATGAGCCTGTGCCGCCAGTGATTAGTAATGTTTTTTTATTGGGCATTTATATTGTTTTTTTGAGTACTGATGACGCTGATTTTACTGATTTACGCTGTTTTTTGTCCCGCAGTGTACCTCCGTGTTTAACACAGTGTTACACTGTGAAACTTCTTTTTATCAGTGACTATCTGTTACCTGCCTGTTCGGCAGACAGGTCTGTGTTCAAATCTTTATTTGTGGATTCCCTTTAGATAAGATCAAGGCAGCACACACTGTGGAATTCCATTTGCTTATTGTTCAATTATTTGCCAGTGACCTCCTTTTGCTTTACCGACCCTTTTTAGGATATTTTGATGCTTTAGTTTTTCAATATCCCTTAAAATAGTTCTTCTTGATACATTTAGTTTTGTTGCTAATATGTTCACCGAAATCTCTTCGTTTTCCGTAATAAGTTCAGTCATCTTGACTATCTTTTGTATATTATTATCGGTCTCATTATCGGTCTCATTATCGGTGTCATTAACTATACCCTTTTCATTAGACTGAATGCTAACCCAGAGTGTATCTGATTTCTAATGACTTCTTGCTTGCTGACGTTTTTTTACCTTTTGGTGTTTTACAACCTCATCAATGGAACTGTAGTTGGTGTGGGCAAATAGATTTGTGAAATCATCAACTGCGTTAAGTGTAACTGCAATTCGAAGCAGGTTTTGTAATGATATTAGCCCGGTTGTCTCAAATCTTTTAATGGATCCAAGGCTAACACCGGTTTTTTTTGGCAAGCTGCTGCTGGGTAATATTTACTGCTAGCCTAAGCTGCTTGGCTCTAGCTGCAATATCTTTGGCAACATTATGGGGATTGTATCTATCTAATATGTTGTGTATATCGTTCAATTTATTGGCTATTAACTAGGTTAAATGAAGTTTATGGCTAACATATTGGCTTTTAATTGTACGTTTTGTGTAGTGCTCTGGTTTTTTGTCCGCAGATTACACAGATGAACACAGATTGATTTTTTGCCCGCAGATTACTCAGATTGACACAGATTGTTTTCTACTGATTACATGGATTGTTTTGTCCGCAGATTACACGGATTAGCACAGATTATTATATTCTTTATTTGTGGTAATTTGTGAAATCTGTGGATATCTTTTGGGGTTACTATTTGTGAAAATCTGAGTAATCTGTGGTTATCTTTTTATTCAGATTAATATTTGTGGACATCTTATTAAAGTATAACTCTCCTATATTGAAGACTTGTAGTGCCAAAGTTTATAATCAATCCAAGCCTTTTATCTGTACACTTCAAATAATTTATTGTTTGGGCTAAATGCTGAGGACTAATGGAATCCATTGCTTTTAATTCAATAATTACTTTATCAAAACAAACAAAATCAGCAATGTATTTTTTATTTAAAACTTGTCCTTTGAACTTAATATCAAGAGTCTTTTCTTTAACAAATGGTATGTTGTTTTCTCTAAATACTATTGATAATGCTTCCTGGTAAACAGGTTCGAGGAAACCGCATCCTAACTCATTGTGTACCTCCATGGCACAGCCTATTATATCGTAGGTTTCTTCTTTGTAGAGGTATTCTTCCATTTTATCCTCAGATTATTTTTTCTGTCCACAGATTACACAGATGAACACAGATTAATTTTTTTGTCCACTGACCTGTCTGCCGAACAGGCAGGTTACACGAATTAACACAGATTCTTATGTTTTTTTATTTGTGAAAATCTGTGAAATCTGTGGACATATTTTGGGGTTACTATTTGTGAAAACCTGCGTAATCTGCGGATTATTTTGTTATTGCGATACACTACGTTTTAGCTACTCGAAATATGCATTGCCCATTCGAAAAAGGGAATAAGTTCTATTGTAACGGAGTCAATATTCATAGTCCCTTTAGTAAATAAATGCGAGTGCGTTTTATTTAGCATAATACACGAAAGTTAAGTGTATTTGTTTCGTAAGTTATGCGAAATTTCGACTGGGAATGTGACTGAGATACTGATTTGCGCTGTTTTTTATCCGCTAATTATGCAGATTAGAACAGATTGTTTTGGCGTTTCACGTTCAGCGTTCAGCGTTTTGTGTTCTACGTTTTTTTTACTGCGTAAGTAAAGATCGCTTTGTTATTCGCTATGCTCATGAGATTGCTTCGCTAAGTTCGCAAAGTACGCTCGCGATGACGGAAAAGATTGGAACTAGCAAACCCGTAACCCGTAACTCGCAACTCGCAACTTACTGCTTCACTGATTTACATTGTTTTTTTGTCCCACAGTGTACCTCCGTGTGAAACACAGTGTTACACTGTGCAACTTTTTGTTCTTTGCGTTCAAATTTTATCCAAAGAACTTCTTAACGAATCCTTTAACCTTATTTCCATTCTCCTCATCGGTATAGTATCCCTGCCCATATCCGTATGTATTGTTGTAGCCATAACCATAGCTATAGCCATATCCGTATCCATAGTTATACCCGTAACCGTAGCCCCTTGGCTTTTTAAAATCGTTGAGCAGCAATGCCATATTGTTTATGGTTTTTGCCTTAGATAGGTCTTCAACCAGTTCAAGCACATTTCTTGATGTATACCTGTGCCTTAGCACAAACAGGGTGGTATCGCAAAGGCGGCTAATGAGTACTGCATCGGTAACCACAGCAACGGGGGGCGAGTCTATAACTATAAAATCGAAATTCTGCTTTAGCGCTGCTATAAGCTCATCGAACTTTGTGCCTGCCACCAGCTCAGCTGGATTGGGTGGTATGGGACCCGATGGCATTACAGAGAGGTTAGGAACAATCGTGGCTTCCAAAATATCTTCCCATTTATCTCTGCCAATAAAAAAGGTGCTTAGCCCCCTGCTATTATCAATTCCAAAAAGAGTGTGAATTTTAGGTTTCCGCAGGTCGAGCCCCAGCAGCACAGTTCGTTTGCCCAGCATTGCCAGACTAACTGCCAGGTTCGAGGCCACAAACGATTTGCCCTCGCCGCTAATGGTTGATGAAACGAGTATTACCTTGTTGTCGGCTTTGCTTAGCATAAAATCGATATTGGTGCGCAGTGCCCTAAACGACTCGGCAAATGATGATTTTGGCTTATCGAAAACGGGTAGTAAGCTCTCGTATGGGTTATGCCCAATGGTACCCATTAACGGAACTCTGGTTTTTTTGCTGATGTGCGATGGATCTTGAATGGAGTTGTTAAGTTGGTCGAAAAGTAGGATTAGCAGTACTGGAATCATTAAGCCAACTAAAAAGCCCATGGCGTAGTTAATACTCCTTTTAGGCTTAACCACTTCGGCCATCTCGGGCATTGCTGCGTCAATTACTTTATTGTCCGATACGTTGGATGCTTTTGCAATTCCTGCCTCAATGCGTTTTTCCATTAGGTAGGTGTAAAACTTCTCGTTAATGCTATACTTGCGCTCCATATTTACCAGCTGGCGTTCGGTAACAGGTAGCATACGCAGCTGCCCCTCCTGATTGGCAATCCTTTTGTTTATCTCCTTAATTCGAATTCCATTTACCTCGCGCATCCCATCAAGTTTTTCGAATAGGAGCGATATTAGGCTTTCGATGCTTTGGTTCAGCCTTACTATCTGCACATTGTCTTTGTTAATGGTAAGAAGTAACCCATCGCGCTCAAGCGATAGCTGGTTTAGCTGTGCCACTATTGTAGCAATTCCAGTTTCTTCAATCCCTATTGTGGCTGGCGATACCAAACCTTTCAGGTCTTTTTTCTCTTTTAAGTATTTTGCTAAATAATCGAAGTACTCTAGCTGAAACGAGAGGATATTCTTTTCAGTGTAGAGCGTTTCTAACCTTTCAAGTAAGGCACTTCCCTCTGTGCTTAGGTTGATTATACCCTTTCCTGTTCTAAAGTTTTGAAGCATTAGCTCTGCCTGCCGAAGCGAGTCCGAAATACCTCCCAGCTGCTCATCCACAAAATCGATGGTATTTATGGCAGTCTGCATCTTTTCATTCAGATCGTTGCGGATATAAACTTCCATAAGTTTGTTTAGGAAGTCGGCCTCTTGCTGCGCCACAAAACCGCTGGTAGATAAGGTTAGTAAACTCCCTTGCTTATCGTTAAGCTCAAGATTTACCTTTTTCATATAGTTTACGGCCAAACTATGTGCATTGTTAATCGTAAAATAGTACTTGTTCGATTGGCTTGTCTGCTCGTAACCCTCTTGGTCCTTTAAGTTTATGAGGAAGGCAAATCGATTGTCGATGTACTTTTGCCCAAAACGCATCGTCTTTTCGGGCGTACCATCATCAAAGTCAATGGTATACTCTTTATTTGATAGGATGCTAATATAAACAGGGTATCCCATAGTGTTAACGTCCGAGGTGTCTATATTAACAACAAAGGGCGAACGGTTATACAGTTTACTCTCGGCAATTCCTCGTCGGCCAACATTTACGTAAGTTACCATAAAATCGGGTAGTTCTTCAATGGCTGTTCGTGCTAAGGTGTACGATTTGAGGATACCTATCTCATTTTCAATTCGTTTTTTCTCCTGCGTTAAATTGAGCTCGCGCATAAGGGTCTGCACTCCTTGTCCCACCTTGCGACCATCGGCGTTGCCCACCAGTAATGATGCTTTTACCGAATGCACCTGCTCCGAGTAGCGGTTTACCAGGTATGCTACAAAAAGCCCGGCAAATACGCAAATAGCTATCCAGTACCAGTTTGCTAAAAAGAGGAAGAAATATCGTTTTAAATCGAGGGTTTCCTCTTCAAAGTGGGGGTAGTTGTTGTTGGGGGTTTCCATAGAAATATTATTGCTAGTTAGGAATTGAGGTTGAGGTTGAGGTTGAGGTTAAGGTTAAGCTTGAGGTTGAGGGTTAGGTTAAATAGTTTATTAGTTTATTTAAATCGAAGATTAGTGAGGAGTATTCTTCAACCAATTTTATCGTGAAATCATCATCAAAATACTTTATCTTGTTACCATACAGTAAGTGGTTTTGGGTTTCAAATGCTGAACCTCGCGCAATGGCATAAAAATGGGCTTTATCCTTTCGCGTTTTCCTACCAAATCCTTCTGAAATATTTGCAGATATACTGTTGGAAGACCTTCTAATTTGTGAAGTAAGACCATAATCCTCTGAGCGAGGTAAATTAACTGTTTCTTGGTAAACTTCTATTGAAAGTTTATGCGCATTTTGCCAAACAGGCATTTCAACAAAACTTTTATACATTATGGATTATATATTGGTTTAAGCATGCTAAATTCTAAACGTTAGCCTTAACCTTTTTTCCTCTCAACCTTAGCCTTAACCTCAACCTTCCTTAAAGCTTCGTAATAAAATTATACAACAGTATTAGTGTACTTATGGATGTGAAAGTTAGCGTTATATACGGAATATTCATCTGGAAAACCTTATTGCCAATGGGTTCTACAATTACCACGTCGTTGGGTAATAGGTAAAAGGCTTCTGAGGCAAGTGCTGATTTATCGGCAAGGTTCAGCCTGAATGTTTTGTTCCCTTCGTTGGTAGGACGAACAACCAGCACTTTTCGGCGGTCGCCATTCTCGCTTATATCCCCCACGGCGGCTATCGCTTCAAAAACATTTAGGTTTTCATTGAAATTTCGAATTACACCTGGGCGGCGTACCTCGCCCACTACGGTGACCTTAAAACTAGCCAGCTTAACAATTACGGATGCATCTTTATACAACGAATTGGTTTTTTGCTGAACCATATTTTTTGCCTCATCCAGAGTTAAACCCTTTACTTGAACTTCGCCTAAAAAGGGCAGCTGCACAGTACCATCGGAGCCAACCGTGTAGCCATTAAGGTATAGAGACGATTCATCGCGACCTTGACTCAAATACTGAGCACCTGTGGGGTTGTTAAATGCCATACTAATCTCGGGACTGTGAGTTACTAGCTGTATGTGTAGTATATCGCCAGCACCCAGTCGGTAGGTGGGAGGTGTTGCAAAGGGGAGATCCGCTGTTTCGTCGATATTTTGCATATATAGCAGCTGGCTACGGCGGTTGCACGAAGCCAACGTTATAACTAGAACGATGAGTAAAAGGGTTATCTTTTTGTCCACAATATTGGGAGTTTTGATTGTTGGTTTTTGTAATATGCACATATATAGATGAATACGATACCAGTTTTTGCTGAAATAGCTCTAGGCCTATACAGCTTCGCCTGGTAACCCACATGAGTATATGGGAGAATTGTTACGCTAAGCAAAATTAGCAATAAAACCGAAATAACTATAACTTATGTTGGGAATGCATTGTTGTTTAGTTGGAAAGTCACCCTTCGTCTGCGCTGCCACCCTTTGGCTGCGCTCAGGGTAAGCGGCTCAGGCTTCGTCTTCGCTCAGCCTGACTACATGCTAAGGTGATGCGGGTTGATGGTTCGAAGCGACCCTTCGTCAGACTGAGCGAAGCCGAAGTCTAAAACCGGAAGTAGATAAATGGCTGTATATCGGCTGTTTTAAATTGTATAACTACGATGGCTGCTACAACTGTTATAATAATTTTTACCCAAAGGGGAGTTTTAATAAACAGACCTCGGTAGGTTTCTTTCCACCTAACAGGCAGTAGATGAATAGTTAACGCCCCCGTAATAAGTAGCAGAATAGGTGCGTACGTGGTAATTACTGTGCCAAACGATTGCCAGCCAAACCTTGATGCTATTTGCCTAAGCATTTCAAGAGCCTTGCTGGTGCTTTCGGCTCTAAAAAAAATCCACGCAAGGGCAACCGTGTGAAAGGTGATGATTGCCGAAACAATGCGTTTCCATGGGTGCGAGTGCCATCTGGTTTTTGTGAAAACTTTGCACCAAAGCTTGTGCAATGCCAGCGATACCCCATGTATTCCGCCCCAAATAATAAAGCGTACGCTTGCCCCATGCCATAGTCCGCCAAGTAGCATGGTTAGCAGCAGGTTTATGTAGGTCCTAACTTTTCCCTTGCGGCTGCCTCCCAGCGGGATGTATAGATAGTCGCGAAGCCATGATGAGAGTGAAATATGCCATCGGCGCCAAAAATCGGTTATGTTTACCGCTTTGTAGGGCGAATTAAAGTTTATGGGAAGCCTAAAACCTAAGAGCAGGGCAATTCCAATGGCCATATCGGTATATCCCGAAAAATCGCAGTATATCTGTATCGAGTATCCATAGGTGGCCAAAAGGTTCTCTAGTCCCGAGTAGCTTAGCGGACTGCCAAAAACACGGTCTACAAAATTAACCGATATGTAGTCTGAGATAATAACTTTTTTAATTAATCCATTGAGAATAAGGAACAGCGCATGGCCAAACTCTCGTTGGGTGAGGGTGAATTTTTTGTACAGTTGGGGTATAAATTCCGAGGCACGAACTATGGGGCCAGCCACAAGCTGTGGAAAGAACGACACGTAAAACCCAAAATCGATAATATTTCTCACGGGTTTAACCTTACCTCGATAAATATCAACGGTATAGCTAATGGTTTGAAAGGTGAAGAATGATATTCCCACAGGCAGCAAAATGCTGGTTACATCAAAATGTGTTCCTGCAATAGTATTCGATAGGTGCGAGAGGAAATTAAAGGGCTTTAAGTTTGTTTGAAAAAGGTTGTTTATGCTATCGGTTAAAAAGTAGCTGTACTTAAAAAATGATAGCACCAAAAGGTTAATAAACACACTTAGGGTAACGTACATCTTCTTTTTCCAGTGCACCACCGCTTTGTGAATATATAACCCCAGAAAGTAGTCGCATAAGGTGGAGAAAATTAGAAGCGCAAAGTATAGTCCACTCGCTTTATAGTAAAAGAAAAGGCTGAAAACCAAAAGGTACAGGCTGCGGATAAATCCTTTTTTGTAAACCAAGCTATAGCCCAACAGCAGTATGGTAAAGAATAGCCAGAACGAACCTTCGGTAAATATTAACGGTCGGGTTTCGTTATAGGCAAAAAACTGCAAAATATATGAGCCAGGGTCACTCATTGGCATACTTTATCTTAGTGGTTAAAACACTTTCGTTTTCAGTGGCTAAACCAATCAGGGCATCGAAAAACAGTGAGGCTTGCAACCTGTAACCTTTTCGGTTTAGGTGTAACCTGTCGGGTGCGCATAGCCCTCGCTCTGCCCATAGTTCAATGCTGCCCTTTCCGCCCATAACAGTGTAAAAATCCCATACGCCACATTCAAATTTTTTGGCAGTTTGTACTATCTCGCGATTGGCTTTCTCTATATTCGGGTTGTGATGCTCTTTTTCAAAAAGATGATCGCCAGCTGTTGAGAGCATAATTAAGGCATTGGGTAGCGCTTTATTAATTTGGCTGATAAGTAATTCGTAGTTTTTTCTGAAGAGTTTAGCATTAAAGTTTGTGGTGTACGAATCGTTTGTACCCAACGAAATAATAACGATATTGGGATTTATGCTAGTAAGATGTTGTGAAAACAGTCCCGATTTTTGAAAGGTGCTAATCGATGCTCCGTTAAGTCCAACAGCATGGTAGGTAAGTTTCGCTTTACTGTTAATAAGGTCAATGCCATGAATGGTTAAGTTAGCATTGGTGTTGTTAGGCTTAGCTATTGTTATTGAAGCGTTTGACTCAAGTAGATTGTAGGTAACGCTACACGAATCGCGATGGGTAAGCTCGTGTTTTATTAGAGGATAAGGAACAGTTTGTGGACTATCGGCGCTAAAGAAAATTCTTACCTCGTCAAATAGTTGCTCATTCTCTCCATTTTTGGCAATCGATATAGATATTTCTCCATCAACGCTGCTGGTTGCTACCGAAACTCCCGAAATTCCAATGTTCGACGAATCCGTCACTCTCTGCCAGTCGCCCTTCCATTCTGCTTTAAAATCGTCGGGTGGGTTTGAGCCGTATAGCTGGTATGGGAAGGTAAACCCTCGTGTAAACTGCTTGTCGTTAAGCCATGAAGCCAGTAATTTGCGGGTTTGCCCAGTGAAAACATCAGCTTGTATATGCGAATCGCCAATATGTAGAATTGACAGCTTGCTATTGTTCAGTTTCGTGTTGATTAGTAACGTTTTTAGCCTGTTCTCTAATTGCTTCGACCCAAAGGTTGATATGTTGTTTTTATCGAAATGTACAAACCATAACGGTTCATCTGCTGGCTGGGGTTGCTGTTTTTTTAACATTTTAAAAGGCGATATAATTAGCACAACGCCAATTAAGGCAATAATTACTCCTATAACAATTCCTAGCCTTCTGGCTTGTTTGATATCCTGCTTGGCTCGCACCTATTTTCTGTTTAGTTCAAAATGTGAGCGCCAAAGTAATAATTCTTGCTGAATTTTTTAGAATTGGATGATTAATCCTTTATTGAAATTTAGGGGGAAGTGATAAGTGGTAAACTAAAAACTAAAAACTCAAAGTGAAAAACTCAAAGTGAAAAACTCAAAGTGAAAAACTCAAAGTGAAAAACTCAAAGTGAAAAACTCAAAGTGAAAAACTCAAAGTGAAAAACTAAAAGTGAAAAACTAAAAGTGAACAGTGAACAGTGGACAGTGAACAGTGAAAAACTAAAAGTGAACAATGAGCAGTGAGTTACGGGTTAGCTAATACGATTTTTTTCTCGTTATTGCGAGGTTTTTTTGTGAAGCCAGCTGAGGGCTAAGGTCGAGTTCGGCGAAGCCAACCTTTTATTTTAAATTCCAAGCTAGCAGAGCAGTTGGTTATTCCATACACCATAGCGACAGCGCTGCAAAACTTCATCGCATACTACGCTCCTCGCGAAGACGAGAAAATCGTATCCTTACTGGCTGTTTTCTTACTAAAAAAAAAAGGTTAAAAGTTAATAGTTGTTTCATTTATTTTATTTATTGCTTAATTAATTAACTATATTATAGCATTTAATGCTTAAATAATTCATCAGTATGTTATTTTAATTTTACTCTACATCACCTCTCGACTCCGCTCAGTATGACTATCCCGTCATCCTGAGCGAAGCCGAAGGATGATAACGGAACCCAAGGATGACATTAATCCGAAGGAAGATTGTTAGACCTTAGAATAGAAAAAAGTATTAAATATTGATTAGGTAGCTTATAGCCAACTTGGTAAGGTATAGTAAATTACTATTCGTTTTGTTGAATGTAGCTGTTGTACGATTGCATTAACGATGAGTAGAACATTTCGGCAACTAGGTTTGAACCTCTGAGGGTAAAGTGTACAAAATCTTTCGACGCTAGGGGAGGGGATGCAAATGCCCAGGCAGGCACTGAGTTTTTTCCGCCCATGGCGGTAAAGCAATCCCAAAAAGCAGCACCTGCCCTAAAGGCTGCATTACGCTGTGCATTCCGAATTAGCTCTATGTTGGGGTACGATACGTAAACACCATTCTCACGACGAGCCATATCGGAAACGCCGATAAGAATAATAGAAACTTTTGGATGGGCTCTTTTTATTGCCCGCATTTGCTGGTACAGCTGATTTTCGTAGTAGTCGTAACTTTTTACGATGTGCGGAACCACGTTAACACCAAACTGGAGAATAATGAGGCTAGGATTTACCAAGCCCAGAGCTTGTTTTAGCGATTTGTCGTCGGCTCGGGTAAAATCAACCCCTGAGCTTCCTCTTATAGCAATATTGTCAACAATTATTCCAGCTGGCGATTCGAGCGAAACGCCGTAAACCAGCGGACTTTCATCGCCTTTAAAGTCAATACGAATGCTTTTTTCATCGAGTGGCACTCTCCAAGTCATGGAGCTTATTTCGTTGGTTGGTGCAATAATTTCGGCTTCCTGAGTTTTTGGTCCATACTGAATTGAGAGCATAAAAGGCTCAGATGCTTTACCATAAAATATGCGGCATTGTGAGAAGTTTCTAGCATTCTGGCTTTTCCCTCTACGCTCAAAATCTATATAAGCCTCGCCAAAACCGCCTTTGGAAAATTTTTTACGCTTTTCAAAAATAGAGTATCCGCCTAGTAAACCAAATCTATGTTCAACCGCTCCTTTGCCTAGATCGGAAATTAAAGTTTGCTCCCAGTTATTGGATATTGTTTGGTAAATAGCGCCCGGCTGATAGCTGTGGGGTACGGCATGGAGTAATCCTACGCCACTGCCTCCAAAACGACTTTGTAAGCGTAATCGTAGAAATGAAGTTATCCGATCGCCCTCAATTTGCGAGTCGCCGTAATGCATAATTCTAACCTGATGCTTATTGGTTTGCCCATTAGTTAGTGCATTGAAAAATGAACTTAACGACGAGAATGTTGAGTCGGGCAACTCAATGGGAACCAAAGTATTTTTTAAAATTTCAACCGTAATACTTTTTGTTGAAACTATTTTGGCCGAGTCGGTTGAGGTGTTCGAGAGTGAATCAGTATTTGCGAATAAATTATCGCGGTTCTGAAGAAAGGAGGTATCGACCTCTGGGTTGTTTGAAATGCTATCGATATATCTTTCGAGCCTAGCCAGTTCAGGAACTAAGGTAAACTCCGATTTATTCTTGGCTGAGTCGAGTCCTAAAAGTTGTTGTAGTGAAGGATACCGGAGGGCTAACGACCCTACTGTAATCTTACCAGTAGATATTGCGATGCTAATAGTTGCCAATATTAGCATTACGATAAACGCAAACAGAAATTGTTTAAAGGGTTTAACCATTAACCATGTGCGTTTGATGTGAGTGTTATTTGTTAAAGCTCATACTCTTGTGTTGACAAGCAGCTAGCTTTTTGGTTTAATCTTAAGTGTTTGCCCAGGCATGAGCCTATCGTTAGGTAGGTTGTTTGCCTTTTTAATATCCGACGCACTAATGCCAGGATAAAGTTGTGCAATTCCCGAGAGAGTATCCCCTCTTTGTACTTTGTAGTATACATAGTTTGGGTCGGCATTTTGTGGTGCAGCACTCAACTTTCCTCCTGTTGCTCCCTTTACATATATTGTGAGATTTTGACCAACCCTAATCATACTTCCTTTGATATTGTTCCAGCTTTTAAGATCCGAAACCCTTACACCGTACCTTTCGGCTATTTTGCCTAGCACATCGCCTTGTTTTACTTTGTATGTAATACTATTGCTGCCTGCTGGTACGTAATGTTTGTATGATGCTGTATAACGGCTTGGGTGTATAACATTTTTTTGGTTAAAATAAATGCTGTCTTTATAAGCGAAAACCTCCTGTTGCCTGTCGATAAAAGGGCCAATTGCTTCAAAGGGAAGACGTAAAGTCATCTGTTTTCTGTTGGCAGGTATTACGTCAGCCTTATATTGTGGGTTTAGATCGCGCAGCGTTTTAATAGGAAGGTTTAGCACGTGCGAAACCTGTTCTAAGTGTAGCATCCCCGATATCATAATTGTGTCGGTTGTGGCAGGTAACGACATTTGTATTGGGTTTATATTGTGTTCTTTATGGTATTCAAATGCGTAATTAGCTGCAATAAAAGCCGGAACATAACCTCTGGTTTCGCGGGGTAAAAAGTAGTATATGTCCCAGTAGTTCTTTTTCCCGCCAGCTCTTCTTATGGCTTTGTTTACGTTACCTGGGCCACAGTTATATGCAGCAATTACCAGAGTCCAATCTCCATAAATAGAGTATAGGTCTTTCAGAAAACGCACAGCAGCTTCGCTTGATGCAATTGGGTCGCGACGATCATCAATAAACGAGTTTATGGTGAGGTTGTACATTCTGCCCGTTCCGTACATAAATTGCCATATGCCTGTGGCGCCCACTCTTGAAACGGCGCGCGGGTTAAGTGCCGATTCGATAACAGGTAGTATTCTGAGTTCAATGGGCAGGTTGTTACGATCTAAAATTTCCTCAAAAATTGGAAAATAAAATTCTGCAAGCCCAAGCATTACCTGCATCTTGTCGCGTTGCCTATTGGTGTACACGTTAATAAAGTTCCGAACTATACTATTGTAGGGCAGGTCGATAAAAGAATTCATATCGGCCAGTCGTTGTATGTAAACCGAATCGGGTAGGGTTGTCATTCCTGTTAGTTCGTCCGATTCAACAACCGACAGCAAGTTCATAGTATCTAGTCTTGTTTGCACATACCATAAATTTAGAAGGCTGTCGAGATTTGCTCCGAATTGTGAAATTAATCCCAATCCCTCCAGGGTTGTATCCCTAAGTACCGGTATACTATCTTTTACGGCTACAGATTTAGATGGGATTGCAAGTAGTGTAGCAATTGCTATGATGAACGAAAGTTTTCTCATGGGGTTATTTAAAAGTTTAAGTTAAAACGTAGTCCTAACGTAAGAGTACCAGGTGAATCTAAAGCCATAACATTCCTTTGTATAAGAGGTTCAAAGTTATATGCTAAATCATCGCTTATGTCCCAGCTAAAAAAATGCGCATCAACATAAGCATCAATAACATTTAGCAAATAGAATGCCGAAATGCCAATTATGGCTAAATCTCTGTTTCGGCGGTACGCATTGCGTATTACTATTAGGTCTTTTTCTGAGCGTGTTCCGGCAAACTCATCGTTTGGTCTCAATTTTATGGCGTTTCCAAAACGTTTGTAGCCACGTTGGTTAAAATCGATAACATAGTAAACTGATGCCAGCCCGCCGTAAACAAAGGGTAATTTCCAAAGTTTTTGGTTATAAACTTGCCCCATACCGGGCAGCAGAGCTGAGAATACCATTGCCGTAAGTGGCGAGTGGTCGTCTTTTGTTCGCACAATAAGGGCATCGGCAACACTTGCCACATAGAATGCCGAAGCACCAATAATGTATAAGTTACGTTGCGTTTTGTATCGCATCCAGTCCTCTTCAAACCGGTATTTCTCTTCTGGTCCGTAAAAAGGTTGTTGAAACTCGTCGTATATTTTGCGGTACTCTTTGTTTGCCCGATAGCCCATATAGGCCATTGAACCCATTCCTGCATAAAAGACAGGTATTTTCCAGTACTGCTTATTAATAACTTGTCCGCTGCCAGGAAGAACCTGCGATATGAGCCAAACCTTTGCAGTAGATAAGGTGTCGATTTTCCCAGAGTCTTGTGAGAAGAGTTTTGAAGGGCATAAAAATAAAAGTAGGGCAATTAAAAAATAATGCCCCGCTTTATTAAAAAAACCGATAGGGTTATTGTAGCTTTTCAAAACTTCAAGGCTTTGTGTGTTTACATCGGAAAGTTAAACGAAGAACGACCCAACTTATTTTGAACTGAAGTTATTTACCCTTTCCATTAGCTCATCTAGCTCGCCAGGTGAACGGTAGTTAATAACAATTTTTCCTGCCCCTTTCTTTCCGGGTTTTACCTCAACACCCCATCCAAAAACGTCTTGTAGTTTTTCTTCTAGCTCAATGAGTTCGGGTGGAACTTGGTCTGTGGTTTCGGGAGTTTTCTTCTTGGGCGAGGGCTGTAAAGGTTGAGATAAAAGTTTTGCCAACTCTTCTGTTTTTCGAACCGATAGGTCGTTTTCAGTTATTGTGTGGTATAAATCGATCTGATTCTCTTTGCCTTCGAGAGATATAAGTGCACGGGCATGCCCCATACTAAGTTTTCGTTCCTTTAAACCTATCTGTATTTCGGCTGGTAATTTTAGCAGGCGTAAGTAGTTAGTTACCGTGGCCCTTTTTTTTCCAACCCTCTCCGAGAGATTGTCGTGGGTTAGTTTACACTCGTCGATAAGCCTTTGGTAACTTATGGCTACCTCAATGGCATCAAGGTTTTCACGCTGAATATTTTCAACCAGAGCCATTTCGAGCATTCCTTGGTCGTTGGCAGTGCGAATAAAAGCGGGAACAGATTTAAGTCCTGCCATTTTTGCTGCACGTAAACGCCTTTCGCCCGAAATTAGCTGGTACTGCCCATTGATTTCGCGTATTGTTAATGGCTGAATTATTCCGAGTTCTTTGATTGATTCGGAAAGCTCTTGTAGCGCTTCCTGGTCAAATGAGGTTCGTGGCTGAAAAGGGTTAGCCTCTATTTTATTAATGCTAATCTCTTTAATCGAATCGTTACTTTCGTTCTCTCCTTTTGCTGCTGCGCGCTCTTGTGGCGTTTCTGCACCTTCAATCAGAGCCCCTAACCCGCGTCCTAATGCCATTTTCTTTACCATTTCTTGTGTATCACTAATTTTGGGAATTCTTTATTTCTCTACTTCAGTTGGTTCACTTACCGTATTTTTTTGAATTAATTCGCGACCTAGGTTTAGGTAGTTGGTTGCACCTGTAGAGGCTGCATCGTATAGAATAACTGGCTGTCCATAACTTGGTGCCTCGCTAAGTTTAATATTTCGCTGTATAATGGTTTCGAATACCATTTGCTGGAAATGTTTTTTAACCTCATCAACAACCTGATTTGAAAGTCGAAGTCGTGCATCATACATTGTTAACAGAAAACCCTCTATTTTAAGTTCGGGGTTTAGTCGTGTTTGTATAATTTTTATGGTGTTAAGCAGTTTGCCTAGCCCTTCGAGTGCAAAATACTCACATTGTACTGGAATTATAACCGAGTCGGCGGCGGATAGTGCATTTACGGTAATTAATCCGAGTGAAGGCGAGCAGTCAATAAGTACGAAGTCGTAATCATCCTTAATAACTTCGATTACGTTTTTCAGCATTTTCTCCCTGTTGGGCAGGTTAAGCATTTCAATTTCGGCACCAACAAGGTCTATGTGCGAAGGGATTAGCTCTAGCCCATCTATCTCACTTTTAAGTATTGCTTCTCTGGGGTTTAGTCCATCTACCAAACATTCGTAAATACTTGCTTTAACATTTCGTAAGTCAAACCCAGTACCCGAAGTGGCGTTGGCTTGTGGGTCGGCGTCAATAAGCAGTACTTTTTTCTCAAGAACGGCTAAACTGGCTGCCAAGTTTATTGCAGTTGTTGTTTTACCTACTCCTCCCTTTTGGTTTGCTAGTGCTATTACTTTTCCCATAATGTAAAAAGTTTATTTTCAGTGAAAATGATTAAGGTCACAAATTTACCTGAAGTGCTTGATTTGAGGCAAATTTTGAAGCATCTAATATAAACATTACCCTTGAAGTTACCAACAAGTTTTTAACAATTCAAGTTTGTTTGCTTTGGCAAAAATAGCTAATATTTTTATAAAAATAGCAGAGTTCACCCGTTGGTCAATTGTTAATTATTAATATTTATTACTTTTGCAGGATGAAAAATATAGCTTTGGCCGAGTGGTACGTGGTTGTGAACCCTGCTTCAGGTACCGGTAGGGGAAGTCGTGATTGGCCTCAAATTCGCAGTCTTTTAGAGACTCACCTACCTAGCTTCGATTTTGACCTTACACAGCGTAAATATCACGCTGTTGAACTAACGGTTAAGGCTATTCGTAAGGGGTATAGGCGTATTATTTGCGTTGGGGGAGATGGAACGCACAATGAGGTTGTGAACGGCGTTTTTATTCAGGATGTGGTGTCAACTACTGATATTACGTTGGGTTTTATAGGGGTTGGAACTGGTAACGATTGGGCTAAAACGTATATGTTGCCCACTGATTACCAGGAGAGTGTAATGGCCATAAAGGAATGTAGCACGTTTGTTCAGGATGTTGGTCGGATAGATTTTTTTGAGTCGAGGCTACCCCAACAGCGATACATTGCTAATATGGCTGGAGTTGGGTTTGGTGCCGAGGTGGCGTTGAAGGTTAACAAACTTAAGGAGAAAGGTCAAAAAGGGAAGTTCCTTTATCTTTTTAGCATTGTAAAAACTCTATTTACCTATAAGCCTTCTGTTGCCAACGTGCGGTTTGACGAACTGAGTTATGAAGGCGAAGTTTTTAACTTAACCCTGGGTATAGGTAAGTACAATGGAGGTGGGGTTATGCAGGCTCCCGAGGCCGATCCAGGCGATGGATTGTTCGATATAACCTTCATAAAAAAGATTAGCCGTCTCTCGTTGCTTACTAATATGTCAAAACTTTATAATGGCAATATACTAAAGCATCCTAAGGTATTGAGCTACCAATCGGCCGTGGTTGAGGTTTCTTCATCCTCGGATTTTAACTTAGAGGTTGATGGTGAATCGTTGGGCACGTCGCCATTCACTTTTAGCATTGTACCCAAGTGTATTAAGGTTGTTGTGGGGGGCGGTTTTTCGAGTAATTAAGGGGTAGGCGCATACCAAACGCCTTCAACTTTGTACATAAATTCATCGGTTTTGCATTACACCTAAAGGGGGTCAACATCAGGAACAATTATTAACCCTCTAAATGGCTGGTATTCTGTAATTCGGCTGAATTCTCGCTCGAGAACTGTTTTTGCCTTGGCCAAATCAATGTTTCTTTCCAACTTAATTAGCAGGTCTTTAATATAGTAATTTTGAACACGATTAATGGGCGGATCCTCAGGGCCAAGCACTCGCTGTTTAAAAATGGTTTGGAGATTACGGGCAAGCTGGTTGGCCGCTACTTCCAAGGTATTGTTATTTCTATGCTTTAGCGAAATTCGTATAAGTCGGTAGTAGGGTGGGTAAAGGTAGTTGCGACGCTCAGCAAGCTGCTCGGTATAAAGCGATTGGTAATCGTTAGTCGTAACCTGCTGAATAATTGTATGTTGAGGATTGTTGGTTTGAATAATAACCTGTCCTTGCTTGTGTTTTCGTCCGGCTCTACCACTTACCTGTACCATAAGCTGAAAACTGCGCTCGTAGGCTCTAAAGTCGGGGAAGTTGAGCATATTATCAGCATTAATAATACCTACCAGGTTAACCCTATCAAAATCGAGCCCTTTGCTAACCATTTGGGTGCCAATAAGAACATCGGTTTTGCCGAGTTCAAAGTCATTTATAATCCGTTCGTATGAGTTTCGACTACGGGTTGAGTCGAGGTCCATTCGTTCAATTATGGCTTCTGGGAAAAGGATGGCGAGTTCCTCTTCAATTTTTTCGGTTCCAATACCTTTGGTGCTAAGTTTATTGCTGCCGCAGGCCAAGCACGATGTAAGGTTTTGCGTTGTGTAACCACAGTAATGGCAAATTAGGTCGTTACTATGCTTATGCAGCGTTAGGCTAACGTTGCAGTTTTTGCATTGCGGTATCCAGGCACATTCGTCGCACTCTATAAAAGGTGCGTAGCCTCTACGATTTTGGAAAAGTATTACTTGGGCTTTACTTTCTAAACTTGTTCCAATAGCCTCAATTAGTTGAGGGGAGAAAACCGATTTCATCAACTTCTTTTTCCGCGCCGTTAGGGTGTCAACCACTGTTATTTTCGGGAGATTAATACCCTTGTACCGCTCGGTAAGTGTGGCCAATCCGTACTTACCTATTTGTGTGTTGTAGTAAGATTCTATTGAAGGTGTTGCCGTGCCTAGCAAAACTTTTGATTTGGAAATATGCGAAAGTACAATGGCTGCATCGCGGGCGCTGTACCTTGGGGCCGGATTGAATTGTTTGAAGGTATTTTCGTGTTCCTCGTCAACTATTATAAGTCCCAGTCTTTTAAAAGGTAAAAAGATGGATGAGCGAACGCCAAGAATTACGTCGTACGAAGGTTTTTCGGGGTCCTTGCCATCATTCATTAGGTTTTGGTAGACCTCAACCCGCTGATTGTCGCTAAATTTACTGTGGTATATACCAACCTTATTGCCAAAGAAACGTTTTAACCTATTGATAATTTGTGCCGTAAGGGCAATTTCGGGTAGTAAGTATAGCACCTGCTTGCCTTGGTTAATCTGTTCTTTTATAAGGGTTATGTAAATTTCGGTTTTGCCGCTAGAAGTAACTCCGTGGAGCAGTACGGTGTTTTTCGTTTCAAATTCGCTCTTGATTGTGCTATGTGCCTGATTTTGTGCTGGAGTGAGTTGTAATTCTACCTCGTGAGTTTGGCCCTGTATTGTTAACCTCGAAACTTCCCTATCCTCAACCTCGAATATCTCTTTTTCTACCAGCGCTTTAAATGCTCCAGTTGAGGTATTGGCCTTTTCGGTAAGTTCTTTTTTTGAAACCCAACCGGTAAATGTTTCGTGTGTGGGGGCTGCTAATGCCAAAAATGCCATTAGGTATTTTTGCTGTGCTTGTGCGCGGGCAAGCCCTTCGAACACTTTGTTTACGTCTGAATTATTTTTTAGTCGTGGGTGTAGGCGTGCAAATGTTTCAATTTTAGGTTTAAATGCTGGCTCTATCCGTTCGTTAATGGATAGTATATTTTTGTCCAGCATTTTTTTAATCGTTCCCATTGCATTGGGAGCATTGCATTTGGCTGTTAACTCCTGGATGCTAATGCTCTTGCCTTTGCTTACAGAGTTTACTATTTCTGCTTCGGCTTCGCTAAGTAATTCTGCAATGGTAAAATTGTCTCCCTGACTTATGCGGGTTTCACTTTCGAGCTTAAGTCCCGAGGGTAATGCTGCTTTCATTACTTCGCCTAGCGTGCACATATAGTAGCTAGCCATCCATTCCCAAAAATTTATTTGACTGTTAGAAACCAAGGGACTAGTATCTATGGCTTGAAAAATATCTTTGGTTTTATAATGCTCGGGGGCGTTGTTGTGCACGCTGTACACAATTGCAGAGTAGAGTTTCTTTTTGCCAAGTTGAACTATTACCCTTATGCCAGGCACAACTGTGCCAACCAATTCGCTGGGAATTGAATAGGTATATAATTTTGGCAATGCCAAGGGCAATATAACCTCTGCAAAGTGTTTTTGTTCCGTGTTCACATTGCAAAATTAAGCCAAAAATCGAGAGATAAAACTTTTTTTGCGGTTACTATCCGTTAGCTAATGGGTTAGGTTGTGCTATTCGATTTTTGCAGTACCGTGTAGGCTTCCTCCATTTCGTTGTAAAATTCTTCTCCGTAAGCGCGAATTAGCGCCTCCTTTGCAAATCGGAAAACAGGAATAGCCCATTTTGCTCCAAGTTCTTTTGCTGGCTGGCATATGGGCCATTGGTCGTAATTAAGAGCCGTAAAAGTTGGGTACACTTTTGCGCGAATGGGGTATAGGTGGCACGAAATGGGTTTACGGAATTTTACCTTGCCCTCGCGCCACGCTTTCTCAACAGCGCAGTATGTAATGCCATCTTCTTCAAAAGAAAAAGCGCACTCCTCGTTGTTTATGAGTGGCGTAACCATATCTCCGTCAAAGTCCATAACGGCAACCCCTTGCTCGTCAATCACTTTTAGCCCCTCTGGCTTCATATATGGTTTTATTTGGGGTAGCTCATTTTCAAGTATGTTTATTTCATTGGTTTCGAGCGGAGCACCCGATTGGCCGTGTACACAGCATATGCCCATACACTTTGGAAGGTCGCAGCAAAAATGTTTTTCAAAAACATCAAAGCTAATCAGTTTGTCGTCTATCTGGATCATATATTTTTAACGGTAAGCATTCTGTAATTGTTTCTTAGAACGATTATTTTTTTATTTAGTATACCTAAAAATTATTTGCAGAGTACTTTTCCAGTCATCTCATTTGGAATGGGTAGCTGCATAATGTTGAGAATGGTTGGGGCAACATCGGCAAGAATTCCGTTCGAAACCGAGGTGTACTTATCTGATACCACAATAATTGGAACGGGATTAAGCGAATGGGCTGTGTTAGGCGTACCATCAGCATTTAATGCGTTATCGGCATTGCCGTGGTCGGCAATAATAACAACCGAATAGCCATTGGCTTTGGCCGTTTCAACCACCTCGCCAACGCATTGGTCAACGGTTTTTACTGCTTTCTGAATAGCTTCGTAAACGCCAGTATGCCCCACCATATCGCCATTGGCAAAGTTAAGGCAAATAAAATCGTGCGTTTTATGTTTAAGCTCAGCAACAATGGCATTTTTCACTTCAAAGGCGCTCATTTCTGGTTGCAAATCGTAGGTTGCAACCTTAGGCGATTGGATTAAAATTCTGCTTTCGCCAGGGTATTTCTCCTCACGTCCGCCAGAGAAGAAGAATGTTACGTGTGCATACTTCTCTGTTTCGGCAATACGGAGCTGTTTTAGTCCGGCAGTCGAAACGGCTTCGCCAATTGTGTTTTTTAGATTATCCTTTTCGTAGGCAATCGTTATGCCTTTAAAACTGTTGTCGTACTTGGTAAGGGTAACGTAGTGTAGCGGAATGGTTTTCATTCCGTGATCTGGCATATCGGCTTGGGTAAGGGCCATAGTAATTTCGCGCAGCCTATCGGTTCGGTAGTTAAAGCAAATTACCACATCGTTGGGTTGAATTTTTCCTACTGCTTTGCCGTTTTTGTCTACGTAAATGTGTGGCTTAATAAACTCATCGGTTACTCCGTTTGCGTATGAATTTTCGATGGCTTGGGCAATATCCGTTACTTCTGTTCCAACGCCGTTTACCATTAGGTCGTACCCAACTTTAACTCGTTCCCATCGCTTATCGCGATCCATTGTGTAGTACCTGCCAACCACGGAGGCAATAGTGCCGTTGCTTTTTTTAAGATGATTTTCGAGGTTGCGAACAAACCCTAAGCCGCTTTGTGGATCGGTATCGCGCCCATCAGTTAATGCGTGAATAAACACTTTGCTAAGGCCGTAACCCTTTGTCATATCGCAAAGTTTATAAAGATGCGTATCCATTGAGTGAACACCACCATCCGAAACTAGTCCGAGGAAATGAACCCCTACGTTATTCTCTTTGGCATACTTAAAGGCATTGGTAAGTGCTTCGTTTTGCTCTATTTTACCGTTTTTTATCTCCTTATTAATTCGCACCAAATCCTGATAAACAATGCGACCAGCGCCGATATTTAGGTGGCCAACTTCCGAGTTGCCCATTTGGCCATCGGGCAGTCCTACTTGTTCGCCACTGGTTTCGAGCTGGGCGTGTGGGTACTGTTTTTGTAGTTTTATAATATTCTCTGGGTTAGAGTTTGCAATTACATCGGATTTGTCTCCTTTACCAATTCCCCATCCGTCGAGAATCATAAGTAGTACTTTGTTGGTTTGCATATCTTATTTATTATATTGTTTTCAGTGTTGTAACAAATTATAGAAACTAATGTTAGTTTTTACGAGCGCAAAGGTATGGTTTTTTAACAATATTTTGGAGAGAAGCTTTCCCCATAAAACCTGTTGTGAGTCATATCTAAAAGTATTTTCACATTTGGTGCGCCAAAGCAGCGCTACTCTTCGAACTGATTGTTTGCAACAAATGTAGTTTGCTCAAATACTGATAGCTTTTTTGAGATAACACTATTTTGTATATCAGCGTATTAAAATATTATCAGGTTAAAATACGTTTATTTTCAGTCGATATATAATATGGAGCTATCGAAATTATGTTTACTTTTACAAATATTTGCATATTTGCACCTATATTAACCAATGGCTCTGAGTACTATTCGAACTAGTTTTTATAAAGAACACTATTGACCTGAAAAAACAGCATACAATGAGGTTTACATTTAAAGCATTACTAATCATCACTTTAATAGGTCTGTCCGAAAACGTAATGGCACAAACGAATCGGATTCGTAAAGCCGATGAACTGTTTGAAGCCGGAGGCTATTTTGATGCAATAGACCTGTATAAACGCGATTTAGATAAGATTCCACGAGAAGAGATGGGCGTTTATCTGAATAAAATTGCCGATTGCTATAGATTTACCGGAAATGCCAGACAGGCCGAACTATGGTATGCTAAGGCTATTATGCGCGAAGCACCCAATCCAAAAGTATTTTACTACTATGCTGAAATGCTGAAAATGGGCGAGAAATACGATGAAGCAATTGAGCAGTACCAAAAGTATAAAGAGCTAGTGCCCAACGACCCCTTTGCAAGCGTGGGGATTGAGTCTTGCGAACTGGCTCAAAAGTGGAAAGCATCTCCTACTGGTTACGATGTGCTAAACCTTAGGGTAATTAATAGTCGACAGTCGGATTATAGCCCTGCTTATGCTTCCGATGATTATTCAATTCTATTCTTTACTAGCTCGCGCGATGAGGCTACGGGTTCCAAGAAACACGCTGGTACGGGCGAGATGTTTAGCGATATTTTTACGTCGCAGCGCGATAAGCAAGGAAAGTGGAGTAAGCCTCGACCTCTCGATGAGAGTATTAATACCCCTTTCGACGAAGGCACCCCATCGTTATCTTCCGACTTTAATAAGCTGTACTTTACCCGATGCCGAGCCAGCAAGCGCAACAAGCTTGGTTGTGAAATAATGGTGAGCGAACGCCGTGAGCAAGGGTGGTTGACTCCTACTGTTATTCCTATTTCTGCTGATAGTATGGTGGTGGCGCATCCCTCCATATCAGAAGATGAGCTAACCTTGTATTTTGTTAGCAATATGCCTGGTGGCTTGGGTGGAAACGATATTTGGAAAGTTACAAGAAACTCACCGTCCGACAATTGGGGGGAGCCCATTAATCTTGGATCAAAAATAAATACGAAGGGAAATGAGATGTTTCCATATATTCATCCAGATGGTACGCTATATTTTTCATCTGACGGGCACCCTGGTATGGGTGGGCTCGATATTTTTAGAGCCAAGTCCATCGATGGTAGTTGGAATGTTGAAAATATGAGGTATCCTATTAACTCATCGGCCGATGACTTTGGGATTATTTTTGAGAGAGAGAGGGAAGCGGGTTACTTCTCGTCGCGCAGGCGAGAATCTGGTTCGAGGGGAGGCGACAACTTATACCTATTCTCTATGCCCGAAATTAATTTTAATATGATTGGTAAGGTTGTTGACAATAAAACAAGTAAGTCTTTGGCTAATGCTTCCGTGCAACTGGTGGGTAGCGATGGGTTAATTGCAAACTCGAAAACCGATGCCAGTGGCTCCTTCCGCTTTATGCTAAATCCCAATACCGATTATGTACTTATTGCTTCACGCGAAGGATATTTAAATGGCAAGGGGCGAGAAACAACTAGAGGATTAGCTGAAAGCAAAGAGTTTGATATTAGTATTTCCCTTACTTCAACCGCAAAACCAATAGAGCTGCCCAATATTTTTTACGATTTTGACCAATGGGAACTTAGGCCCGAATCAATGGCGGCACTTGACAAGCTAATTGAGGTGCTAAACGATAACCCAACCATTGTAATTGAATTGGGAGCACACACCGATAGTCGTGGTACGCTGGATTACAACTATGATTTATCGCAAAAACGTGCTCAGTCGGTTGTTAACTATTTAATTGAAAGAGGTGTACCCGCTCAAAGGCTAAAGGCTAAAGGTTATGCTCAATCACAACCAAAAGTAGTCGACGATCAGCTGTCGCAGCAGTATTCATTCCTGTTGGTTGGTGCTAAACTCGACCAAAAATATATAGACCAGCTAGGTGACGAGCAGCAGCAGGAAACCGTTTACCAGATAAACCGTAGAACAGAATTTAAGGTGTTAAGCACCGATTATAAGGGCGAGTAATTTCTCTATGAAACCTAAGCCAATAAAAATATTGCTTCCGTTGCTGTTGCTGTTTACTATGGCAACCTCGGGGTTTGGTCAAAAAATTTATCAGGCCGAGAACTCCGATAGCGCAAAATTAAAGGTATATCCAGCAGAGGAACCCAACGAAGCCGATTTGTGGGTTTGTTTTGTTTGGAAAGAGGCTGATATAACCAAAACAGGCCTTTGGATGGATATGCGCTTTATGCGTGAAGCCGATATTGTAATTTTTTTTGTTGATGAAGAGAGTGAGGCCGATTTGAAGATTTGGCTGGTTGACACACCCGAAGAGTCGAAATGGCTTACAGAGAAAAAAAAGCATTTATTAAAATTAAAGAGCGACAAGAATAATTAGTAATAAACAGATTTATCTACTTACCTAACATGCCCGATAATTATCGTTACTCCCAAAGGGGAGTGTCTGCATCAAAAGAAGATGTTCATAAGGCTATTCGTCATCTGGACAAAGGATTATTCCCAAAAGCCTTCTGTAAAATTGTTCCCGATATACTTACTGGCGACAATGATTATTGTATAGCTATGCACGCCGACGGGGCTGGCACAAAATCATCATTAGCCTATATGTACTGGCGCGAAACAGGCGATTTGTCTGTTTGGAAAGGGATTGCCCAGGATGCAATAGTTATGAATATTGACGATTTACTCTGCGTTGGAATTACCGATAATATTTTGCTCTCGTCAACCATTGGGAGGAATAAAAACCTTATCCCAGGAGAGGTTGTGAGCGAAATTATTGGGGGTACCGAAGAGTTTTGCCGCCAAATGCGTAGTATGGGTGTAAACATTAATCTTACCGGAGGTGAAACTGCCGATGTGGGCGATTTGGTGCGAACCGTTATAGTTGATTCAACAGTAACGGCTAGGATTAAGCGGAGTGATGTTATTGATAATTCGAATATTCGCGATGGCGATGTTATTGTAGCATTAAGTTCTTACGGTCAAGCAAATTATGAGAATTTCTATAATGGCGGTATGGGCAGTAATGGTTTAACCTCAGCCCGTCACGATGTTTTTGCTAAGTATTTGGCCGAAAAGTATCCCGAAAGTTTCGATTCGGCAGTTGATGCTGATCTTGTTTACTCTGGCTCGCACAAACTAACCGATACCATTGCAGACCTAAATGTAACGGCTGGTAAGCTGGTGCTTAGCCCAACAAGAACCTATGCACCTGTTATTAAAGAGGTTCTAGATAATTACCGATCTGTTATTCACGGGTTGGTTCACTGCTCGGGCGGGGCTCAAACCAAGGTTATGAATTTTGTTGAAAATATGCTTGTGGTAAAGGACAATATGTTTCCTGTGCCACCGCTTTTTGAAATAATACAGCAAGAATCGAAAACACCATGGCACGAAATGTACAAAGTATTTAATATGGGTCATAGGTTCGAAATATATGTATTTCCAGAGTATGCCGATGATATTATAGCCATTTCTAAAGAGTTCGGCGTTGATGCTCAGGTTGTTGGTTCTTGTCGTCGCAGAGAAAAAGGCAATAAGCTGGTTGTGAAAAGTGATAAGGGGGAGTTTGTGTACGAGTAAAATATTCGTTTTACTTTAGCAACAAAAGCCCGCGTAAGCTGGCTTTTGTTGCTAAAGCGTATTTTTTAAATTCTATTTATATATAAGGTTTTAGGGCAAGGTTCTAATGTTTGTTGAAAGAGTTTTTTAGCTCGTTTTGCTATAAGTGAAAAGTATAAAGCTCTAGTTTTATTTCAAAATTTTATGGACTAAACTGAGAGCCATCGTAAGGCGGATGTTTGTGTTGTAAAAACTTAGACAATAAACCCTACTTCTTTGTTAGCCTTACTCTCAAAAATCATTGAGGTTGCAACGTTGTGCGGGTCATTTACAATTAACGCTTGCTTTTTTCCTCTCACTATTTCTTTAATGGAGTGCATAAACTCCATTAACTCTGGCAAGAAACTGTGGGGTATTTGAAATGTACCGTTACTGTAATCGGAAAATAAGTTGTATTTTAATTGAGTAAACTCCTTCATTGTTAAGAATTGCTCCCAAACTCCTCCAATATCTTCTGCTTTAATTGATCCAGAGTGAGTATATTTTATTATCCTCAATTTATGGTCAATGTTTATAGTATAATTCTTGTCCATTTATACTCGCCTCCTTAATGCTTTTTGAGTTTATAACCCTAATCAATTTTTATACTATTTCAGAATTCTTTAAATCAAAGTTAAAGATAGTAAAAGATAATTGATGGTCAAAGCCATTTTTTACCTGGCAAGTATTAAACAAACATCTATTTTTCGTGTTTTCAATAAGATGAAACAGCTAAGATTGGTTTCATAACGATGTTTCGAGTATTTCTTGTAAGCTAGTGTTTTACATCTTTTTAACTTTTTTGTCAATGAGTGTATCGAATGTTAAGCGCAATTTCGTTATGAGATTTCCTGAATTTTCGCTAATATTACAGCACGAATAATTATTAATAAATTAGAATATAGATTATGGACTACATTAAGAAGTATGTTGAGGAGAACAAGGATCGTTTTCTTGACGAACTATTTGGAATGCTGCGCATACCATCAATTAGCTCAATAGCCGATCACGTACCCGATATGCAAAAATGTGCCGAGTACTGGCGCGATCAAATGCTTAGCGCAGGCGCCGATAAGGCTCAGGTATTTCCAACCGATGGGCATCCTGTTGTGTATGGCGAAAAAATTATTGACCCTAATGCACCTACCGTTTTGGTTTATGCGCATTATGACGTAATGCCTGTTGACCCTCTTGAACTGTGGAACACTAAACCCTTTGAGCCTGTTGTAAAAGATGGTAAAATTTGGGGTCGTGGTGCCGACGATGATAAGGGGCAAGGCTTTATGCACGCCAAGGCATTTGAACTTATGCTAAAAACCAATACTCTACCCACCAACGTAAAGTTTATGATTGAGGGCGAAGAGGAGGTTGGTTCTCCAAATCTTGGTAAATGGCTCGACCAGAATAAGGAAATGTTAAAAGCCGATGTAATCCTAGTGTCAGATACATCGTTGTTGGGTAAAGACGATCCTTCAATAACAACGGGACTTCGTGGCTTATCTTATGTTGAGGTTGAACTTACGGGACCAAACCACGACCTTCACTCGGGCCTTTTTGGTGGTGCGGTAGCCAATCCTATCAATATTCTAACTAAAATGATTGCCTCGTTACACGATGAGAATAACCACATTACCGTACCTGGGTTTTACGACGAAGTAATGAAGGTTTCCGATAGCGAGCGTGCTGAAATGAACAAAGCGCCCTTCAATTTGGAAGAGTACAAAAAATCGGTTGGTATTGATGAGGAATGGGGAGAAAAAGGCTATACTACTCTCGAACGTGTAGGTATTAGGCCAACTCTTGATGTGAACGGAATATGGGGCGGGTACATTGGCGAAGGCGCCAAAACAGTTCTGCCTTCAAAAGCATACGCAAAAATTTCAATGAGGCTTGTTCCTAATCAGGATCATATGAAAATTGCAGAGCTGTTTGGGAAACATTTTGAGAAAATTGCCCCTCCCTACGTAAAAGTTAATGTTAAATATTTACACGGTGGACAAGGATACGTATCGCCAACCGATAGCCCTGCATATATAGCTGCAAGTAAGGCAATGGAAGATACTTTTGGTAAAAAAGCCATACCTTACCGTAGCGGAGGAAGTATTCCGATTATTAGCACATTTGAAGAGAAATTGGGAATTAAAACAATTCTATTGGGCTTTGGACTTGGTTCCGATGCTATTCACTCACCTAACGAGAACTATCCGTTAGAGCAGTTCTTTAAAGGAATTGAGACCATACCACTATTCTATAAGTATTTTGCTGAACTTATGAAAAAGTAAGTTTGACTCAGACACAAAGAAAAATCCCGGGTATTTTACCGGGATTTTTTTGTGATTGTACGCCATAATATTAAACGTATTTTGTTAACTTGCATACCTGTAAAAACACTACTAGCTATGCTGAAAAAAAATACTGGAATCGCTTTCGTCGTATTTGTATTGCTTACCTCTTTGTTGGGATGTAAAGGCGGCAAAACTGAGGCTGAGAATCCTTTAAGCGAGAAGCAAGAGATTGCCGAAGAGGCCATAAAAGCTTGGATAATTAGAACCAACGAATACCCGCACTATAAACCCGTTGTGTTTGGAGAACTATCGGCGCGTTACGCTCGTAATAGCAGGACCTTGCCTTTGCTAGTGGCTATTATGAATAATGAGGATTCATTGCAGGATAAATCAAGAGCAGACAGTTTAAAGCGTGAATTAGACCATATTGAGGGTAGCCTGCTTGGCTATTTGCTCGTTCACAAATTTCAGGATCTTAATATTGCAGGAGAAACGTTACACCACGAATTACTCTTCTTTTTAGACACCAATTTACGTGTAGCTTCGGCTTTGCCACCTGAGTCATTCGATCATATTTTGGACGAACGAATATTTTTTAGACCCGACGAGGATTTCGAGTAATGACTAGAATAGATACTCTACTAGCTTTTGTTTTAGCTCGTCGCTAATGGGCAATTTATTTATAACCTGTTGTACTTCAAAATCATTATGTTTAACCCCTTTTAAAGCCTGAGCAATTATTGTTGCGCTAGGATCGTTTCCCTCATTGCCTTTTATAATTATTCCCATAATTCTACCTTTTTCAACCGTAACCTCTATGTTAGCCTGCTTATCACTAACACTAAAACTGCGGCTAAATGTGTAGCTGGGTGAGTAACCAAAGTTCCAGTCCCAGGTTAAGTATTTATTTTCAACAAGATTCATAATAGAACTTGTGTCGGCATCGGTAAACTTGTAGACCCTTGCATTAGTTGTACTTTCGGAAAGACGGTTAAATAAAAATTGTTTAAGTTTTGAAATGCTAAAGTCCGAGGGCAGATGACTGTTTAGGTTTGTGGTTTTTGCCCTAACCGATTTAACCGCATTATCATTAAAGCGAGTTGATGAAACGTATAAAACCTCGGCTAGGGTTTCTAGATTGGTTGAGAAAAGTATGGTGCCATGGTGCATTACCCTATTCTTGAAAATATGCTCGGCATTACCCGAAAACTTTTTTTCGCCTACTAAAAGGCTGTTGTGGCCACCAAACTCAGCATTAACTCCAATTTCGTTCAGTGCATCAACAATGGGTTGGGTGTAGCCTTTAAAATCCACCAGTTTACCAGGTGTCCCATTCTTAATAAAGGTGAAGTTCAGGTTTCCTAAATCGTGGTATACTGCACCGCCACCCGAAAGTCGGCGAATTATGGATACCTCTTTTTGCTTAGCTAGCTTGTAATTTATTTCGGCCAGCGTATTTTGGTGCTTGCCCACAATAACAGAGGGTTCGTTAATGTAGAGCATAATAATGTCCTCGTCGAAATTCTTTAGTAGGAACTCCTCGCTGGCAATGTTGAAGTATGGGTCGGTTTTGGTTTGGTTTACGCAGAGCATGGGTTTTGCTGTTTATTTTTAGTTGTAAAAAAGCAGAAATGTGCCACTTAGTTTATTTCTCTATGGCGTAAGAAAGGAACAAAAATAATTGGTGTAAGTTTGGCTATTGGAGAAGTTTTTTATCCTTTATGGTAAAGAACTCAACTTTCGCATCCAACTTATCCCCTTGATATCTAACTAAATACTTCACTTCAAGCTTATTTATATACTTGATAATAAGTCACCTAATTATTTTTTCAAATTCTTTGTGTATTCTTTGTGCAATACTTCGTGTTGCTTTGTGATATTGCTTTTTACAATTACACAAAAGACACAAGGAAGTCATAAAAGCCTCAAAGAGTTGTGCTTATATTGCTATATTCCAGGGGTATGTGCAATTCTAGTATGCTTGCAAAAGTTGAATAAAGAATAAAAGAGAGTGACAACAAAAAGATGTTGTGTTCGGACAAATTTGGGTGTGCGTATGGGTATAGTTGGTAAGTTGCTTTTTTAAATTCAAGTACTTGTCTTAGATTCAAGTCATAAATGCAACTTTTAGAGGATATATCATTTGATTTGTTAAAATATTGGTGTGTTGTAGCTGTCTCTTACCTTTGGTTTTTTACAGAATAATTATAGCGAATTATTAGAGTTGGTAGTTAATGTTTTTGCCTGTTAGTATTCTGGTAATCAATGTTTTTTTTGACTGTAAGTGCATCAGGTAAAGCGTGTTGTATTGGGTGTGTTGTGTAGCATAAATTTTGTTTTGTGCTGTTTGTAATAACATACATTTGTGGTTCTGTAATGTTGGAAATTAGGAGTGGGGGAGTGCCTAATAAAAAACGATAACCATTGGGATGTTGCTTGTATTTATATTCTGTGATGTCTCTATAACTTGACTCATCTCTCGCATTGTAATTATTATATAATTGCCCCAAACTTTGTTAAGGTGTTGCATGTTGTAAGTATAATCCTAACAATTTTTTTACTTTTGTACAAAATCAATCGCTATGGATAAAAAGATGAGGTTACATACTGATAAACTTGTAAAGCGTTACCGCTCTAGAACTGTAGTTAAGGGTGCGTCGGTAGAGGTTAGTCAGGGCGAAATTGTGGGCCTGTTAGGTCCCAATGGTGCAGGGAAAACAACAACTTTTTATATGATGGTTGGTTTGGTAACGCCCAATTCGGGACGAATTTTTCTCGATGATGTTGAAATAACCAGAGAGCCTGTGTACCGAAGAGCGCAAAGAGGGGTGGGTTACCTTGCTCAGGAAGCATCAATTTTTCGGAATCTTAGCGTTGAAGATAATCTAAGAGCCGTACTTGAGATGACTAGCTTTACGAAGGAGTACCAGAAAGAAAAGGTTGAGTCGTTACTCGAAGAGTTTGGTTTGCAGAAAATTAGGAAGAGTATGGGGATTCAGCTAAGTGGAGGGGAGAGGCGTAGAACCGAAATTGCGAGAGCCCTTGCGCTTGAACCAAAGTTTATTCTGCTCGACGAGCCATTTGCAGGCGTGGATCCTATTGCGGTAGAAGATATTCAGACTATTGTAGCAAAGTTAAAGGATAAAAATATTGGAATTTTGATAACCGACCATAATGTGCATGAAACCCTTACTATAACCGACAGGGCTTACCTTCTGTTTGAGGGCGATATTTTGAAAGCTGGCACTGCGCAGGAACTAGCCGATGACCCAGAGGTGAGAAAGGTGTATCTTGGTCAAAACTTCGAACTTAGGAGGTAATTTACTGTGAGCTAAAAGAAAGATTTGGTGATGGTTTGCTGCTAAAAAATAGCTATATTACCAGTGTTTATTGACTTTCTACTAAATAATTGTAATTATGAAAATATCATCAAATTTTGACAGCGGAAATATAGAGATTGTAAATGCTGAGAATCATGATAATATTCGGCTTAGAATTAGGCCCGATACCTACACTGATACTTTTCAGTGGTTTTATTTTAGGTTGCATGGCGCAGAGGGATTTCCATGTAAAATACATATAGAAAATGCCTCTATGGCAAGTTATCCAGAGGGCTGGCCCGAGTATAGGGTTTACGCATCTTACGATAGGGAGTCGTGGTTTTGTATTCCCACTAGTTATGTAGATGGTGTGCTGAGTTTTGAGCATACACCCGAGGAGAACTCAGTGTTTTATGCATACTCAACCCCTTACACTTACGATCAGCATCTAGATTTTGTAAGTTCAGCTCAGCTTTCGAGCCGTTGCGTTGTTCAGCAAATTGGCGAAACTGTTGAAGGACGAGATATTGATTTGCTAGTTTTGGGTGAACCTGACGGTATAAAACCAAAAATATGGATTATTGCACGTCAGCATCCAGGCGAGCCTCAAGCCGAGTGGTTTATGCAAGGGTTTATTGAGCGTTTGCTCGATGAGAGCGACCCTGTGTCGCGAGTGCTGCTTCGTAAGGCTGTGTTTTATTTGGTGCCAAATATGAATATTGATGGCGCTATTGCGGGTAACTTGCGCGCCAACGCTGCAGGCCGAAACCTTAATCGCGAATGGGGCAACCCCGATCAGGAGATTAGCCCAGAGGTATTCTATGTTCGACGTAAAATGGAAGAGGTAGGTGTTGATATGTTCTTGGATATTCATGCCGACGAAGGACTGCCGTATTGCTTTGCATCGGGTATCGAGGGTATCCCATCATATGATGAGAGGTTAAAATGGTTGCAAGAGAATTTTCTTGCCAAATGGGCAGAGTATAGTCCCGATTTTCAGACCGAAGAGGGTTATCCACAGAATAAGCCAGGAGAGGCTAATTTGAATATAGGTTCAAAGTTTGTAGGTGAGCACTTTAAGTGTATGTCTATGACTATTGAAATGCCATTTAAGGACAATGCAAATTTACCCGATAGAGTTTTTGGGTGGTCTTCGTATAGGTCTCGAAATTTGGGTGAGAGCATCCTGGGTCCAATAACATACGTATTGCCTCGGTTGCGATAGGTTTTAGTCTGATACACTACTAACTGCTCGAATCTTTTAGATTGCCACCAGTTTGGGGTTTGGATTAATTTGCCCTTTCAGGGCGCAGCCCACTCGTATTATTTAACCCGAGACGTTGCCTCGGGCTGAAGTTAGTTGGGCTTTCAGCCCGCTTGGATTGGTTCTCCTGCTTACGTTTTTTTGTGAGTCTTGCTGTGTGGCTATGGTGTAATAGTTTTTTATCACTCCATTCCTCGCCACGAAGTGGCAATTTATTCTAGCCCAAGGCAACGCCTTGGGTTAGACGGGTATCATATGATGTCGCCCTGACAGGGCAGATTATAATTTTTTCGATTGCCACCAGTTTGGGGCTTGGTTTAATTTGCCCTTTCAGGGCGCATAACGCTCGTATTATTTTACCCGAGGCGTTGCCTCGGGCTATATTCAGTTGGGCTTTCAGCCCGCTTGGATTGGTTCTCCTGCTTACGTTGTTTTGTGAGTCTTGCTGTGTGGCTATGGTGTAATAGTTTTTTATCACTCCATTCCTCGCCACGAAGTGGCAATTTATTCTAGCCCAAGGCAACGCCTTGGATTAGAAGGGTATCATATGATGTCGCCCTGACAGGGCAGGTTATAATTTTTTCGATTGCCACCAGTTTGGGGTTTGGTTTAATTTGCCCTTTCAGGGCGCATAACGCTCGCATTATTTTACCCGAGGCGTTGCCTCGGGCTGAAGTTAGTTGGGCTTTCAGCCCGCTTGGATTGGTTCTCCTGCTTACGTTTTTTTGTGAGTCTTGCTGTGTGGCTATGGTGTAATAGTTTTTTATCACTCCATTCCTCGCCACGAAGTGGCAATTTATTCTAGCCCAAGGCAACGCCTTGGGTTAGACGGGTATCATATGATGTCGCCCTGACAGGGCAGGTTATAATTTTTTCGATTGCCACCAGTTTGGGGTTTGGATTAATTTGCCCTTTCAGGGCGCATAACGCTCGCATTATTTAACCCGAAGCGTTGCCTCGGGCTATATTCAGTTGGGCTTTCAGCCCGATTCACGATTAAAAATTGGGAGGAATTAAGATAAGAAAGGGCTGCCTAGTTTTGGGTGGCTCTAATTGTGTTGGCTAGCATTTTAGCATCAACCTGACTTATGTTAACTGTTATTTTTGCCCTTTCGTAGTATTTTTTTCGCTCATCGAGCACCCTAATAATGTACCGATTAAGTTCCTCTTCATTCTTACCCCATAGCAAGGGTCGGTTGTTTTTTGATTTTATAAGCCTGTCGAGTAATTCGGAAACTTCAGCTTTAAGATAGATGGTTATCCCAACCTTATTCATAAAATCGACGCTATTGTAAAAGCATGAAGTGCCACCACCCGATGCAATAACGTGGTCTCCGGCAAGAGCGCTTATTTCGCGAAGCGTTTCACTTTCAATTCTACGGAAATGTTCCTCTCCCCTAATTTCAAACAGTTCTTTTATCGATTTTCCTTCTTTCTGTTCAATGTAATGGTCGAGGTCAAGAAAAGGAAAACCCAACTCGCTGGCCAACTCTGCACCTAGCGTTGTTTTTCCACTTGCCATAAATCCAATTAAAAAAACTTTCATAAAACCATTTTTGGTTGATTGGATATATATGCACTAAACCGTTTCTTAATGCGTAAGTAAAAGTATAACAATAGGTTTACAGTTCCAAAGACATTTGCGATGCATTCCCATTAAAATCCGTTGAACTATTATTTACGGGAGGTTTTTCGTCAGTATCCGGTATTTCTTCTTCGGTTACTTCTCCTTCTTTTTGTAGAGGTTCAGTAAATTTAACCGCTTTTACCTCCAAATTTGAAACCCTTTTGCCTTTAGCTTTGTGACTTTTTACCCCAATAAATTCTTCAACATCAATTTGCTCTGGCTCTCTTTGTGCATTTTTGCCGCCAAAAGTAACCCTCAGGCACGGAAATTTATCGCAGCTAACTTCTGAAAGGTATGAGTTTTTGTCGTCTGCAATAAAGCTTTGTGGAGTTTCATTGGGTTCAAAAGTAAAGCGTTTAACGTAAAAAAAGTTTTGTGCACCATCAAAATATGTGGCTGAGTATACTTTTTCCTCATCAAACTTCTCTAGTATCAGAATGTTATCGCTAAAGTGTGTGCTGGGTTCAATGCCTGTTAGGTAATATTCCCCATCCTTATTAACAACAAGTAGCCTATCATTCGCTTTAAATTCGCCAATGTACTGACCTCTCTCATCATTATTTAGGCGGAAAACATCCCAGTCGAACCAAACTTTAATGCCGCCTAGCGTGCTGCCAGTTTTCTCTTTAACCTGAACTTTATGAATTGCATAGCGGGTAAATATATTGCCTTGCGATTGGCGTCCCTTTATGGCAACTTGGCTAAAATCAAGGTCCATTATAAGGTTGCGTATGCGGGGTCGAGGTTTTAAAAATACCTTTAGTACCTCTGCCTCGCCGTTGGTGTTATGACTGAGGTATATAATTTCCGATCCTTCGGTTCCCTTGGTAATGTGGTAGTCCTTATCGCGTGTTATGCCGGTTATGGCACAGCGTTTCATCATTATTGCGCCGTTTCGGCCATCGCGGTAAAGTACGTTGTAAATAGTGCGCGTATCGTTGCGTTTAAATACGGATATGTGCTTAATGCCTTTGCCAAAGAATGCTTTTTCTGACACCTTGGTAATAACGTACTTGCCATTTTTGAGAATAACGATTACGTCGTCAATATCCGAGCAATCGCCAACATATTCATCTTTTTTAAGCCCAGTACCAAAGAATCCCTCCTCGTAGTTAACGTAAAGTTTTTCGTTGGCTACCACCACTTTAGTTGCCTCAATGGCGTCGAAATTCCTGATTTCCGTTTTCCGTTCTTGTCCCTTCCCGTACTTCTTTTTAATTTGCTGAAAGTAGTTTATGGTGTAGGAAACAATATTAGCCAGATGATTTTTTACCTCATCCATTTCGCTTTCAATACCCTTTATTTGCTCGTCGGCCTTAAAACTATCGTATTTTGATATACGTTTAATTTTTATTTCGGTAAGCCTAAGGATATCCTCGCGTAAAACTTCTCGTCGCAGTAGTTTTTTAAAGGGGTCAAGCCCTCGGTCAATCGTTTCGATAACCGATTCCCATGTTTCGCAATCCTCAATGGTAATGTAAATTCTATTTTCAATAAAAATTTTCTCCAGTGATGACATATGCCAAGCCTCATCTAATTCACTTAGCCTAATTTCTAACTCGCGGGTAAGGAGGTACTGGGTTCGCTCAACCGACGTGCGGAGAATTTCTTTAACCCCCATAAATCGAGGTTTGTTATCGAAAATTACGCAAGAGTTTGGCGATACCGATATTTCACAGTCGGTAAAGGCATATAGGGCGTCGATGGTTTTATCGGGCGAAATATCGGACGAGAGATGTATTTGTATTTCAACATTCTCGGCCGTATTGTCGTCAATTTTTTTAATTTTAATTTTCCCCTTATCGTTCGCTTTAATAATTGAGTCGATAAGTGTGGTTGTTGTTTTGCTGAAAGGTATTTCTTTTATTACCAGTGTTTTGCGGTCGAGTCTCTCTATTTTTGCCCTAATTTTAATCGCACCACCGCGAAGCCCGTCGTTGTAGCGCGAGCAGTCGGTGTAGCCACCGGTAGGAAAGTCGGGGTAGAGCTCAAAGTCCTTGCCTTTTAGGTGAAGTATGGCCGCATCAATTATCTCATTAAAGTTATGTGGAAGTATTTTTGATGCCAGTCCTACCGCAATGCCCTCAACACCTTGTGCTAGTAGCAGAGGGAATTTTATAGGAAGCGTAACGGGTTCCTGATTCCTCCCGTCGTAGGTGAGTTTCCACTCGGTAGTTTTAGGATTAAAAATTACATCGAGCGCGAATTTTGACAGTCGGGCCTCAATGTAACGAGGAGCAGCTGCCCCATCGCCAGTTAGTATGTTTCCCCAGTTACCCTGCATATCTACAAGCAGGTCTTTTTGTCCAAGTTGAACTAAGGCATCCCCAATAGAAGCGTCCCCATGAGGGTGGTACTGCATTGTGTAGCCAATAATGTTGGCAACCTTGTTGTACCGTCCATCGTCGAGGCGTTTCATAGCGTGCATAATGCGTCTCTGAACGGGTTTTAGCCCATCTTCGAGGTGCGGAACCGCTCTCTCAAGTATAACGTACGATGCGTAATCGAGGAACCATTCCTTGTACATTCCCGAAACTTGCACCTTTTTTGCACCCTCGCCAGTAAGTTTAGCTATACGGCTTTGCTCATCGGGTGAGGTTTTTCGGGTTCTATCTCCGTTTAGTAAGTCCTCCGCTTCAAAATCGTCGAATTGCATTGTATTATTTGTGTTTCTTTCTTTTATACTTTACTATACAGCAGCCTCTTCCTCAACTTTCTTAGCATCTGTCTCTTCCTCAACCTTTTTGATGGCTGCTTCTTCCTCAAGTAGGTCTACCTCAATCTTCAAATTGTCAATAATAAATTCTTGACGTTGGGGGGTGTTTTTTCCCATATAAAACGAGAGTAAATCGGGTATCAGGTCGTTGTTTGACAAACGAACAGGGTCGAGCCTCATATCCTCGCCAATAAAATTTTTAAACTCATCGGGTGAAATCTCACCTAACCCCTTAAAACGGGTAATTTCGGCAGTGCTGCCCAGCAGTTTAAGGGCTTTTTCTTTCTCGTCGTTGTTATAGCAATATTTAGTGGCCTTCTTATTTCTTACCCTAAAAAGGGGCGTTTGAAGTATAAATAGGTGCTCCTGACGAATAAGGTCGGGGAAAAACTGAAGAAAGAAGGTAATTAGTAGCAGGCGGATGTGCATACCGTCAACGTCGGCATCGGTAGCTATAACCACCTTGTTATAACGAATGTTCTCAATGTCCTCTTCAATGTTGAGAGCCGCCTGTAGCAGGTTAAACTCCTCGTTTTCGTAAACAACCTTTTTTGTTAATCCGTAGCTGTTAAGCGGTTTTCCTTTAAGTGAGAATACAGCTTGCGTTTTTACGTCGCGGCTTTTGGTAATGGAACCGCTAGCCGAGTCGCCCTCGGTAATAAAAAGGGTGGTATCTAAATTAAGTTCGTTCTTATCGCCATAGTGAACACGACAATCGCGTAGTTTTTTATTATGCAGATTGGCTTTTTTTGCTCGTTCGCGAGCCAACTTTTGTATGCCCGATATGGCCTTGCGTTCCTTTTCCGAATCCACAATTTTTTGCAGAATGGCATCGGCTGCTTCGGGGTTTTTATGTAGGTAGTTATCGAGCGAGGTTTTTACAAAATCGCCAATAAACTGACGAACCGATGGACCATTGGGTCCCATATCACGGCTGCCAAGTTTTGTTTTAGTTTGACTTTCGAAAACAGGCTCTTCAACCCGAATGCTTATGGCTGCAATTATTGATGTGCGAATATCGGACGCATCGAAATCCTTCTTATAAAATTCGCGTATGGTTTTAACTAACGCTTCACGAAATGCGGCTAGGTGCGTTCCGCCCTGCGTGGTATGCTGCCCGTTTACAAATGCGTAGTAATCTTCGCCATACCCAACGCCGTGCGTAATGGCCATTTCAATATCGGGCCCTTTTAGGTGTATTGGCGGATAAAGTTCCTTGCCCGAGAGTTTCTCGTTAAGGAGGTCGAGTAAGCCGTTTTTAGACACAAAGGATGTGCCGTTGTACTTAATTATTAGTCCAGTGTTAAGGTGTGAGTAGTTTCGAACCATCGATTCGATGTACTCATTTTGGTAATCGAATTTTCCGAATAGGCTTTCATCTGGAATGAACTCAACCAGCGTGCCGTTTTTCTCACTGGGACTGTCAATGTTTTGTTGGTTAACTATGTTTCCGCACGAGTATTCAACAAGTCTCGACTTGCCCTCGCGAAAACTTTGAATGCGAAATGATGTAGATAATGCGTTAACGGCTTTTATACCCACCCCGTTTAGGCCAACCGATTTCTTAAAAACCTTTGAATCATATTTGGCTCCTGTGTTCATTCTCGATGAAACATCAACGAGCTTACCTAGGGGAATTCCGCGTCCGTAATCGCGAACCGATACGCTGCTTTCATTAATATCAAGTGTAATGATGCGCCCGTTGCCCATCATAAACTCATCAACAGAGTTATCGAAAACCTCTTTAAGTAGCACGTATATGCCATCGTCAGGCTGAGCGCCATCGCCAAGCTTACCTACGTACATACCGGGGCGAAGCCGAATGTGCTCATTCCACTCCAGTGTTCTAATACTATCTTCTGAATATGTTCCGTCCATCATATATACTATCTCCTAATTAACACACAAAAATAGTGAATTAAATCAGTCTAACGAAAAATGTTTATCAACACGAAATGAACAACATACAAGCAGCGATAATTTCTAATTAGCTGATAAGAAAAGGGTTGAAATGTAAATACTTCTTAATAATAATATGGAATTTTAAAACTTTATGGCTTTAGAACAACTAAAAGGATAGAGGGTTATTATGAACTATAGAGTTGATTATAAGATGTTAATAGGGGCTTTGTGTGGAGGGGATGAAAGATTAAGCGATTAGCTTGCGAGAACTTGTTTAGGATGGGTTTTTTTATTTTTACTTTTGTATAACCATAAAACCAATTAACAATACAAGATATGACGTTTCAAGAAAAAGAATTTAATTACCCTGGCGTGGGACAAAGTTGGGGGATTATTGGAATCGCAGTGTTCTTAATGTTGGTTTTTTTTAGTCCTGTGAAATTTGTTTTAGACAATTTACTAGGGGAGGAGCCCTCAATTTTAATTTACTATTTATTATCAATGGGAACTACTTTTGTAATTGCTCATTCGATGAAGAAAAGTAGAACAGGTATTCGTAATTACGATTTTAGCCTGAGTTCTCTCAAAATAATGGCGTTGGTTAGTGTTTCTCTCATTGCTATTCAGACTGGAGTAATTTTACCCCTTGGTAATGTAATACCAATGCCTGAATATTTTAAGCAGCTATTTATTGAGTTGAGTAATCAAAAAGGAGTATTTTCTTTTATTACCATTGTTATTGCAGCACCTATACTTGAAGAGCTAATTTTTAGAGGGATTATTCTAGATGGATTTTTACGCAGGTACTCTCCAGTAAAATCTATTGTTTTATCAAGTTTTCTTTTCGGGATAGTTCATTTTAATCCTTGGCAATTTATTGCAGCTTTTTTTATTGGCTTGCTTGCAGGTTGGGTTTATTACAAAACTAGAAAACTTTCGCTAACCATAATAATTCACGCAGTAAACAACTTGGTTGCTTTTGCGGGTGGCTACTTTCAGGATGCTGAAGAAGCTATGAATGAGTCGTTCATAGAGTCGTATGGGGGTGTTACCAATATGGTTCTAATTATTGTTGGTGGAATTTTAGCATCTGTTGCGTGTGTTTACTTGCTCAAAAAACAATTTGAGGCTATTAAAATTGATAAATGGCAGGATTCTGTAAGTAACAACGATGGTATAGCTAATCCTGTTGTTGATGAGGGTATTGTTGGTGAATAAACTAAATCCTTTGGGTTGAGAGAATTTACTTTACTGATTTTAGTGGGGTAAAATATAACTATGCTATAACATAGGTTTACCCATACATAGCTATTGTTTCAAGCCTGCCCTTATCAATTATTTCTACCGTTTTGCCCGATACTTTTATTATTCCTTGTTGCTGTAACGACGATAAGCAGGTTATTACGCTCTCTTTTGAGTAGCCAATCGTATCGGCAAATTCAGTACGATTAAAAGGCACCTGAAATGTGTTGCTGTTGAATACTGATGATAGTTCTAACAGTATGGTGCATATTGCTCCATCGGCATTTTTTTGGCTTAGCTGGATGAGTTCGGTAACAATTAAGTTTGTTGTTAACGACATTTCGTGAACAATGTGTACTGCAAAATCGCCATTGGTTCTAATTGCTTCTTCAAATAATTTGCGGTCTATCATTCGAACAGTTGAGGGTATGATGGCAATTGCCGAAAAGTCGAACCGTTTTTCCACAAAAGCACACATTAAACCAATAAATGTATTGTCGGCAATTATTTTAAAAGTGCTTGTGCGCTTTTTGTTGCTTGAAGTTAATTTTACCATACCCTTTTCTAGAAAAGGAATCTGCCCAGCAGCAACGCCCTGTTTTATTATTGTCTCGCCCTTTTCGTAATCTACTACTGTTGAGTTCGATATTATTTGATTCCGATTTTGTTCATCAAGAAGGGAGTACCAGTATCGCTCTTTGAAATCTTTGTTATCCATCTTTAAATATTTTTAAAAAATGCAATATTACACTTTTTAGGATTAAAAATCCAAGGGTTTTAAGTGAGTTTGTGCATCGCCATTTTCTTTTCTGTTATTTGAATAACAGTTAGTTTTGCAGTGTTGTAATTAACTAAAATTAATTAACTAAAACAATATAGCAATGGCAGATTTAAAATTTAGAATTAAAGCCCAAAGGGCTAGCGATGCAAAAACGGTTGTTAAAGCACGCAATTTTGAGATTATTGTTGATGAGCCTGAAAGTTTGGGCGGTACTGATGTGGCTCCCAATCCGGTTGAGTATGTTTTGGCCGCACTTGCTGGCTGCCTTAACGTAACTGGTTGCCTAGTTGCTAAGGAAATGGGATTTGAGATTAAGGACCTGCAGATTGATATTTGTGGCGATTTGAACCCCGCAAGACTTTTTGGCCAGACTGAAACCGAAAGGGCAGGTTACAATAATCTTGAGGTTAAGATGACTCCTATTTGTGATGCCGATGAGGCAACCCTTAACGAGTGGTTGAGTAAGGTAGAGTCGCGTTGTCCGGTTAGCGATAATTTGATGAATGCTACTCCGTTAAATATTGGGTTTAAGTTTTCGCGAGCAAAAGCAGCTTAATTGATAGTGTTGAAGAGCCCGATAGGCAAAGTCTATCGGGCTCTTTTTTGTATTTAACAGCTTGGTTTGAATTTACTATCCTACTTTAGCTCTTCGTACATTAGTTTTTCAATGTCGAACTTCTCTTTTTTGCTTTTTGCTGAGTGAAATATCCTAAATACTACTGGTACAACAATAAGCGTAAGCAGCGTTGATAGAGCCATTCCCCCTATAATAACCCAAGCCATACCATTTCGCAGTTCAGCACCCGACCCAGTTGATAAGGCTACGGGTAGCATCCCAATTACGGTGGATAGGGCAGTCATAAGGATTGGGCGAGTACGGATTTTTACCGCTTCGGTTAATGCATCATCTACTGATTTCCCTTGGTTTAGCGCCTCGTTGGCAAAATCGACCAGTAGAATGGCATTTTTGGCCACTAGCCCAATAAGCATTATAAGCCCAAGCATTCCATAAATACTAAGCGGTGTGTTGGTTAGTGCTAGAGTCAAAATAGCACCCAGAATGGATAGTGGGATGGAGAACATCACCACCAGCGGGTCGGTCCAGTTATTGTATAGCACAACCATCGACAGGTAGATGAGGATAACTGAGAGTAGCATAGCGGCGGTTAGTACGCTCATTGAGTCGGCCATTGATTTTAGGTCGCCTGTGGCCTGTAATTTTACTCCTTTCGGAATTCCCATTTTGTCGATTTCATCTAGAAACTGAGTTGATACCGCACCTGGTGTAGTTCCGTGAACTTGAGACCTAATTGTAACCGAGCCATTTCTGTTATACCGTTCCAGCTTATTTGGTCCAGTGCTCACGCCTATCTCGGCAAACTGATCGAGGCGAATGGATTCGCTGCGGTTGTTAACAAAAGTTATCCCTTCAACATCGGCTGCTTGCTTTCGGAATGCCCTATCGGCGCGGATGTTGATATCGTATTCGTAGTTATTTTCTGTGTACTTTAGCGTGCTGTTGCCTTGAAAAACCGTTTGCATTGTTAGGCCTACGTTATCGAGCGTTAACCCAAGCGCCGACATCTTGTCGCGGTCAACAATTACCGAAATTTCTGGCGTACCGCTTTCCACCGATAGTTCTTGTTGTAAGGTTCCTGGGATGCCACTCATTAAAACCAGCGCTTTTTCGGCAAAAATCATCAGGGTGTCCGTGTTGTTCCCACTTATCACATACTCCACAGCGGCTCTTGATGCTTCGCCCGTAAGTGCAACGTTCGCTATTTTTATCTTGGCATCTAATAAAAAATCTGAAAGCGGCTGTTTTATCAATGTAATGTATTGCTTTGTTTCAATGTTTCTTTGGCTGTGGGGCACTAACTCCACATTTATTTCGGCTAAGTAGGCTGTTCCTCTGGCGCTCTGTGTATTATCACTGGTGCTGCCAACGGTGGTAATTACACTACTAACAATGGGTTGCGACTGAATCCAGTCCTCTGCCCTGCGTACCAAGGCGTTCGACTCTTCCATTGAGATATCCTTTGGCATTTCAAGTTGAACCATAAATTCGCCACGGTCAACGTTAGGCAGGAATTCGAAACCAATAAAGCCTAAGGGGAATAGAGCTAAAATGGCTATGGAAATTGTGGTTACAATAAGGGCAACCCATCGTTTGTGAGACAGCGACCAGCTTAGGATATTGGAAACCCAGTTGCTAAATTGTTCAATTAGCCGTTCGAATCCTATCACTATTCGACCAAATAAATTTTTACTCGAAAGTTTTTGTACTTTCCCAAACCTCGATGTAAGCATTGGGGTAAGGGTTAAGGCGGCTATTGTGCTTATAATGGTGGACATTACGATTACTATGGAGAATTGCCGAAGGATATCCGAAACCAGCGTGTCGGTTAGTGCAACGGGTAGGAAAACAACCACTAGCACCACGGTTGTTGAAATTACCACAAACCCAATCTCTTTCATAGCATCAAACGTGGCTCGTACCCTGTTTTTCCCCATCTCAATGTGTCGGTATACGTTTTCTATCACCACAATGGCATCGTCTACAAGTACCCCAATAACTAGCGAGAGGCCCAATAACGACATAAGGTTTAGCGTAAAGTCAAGAAGATACATACCGATGAATGTGGCTATGAGCGATACGGGTACTACGGTCATTACGATTACCGCATTGCGGAAGCTATGCAGAAAAAAAAGCATAACGAATGTTACCAAAAGGATAATTATGAGCAGGTCGGTAATTACCGAGTTTATTGATTGGCGGGTGAATTCGGTTGAATCCTGTGCAATGGTCATACTTAGCTCTTGGGTTGCAAATTCATTCTCGAGAACGGCTATCCGTTTCCTAACCAAATCACTCACTTCTATGGCGTTGGCATCGCCTTGCTTAAGCAGGTTTACTAGCACGGCATCTTCGCCGTTTACCCGAGCCAGGGTGGTTGGGTCTTTTATGGCATCGGATATTTCGGCAATATCTTTAAGCCTAATCTGCCTGCCTGTGGGAAGGGTTGTAACCACGAGGTTTTGAATAGCCTCAATAGATTTGAGTTTACCCGAAAGCCTAATTGTGGTTGATGTTTCCATACTTTTTAGGCTTCCTGTTGGGAAATCGAGGTTCGAAGCTCGTAGCACGCCCTGAATCATAATGGGTGAGATGCCAAATGCTTGCATCCTATCCATATCGAGGTTTACTTGTATTTCGCGAGCCCTACCGCCTAGCAAGCTAACTTTGGCAACCCCTTTAATGCTGTTAATATCGGGTAGAATGCGCTTGTCCACTAAATCGAAGAAAGCGGTGGCCTCAAGGTTTGAAACGACTGCAATTGAGATAATGGGCTTGTCATCAACAGTAACCTTATTGATAGTTGGTGAAAGAATATCTCGGGGCAGCTCCATCATCTTGGATGCTATTAGGTTCTGCGCATTGGTTATCGATTTGTCAATGTTGGTGCCATAGTTGAAGAGAATAAACATCATCGACATACCCTCGAATGAGTAGGATTGGATTTGGTCAATCCCTTCCATACTTGAGAGGGCGTCCTCCAATTTTCGGGTAAGCGAGTTTTCTACCTCAAGGGGCGAAGCGCCTGGGTAAACCACCTGTACATTTATCATAGGTGGGGTAAACTTTGGCATAAGTTCGGCACTCAGGTTGCGGAAACCTAAGTAGCCTAGGATGGTGAGCACGGCAAAAAATACGATTACGTAGGTTGGCCGCTTTATGGATATTTCAGAGATTTTCATTGGCTTGCCTATTTTCTGTTAACCACTTTTACCCCATCGGATATGTTGATAAGCCCTGCTACTACTATGCTATCGCCTGGCTGAAGGCCTTGGGTTATTTCTACTCTTTTGCCAATCATATCGCCAACAGTCACATTACGATGGGTAGCAATGCCGTTTTGCACTACAAAAACGCTGGCCGACTTTACGCTTCCGCTTACAGCATTGCGCGGAATTAGTAACCCTGTTTTTTTTGTGTTAGCTTCAAAATGTGCGGTAACATACATCCCAGCCCTAAGCCCTTTTTTATTCTGAATATTGATTTCAATGGGGTAGCTAAGACCACGGTCGGCCTTTGCGCCGATGAAAGATATTGTTCCACTAAACATTTCCTCTGGAAAGGAGCTACTAGTTAACCCTGCGTTTTGCCCCTTGCTTAATTTTAAAACCTGCAATTCGGTAACGTTGCATCGAAGCTTGAGCTGCGAATCATCTACTATATCGAAAAGTCTGGCACCTGGGTTCAGGTAGGCTCCAACCTCAATATATCGCTCGTTGATGTAACCCGCCATAGGTGATTTTATGGTGGCATCCTGTAAGCGGCGCTTGCTGGTTCGGTAGCGACTCTCGGCGGCAATTAGCTGCGTTTGCATATTATCGAGTTGTTGCTTGGTAATTCCTCCTGCCTCACTAGCCTTTGTAAACCTTTCGTAATCAACTTTTAATGCGTTGTACGATGCCTCACTCGCCATAAAATCGGCCTTTAGCATCTCATCGTCAACATTTATTAGGGTTTGCCCTTTCGATACCCACGAGCCTTTATCTGTCAGGATGTTTATTACTCGTCCTGCAACATCCGAAACGTACACCAGCTCTTTAATCGGGTCAAGCGTTCCGTTGGATTTAAAATCGGTCGTGTACTCCTCTTGTTTTACCACATCAATTTGAACAGGTATGGCGGTTGATACCACTGAGGCGAAATCGGTTTTTTGCTGGTTTGCCTTTTTGTTCATTCTAAGAACAATAATAACAGCAGCAATAATAGCTAGCACTATAAGTATGTTGATTGCTCTTTTCATAGGTGTACGTTATTATTTCTATTTTGAAAGTTCTCTGATTGTGCCATTGGCTTGACGAAGCGCAATGTGTGCCTTCATATAGCTGTTTAGCGCATCGGCATAGCTTACTTGCGATTGAATAAGCGATGAGTTGGCGTTAAGCACATCCGACATTGAGGCTAACCCCTGTTGGTAATTTTCTTCGGTAATTTGGTAAACTTCCTTAGCTAGGGTCATATTCTGTTGCTGCGCCTCTATTGTTTGCTTGCTATCGTTAAGTTTTATCAATGCGTTTTGGTATGCCATACCTAGCGATAGGCTTAGTGATTGCTCATCTTCTTTGAGTTTCAGCAACTCAATTTGGGCCCCTTTTAGCTTGGCTCTTTTTGACATCCCTGTGAAAATTGGGATACGAAGATTTAGTCCGATAACCGATGAGGGGTAGGTGTAGCTGTTCTCGTTATCAAAAAGGTTATCTCCTAAAATATTGTACTGGTAGTTTGCCCCAAGCATTAGCGTTGGAATTAACTCACTTTTAACCGATTTTACTTGCAGTTGCCCAATTTTTTGTTGCTGCTGAAGGAGCTGAACGGGGAGTAGCTGATTTAGTTCAAACCCCAAGGGCTCTATCGTTTCGGCTTTTTGCTCGAATACCGATAGGTCTATGGGTTCAACTTGGAGCGGTTGGTTCATACTAATCCCCATTTGTAATCTCAGTAGGTTTTTCTGAATATCGATTGCATTCTGAATGGCACTTTGTTGAGTGGCTAGGTTAACCCTATTTACCTTAAGCCTGTCTACATCGACCTTTTTTATGAGCCCATTTTGGTAGCTGGCTTGCATAGTAACTAGCATTTTGTCGATTAGTTTCAGACTTTGCTCAAATTGCTCAGCTGCATAGGCTGTAGACTGAATGGCGTAGAACAGGTTGGCTGTTTGTGCAATAATTTCTTCCTCCTTCGATTCGACCCCAAGGCTTGCCATACTCTCAATGGTTTTGGCAATTTCGAGAGCATTGAAAAGTGAGAAATTGAGAATTTGCTGGTTAAGTGAGGCACCCAATCCGCTTGAGTAGTTCGTACCCATCTCAATGGTTATATATTTTTGCGCATTGGGGTCCTGCATAGGCGGGGGCGTCATTTCGTTTATAAAGTTGGGCATCACAAATTTGGCCTTCTTCATATTGTAGTTTACGCTGCCCATACCACTTACCTGAGGTAGCAAGCTGCCCAGCACTTCTCGCCTCGACTCTAGGCTTTTCTCTAGGTCGAGCCTCGCTTTTTTTAGGTTGTTGTTGTTCTCTAGCGCATAGCTAATGCAACTTTGAAGATTATATGCCTCTTGAGCTTGAGACATTGGCATTAGAGCGCTCACTAAAAATATGAGAATAAATGCCTTCGTTCGTATCATACGCATCGTTTTTTTATAGTAGCTGCCTGCCCTTCTCGGATACTAGGCCCTTTAGGTTGTACTCAAGGATATTTTCGAAATAGTTGGTGCTAGAGAATTCCTTATTGGTAATAACCGAATGGAAGAAAAAACCAAATATTGAATGACTAAAGTATTGACTTATAAGTATTACATCGAGATTTGGATTATACACTCCCTCTCTCATCCCTTTCTCTAGGTTGGCCATAATATTCTTGTTAAATAAGTCGATATCGCTGGCGTGGCTCGAGTAAATCATATCGGGGTAAAGCTTCCGAAAATCATTGATGAAAATGGGCGAAAGTTCGAAGAATAAAGTTTTTAATTCGCCAAAACCTTTGCGCATACACTCGATGGCGTTTAATGAATCGTCAACAAATGTGCTCATCATTTGATTAAGATTAGAAAACATACTCTGCATACAATCAGAATGTAGCTGCTCCTTTGAGTCGAAGTGGTTATACAGGGTCTTTTTAGATACCGACATCTTTTCGGCAAGCTCATCGAGCGATAAGCGTAAACCTTCGTGTTTGAAGATTTGTAGCGCTCGTTTAATGTATTTGTTTTTTCGAGAACTCATTTTGTTAGGTGTTTTACCTAACAAATATAATTACAATTTTTACACGAATTGCAAGCAAATAGTGTAAAAATATCAAAAAAGCATCAAAAATAATTAAGATGTTTGATTGTCAGACAGATAGATGATAAAGCAAGGAAGTAAACGAGTGGTTAGCCGTTTTTTGCAAATGAGCTAAATGCCCACTTTAAGCTAAAAATGTTTGAGTAGCGAGAGAACCCAATGCTGCCTACGTTGGTTAGGGCATAATCGAGGCTTATGCCTTTAAATTTGAGGCCAAGGCCTAAGTTTGGCTGAATAATTAGCGCCGTTTTGTTTTCGAACTCGGTAACTCTTTGCAAATTATTTACCCCAGCCCTAATAAATACCGTATTTAGGTAGCTTATCTCAAGTCCAATGCGCGGGTCAATGCTTGCAAAGTTTGCCGATAAAGGGGTGTTTCGTTGCCCATCGAAGTAGAAAATTGTATTTACCTCAGCCTTTAAGCAAATTTGGTTGGTAATGTTGAAGGAGCGCGCTACTCCCAGAGCAAGCTGAGGAAGAGTAATTTCAAGCCCATTGTCGGGTGCTTGGTTAAAGGTGCTGTCGGCGATGGTGATTTCCAACTCATTGGAGTTGAAACTCCAGATGTTAAGGGTTGATGTTGCATCTTTTAAATTTGCGCCAAAAAACCATCTATTAACCCTGTAGCTTGCGCTTACATCAACACCAAAACCCCACGCATTAGCAAACTTTCCAACGTTACGATATATTACTTTGGCATTTGCACCCACCGATAGTCCCTCGATAGGCAGTTTACGTGCGTAGGAGAGGAGGAAGGCGTAATCGGCAACCGAGAAAAGTTTTAGCCTATCGTAGCTAAAGTTTCCATTGGCGTCAATAAGCTCGGTGGTGTTGGGTATATCGTCCACGCCAAAGCGAATAGCAGTAAATGCTAGGGCCGATAACGAGTCGGGTTTATAGGCAATGCCCATATGGTTGTAGCTGGCCATTCCCGCAAAATAGCTGGCGTGCATAGCGCCAACCTCGTATTTTTGATTAATGTGAACAAGTGTAGAGGGATTCCAGTAAGCCGACTCGATATTACTACTTAGCGCAACACCTGTATTGCCCATAGCCAGCCATTGTGCGCCAACCCCAATATTCAGGAAATCGTTGCTGTATTTAGCTGTTTGGGCGTTAAGGTTTAACCCAAAAAATACGAAAAGTGCTATTGCTGCTAACCTGTTCATTATTAAGATAGGGGCTTGGTAGTGTTTTGGCATTGCTTGGCAAACTTAATACAATTAAGAAAAAGAATGCCCGCTTTTTAGTTCAAATAACTTACTTTTGCTATAAATATTGTACTAAATACATTTTGCTATGCGTTTACCAAACCCTACTAAATATATACCGAACACATTAACGTTGACGAACCTTTTCCTTGGGTGCTTGTCAATTGTATCGTCGTTTGAGGGGAACCTCCTTTTGGCGGGTTACCTTATTCTTGTTGCAGCGGTTTTCGATTTTCTTGATGGGTTTGCGGCACGATTGCTAAAAGCATACTCGCCAATTGGTAAGGACCTCGACTCCCTGTCGGATTTGGTAAGCTTTGGTGTGGCACCGTCGGTTATTGTTTTTCATCTTTTAAAAGATGCGCTTGCATTAGCCCCCGAGCAGGGCTTTAGCAACGGGAATGTTATTCTTGCTATTCCTTTTCTTATTGCCGTTTTTTCGGCGCTTAGGCTTGCTAAATTCAATGTTGACACCCGAGAAACTACCTCGTTTATTGGTTTGCCAACCCCTGCAAATGCCATATTTATTGCTGGTTTAGTATTCGGGCTCAGCAGTTCGTACAGGGTGTGGTTTGAGCCATTGTTAGCATCGCCTACGGCAATTATTACATTGGTGTTAGTGCTGTCGGCATTGCTTGTGATGCCACTGCCTATGTTCTCGCTAAAGGTTAAAAAGGGCGATTCGGCAAAAGAGTTATGGAAACAAATTTTACTACTCGTTGTTTCTATTATTGCCATCTTTTCAATGGGCTTTGCCTCGGTTGTAGTTATTATTTTGGCGTACATTTTATTATCAATAATTGATAATGTGATTGTTGCATTTCGAAAGTAATAATCCGATTGTTATATGGTGCATCTTATGACTGGTTTAAAACAATCACATTTTCAGTACTATAGGCTAATAAAGTGGAATGATTTTTGCAGAAATGTAGGGTGTGGAGACTTTAGTATCTCATAAATTTGATTTTTATTTCTGAAAAGTTTATCAACTTAAAATATTAAAATGCGCAAAGTAGCCATTATCGATATGGGCACCAATACCTTTAATTTACTAATCGCTTCGGTTAATGGTAGTTCGTCGTATGAAATAATTCATAGCGGCAAGTTGGGTGTTAAGCTTGGCGAAGGCGGTATAAATCAAAAGGTTATTGCCCCAGCGGCCTATGAGCGCGGATTAAATGCAATTGGCGAGCATTGTAAAACCATACAACGGTTTGGGGTAGATAGTATTTTTGCCTTTGCCACATCGGCTACCCGAAATGCTGCCAACGGGCAACAATTTGTTGCGGATATACACAAAATGCACGGAGTTACCGTTAAGATTATTGATGGAGGCGAGGAGTCGGAGCTAATTTATTTAGGAATAAAACAGGCTGTAACACTGGACGAAAGCAATGTTTTGATGCTCGATATTGGGGGAGGTAGTAACGAGATTGTTATTGGGAACAAGCACGAATCGGTTTGGGGAAAAAGTTACGATTTGGGTATATCGCGCCTTTTGCAAATGTTTAACCCATCCAACCCCATATCTGCTTCCGAAATAGTTGAGGTTGAGGTATTTATAGAGAAGGAACTTAGTGACCTGTTTCAGCCTGTAAGTTTGTACAAGCCAAAAACCATAATTGGCAGCTCGGGCTCTTTTGATACTTACAGAAGCATATTGTCGGCAAACGGTATTATCAAAGCCAACGGAGAGCCCAGTATTGTGATGCCATTGAAGGAGTATTTTGCATTGCACAATTTGCTCATCTCATCAACAAAGGATGAGCGAAATGCCATTCCAGGAATGGACTCAATGAGGGTTGAAATGATTGTTCTTGCCACAATTTTCACAAACTATTTGGTTCAAAAATTTGATATAGAAACTATGATACAGTCGTCGTACGCCCTTAAAGAAGGGGCTGTATGGAAAATGTTAAACGGTAACTAGTTGTATATTAGGTTGAAAAAGACAAGGCTCTTTCCAATTTCATAAAATACTTTTCAGTAACTTGCATTTATTATTACATATCAGTAACTTGCATTTATTATTACATAGTTAAAGTTGATGCCTTACTACTTACCTTACCCAATTCGTCTCCAAAAACCGTTTGCTTTAAGCGGAGTTGAAGGAGAAGGTGCCTTATCGCCCTAAATAATTGGTAATATGTATTTTTGAAGAATGTTCTCAACTCAATTTATTCAAATTAATTCGTCGAGCTAAAACAATTAATTTAAACGATTGTTATATAAAAAAACTAACCCTTGTGAAAATGAAGAATTCAATATTTATAGGCTTATTATTACTAGCAGTTATGCTAGCGCCTAACAATGCAGAAGCACAGATTAAACGGTTTTTAAAAGAAAAAGCTGTTGAGGCCTTAAGAGGTTCAAAGCAAGAGGAAACCGTATCAGAATCTGAGGATTATGAAAATGAGAATCAGCCTGCTCATTCAAAACCAGCGGGTCCCAGCTTTCTGGAGCGAAAAATGATGAAAGCTATGGGCTTTAATAATGTTGCTCACGAACAGAGTTATAGTTTCTCTTCGACAATGGTAATGGACATTGAATATACCGATTCGTTAAGCAGCATAGATAAAATGCAGTACATTACGTACTTTGAGCCCGAGAGTAAGAACTATGCAATGATTTTTGATGTTGTTGACCCCGAAACTGGAGCTACGAAGAAGAGTACTATGCTCTTTGATATGAAGAACCGTGCTATGCTTATTTTGGGAGAGGAAAATGGAGAACGAAGCGGTATGGCAATATCAATCCCTCGCGATTCGACCGAAACCGATGATTTGGAAACGAATCAAACGCTCGATGAGCCTGTTGAAGATTACATAAATCCAATGTATAAGGCAACAGGTAGGTCAAAAAATATTGCGGGCTATAACTGTAATGAGTACGCTTACCAAACCGATGAGGGTAAAATTGTTGTTTGGGCAACTAATGAGCGACGTATGGATATATCAGATGCGTATGGACAATTAAATGGTATGCAAGGGCTGGCAACCATCGGGTTAGGATTTGGAAATGCAATGGTTATGGAGATGGAGTCGGAAGACCTCTCATCGGGAGCCAAAACAATTATGCATATTCGCCAGGTTGAGAGCAATATTAGTAAGACTATTGACCTCAGCGGATACCAAATAATAGGTATGGGTTCCGACCAGTAATATATTTACTGCACTGCCAATGCAAAACGGGCTGTTTGGATATTTTCCAAACAGCCCGTTTTATATGTTTGCATTTGCAAGCAGAGAGGAGTAAAAAAAAGAGACTGCCTTTTTAGACAGTCTCTTTTTTTATTTTTAATAGCGAAAAGCCTATTTTATTTCTACCTCAATCCAGCCGCTACGGTCGGGGGCGGCAGGTACAGGCCATTCCTTAGGAGGATTCTCTTTGAGCTGCTTAAGTAGCACTTCAACAGCTTTTTCAATTGATGGGTCTTTCCCTTTGAAAAGTAGGTGTGGTTCGTCAATTACTTCAATATCAGGAGATACGCCAACCCCTTCAATTATCCATTCGCCCTTGTCGTTATAAATGCCAAATCGCGGTACCGCAATGTAGCCTCCGTCCATAAGCGAAGCGTTGCCACTCATACCAACTAGTCCGCCCCATGTGCGCGACCCAATAATGGTGCCTAAGTTTTTCTGACGGAAAAAGTATGGGAAAGCATCGCCGCCCGATGATGCGTATTGGTTAATTAGCATGGCTTTAGGTCCATTGTGCGCTATGCCAGGTGTGCGCATTGGGTCTGGTAAACCTGCTCTGTGCCAATGCGCATGGGTGGTACGGCTAAGGAGTTCAACCATTCTGTCGGGAATAAAACCTCCGCCATTAAAGCGTTCGTCAATAATTAGCGCATCCTTATCGTTGTAGGCGTACATGCCTTGGTGTAACTCACGGTTACCCTCAACGGCTGTGTTCGGAACATGCATATAGCCAATGCGCCCGCCCGAAAGTTTGTCGACCATTTCGCGGCGCGAAACTACCCAGTTAAAGTACATTAGCTCCTGTTCGCTCTCAATTGGTCTAACGGTGTAGGTTCTGGCTCCCTGACTGGAGGGTTTACTGTTTACAGTAATTCTTACCGCTTTGTTTGCTTTGTTCTCGAGGAATTGGTAAGGGTTATGACTTGTTGTAACATCCTCGCCATCAATTTGAATAAGGTACTCACCTTCTTTTATATCAATTCCCTGCTCGGTAAGTGGCGAGCGTCTGGCGGGATTCCAGTTTTCACCTTTAAAAATTGTACTGATAATATAGCGCTTATTACGTTTATCGGCAGTAAATTTTGCACCTAGTAAACCATGCTTAACACGTTCTGCTCGTTCAAAATCGCCATAGTTGGCGTAGCTGTGGCCTGTGTTGGTTTCGGCAATAATTTCGCCAAAAATATAGTCGAGGTCAAACCGGTGGTTTATATATGGAATAAGTTCGCCATATTTTACTTTAAAGCCATCCCAGTCAACGTTGTGTAGGTTCGAGACGTAAAAGTAATCGCGGAAAATTCGCCATCCATCAACAAAAATTTGCTCCCACTCTTTTCGGGGTTCAATGCGCATGGTTAGATCGGTAAGGTTTAGCTTTCCTTCACCTGCTTTTTGACCTGGTGCTAACGAGGCCACCCCATAATCTCCACGATTATTGTAAAGAAACTTTTTGCCATCGGCCGAAACGGTTGCTCCGCGTATGCCTGCCATTATGGTTTCGTTCTTTTGCTCCTTAACATCGTACCGTTGCATTCCCTCGCTATTAAAGTAAACTAGCCCGTTACTAACGGGTTGTAGTCCCCAGTAGCTGCCCGATGAAAATGGGAATGCCATAATGCGCTGGTTTATTCCATCAAATTCAATGGTTACATTAACCTCTGTTTTGGCTTCGTCCTTATTGGGTTTCGCCTCCTCGGCTGATTCTACCGTTTCTTTTGGCTCAAAAAGCCTTGGGCTGTCGTTACGCAGGGCAACCGCATAAATGCGTGCAGCATCACCATATAAGTAGTTAAATTCGAAATCGGAAAACTTTAGGTTAAAGTCGCGATTTGATACGAAGTAAACATAATTACCACATTCTGAGAACACAGGGTTTCCGTCTCCAAAATTATCGTTGGTAAGTTGCTGTTTCTTACCGCTTTCGGTATTGTAAACCCATATTGCACCCTGTCCGTTTTTGCTGTCCTTAGTGTATGCAATCCATTTTGAGTCGGGCGAAAAGGAGTAGTCCTTAATTTCATTGGAAGTAGGTGTGTCAACAACGGTTAGTTTTTCCGTTTCAACATTGAGCAGTTGTAGACGCATAGAGCGGTCGAAAAATACCAACATCTTGCTGTTGGGCGACCACGTGGCTGCGTATTTCCAACCCTTTGAGTTTTTAGTAATCTGTTTTGCTACGGCATTCTCTTTATTTTCAAGAAGATACACTTCGTATTCGCCTGTTTCGTCGGAGTAGTAGGCTATCCATTTGCCATCGGGTGACCACTGAGGGTAAACCGAGCGCACGCCCTGCTTATTTGTAAGGTTATGGGTTGTTCCCTCGCCAGCTGGCACCGAAAATATGTCGCCGCGTGCATCAAAAAGAACCCGATTGCCTTTGGGCGAAATGGATGCGCTGTGAATGTCACCCTTTACGTTTTTAAAGTACGGAAGCGTTGTGGCATTATCGTACTTAATGTTTACATCTACCTTTTGTGATTGCTCTGTTTCAAGGTCTATTTTATATAACTGTCCACCAACCTCGTAGGCTATTTGCCCGTTGCTTCCGCTGGGCCACATAACATCAAATTTTTGATGATGAGTTACCTGTTTTACCTGTTTTGAAATTACGTTGTAGCTGTGCAGGTTAAGCCACTGGTCGCGGTCGGATGCAAAGTAAATTTTATCACCAAACCAAGTGGGTATGTGGTCGGTTCCCTTAAAATCGGTTATTTCTTCCGAAACATTTTTATCTAAATCGTATATCCATAGATTAGAGGCGCGCCCCCCTTTGTAGCGTTTCCAAGTACGAAACTCTCTGTCGATATAGGTAAAAACTACTTTTTTGCCATCGGGCGATAGGTCGGCTAAGCCCCCATGGGGAATTGGAAGTTCTTCTTCAAAACCTCCGTCAATACTAATGGTATAATAATTTCCCATCCTGTCGCCATAGGGAGTTCGGTTAGCCCTAAAAAACACGCTCTGGCTGTTGGGAGTCCATCCTAAAACAACATAGTCGTAACCACCACGTGGTGGAACTTCGCCAACATCGTTGTAGTACGTTAGCTGCTTGGGTGTTCCGCCTTGCGAAGGCATAATATATACTTGTCTAGACCCGCTGTACTCTGCCGAAAAAGCAATCCATTTACCATCGGGCGAAATTTTTGGGAACAGTTCGAGCCCTTTGTGCGACGTTAGCTGCCGTGCATCTCCTCCGTTGGCATCAACAGTCCAAATATTACCTGCATAAACAAATACAATTTGGTTGCCGTTGATGTCGGGGTAGCGCATCATACGAGCATCATCGTGGGCTTTTACAACCACTGGCATTAGTGCCATTGCTACTAAAATTCCGAAAATTTTAAAAAGTTTTCTCATGCTTATAAAATTTATTAATTACTGATTACGTGTGTATATTATATATTGTTTGTTTGCGTTTCATAGCAAACAGATGGAGTGTATTTATTGTTTATTTTATTAGTTTTTATGGTTGCTTCATATTTTATTGAAAGAATAATTTAACGCTGCCCTTTTTATATGATGGTAATATGGCATACTAGGTTTAATTTTGTATGTAATCCAAAGATAATCGTTTTTTTGCGAACGGGAATTGTAATACGTGTTTCAATAGAGTTTAGTAAAGGTTCCCGTGGTTCCGACCGTTGTGAGGAATCTATTGCTTTTTAACTGAACACCAATGATTTGGCATATTGATTCAGTATAAGAAAAAATATTGTGTGGGTGTTAGGCTGGCATTGCTGTATGCGCCTATAAAAAGAACATAAATACGCCCAAAATAGCAATAACAGCACCAATAAACTCTTTGGTTTTAAACTTTTCCTTCAGTATATATATGGAAAAAGGTATTATAAGTACGGGGACTATTGACATTAATGCCGAAGCAACGCCTGTTGTAGTAAATTTAATGGCCCACAGCGAGAATGATACGCCAAGGAAAGGTCCAAAAATTGCACCAATTGATATTCGGGCCATCGCTTTTCGGTTTTTTAGAGAAGCCGCCAATTTTTTCCATCTACCAGAAAAGGTGAAAATTAGAGCAAACCCAATAATTCCTGCTATTGCCCTTATCTGTACAGCCGAAAAAACATCGTAATCACCCATTCCGTATTTGCTCACTACCAGTCCGCCGCCCTGACCAAGAGCCCCGCCAAAGGCTAACAACAAACCTACTATTGGGTATGAGAATTTTACTTTTCTGCGTGTATTGTGCTGCTCGGGTGCGTTAATTTCTCTTCGTAAAATTACAAGGGCAATACCCAAAAAGATGAATACCATGGCTAGCCCTTGCTTTGCGGTTATGGTTTCGCCTAGCCATATCCAACCAAATAAAGCAGCGATGGCAGGCGCTAAAGCCATAATTAGCATTGATATACGCGCGCCAACAACAACGTACGCTTGAAAAAGCATTAGGTCGCCTATTACGAAGCCAATTAACCCCGAAATTGATAACCAGACCCAGTTGTGCATAGTGGCATCAAAAGGGAAAACGACTCCCCTAGAAACCCACGAGAGTATACTCAAAAACACAAATGCCATGGATAACCTAATGATGTTGACCTGTAGCGAGCCAATTTTCTTTCCAGCCGATTCGAAGGTTATGGCTGAAACTGTCCAAAAAAATGCAACAGTAAGCGCGGCTAATTCGCCTTTGTATGCAAGAATAAAATCGTTAAACATTTAGTTTTTGGTATATGTTAATAAGTGATGCATTTGATTAGCGTAACTGTATAAGGTTTAGCTGTAATTTTAACGCTTTGTTGAAAAATATTTTGCGATGTTTTTTTACTATTCGGCATATTTTGCTTTCGTATAACTCACTAGTTTTGCAATCTTAATATTGGAATAGCGTGCAAATCTCTGTAATATTTACGTAAGGTTGTGCTAATTCGGACAAAACGATTAATTTTACATACTATTACTTGTAAAAAAAATAAACCCGATAACCTAAGTTTATGAATAAGCTTGCCCGATACATCATAATATCTACCGGTATAGCCATTGTACTATTTTTGCTTTGGTATTTTAATAATATTGTTGCATTTGTTTTAATATCGGCAGTGCTTTCGTTGGTTGGTAAGCCTTTAGTCGATTTAGTTAGCCGTATTTCAATTAAAGGCTGGAGCCCACCACGAGCCGTTGGTGCTGCCATGGCGCTGCTTGCCATTTGGTTTCTGTTTATACTTTTCTTTCGGGTGATGATTCCGTTGGTTGTTAGCCAGCTTAACGAGTTAAGTAACGTAAATGTGGCTCGTATGGTGAGTAATTTTAACCAGCCGCTCCAAGCTGTCGATGCCTTTATTCATGAATATTTACCCGAATCGGCTCAGGGTTTTGTGTTAATGGAGTATATGGTTGATAAGGTAAGTAGCCTGGTTAACGTAACCATACTAACCGACCTGTTTAGCTCAACTGCAAATATAATTGGCAGTCTTATAGTTGCAGCGTTCTCAGTATCTTTTATAACCTTCTTCTTTTTAAAAGACGAGAGCCTGTTTTTTAATGGCGTAACAATTCTGTTTCCCGAAAGGCTTGAGAAAAGTATTAGGCATGCTTTAACAAGTATAAATAATTTACTTCGCAGATATTTTGTGGGAATTGTACTTCAAAGCATAGGTATAATGGTACTCGATACCATAGGTTTGCTTATTGTTGGCTTGCCCTTTCATACAGCATTAGTTATAGGCCTTTTTAGAGGGATACTGAATGTTATCCCGTATGTTGGACCAATAATTGGCACAGGTTTGGGCTTAATTATAGGAGTGGCCACAAATTTAAACCTAGATTTTACTACGCAGCTTATGCCTTTGCTCGTTTTTATGACCATCGTTTTTGTGGCTGTTCAACTTATTGATAACTTTGTTTTTCAACCCTTAATATTCTCAAATAGTATACATGCACACCCACTCGAAATTTTTATTGTACTTTTAATAGCAGGTAGCTTGAGTGGTGTGCTCGGAATGCTTTTGGCCATACCAGGCTATACCGTAATAAGAGTGTTTGCCAAGGAATTCTTTAACAATTTAAGGGTTGTAAGGAAATTAACCGAAAAAATTTAAGTAGATTACTTTCGCAATTGTTATATTTACATTCTAAAATTGGGTCGTTATGCAAAAATGCATCAATTTATTTTTCGTCATACTTATTGTAACCCTTAACCTACTGTCGAGTAATGCCAGTTCGCAGTCAATATCATATGAAGTAGCAGAAGGTGAAACCGGGTTCGATATTATAAGGATTACCCCTTCTGTGCCCGTTGGGTATAAGTTTTGTCGATTCGAATTCGATGTGCCGCCCAAGGAGGTATTGGAGGATGATGAAGGTTACATTTTCTCTTCAGCTTTAGATGAAATTAAGGTAACGTTATACTATACCTTGGAAAGCGGCGATTGCACAGCGGCAACCTCTGCTGAAATAAGAATGTACCCACGAGCCCACTTTACCGTGGAGTTTGATTCAGAACTCAAATCACTCGCCTCATTAAAGCGTGTGCTGCGAAGAAGTTCTAGGAGGATAGATGATAATAGATTTGAAGATATTGGAAACTATAGGTTTTTTTGGACTTTTGATGAAAAAATGGACCCTAAACCAGAGGTTGATTTTGATGCAAATGACCTTAGTTTAGGGCAGTATCCAAATGTTTACTATACTTTTCCAAATGGGGGAGAATATGAAATTACACTGAAAGTAGTTGATATAACCAGCTCGGATACGTCATCTTTTACCAAGACTATAAGCCTGAACCCTGTTTTTGAATCTGATTTGATTGACTTTGAATATATACCTAATGTATTCACTCCCAATGAATCGACAAATAACTTTTTTACGGTTGAGTCTTCGGGAACTAGCCAGCTGGCATTTAAGGTTTTTACGCGCTCAGGGGCGTTGGTTTACGAGCACAAGGGCAACATAATAAAGTGGGATGGTAAAAACTATTACGGTACCGACCTGCCTACTGGTGTGTACTACTACATTATTGATGATGTGGGCTCTCCAAAAAACTATAATACTGCGAAAGGATTCTTCTATATATATAGGTAATTTTTTTGCACTACTTTACTCTTTAACCTGTTTGTATTACTCCTGATTAGCATTTAGTTAGAATTGCTACGAATAGAACACGTGAATAACAACTAGGCTTTGATATTTTCAAACTAATAGCTTAGTAAAGATCCAAAACTAGGTTCGCTATTTATTTTAAGCAGTAAGTTTAAGCACGTAAAGTAGGGTGAACACTTCTGCTCTTCTTTCAAATTTCTCTACCGTTTAACATTATTATGTTACAATGTGGGTTTTCCTTCAATAAAAAAAGGTGAGCCTTTATTGGCTTGAATTGAAAAAGGGTGTTTGAAAAGTTAAACTTTTCAAACACCCTTTTTTGTAAGGCTATGTAAATCTAGTTACTATATCTAATCCACTTCCACATTTCGGCCCAGCTATGTTTTTTTCCGTAAAGCAAAATACCTGTGCGGTAAATTTTTGCTGCAAGCCAGGTCATTACAATAAATGAAATAATCAGTAAGCTTCCCGAAAGGATAAGTTCCCATGCAGGTACACCATAGGGTAACCGTGTAATCATTACGATGGGCGAGGTGAATGGAATCATTGAGAACCAGAACGATATGCTGCCATCGGGCGACTTAAGACCGCTAACCATAACCACAATTGCCAGTATTAGGGGTATGGTAATTGGCATTACCAGCTGCTGTGTGTCGGCCTCATTGTCTACTGCCGAGCCAACGGCTGCAAACATAGCTGCGTAAAGTAGGTAGCCGCCAAGGAAAAAGAAGATAAACCCACCGATTATTAGGGCGAAGTTAACGTTCGAAAGGGCACCCATCATTTCGCCTGCAAAACCGTTACTGGCAATGCTATCGGGTACTACTTGTTGTGCTGCTCCCGAAGTTTCCATTGCGTTGGTAATCATATCTTTGCTGTTGCTAATACTCTCAGGTTTATCGAGTAATAAGCTACTGGCAACGGTAACTAGTCCGAAAGTAAGAATACCCCACAGTATAAGTTGTACAATGCTAACCGCAGCAATACCAAGTATTTTACCCATCATAAGCTGAAAGGGCTTTACCGACGAAATAATAACCTCTATAATACGGCTGCTTTTTTCTTCTATCACCCCGCGCATTACTTGGGTGCCGAAAAGGAAAATAAGCATATAAACAATAAAACTTAGGATGTAGGCAATGCCCATGGCCAGCTCCGTTGAACTTTCCTTCTCTTCACCACCTTTGCCCCATTTTATAGTGCGTACTCGAACCGATGTTTTTATATCGCTTAGTATTTTGTCGAGATTTTCAATGTTGTACGATAGTAATTTTTGTGATTCTATCTCGGTTTTAATCGCACTTGATATGTGAGAGGTAATATCTATTGATGGTTGCTTGTCGGAGTATAGCACCACTGCATCGGGGCTGCTGGCAACCATTTTGCCGATGGAAAGTACAGCGTAGTAGTTCGATTCGTCGAACGTACTCTTAATGTCTTCAATTTCAACATCTTGTAAGAAGGTGAACTTTAGGTATTCAGTTTCTGATATTTTTCCTTCAAAAATACCAGACTCGTCAATAACGGCTATGTGTTTTTCGTCGGTGTCATCCATTGTGGCAATTAGCGCCGGAACAATCATTAGCGCGGCAAAGAGAAAAGGCGTTAGGATGGTCATTATAATAAATGACTTTTTCTTAACTCTAGTTAAGAATTCTCTCTCCAGTATAAGAAACATTTTATTCATCTGTCTAGTTTTTATTTTTAATTGTCAGATGGAACATCCTTTGGATAGGCTTTGGCCTATATGGAAAAGCTATTGTTTGGATGTTTCACAGTATTAAATTTTTAGAGTAATAATTATTTTTGAGTATGTGTTTTATTGTACTCCTGTACCACTTGAATGAATATATCGTTCATATTTGGTACAACAGGGTTAAAACCAAGTATTTCGGCAACGGGGAGCAGCTGTTTTAGCAGCTCGTTATCGGTTGAAAACTTGTGCACCTTAACTTGTGCCTTTACAATACCTGCATCCTCGGTATGGTTAACCAGCTCGTAGTTCGAGTTGAGGCTTGCCTTAACCTTGTCGATATCGCCTTTAAGTGTTATGCCAAAAACATTGCTACCATAGTTTTGCTTAACCGTGTCAATAGGACCACTTAGAATGTTTTTCGACTTATTTATAAGCGTTATGTGGTTGCACATCTCTTCAACACTGCTCATGTTGTGAGTAGAGAAAATTACGGTTGCCCCGTTCTTCCTTAAATCGAGTATTTCATTCTTAATCATATTCGCGTTAATGGGGTCGAAACCGCTAAAGGGTTCATCAAAAATTAGCAGCTTAGGTTCGTGTATAACCGTTACAACAAACTGAATTTTCTGAGCCATCCCTTTCGAGAGTTCTTCTATCTTTTTGTCCCACCAACCCTGTATCTCCATCTTCTCAAACCAGAATTTTAGTCGTTTTAATGCATCGTTTCGACTAAGACCTTTGAGGCGTGCTAAGTAAAGAGCCTGCTCGCCAACCTTCATCTTTTTGTATAAACCGCGTTCTTCGGGTAGGTATCCAATGCTATAAATGTCTTCGGCTTTCATTGGGCGTCCGTTAAACTCAATCGCACCTTTATCTGGGCCAGTTATCTGGTTAATAATGCGGATTAGTGTTGTTTTTCCTGCACCATTGGGGCCTAAAAGTCCGTAAACACTTCCCTCAGGAACAGAAATACTTACATCATCGAGGGCTAAATGATTGGCAAAACGCTTCTCGATGCCAGTAGTTGTAAGAATATTCATGCTGTATTATTTATTGATTTATTTTTGCATTCAAAAATAGGTGTATTTTTTAATGTTTCCCATTCCGTGGGTAAAAATATTTTATATCATACCTTTTTTGTTTGTCTTTAGCTGTAAATTGTCGTAAGTTCTTATATGCTAATTGCTAATTGCTGAATTGTACTGAGTTATTTTGAGTTTGTTTTTGTACGGTCAATATGTATAGAATTTTCATTTTTTAGGTATAGGTCTGCAACTAGCTTTTTGTATCGTGCAGCATAGTAATTAAACTTAAGCGTTAAATTATTGTCATATATTTTTCAACTTCGCATAACATCAAATTTAAGAACTAAATAACCTTAATTTATTATGAAGAGAATTTTCAGTTTAATGCTTGCTTGCTCATTGGCGTTGTTTCAGTATGCAGGAGCGCAAAGTATTTTCGATCAGATGAGCGACCCCTATTTTGGTGAGTCGTGTACAAGTATATTAGTTGGGAAAAAGGCCTCAACCGATGGGTCTGTTATTACGAGTCACACTTGTGATGGGCGTTACCGCACTTGGGCTACCATAGAAAAAGGACAGGTGTTTGCAAAAGATACTGTGACCGCAATATACAAAGGGTTGCTTAAAACCGAAACGCCTTGGGATATGCGCAATGTGAAAATGGCGGGCGTAATACCCCAAGCTAAGGAAACATTCACCTTTTTCAACACTGGCTACCCATCTATGAACGAAAAGCAGCTTGCCATTGGTGAAACCACTATAACTGGTAAGAGAGCGTTGGTAAATGATGATGGAATGTTTCTTATTGAAGAATTACAGCGAATAGCCCTCCAGCGATGTTCTACCGCTCGCGATGCCATAAAACTTATTGGTAATCTTATAAAGGATTATGGCTATGGCGATTGGGGCGAGTGTATTACCATTGCCGACACCAAGGAGGTTTGGCAAATGGAGATTTTTGGCGAGGGATCTGATAAGATAGGCGGCGTGTGGGCAGCACAACGTATTCCCGATGACCACGTGGGTATTTCGGCTAATATACCACGTATTGGCGAACTAAACCTAAAGGATAAGAATCATTTTATGGCTTCGGACAATGTGTTTGATGTGGCAAAAAAGTTAGGCTTTTGGGATGGCAAATCAACTTTCAAGTTTTGGCAAGTTTACGGAGCGGGTAAAAAGCCTTTTGCTATTCGCGATTTTTTTGTGTTGAATGCCGTTGCTCCATCGCTTAATTTGAGCTACGAGGCCGACGAACTTCCATTCTCGGTAAAACCCGACCAAAAAGTTTCTGTTCATGATGTGATTGCACTTTATCGCGAAACCTATGAGGGAACTGAGTACGATATGACCAGAGGTTTAAAGACAATTAATAAAACATATAATGATAAGCGGGAGGTGGTTAGTGTGGATACTGTTATTTCACCCATAGCACAGCCATGGCTATCTACAAATTCCCGAAATCTATACAATTACCTTAATAATGATGCCGTTGAGTTCTATCGAACCGTAGCCGTTTCGTGGTGCTCCTATTCACAAATAATGCAGCTGCGCGATTGGCTTCCAGATGCCGTTGGCGGAGTTTCATGGTTTTCGTTCGATAACCCAGGACAGAGCCCACGTGTACCCATTTTTTCGGGTACAACCGAACTCCCCGAAAGTTTTAACTACTGCGGACAGAAGCGTTACCGCTCCGATGCGGCTATTTGGCAATACCGTAAAGCCAACAGGCTTGCTACTGTGGCTTGGCAAGATACTCGACAGGGTATGATGGAAGAAGTTGCTCATTTCGAGAGTAAAGTTTCAACAGAGCTAGTGTTTTTGGAAAATGAGGTGAAGAGGTTAACCCAAGCAGGGCAGAATGAAGCCGCTCAGCGACTACTTACCCGTTACACCCGTGATTTTACAGGTGCAACCATGCTGCGGTGGAAAGAGCTGGAGGAGGAGTATTGGGGCAAGTTTGGTTTAGGATTCTAATAGCATAAACTTATTGTATTCGCTTTATCAATGCGGGGTTGTGGTTCTCATTACTCCGCATTTTTTATGCTGTGGGTTTTGTTTTTACATTATGTAACAAGACTTCTAGAAACTTTCTATTAAATAGTTTGCCATAGGTATTCTGACACAGCGGATGGTGCGATATTTAGGCTGTTTTTAACGCTTCTAGAATATCCATTGCTATTGCTTCGGCATTAAAATGCTCATAGCTTTTTTCGAACTCAACCAGTTTTCGACGCTCCTCAACGCTGTGGTTGTATGCTTTATCGTAGTACTGTAAAAGAATTCGCGACGCCTTATGAAAGTTGCCATCATCAATGGCCTCAATTGCCAACTTTGCGTTATCGTTACCCAGCCGCTTGGTTATTTTGCCTATAGCATGAGCTAATCCATCCTTGTCAAATTGAGCATACTCGCTAACCAATCTTTCAATGCGGTCGTCTGTTGCCAAATCGAACTTAACTAATGGGCTAAAGTGCATTCGTTTATAAAATTCTTGAGGAACATAAACATGGCCAATGCAAGCCGACTCATCTTCTACCCAAATGGTTCGGTTTACATCAAAGTCCTTGATGGCCCAAAACAGGTCGTTCTCAAATTGTTCGGTGGTAGGTTGTGGTGTGTGTCCCATACCGCCAAAAACCGAACCCTTATGATTGGCAAGCCCTTCCAAATCAATTGTTTGCTCACCCATCTCTTTTAACTTTAGTAGTAGTTCTGTTTTTCCGCTGCCAGTGCAGGCAGTTATAACCCTAAATTTCCAATACTTATTAATAATCGAGGCAGCATACCGGCGAAATCCTTTGTAACCCCCCACAACCTTTGTGGCCGGAATGCCAGCAGTATTCAGTAGCCAAGCAACCGATTCTGAGCGCATACCCCCACGCCAGCATTGTATTATTAGTTTGTCGTTATATTTAATTGCACTGGCTTGCTTTACCAGTTCCGACATTTTGGGACCAACAATATCAAGCGCTCGAAGAAAGGCACTCCTTTGACTTACCTGCTTGTATAGAGTACCTACTTCGGCTCGCTCGTCGTTGGTAAAGAGTGGTATGTTAATGGCACCAGGAATATTGCCTGCGGCAAATTCGGCGGGAGTTCTAACGTCGATTATTGGGTTACCAGCAGTAATTGTAAATAGTTCGTTTGGGTCGATGGGTTTCACGTAAAGCAGTTAGTAATATTTGTAATTAGGTACAAAAATACGTTTTTAAGTTTAACTTGAATGTATATGGCAGATTTTCATAAGCCGTACAATATAATATTTAGCTAAAAACGCAGAAACACGGATTATTGCAAACCTGCAAGTAATCCGTGTTCCTGTTTTTTTATTTGGAGCTAATCAAAAAAACTTCGCATCCGTTCAAAGAAATTCTTCTCGCTCGAATCTGGAGCAGGTACAAAGTTTGCTGATTTATTTAACTTCTCTAAAGTAGTTTTTTCTTCTTTTGTGAGAGTTTTGGGAACCCATACATTAATACTAACCAGTAGGTCGCCGCGTCCATACCCATTCACATCGGGTAAACCTTTACTTCGTAGGCGAAGCACTCGACCAGGTTGGGTACCAGGTTCAATTTTTATTTTCACCTTGCCGTCAACCGTTGGAATTTCAACCGCAGCACCCAACGATGCATCGGGAAAACTGAGATATAAGCTGTAAATAAGATCGTTTCCATCGCGAGTTAGGTTCGGATCCTTCTCCTCTTCAATAAGAACGAGCAGGTCGCCATTAATGCCACCGCGACGGGCCGCATTCCCTTTTCCAGAAACTGACATTTGCATACCTTCGGCTACGCCGGCAGGTATTTTTATTGTTATAACCTCCGCATCGCGAACAACCCCTTCGCCCGAGCAGCTAGTACATTTGTTGGTTATTATTTTTCCTTCGCCATTACATGTTGGGCATGGCGATGTGGTTTGCATTTGGCCAAGCAGCGTGTTGGTAACACGTGCTACATAACCAGAACCTCTACAAGTTGAGCAGGTTGAGTGCGACGAACCATCGGCGGCGCCTGTTCCAGAGCAAGAATTACAATTAACATACTTGTTAACCTTAATCTTTTTCTCAACTCCATTGGCAATGTCCTGCAGGTTAAGCTTAACCTTAACCCTAAGGTCCGAGCCTCTTGCCACTCTTCGTGAGGTGCTACGTCCGCCACCAAACCCGCCAAACGAACTGCCAAAGTGTCCGCCAAAAATATCGCCAAATTGACTAAATATATCATCCATGGTCATACCACCACCGCTGTATCCACCCCTTCCACCATTCATTCCGGCATGGCCAAACTGGTCGTAACGTCCACGTTTATTATCGTCGGCAAGCACTTCGTAAGCTTCGGCAGCTTCTTTAAACTTGTCTTCGGACGTATTATCGCCTGGATTTTTGTCAGGATGATACTTTATGGCCATTTTTCGGTAAGCCTTTTTTATCTCATCCTTGGTGGCGCTTTTTGATACGCCTAATACTTCGTAATAATCTCTTTTTGACATCTATAACTTATCTGTTTTCTTACTCACCAATTACAACTTTTGAGAAACGAATTACTTTATCGTTCAGCATATAACCCTTTTGTACAACATCAACTATTTTGCCCTTGAGTTTATCTTTGGGTGCTGGAGTCTTGGTTACTGCATCGTGCTTATCTGTATCAAGTTCCTGCTCCATTGCCTCAATTTCCTTTACACCATTATTCTTTAGAAAGTCCAAAAATTTTCCATGGATAAGAACGAGGCCCTGTTTCATTGCTTCAATATCGGAAGCGGTTTCGCTATGCGTAATTGCACGTTCAAAATCGTCAATAAGGGGTAGTATGCCTTTTATAACATCCTCTGAAGCATACTTCATCAGATCCATCTTTTCGCGTAGGGTTCGCTTTCGGAAATTGTCGAACTCGGCAGATAGCCTAATGTACTTATCTTTCGATTCGTTAAGTTGATTTTGTAGCTCGTCAATTGGGTCAACCTCAATTGCAACGGGCTGTTCTCCCTCTTCGCATTCCGCTCCGTTTTCCTCTATTTTTTCTTTGGTAGGGCTTGCCTCTTGTTGCATCCCCTCGGTATGCTCAACCTTTTTGGTCGCATCCTCTTTTTCTTTCGAAGATATTTTCTTGCTCATATCTATTTTTAAAATTTTCTGGTTAACACAGAAGCAAAGCAAAAGACTTGCCAATTAGAAAATACAGTCAATTTGGCACAGTTTAACTAAATATGATTACTGGTAAGCCGTTAATCTCTTCTCACTATTTGCGCTCCCAAAACATTTAATCGTTCTTCAATGTTTTGGTAACCGCGGTCAATTTGCTCAATGTTATGTATAACGCTTGTTCCGTCGGCAGAAAGGGCAGCAATAAGAAGTGCAACACCAGCCCTAATATCGGGTGATACCATAGAGGTTGCCCTTAGTTTTATTTGGTGGTTGTGCCCAATAACTGTGGCACGGTGGGGGTCGCAAAGTATTATTTGAGCACCCATATCAATTAGCTTATCAACAAAGAACAGACGGCTCTCGAACATTTTTTGATGAATAAGAACTGCACCCTTTGCCTGCGTAGCTACTACAAGTAAAACGCTAAGTAGGTCGGGTGTGAGCCCGGGCCATGGTGCATCGGCTATTGTCATTATTGAACCATCAATAAATGATTCAATCTCGTAGTTATCCTGTTGGGCAACTACAATATCGTCGCCAACCCGATTGAACTTTATGCCTAGTCGACGGAAAGAGTTAGGTATAATACCCAGATCGTCGTACGAAACATTTTTTATGGTTATACTACTGCGAGTCATAGCCGCTAGACCGATAAATGAGCCAACCTCAATCATATCGGGAAGTATGGTGTGCTCGGTTCCGCCAAGTGAGTCAACTCCTTCAATGGTAAGTAGGTTTGACCCTATTCCGCTTATTTTAGCACCCATTCGGCAAAGCATTTTGCAAAGTTGCTGAAGGTAGGGTTCGCATGCTGCATTAAATATGGTAGTTTTGCCAGGAGTAAGTACTGCCGCCATAACAATATTAGCTGTCCCGGTAACCGAAGCTTCATCGAGTAGCATATATGCGCCTTTTAGGTTCTTGCCCTTAACCTCATAAAATTTTTCCTTCGCGTTAAAGGTAAAGGTGGCGCCTAGTTTTTGGAAGCCAATGAAGTGTGTGTCAACTCGGCGTCGTCCAATTTTATCACCTCCAGGTTGTGGGATGTACCCAACGCCAAAACGGCCAAGCATTGGGCCTACAATCATTATTGAACCCCTTAAGGCTGCTGCCTTTTCTTTAAATTCATTGGTTTTTAGGTAGTCTAGGTCGACGTTCTCAGCTTTAAATGTGCAGGTTGATGGTGATATTCTGTTTACCTCAACCCCTATTGAAGCAAGAAGCTCAATAAGCTTGTTTACGTCCCTGATGTTGGGAATGTTTTTTATGGTAACCTCTTGTGGGGTTAAAAGTACTGCACAAATAATTTGAAGCGCCTCGTTTTTTGCTCCTTGTGGGGTAATCTCTCCTTTAAGGGTTTTACCTCCGGTAATTTCGAAACTTGCCATGTTGTCCGCTATTTTTTTCGCGATTGAAACTTTTTGCGTGGTTTTTGGGGGGTGCTTTCGCGTATCTCGTTAAACTTAAAACTTGGTGATGGTAGGAGTTTTCCATTACTTAACTCTTTCATATCTCGAAGAATATCGTCGTCAGAAACGGAATCCGTATTCCAAATTAGGTACGACTTTTTCATATGGTTTGCAATTAGGCGCGTAAGTTCCTCTTTTTGCTCTTCATTTTCCATCTCAATGGCTTTTTCTATCATAAGTGTGATAGATCTGCCATAGTGCTTACGCTTAATTGGGTGCCCAGGATATGGGACTCTCTGTGGCTTTTCGTATATAACCGAGGCTTCAGGCTTAGGGTATGGCGAATCGATTTCGAGATTAAAATTTGCCATTATGTGAAGATGATCCCAAAGCTTATGCTTAAAATCATTAATGTCGCGTAGATGCGGGTTCATATTTCCCATAACCGCAATTATGGATTTTGCCATTTTGTTTCGTTCCTCGGGGTTGTCAATCTCCATAAGTTGATTAACCATAGTTTGTATATGTCTTCCGTACTCGGGTAGTGCTAGCGATTTAAGCTGGGTGTTGTATTCCATTTACTGTGTTGTTGTTATATGTATTGGTGGCGATATAAATATTTAAACGGCAGATTGTTTTCTCCATTTATAGGAGATGCTAATAATATGCAAAACTAGCTGTTTATTAGCTAAAAAGCAAATAATATATATTGGTTAAGATGTTTGTTTTTTGTCGTTAAGTATGGCTCATATGCTGTAAAAAGGTTAGATTTTATTCCTTCGTACTAGTTTGTTCTACCCTAACGAAAGAGGCAAATACGCCCAAGCCTCCTTCAATGTTTGAATATAGATGAGCCGATTCGGTGAACGGATTATCCATTATATCGCTAATAGTTTCGAGCGATTTATGAAAACGATAGTAATGTTCGTCAACCTCATACATATATAGTATCAGGGTGTTAGTATTGTTAAATCCGTTTACAGTTTCGTTTTCCCAATAGTGGGTTTCATGCTTAAAAACCACATTCCCTCCATTGTGATTATTGTCGGTAACATAGGTGCTATTGTAAGTCGAATACATAATTTCATACCCTTCTCCCGAGAAATATTCATTTATTATGTAACTTGAAAATTGATAAAAGTTTACCTCGTTGGCTGGGTCGTTAAAAAAACCGTTAATTCTTATTACTGAGCTCTCAAATTGACTACCACGAGTAGTGTCAATTTTGCTGATAGTGACTGAGGCTAATCCTGTTGGTACGGTTGTTCGGGTTGTTATTGGATTAAATTTATTTGCTGTAACGTTAAGCTCGTACTCGATTCCTTTTTCAATGGTAAAGTCGAGGGGATGAAGTATGTACTTTTTTTTATCGGTATCAAAGGGTATCGTGGTACTACTGCCGTTGGTTAAATTGGTGAGGGTAACAGTGGCTGTTTTTATTGTATCGAATGTGGAGTAGTGCGTACCTGTAATGTTGTAGTTTATAGGTTTCGATGCGTAAACTGTTGCTATTATCGAATCGCCTGGAGAAATAAATGATTGCACCACAAGTTTGGGTTGGGTGTTGGGTAGGTTTAGGTTTTCAACCTCCTTGATGCAGCTATAATGCATGGTTGCAGCTAGTGCAATTGCAATATATTTTATTGTTTTGCTATTTATTATGTTCATAAAATTAAAATTTAATTGACCATGATACAGATGGAATAAATTGGAATAGACTTACTTGTTTTAGTTTGCTGGTGTAGGTGTACTCGCCGGTTTCCTGGTTGTACGACGCATTTTCATCAACAAAATATACGAAAGGATTTTGACGGTTATAGGCATTGTACACTCCAAACTCCCATGTTCTTTCGTAACTCTTTAGTTTTTTGTGAAGTTGAACACTTAGGTCGAGCCTATGGTATGGTGCCATTCTGAAGCCGTTTTTTTCACCGTAATCTTGTATGTTTCCATCCCACAAATTGTTCGCACTTGGTGCGTTTTCTCTTATAGGATATATAGCCAGCGGTAAGGTTATTGCATTGCCTGTACCGTAAACCCATGTGCCCGAAATGGTTATGCCTTCACTTATTTCGAAAATACCTACAACAGATATATCATGCCGGCGGTCGTATCTAGCCCAGAATGGTTTTCCGTTGTTTATTTCGTCGAATTGGTGTTGGGTCCATGATAGGGTATAGCCAACCCAACCAGAGAAGCGTCCGCTTTTTTTATGAGCTAGTAGTTCTGCTCCGTAAGACAAACTAGTACCGCTTGTAACGTTATCTTCCCATTTTATTTCGGTAGCGCCGGTGGGGTCGTCAAACATTAAAAAGCTGGCCCCTTCGCGGTAGGCAATAACGTTTTTCGATTCTTTGTAATACCCTTCAAGCGAAAGGGTTGTGGATATATCCCTCAGGTCTTTGACAAACCCAGCAGCCACTTGCCGACTATCCTGCGATGGCGCAAATTTGGTGGCTGGAACCCATAGGTCGGTCGGAAGCCCAATTCCTGTGTTGCTAAGCAAGTGTATATGCTGGTTCATATGTGCGTATGAAGCTTTTGCCGATAATGTTTTTGTGAGGAAAAGACTACCCGATATACGTGGTTCTAGCGATAAGTTCGAAGTGCCAGCGTGAAAGTGGTGCGAGAGTCGTAACCCAGCATTAATAATCCCCCTGTCAAATATTTTTACTTCATCTTCAAGATAAATGCCCGATTCATACGTGTTTATGGTATTTACTTCACGTATAAAATCATTAGTGTATGTGTCTTTAAGTATAACGGCGCTGGGGTTAAAACTGTGCCATATGGAGTTAAGGCCAAATCGAATAGTATGCGAGGGTAGGGGCATCCATGTGAAATCGTATTTTGCACCTACGTCACGTATTCCTGATCGGTAGCTTAACTCGAAAGTGTTTCCATCGTATTTTTCTTTGGTCGTAATTTTAAGGCGATAGTTACTTAATATTAGCGAGAGGTTTGAGAAAAGGTTACTTTTAAATATATGGTTCCATCGTATGGTCGATGTGGCATTGTCCCAAAACATTCCAGCTTCAATGGCGCTGTTAGTTTCCCTTTCTTGGCCAGAGAACTTATCTTTACCAAAGTATCCACTTAGGAATAGTTTATTCTTACGATTAATTTCCCAGTTGGCTTTTGCCGTTAGATCGTAAAAAAACAGACCTAACTTTATGTCATCGGGCATAAATGGGCGAGCCAAAATATCGTAGTAGGTTCTGCGTCCCGAGATTATAAACGATGCTTTGTCTTTTACAATTGGTCCCTCGAGTACTAACCGAGATGAGATGACCCCGATGCCAGCTTCGCCCGATATCTTCTCCTTATTTCCATCCTTCATCACAATCTCCAGAACGGAGGAGAGTCGTCCGCCATAACGAGCGGGGAAGCCGCCCTTGGTAAGTTCAAGGCTTTTGAGGGCGTCGCCGTTAAAGAGTGAGAAAAACCCAAATAGATGGTACGCATTGTAAACTGTGGCATCATCAAGAATAATAAGGTTTTGGTCCGGCCCGCCTCCACGAACATATAGTCCGCTGGTACCTTCGCTTCCTTTTTGCACCCCTGGCATTAGCTGTATAACTTTAAGTGCATCCTTTTCTCCTAAAAGCGATGGAACCGCTTTCATTTGTTGTATAGGTAGTTCCATCACGCTCATTTGTGAACTGCGGCTCGATTGTTTTGGCATTTCGGCTCGTACCTCAACGGCCTCAATTTCGATAGTTGGGTCTAGTTCAACTTCCAGAGGGATATCCTTGTCGAGTTTAATTGAAAAAAATCTAGGTTGGTATCCAACAAACGAGAACACAACTTCGTATTCGCCAGCTGGGAGCCTTAGCGAGTAAAATCCGTAGGTGTTTGAGGCCGTTCCTGTTGTGGTGCCGGGTATAAATACGTTAACTCCTGGCATAGTTTCGCGACTACCTTTTTCGTATATATAACCGCTAATGGTATGCCGTTCTTGTGACACGGCTGCTTTTGCAATAAACAGACAGGTAAACAGCAAAGTTTTTAAGATTATTTTTTTGTACATTAGGTTTTGAGTTGGTAAATAGATGCGATTAGGGTAATTACTTTTTTTATGAAGAAAATTACATTAACAAAAACTGCACCAACTTAGTCTTTATTGTTATGAAGGATTCATTTTAGTGAGTTACTTTGGTATGGTTTCTATCATATCTGCAATTTCGGACTTTAGATTATTCTTCGCTTTATTTTATTTGCATTAGGTTTCTGTACTCTTGTGTTGTTGTTGGTGTGAGGGTTATGGTAGGTTTGATGTTTTGTGATTGTAGCTATGCACAACGCTCGAACACGTTTTTAGCCTTAGCATAACGGTTCGCAATTTCGTTCTTAGTTTACAAAACTTTTTTTTACAAATTGCTTTATTTTTGTCTCATGCTACTTTTAGCTAATATTTGCCTAAGGTTTGAGTTTTCTTATTTAAATCAACCTCGCCCTTCAAAAGGCAGGTATTGTTTTACAACATGGAACTATTTCACTAAAACATCTCCCTTGGTTAGTTCGGGTTTAATAGGGCCTGTAAAGTTAGTTAAACAGGAATAGGTAGGTGTTTTTATGCCATCTTTTTTATGATACGTAAAACGGGTAACTTAATAGAAACGACCCAGGGCGAATGTTTTTTACGGGTTTGATAATTCGCTAAAACAAATCTTTGTTTCGGATGTTAGTGCCTGTAAATAAATAGCTATGATTTTCAGCAAACAACTTTGGGACGAATTAGTTGCACAGCACGATTCGGTTTTATTATACTTGTCGGGTAATGATTGTGGAGTATGTCGTACTCTAGAGCCGAAGATAAAGGAACTTATGGAGAATAAGTTTCCGAAGGTGAAACTAGTTTTTTTAGATGCCGATGTTAATCGTGAGCTGGCAGCTCAACTCCGAATGCTCTCCATACCAGGGATTGTTTTTTATGCTGATGGGCATGAAGTTTTTAGAGCCAACGGATTGATTCACCTCTCTGAATTTGAACGAAAAGTTGAGCGTCCCTATAGTTTAATGTACAGTTAGCCGCTAGGTCTAGGCCTATTTAATGGTAATTTCAAATAGTTTGGGCCAGTTTTTTCCGGTAACAAAAAGCCTGTTGTTCTGCTTATCCCATGCTATACCGTTTAGCACATCAATATTTTTATGCCTGTCGTTTGGGTTTAGCAGGGTCGATAGGTCAATTTCGCCCTCAACCATACCCGTTTCTGGGTTAATTATTACCACCAAATCAGTGAGGTATACATTAGCGTAAATTTTGCCGTTAATATACTCAAGCTCGTTAAGCTGGTTAACGGGTCCTATGTTGTTGTAAACCTCAATTCGGCTAATTTCGGCAAACGATTTTGGCTCGAGAAAATACAGCGTGTTGGATCCATCGCTCATTACAAGCTTGTTGTTTAGGGTTGTTAAACCCCATCCTTGCGTTGGGTAGTCGAAGGTTCGAATAAGGTTAAATGTTTCGGGTTCGTAAACAAACCCTTTGCGTGAGGTCCATGTAATTTGGTATATTTCGTTATCGTAAATCGTTGTCCCTTCACCAAAGTATTGTCTTTCGAGGTTTACACTCTGAATTACTTTTCCTGTTTCTATCTCAATTCGACGGAGGCTCGACATGCCGTTTTGACCCGTACTCTCAATAAGATGACCCTTGTGGTAAAATAGTCCCTGCGTATAGGCTTCCATGTCATGCGGAAACGTATTTACAATACTGTATTTGTACTTTTTTGGAGAGGCGTTTGCTTTTAGCTTAACACCTACCGATGCGGTTTGTTTTTCTCCATTAAGCCAAGCTGTGGCTTTTAGCTGGTGTTTTCCCAACTTTAGTGTGTGTGTTTCTATACTTTCCGTTAGTGCTTTGGTGGCACCCATGCGGTTATTGTTTACATATAGAATAACCGAATCGAGGGTAATTGTGTCGTTAATTTGTTTTATGGACAGTTCAATAGGCTCGCCTTGGGTAAATAGCTCACCGTTGGTGGGGTATACAATTTTTACCAGGCTTACCCTTTTTTGAGTTTGTGTTTCGGGTGTGGTTCTATTGTTCGTTTTAGAACTGTTACAGGCGCTAATTAGTAGTACAAAAACCACTATTGGGATAAGTTTTACCGTTTTCATTAAAAAGATATATTGTTAATACTTAGCCTCTGATTAATCTTTTCCATATCGATTTTTTTTTCAGTTGACTAATAGCTCTATGTTCTTGTTGAATAATTGCTTCCTCAGGAAAAAGTTCTTGCCATACATTGCTCCAGCCCATAAATCCACCTATGTTGCGATCGTCGATAAATATGTCGGCTTCAATTTTACGAGAAACATCCTCATCGTGTTGCTCTTCGGGGTAGTTTGCGTTAACAGCGTAAAAAGTAATGCCATTGCTACGGCAAAACTCAACCGCATTATTTAGCTCCTCGCCTTTTCGTACGGTCCATAGTATTAATAGTATCCCTTTGTCCTGCATGGCTTTAAGCGTTTCAAAAGCAAAAAGTTTTGGTTTCCCAATTAGGGGAAACTTGTTCTCAACAATGGTACCATCAAAATCGACTGCTATTTTAAGCATAAATTATCTGCATGTTTCTGCAAATATAGCAAATGCTACGAATAATTTTTGGTTAACATTTATGTAAAAAAAGGGAGGCGGCCAATGGCCGCCTCTCTTTTTTTATCCTCTTAATCTTTAACCACCCTAAGGGTTTTAATGGTTTGGTTATCCCGTTGTATCCTAATTAGGTAAACTCCTGAATTTAGCTGCCCGAACGCAATCTTTTGCGGATTGCTATCGAAGGGTTTTCCTGCAATATTTAGCCCATTCACGGTGTAAACCTCGTACTTAAGGTTTGTTATCTCACCAACAACCTCAATAAATATATAGTTGCTAGTTGGGTTTGGGTAGGCTGTTATGCTAATTGAGCCGGGGTCTGTACCAATAGTTGTTACTGTAAGCATACTCTGCTGCTGCCCCTGGGTAATAATGTACTCGCTTGTTTTAAGTGTACTTATTGCCGTTTCGCCAAGACTCCAGCTTATTGAGCCGGCATCGCTCTTGTGGTACTCGCCACCAGATACTACCGCCTGTTGTGCCCACAGAGTAATGCTTAGGGTAGTAATTGCAACCGTTAGCATTACCCTTAAGGCTTCGTATTTTATGGTGTTGTGTTTCATAGTTATACACCTTGTATTGTAATAGTAAGCGTAATAGTAAGCGTTCCGATTGGATCGTCTTCTTTTTCAGAAACCATATTTTCGTGAAAATCTTGATCTGAAGTAAAGTCGTATCCTCCATAATCAAAAACAGTTAATTTATACTGTCTATCAGGTCCATCTGGAGCAAGTACTTTTGTGAAAGTAACTAGGCCATCCGCGTCGGTTATATCTTGTCCATTATAAAGGTCAGGAAGGTTACTTAGCACAACCCTTGCACCATTAAGTGGGTTACCCTCAACATCTAAAATTATGAACTTAACAGTATACTCTTTAACAGGTGCAAGAAGACGAACATTTACAATAAGGTCTTCATCTTTAGCTTTATTAACTGTTATTTCTCCTTTTACATCGACGAAGGTTTCGGCAGTTACTACGTAATTCCATTTTCCATCTCCAGCAGCATCGTAAGGCAAGAAAACTTTGCCAATTCCGTTTGTTATCTCAATGAAGAATTCGTTATCATATCCTTCTTTTGTTAGGGTAACATATGTCTGTTCAGCTGGTATGCCATTGTGGTCTTTTACATTAAATGTAACCTTGTGCTGTTTCTGCAAAGTTATCGGGATATTATTTTCCCCTGCATTTACTGTGTAATTAGTGTTTCCAGTGTACTGGTCATAACCTATGGGAACATCAACAACGTACTCAATACTTTCTTGTTGGTCAACGTAGAATATCGCTTCACCTAGATTATTGGTAATGTCGTTAATACTGTAGCCCAGTCTAATTTCAGCACGGTTCACAAAATCTCCGTACTGGTTTTTAGCCGTAAATTTAACTTTTACCTTGCCGGTTTCTGCTTTAGTAAGAATAATATTTTTTGCTTGATTGCTCGACAGCTGAATTTCGGGCTCTATATGAGATTTATATTCATCGGCTTCTACCTTGTATGTGTAAATTAAATCCTTCGAGAGTGTAAACGTGTGTGTGCTTTTATTTGTACTTATAGATTCTGGTTCTTGAGCATCTTGTTTCCATAGTGTTACGGTAGAATTAAGTGGTGGTTGTGCTTGACTACTTCCATCGTAAACATTTATGGTTAGTTTGGATGCGGGTAGGGTTGTAAACTCTCTGGGTAAACCATAGCCAGTTAGGCCATCGGCATCGGTTGCAAATGCCCTAACCTTGTACTTGGTGCCTGGTTTTAGGTTTAGCATTTGTAGGCCGCTGAAATCATCAGATCCTCCGGCTGAAATAACCCCTCCCACATCTGGGGTCAAGTTGCTAGCCTCCTCTACGGTTAGTAGTTTATTATCGATATGGTAAACTATACCGCTTGTTATTCCCGTTAAATTGGTAACGCAGCAAGCGTCAGCAACTTTTCCGCCTCCCATAGCCGATGTTTGTGTTATATCTATTATAATACCTGTTGTTACGTTCAAACTAACAGCCATTGGAGTTGCTACGTATGTTCCTGCGTTAGAAATAGAGAAAAGTTCGGTTGACTCTAACGTGTTGTCGGTAAGACCATGTACACCAAACCCTATGGGTAGGCTGTTCTTGCTGGGCGAAGGTTTAACGTAAATGTCGGTACGCTCTGGAAGAACGGTTAACACATCGTATATGCCTGATTCTTTAGTTGTTGTGCGACCACTAATGGCGAAACCGCCTCGGGTTTTGTCTGTTGATTCCTCAACAAAAACCTGTGTTAGCTTGGGTGTAACGGTTAAAATGTCGGCTTCTCCCTCTTTGGTTGTAGTTCGGCCCGAAATGGCAAATCCGCCTCGGGTTTTGGTCGTGTTCTCATCAACGTAGAACTGGGTAAGTTCGGGAGTTATGTTTAGTAGATCAACCGTTGCCTTGGTGGTAGTCCGACCCGAAATGGCGAACCCGCCGCGGGTTTTGGTTGTGTTCTCATCAACGTAGAACTGGGTTAGTTCGGGTGTTATGTTTAGCAGGTCAACTGGCGCCTTGGTGGTAGTCCGACCCGAAATGGCGAACCCGCCGCGGGTTTTGGTTGTGTTCTCATCAACGTAGAACTGGGTTAGGCTAGGGGTAATCAAAAGGATTTCGCCACCTGCCTTGGTGGTAGTACGTCCCGATATGGCAAATCCGCCACGGGTTTTTGCCGTGGGTTCGTCAACATAAATTGTTGTTTCGTTTGGGGTAACGTTGATCAACTCTTTAGTTCCTTTGGTGGTAGTTCGGCCACTAATGGCGAAACCGCCTCGGGTTTTGGTTGAGGTTTCGGAAACAAAAACTTGCGTTAGGCTAGGCGTAACAGTTAATATATCAGCCTCTTCTCCTTTTGTGGTAGTACGGCCCGATATGGCGAATCCGCCTCGGGTTTTTTCTCCCCCAGTTTCTTCGTCTAAAATAATTTTTACCCCATTCTCGTAAACCGCAAATATTGTTTCACCCTTAGCGTTTACAACCTCGAGAAGAGGTGCTTCAGGATTTTTTCCATCGGAAATTACCTTAACTTTATTTTTGGTTGAAACATTTGCCTCAGCATCTTCCCATGATGAGGCGCTATTGAATGCGTAGTTTGCGTAAGGTACAGACAGAAGTTGACTCGTACCCATTTCCTTGTAGGTTGTTCCTCCCTCCGCATCGAGTTCAATTTTTAAGAAATAGTTGGCGGCTGACCAATCGATGCTAGAGTATTCGCCACTTTTAGCTTGATCTTTACCGATAATCAAGTTTATTAGCCCGAACTGGTTAGTTTTTGGCTTAAAGGCTTCGGTATAAACTGCTGTTCCATTAGTGCTTTCTTTCAGAATGCTAACCTGAATACCAACCTCTTTATCGGCAATTATTTTACCTTCAGCATCGCGAATTACAGCTTGGTAATTCATTCCGAGTTGGCTTTGTGCAAGGGTTGCCACTAATCCTAAACTCGATAGTAGAATTGTGAGTATTACTCTTTTCATAATTTATAGGATTTAGTTAAATTTTGTTTCAATGTTATTTAAGTAAAGTTTGTTTTGCTTGTTTTAAGAACCAAGTTACAATTATTATAGATTCAATACATTTTTTTTAGTAAATAGTTAGCGTTTATTTCTCTGAATAAACTTATACTTGGTGGTTGTTTAATTAATTGAAGTAAGTACAATTGTTTCTATTGTCTTTTTTATTTGCTAAATAATATTCAAATATAAGGTGGTTAAGAAAATATAACCTGTATTATTTGCGCAATATTTAGCATTTTTTGCGCATTAACAATTGATGTAAATAGGATTATTTGCGCATAATTTATGCTAATAGTGCTGATAGACAACATTTTGTAAATACAACTAGTTTTGGAGAGGCATTTTTTGTAATGTAAATTCGAAAAAAAGGAGTAGTGAGTAGTGAGAATTGATAAGTTGTGAGTTACCAGTTGCGAGTTACGGGTTTTGAGTTATGGGTTAAAAACCAATGGATAAGGTGCAGAGCACCGAAATATTTGTTGACTCCAAATATTGATGCAAAATTCAAGGTGCAGAGCACCGAAATATTAAATACAAGCCAAGAGCTAACAGCAAGGTTGAGGATGAGGTTGAGAGGGTTGCGAGTTACGAGTTTTGAGTTACGGGTTGCGAGTGTGGAAAGACGATAGCCTACTGATTACTGTTAAAGGTTGAGGTTGAGAGGGTTGCGTGTTACGAGTTTTGAGTTACGGGTTGCGAGTGTGGAAAGACGATCCTCAGAGCCATAACTTAATGACATTTAAATAGGAATGCTTACTCGGGCTGAAAGCCCAACTTATTGTAGCCCGAGGCAACGCCTCGGGTTCGTTGTATTATAGCGGTATTTCGCCCTGTAAGGGCAGATTAAAAAACTTTATAGGGCTGAGGTTGAGGCAGGTAAGTATAATTATCCCAGCCTAATTTCATCCTGAGAAACGGGGCATCTTAACCTGCCCTTACAGGGCGACATTTTTACTTTTGTATTATTACCCAAGGCGTTGCCTTGGGCTAAATTAAGCTGCCACTTCGTGGCGAAATACTCTGATAGAAATCAATATCGTTTAGCGAAGTTGAAAGGCATCGAAGAGGACGGCTATAATTGAATAGAAAACAATATTTTAACTAAACAATATTCAATGATGAATTTCGAATAATGAATTTCGAAGTAATGTAATACGAGAGGTCATTGCGCCAAAGCAAAAGATTTGCGTTATCCAACCTTCGATATTCGATATTCAATAATGGAAGGGTATACTATCTAATTGATTGTTACGTATTTGTTTAACCCCGAAGGGGTTATATGTTTATAGCTTTTACCATTTTGCTATGCTATACGACCTCGATGAGGTCGAATACCTTCCGTTAATTTGTCGTTCTATAAACATTCGGATCCTTCGGATTCGTTTGTTTGCTCAGGCTGACCGTCACCCTGAGCATTCAAAGGTAAAACCAAACATTAAATCATGAATGATGAATTTCGAATAATGAATTTCGAAGTAATGTAATACGAGAGGTCATTGCGCCAAAGCAAAAGATCTGTGTTATCCAACCTTCGATATTCTATATTTATTATTCGGTGTTCGATATTCACTATTCAATAATGGAAGGGTATACTATCTAATTGATTGTTACGTATTTGTTTAACCCCGAAGGGGTTATATGTTTATAGCTTTTATCATTTTGCTATGCTATACGACCTGGTTGAGGTCGAATACCTTCCGCTAATTCGTCGTTCTATAAACATTTGAATCCTTCGGATTCGTTTGTTCGCTCAGGCTGACCGTCACCCTGAGCATTCAAAGGTAAAACCAAACATTAAATCATGAATGATGAATTTCGAATAATGAATTTCGAAGTAAGGGAATACGAGAAATCGTTACGCCAAAGCAAAAGATTTGCGTTATCCAACCTTCGATATTCGATATTTATTATTCGGTGTTCGATATTCGCTATTCAATAATGGAAGGGTATATCACCTAATTGGTCGGTATGTATTTGTTTAACCCCCTAGGGGTTATATGTTTATAGCTTTTATCATTCGCTATGCTATACGACCTCGATGAGGTCGAATACCTTCCGTTAATTTGTCGTTCTATAAACATTTGAATCCTTCGGATTCGACGGTCACCTTGAGCTGTCTGCCCTGAGGGAAGTCGAAGGTAAAACCAAACATTAAATCATGAATGATGAATTTCGAATAATGAATTTCGAGGTAAGGGAATACGAGAAGTCATTGCGCCGAAGCAAAAGATCTGTGTTATCCAACCTTCGATATTCTATATTTATTATTCGGTGTTCGATATTCGCTATTCAATAATGGAAGGGTATATCACCTAATTGGTCGGTATGTATTTGTTTAACCCCCTAGGGGTTATATGTTTATAGCTTTTATCATTCGCTATGCTATACGACCTCGATGAGGTCGAATACCTTCCGTTAATTTGTCGTTCTATAAACATTTGAATCCTTCGGATTCGACGGTCACCTTGAGCTGTCTGCCCTGAGGGAAGTCGAAGGTAAAACCAAACATTAAATCATGAATGATGAATTTCGAATAATGAATTTCGAGGTAAGGGAATACGAGAAGTCATTGCGCCGAAGCAAAAGATCTGTGTTATCCAACCTTCGATATTCTATATTTATTATTCGGTGTTCGATATTCGCTATTCAATAATGGAAGGGTA